>JBDTJY010000161.1:0-11797 GCA_039935615.1 Kofleriaceae bacterium
CGATCGGCCCCACACCACCGAAGGTGACCGATGGGATGTTGTCGAGCCCGTTGTGTGCCGGGACCGAGTGCAAGTGCCGAGATCTCAACGCAGTCGCGGACGGCGGCGTCGGGATCCCACCCGATCCGACACAGAAGCGATTCGAGATCCGGCTGACGTCGCCCCAGGAGCTGTGGGCCCAGGTGGGCAACAACCACCTCTACAAGAGCGCCGAACGTGCCGAGGCCTGTTTCTACATCGACCTGCCGGCCGGAAAATCGGCGGTCGAGCTGCGGGCGTCGAACAAAGATGGTGCTGCCGCCGCGTGGGCGATTCGCGAGCTCGGCACCAAGACCAAGAGCTTCTACGACACGTTCCTGTTCAACTGCGGTGTCCCCGGCGTGTGCTCGTTCGAAGTGCTCGATCGCACCAAGGCCGAGTTTGCGGCGATGAAGCACAACACGCACGACACGTGCGGCTCGACAAAGATCCGTGATCTGTCGTGGGATCAGAGCAAGGCGCCCGACGGCGAGCACCCGACCGACGTCGTCGTGCGCTTGGTGCTCGATGTCTACACGTTCGCACCGTGGAAGCCGCATGGCGACGAGACGTGCGGCAAGGGTCGCCCGCCGGCCGACGCCGGTAGCGACGCGCCCGCCGAAGGCGACGCCGCGGCCCCGTGATTCGCGCGCTACCGTGGTGCTTCGTCCTCGCGTGTTGGCGCGAGCCCGCACCGATCGCGTCGCAGCCGGTCTCGCTACCGAGCGATTCACCGTCGGAGATGGTCGGCGAGCACGTGCCGCCGCCGAGCTGCGAGGACCACGACTGTCCGCGGATTCCCGAGAACGCGATCTGTCACTACGCGTGCACGAGCTTCAAGTGCGTGCTGCACACGGTGACGCGCAAGGCCGGCGCCGGCCCGTGCTACGGCGACGCGATCGGCGACGACACCAGCGGCGTCGATGACTACGAAGCGACGAGTGCGGTCGTCCTGTATTGCGATCGCACCGCCGGCCTGTCGTGCGAGCACCACAGCCGGCGCTGCCTCGAGGCCGAGATCACCGTGCGCGCGCTCGGCGAGCATTGCGATCCGGAGCTCGAGGTCTGCGCGGCCGGCGCCTTCTGCGACGCGGCGTCGACCTGCGTCGCGAAGCTCGCCGATCACCTCGCGTGTCGCGGCTCGGTGGAGTGCGAGAGCGGCTACTGCGGGGCGCGCAACGACACGATCCGCAGCGAATGCCGGGCCCCGCAACCGGCGCGCTGCCTCGGCGCGCGCTGAACGCAGGTTCCACGCCGCCGCGTTCGTGCTACCCAGTGGCCCGAGTGGTCGACGATGGCGTACGAGTACCCCGATAGCTACGACGTGATCGTCGTCGGCGCAGGCCATGCCGGTTGCGAGGCGTCGCTCGCGGCCGCGCGGCTCGGCGTGCGCGTGCTCGTGCTGACCGGCAACCTCGAGATGGTCGCGCAGATGTCGTGCAATCCCGCGATCGGTGGCGTCGCGAAGGGCCACATCGTCAAGGAGCTCGACGCGCTCGGCGGCGAGATGGGCAGCGTCGCGGATGCGACCGGGATCCAGTTTCGCCGGTTGAACGCGAGCAAGGGCCCGGCGGTGCGCTCGACGCGCTGTCAGTCCGACAAGCGGCGCTATCGCGACGAGATGCGGATGCGGCTCGAGCAGTGCCCGGGCCTCGCACTGCGCCAGGGCGAGGTCGCGAAGCTGCACGTCGAGGACTCGCCGACCACCGCGAGCGAGCGCAAGCACGTCGTCGCCGTCACGACGACGATGGGCATCACCTATCGCACCAAGAGCGTGATCCTGACGACCGGCACGTTCCTGCGCGGCGCGATCTTCGTCGGCGAAGCGCGCGCGGCAGGCGGGCGTGCGGGAGAAGCGCCGGCGATGGGCCTGTCGACCTCGCTCGCCGAGCTCGGGTTTCCACTCGCGCGGTTGAAGACCGGAACGCCGTGCCGGATCGATCTCAAGACGATCGACATCCAGGGGCTCGAGCTCCAGCCCGGCGACGATCCGCCGCCGACGTTCTCGTGGCGCGGACCGCCGCCACCGTTGCCGCAGATCAGTTGCTGGATCACGTACACCAACGAGAAGACCCACGCGATCATCCGCGAGGGCCTGCCTCGGTCGCCGCTCTACAACAAGGAGATCGCGGGCGTCGGGCCGCGCTACTGCCCGAGCATCGAGGACAAGGTCGTCCGCTTCGCGGACAAAGACCGTCATCAGATCTATCTCGAGCCCGAGGGCATCGACTCGGCCGAGGTCTATCCGAACGGCATCTCGACGTCGCTGCCGTTCGATATCCAGCTCGCGTTCCTGCGCACGATCCCCGGCCTCGAGCGCGCCGAGATGACGCGCGCCGGCTACGCCGTCGAGTACGACTTCATCGATCCGCGCGAGGTCCTGCCGACGCTCGAGACCCGACGCTGTGCCGGCCTCTATCACGCGGGGCAGATCAACGGCACCTCGGGCTACGAAGAAGCGGCGGTGCAGGGCATGTTCGCCGGCATCAACGCGGCGCTGAAGATCCTCCAGCGCGATCCGATGATCCTGCGGCGCGATCAGGCGTACGGCGGCGTGCTCGTCGACGATCTCGTCACGCGCGGCACCAAGGAGCCGTATCGCATGCTGACGTCGCGCGCGGAGTTCCGGTTGCTGCTGCGCGAGGACAACGCCCACGATCGCCTGATGCCGCTCGGTCGCGAGCTCGGCCTGATCGGCGACGATCGCTGGCGGGTCTACGAGCAGTGGCGCAGCGAGCTCGCGGGGGCGCTGGAGCGCGCGCACTCGGCGAGCGTGGTCGGCAGCGACGCCGTCAACACGGCACTCGCCCGGTTTGGCTCGTCGCCGCTGGTCGCTCGCCGCGCGACGCTCGCGGACCTGTTGCGGCGGCCCGAGCTCGATTGGCGCGCCGTCGAGGAGATCGCGCAGCTCGGGGGCGTCGCGGCGTCGCCGGCGACCGCCGAGGTCCTCGACCGCGTCGCGATCGAGATCACCTACGAGGGGTACCTCCGCCGCCAGGAGGCCGACGCCTCGCGGGTGGCTCGTGCCGACGCTGTGCGCGTCCCCGACGAGCTCGACTACCGGCGGATCCCGGGCCTGTCGAACGAGGCGATCGAGAAGCTAGAAGCGATCCGACCTCGCTCCGTAGGTCAAGCGTCTCGGATCAGCGGCATCACCCCCGCGGCGATTGCGATCTTGTTGACGCATATCGGGCTGTTCGCGCGTAAGGGCCGTGAGGTACGTTCGCGCCCAGATGAACGCTAAGGGGCTGGCTTCTCTCGTCGCGTTGTTCGTTTCGGGATCGGCGTCGGCAGGTGGGTTGTTCCTGCCGGGCGCGGGAGTCGTATCGACGACGCGTGCAGGTGCGGCCGTCGCATCGGCCGACGACGCCGAGGCGATCGCGGTGAATCCCGCCGGCATCGCGAAGACCACCGGCACCAAGATCACGCTCGGCATCGTCGCGATCGACTACCTGATGTCGTTCACGCGCGCGGGCAACTACGACCCGATCAAGGAAGAGGCGACCTCGTACGCGGGCACGCCGTTTCCGAAGGTCACGAACGATCCCAAGCCGCCGCTCGGCCTCGGCGCGTACCAGCCGGTGCCGGTGATCGGGATCGTCTCGGATCTCAACGGCGCGGTGCCGCACCTTCATCTCGGCTTCGGGATCTACGCGCCGAACGCGTACCCGTTCCGCAACATGAACACCGTCAACGGCAAGCCGTACTACACGACGACGGCGAACAGCTACGACTTCCCGGTGTTCGGCGCCGCGCCGCCGCCGTCGCGCTACGACATCATCGAAGAGGAAGCCGCGATCATCCTGCCGAGCATCGACGTCGCGTACTCGATCACGCCCGATCTCGACGTCGGCATTCGCGGTTCGTTCGGGATCGCGAACCTCAAGTCGACGGTCAGCGTGTGGGGCTCGCCCGGCAACTACGAAGAGTGGAACAAGAAGGACGGCATCTTCACGCTCGACGCGAAGGACAACTTCGTCAAGACCGGCGGCCTCGGTGCCTCGTATCGGATCGGCCCGAACATCGAGCTCGGTGCGAACTACACGCTGCCGATCAACATCCACGCGAAGGGCCACGCCTACAGCACGAACGGCCCGGAAGCGACGCTCGCGGGCGCGCCCGTGATCGTGATCCCGCCGCCGGATGCGCAGGCGATCTGCGCGCCGGGCGGAAAACAGGGCGACCTGTCGGGCTGCGTCGATGTCGAGTTGCCGATGACCGCGCAGCTCGGTGGGCGCTGGAAGTTCCTCGACGCCGCGGGCAAGCAGAAGGGCGACATCGAGCTCGATCTCGATTGGGAGCGTTGGGGCGACACGTGTGACTACGTGAAGGATCCGACCTGCCAGAACTCGAGCGACTTCCACGTCAACATCGACGGCCAGGTCACGACCGCGGCGATGCCGGATACCGGCATCACGCTCAAGCCGAGCTTCGTCCAGCACGGTCTGCAGAACACGTACGCGGCGCGCCTCGGTGGCAGCTACAACTTCGACGTCGGTGCCAACACCGTGGTCGCCCGCGGCGGCATCGGCTACGACACGGCGGCGGCTCGCCAGGGCTGGGAGCGTGCGGATCTCGACGGCGCAGCGCGTACGATGATCGCGGCGGGCGGTTCGTACAAGCTGAAGAAGTGGTCGTTCGACGCCGGCTTCAGCGTGATCCTCGAAGGCACGCGCACGCAGAATCGCAACTGCGATCCGACCGGCGCGATCCCAGGCGGCATTGGCTGTTCGGGCAACGGCGATGCCCCGGCCGATGGCTACGGCCAGGGCCAACCGACCCGCCAGGGTCCCGATCCGATCAACCCGATCATCAATGCCAACGTGCAGTCCGAGAAGCCCGTCAATCAGGGCACGTTCACGTCGCATTACATCATGATGATGATCGGGGCCTCGACCTGGTTCTAGGCGCGTCGCAGCCCGTCGCAGACGTCGCAGGTGCACTCACCTGCGATTGATGTCATGGTCAAGCTATGTCCAAGGCGATGGTGAAGTACTCGGGCGAATCGCGAGGCAGCGGCGTGGTTCCTGCGGTGTGCAGCTTCATCATTCCGGGCGTCGGTCAGCTGATCAACGGCGAGACCGACAAGGCGATCGGCGTGTTCGTCGTCGCCGCCGCGACCGGCGCCGCGTTCCTCGGCGGGCTGCCGCTCCTCGGCGGTGTCCTGGGGCTCGTTCACATCGCCACCCACGTCTACGCCGTCGGTGATGCGTGGATTCAGGGTCGCAAGAAGTGAGCTAAACTGCTCGTGTGGAAGTCGCCTTCTCGTCAACAGAGCAGTTCAATCAATTCACCGGCACCGACTCGTACATCGCGAGTGAGGAGCTCAAGCACGCGGTCAACGTCGCGGTCGCCCTCGGGCGCCCGCTGCTCGTGCGCGGCGAGCCCGGCACCGGCAAGACGCTGCTCGCCGAGAACCTCGCACGCGCGCTCGGGATGCCGCTGATCACGTGGCACGTCAAGTCGACGACCAAGGCGCGCGACGGGCTCTACATCTACGA
This sequence comes from Kofleriaceae bacterium, assembly GCA_039935615.1. GTDB lineage: Bacteria > Myxococcota_A > Polyangia > Haliangiales > Haliangiaceae > JABFXX01. The sequence continues at coordinate 5,520 of JBDTJY010000161.1, forward strand.
CACGGTCGCGCGGCTCTACGACTCGCGGTTCGCCACGGCTGGTGAGGGCGTCAATGACATCGCGAAGTACATCAAGCTCGGGCCGCTCGGCGAGGCGCTGTCTGCGCAGAGCCGCGTGGTGTTGCTGATCGACGAGGTCGACAAGGCCGACATCGAGTTTCCGAACGACCTCCTGCACGAGCTCGATGCGATGAAGTTCCGGATCGACGAGACCGGGCGCGAGGTCACCGCGAAAGAGCGCCCCGTCGTCATCATCACCTCGAACAACGAGAAGGAGCTGCCCGACGCGTTCCTGCGCCGCTGCGTGTTCCACTACATCCAGTTTCCCGATCGCCAGCTGATGGCGGAGATCGTCAAGGTCCACCATCCCGACATCACCGATCGCGTGCTCGACAACGCGCTCGAGACGTTCTTCTCGCTGCGCGCGACGCCGAAGCTGCGCAAGAAGCCGTCGACGTCCGAGCTGATCGATTGGATCCTCGCGCTCAAGAAGGCCGGCGTCGATCTGGCGAAGGTCGGCCACGGCATACCGTTCCTCGGGACGTTGCTGAAGACCGAGAGCGACGTCGAGCTGTTCGCGAAACGAGCAAAGGCCTAGGCTCTTGCTGATCGACTTTCTCTACGAGCTGCGGGCCAAGAAGGTCCCGGTCTCGACCCACGAGTGGCTCGCCCTCATGGAGGCCATGGCGCTCGGCCTGCACGAGTCGTCGCTCGACGGCTTCTATCAGCTGTGCCGCACGCTGTGCGTCAAGGACATCGCGCTGTACGACGCGTACGACGAGGCGTTCCTCGCGTACTTCAAGGACATCCACGTCGATTCGCTCGAGCTGACCAAGCAGCTCCAGCAATGGATGATGGATCCGAAGCTGCTCGAGCAGCTCACCGCCGAGCAGCGCGAGATGTTGAAGGACCTCGACCTCGAGGGCCTGCGCAAGAAGTTCGAACAGCGCTTGAAGCAGCAGAAGGAGCGCCACGACGGCGGCAATCGCTGGATCGGGACCGGCGGCACGTCGCCGTTCGGCACCAACGGGCGCAACCCGACCGGGATGCGAGTCGGTGGCGGCGGCGGTCGCAGCGCGATGGCGGTCGCCGGTGACCGCTTGTTCAAGGAGTATCGCCGCGACATCGTGCTCGATGTTCGCCAGATCGATGTCGCGCTGCGCGGCCTGCGCCGGCTCGGCCGCGAGGGTGCGATCGAAGAGCTCGATCTCGACGAGACGATCGAGAAGACCGGCAAGAATGCCGGCGAGCTCGAGGTCGTGTTCCGGCCGCCGCGCCGCAACCGCGTCAAGGTGATCTTGATGATGGACGTCGGCGGCTCGATGGACCCGCACACCGAGCTGATGAGCCGGATCTTCACGGCCGCGTCGCGCACCGGCCGGTTCGCGAAGTTCCGCAGCTACTACTTTCACAACTGCGTCTACAACTCGGTCTACGAGGACGCAGCGTTTCGCAAACCGGTGCAGGTCGCGGACCTCCTCGCGACCAGCGATCGCGACGAGAAGCTCGTCGTGATCGGCGATGCGCTGATGCATCCCGCGGAGCTCCTCGATCCGGGCGGTTCGATGTACCTGGCGTCCCAACATCGCGCGTCGGGCATCGATTGGCTGCGCCGGCTCGGTCATCACTTCCGGTCGAGCGCGTGGCTCAATCCCGAGCCCGATCGGTTCTGGCCGGGGACCACGATCGAGGTGATCGCCTCGGCGATCCCGATGTGGCCGCTCACCCTCGACGGGCTCAACCACGCCGTGCGCTACCTGGTGCGCGGCGGCGAAAAGCCGAAGATCGGTGACCCGAGCAAGTGGGTCAAAGGCATCTCCGGCTATTAGCGCCTACGGGGTCTTCTTCGACCAGTCGGGCTCGGGCTCGCCGCCGCTGCCGGTCTTACTCTCGCCACCGGTCGGCGGCGTCACTGCCGAACCACCACCGCCACCGCCGCCACCCGAGGCACCACCCGGGGCACCACCAGAGGCACTGCCGCTTGCCGGCGTGGCGGAACCCGTGCCACTCGGGACCGCGGACCCGGCGCCCGATCCAGCACCATCCGGCGCGATCACCGTGGCCGAGCCCGAGCCCGAGCCGGTGTTCGGCGGCGGGTTGTGGATCACGACGACCGGTGCGACCACGAGCTTCGCATCGACGGAGCCGGTCATCGTGGCATCACCGTCGGTCATCGCGGACGCGTCGAGCATTTGATCGGCGAGCCGGTAGCCGCCGAGGCGAAGCTGGACGTGCACCGATTTCTTCGCAGCTTGCGCCGCGGTGAGCTCGATCTCCGAGGGCGTCCTCTTTCCGGTCGGCGCGTTGTCGATGTAGATCATCGCGCCCGAGGGCTCGCTCGCTACGCTGATCACGTGCGGCTTCGCGACGAGCTTCGCCGTGGCCTTGTCCTGGCCACCTTTGACGTCGAGCTCGAGCTTCGCGTAGCCCGGTGCTTCGACGCGGACCTTGTAGGCCTTGGCTTTTTCGAGCTTGGCCTTGAACGGGGCAGGGCCGGTCTGATCGGTATCGACGACGGTGACCGTCGCCTTCGCGACGTTCGACGCGATCTCGGTCTCGACGATCGGAGCGGTGGGGACGGCCGTCGCGCTGCCGTTGCTGCCGACCATCGCGATCGCGGCGCTGCCGTTGCTGCCGAGCGCGCTGCCATTGCTGCCGGGGTTCGTCGCGAGCGCGCTGCCGCTGCCGCCCGCGTTGTTCGCGACCTCTTCGGCGACGTGGTCGCGGAGCACGAAGTACCAGATCGCGACGACCGCGACGGCCACTGTGAACATGATGCCGATCACGATCGGTGCGCTCGACGGACGGCGCGGCACGGGTGCCGTCGGCTCGGCGGCCACCGCACGCGACGCGGGCACTCGGTCGGTCGGCTCGTAGCGACCGGTCGTGGCTTTCGCCGGCTCGAGGCCGAGGCGGGTCGCCTGCGCGGGCACGTTCGCGGGCTGGACGCTCGGCGACGACGTGCGCGCCGGTCCGGCATCGCGCGGCGACGGCGACGTGTCGAGCAACTTGCCGGTGCGGCCCGACGCTTCGGGCGGGCTCGGCAGGCGAGGCGCCGAGTCCCGGTCGACACCGGGGACGGCCTGCGGCACGCCGCCACCCGAGTCGCGACGACCGCGGGTCAGCTCGGCGGCGGCGCTGCTGCCTTCGGCGGCGGCGGTCTGCGCGACGAGCTCGTCGAGCGAGCGGACCTTGGTCGCTTCTTCGAACGCCTCGGCGCCGAACTCGTCGGCATCCGAATGGAACGGCATCGGCTTGGGCAGCGGGGTCTCTTGCGAGTCCGCGCGCGTGCGTCCGCTCTTGTTGCCGAGCAACGCGTCTTGCACCGGTGCCGGCGCGACGCGGGTCGGCGTGTCCGCGAACATCGGCGGCTTGGTCTGCTGTTCGTTCGCGCCGCGCTGCGGCGCTTGCTTCGCCTTCTCGGCGAGGATCTTCTCGAGCACACTCTGGCTGCCGTCGGCCAGGCGGTCGAAGCGCACGCCCATGCCGGGAGCGATCGCCGGCCGGCTCGGATCGTTCTCGCGGGTCCACACCACGGTGCCTTCGCCCGCGATCAGCGGGGACGCATCGCGGAGCTGGAACTCGAACTTCATCTGCGTGCCGACCGCGAGCGGCTCTTTGGTGCGAATGAAGATGCCGCCCTGGCTCACATCGACCGCGTAGCGTTCGATGAACTGCTCCAGCGTCTCGCTCTTGAACTTAATCTTGAGCGTGACCGGCGTGCGTTTCCCCTGGCGGGTGTTTGGATCAGCCACGACGTTCTCCCGATCGACGATTCACAGTGCCCCTAAATCGTCGATTCGCTTCAATTCTATGGTGCCTGCCCCAGCGATGCAACGCACACCGCGGAAGTAGTAAGGTGCGCGGCGATGTCGACGCAGTTTCGCCCGATCCGCCGCGTGTTGGTCGCGAACCGAGGAGAAATCGCGGTTCGCGTCATGCGTACCTGTAAGGAACGCGGCCTCGAGACCGTGGCGGTCTATAGCGACGTCGACAGGCTGGCGCCCCACGTCCAGGCGGCCGACTACGCGGTCGCGATCGGCCCGGCGCCGGCGGCCCAGAGCTACCTCGTGATCGACAAGATCCTGGACGCCTGCCGGGCCAGCGGTGCCGACGCCGTCCATCCCGGCTACGGCTTCCTGTCTGAAAACGAAGATTTCGCAGATGCCTGTGGGGCCGCGGGGATCACGTTCATCGGTCCCTCGGCAGAGGCGATGCGCAAGATGGGGAGCAAGACCGAAGCGCGCAAGACGGTCAGCGCGGCCGGCACGCCGGTCGTCCCGGGCGACAACGGCCCCACCGGCGATGGCTTCCCCGACGCGCCGCTGGCGCTCGCCGCGGCCAAGAAGATCGGGTTCCCGGTGCTGATCAAGGCCGCGGCCGGTGGCGGTGGCAAGGGCATGCGGTTGGTCGCCGCGGAGGGCGAGTTCGTCGCCGCGTTCGATGGCGCGCGCCGCGAAGCGACGTCCGCGTTCGGCGACGGCACGGTCTACCTCGAGAAGGCGATCCTTCGCCCGCGTCACATCGAGATCCAGGTGTTCGGCGATACGCACGGCAACCTCGTGCACCTCGGCGAGCGCGATTGTTCGATCCAGCGCCGCCATCAGAAGGTGATCGAGGAAGCTCCGTCGCCGGTGATCACCGCCGAGGTCCGCTCGAAGATGGGGGCGGCCGCCGTCGCTGCGGCGCGCGCGGTCAACTACGTCGGCGCGGGCACCTGCGAGTTCCTACTCGATCAAGCGAGCGGTGGCTTCTACTTCCTCGAGATGAACACGCGGCTCCAGGTCGAGCACCCGGTGACCGAGATGATCTACGCGCTCGATCTCGTGAGCTGGCAGCTCGACGTCGCCGAGGGCAAACCGCTGCCGCTCACCCAGCCCGAGCTCGATGCGCGTCGTCGCGGTCATGCGATCGAGTGCCGGATCTACGCCGAGGATCCCGTGAAGTTCCTGCCGTCGCCCGGCAAGATCACGCACCTCCAGGTGCCCGACGGTCCGTACGTCCGCAACGACAGCGGTTGCTACGAGGGCGCCGAGATCCCGGTCCACTACGATCCGATGATCTCGAAGCTCGTCGTGTGGGGCGAGGATCGCCGCACCGCGGTCGCGCGGATGACCCGCGCGCTCGGCGAGTACGTCGTGCGCGGCATCGAGACCAACCTCCCGTTCCATCGCCGTTGCTTCCGCCATCCGGCCTTCATCGAGGGCGAGTACGACACCAGCTTCATCGCGCGCAACGCCGCGGAGCTCCATCCGCGCGCGAGCGGGGGCGAGCTCGATGCCGCGATCATCGCGGCCGTGTTGGAGGCGTCGCACAACCCGACCGCCGCCAACGGTGCGACGCGCGCCTCGTCGTCGACCCGCCCGCCGCCGATCACCGCCGAAATCTCGGGCTGGCGCCGCGGCGTCTAGGCCCCGGCTAGGGGCCCGTACAGATCGCGCTTGATCCTGGCCGCGCAATTCGATATACGAACGTTCGTTCATCGAAATGCGTACCCAGACCCGTCAACAGACCTCCGAGGCGACCCGCAAGAAGCTAGAGCACGCCGCGCTCGCCCTGTTCATGCGCCGTGGCTTCAACGCCGTCGGCCTGCGTGACCTCGCCGCCGATGCGGGGGTGTCGCTCGGCGCGGTCTACAACCACTACGCGAGCAAGGACGAGCTGTTCGCCGCGATCCTCGATCGGCTGTACGCGGGCTTCGCCGCGGCGACCGAGCCGCTCGCGCAATTCCTCGCGACCGCGAAGCTCCCCGACGACGTCGAGCGCTTCGGCGACGTCATGCGCGAGATGGTCGAGCGCCACCGCGAGTACCTGACGCTGGTCTACGTCGACATCGCGGAGTTCAACGGCCAACACGCGCGGCCGCACTACCAGCAGCTCGCCGCGCGGTTTCGCGACGCGCTGCCGAAGCAGCGCCACGTGTTGCCGGCCTGGGCCGACCCCGGCGTCGTGTTCACCGTGATCTACATGCAATTCGCGAATCACTTCGTCGTCGAGAAGCTGATCGGCGCGAAGGGCTATCTCGGCCTCGGCGATGCCGACTCGATTCGCGCGATCTCGAAGCTGTTCACGTACGGGCTCGCGCCACGCACGCCCTCCCAACGACCCACCCAACGACCCACCCAACGACCCACCCAACGACCCACCCAACGAACCACCCAACGAACCACCCAACGAACCACCCAACGACCCACCCAACGACCCACCCAACGACCCACCCAACGAACCACCCAACGACCCACCCAACGACCCACCCAACGACCCACCCAACGACCCAC
>JBDTJY010000162.1:0-4438 GCA_039935615.1 Kofleriaceae bacterium
TGGATCACCCGATGGGTGGCGGCGAAGGCCGCAGCTCCGGTGGTCGCCATCCGTGTACGCCTTGGGGCGTGAAGACCAAGGGACTCAAGACTCGTCACAACAAGCGGACCGAGCAATTCATCATCCGTCGCCGCAGCAAGTAACCAGGATAAGAAGATGCCTCGCTCACTTAAAAAAGGTCCGTTCGTCGACAAGTACATCCCGAAGAAGATGGCTGTCGCGATGAAGGAAGCGAACCCCGCCAAGCGCGTGGTCTCGACCTACTCGCGGCGCTCCATGGTGATTCCGGATATGGTCGGGCTCACGTTCGCCGTCTACAACGGTCGCAAGTTCATCCCGGTGTTCATCACCGAGCAGATGGTCGGCCACAAGCTCGGCGAGTTCTCGCACACGCGTACGTTCCACGGTCACACCGGCGAACGGAAGAAGTGAACACCATGGAAGCTCGTTGCTTGGTTCGTGGAATTTCGATGTCGCCGCGCAAGATGCGCGTCGTCGCGAACATCGTCCGTAACAAGAAGGTGGAAGAGGCCGTTGGCCTCCTCGACCTCATGCCGAAGAAGGCCGCCGCGATCATCTCGAAGGCGATCAAGAGCGCGGCTGCGAACGCCGAGGACCGCTCCGGCGGTGACTCGTCGGTCGAGAACCTTCACGTTCATCTGATCTCCGTCGATGGCGGCACGATCGGTAAGCGTTGGATGCCGCGCTCGATGGGCCGCGCCAACCGCATCAATCACCGCACGTCGCACCTCACGGTCGTCGTCTCGGACGGGAAATAAGACCATGGGTCAGAAAACACATCCGATCGGCTTTCGCCTCGGCATCATCAAGACGTGGTCGTCTCGTTGGTACGAGGAGAAGAACTACGCGAAGTGGCTGCACGAAGATCTGAAGCTCAAGAACTTCATCAAGAGCAAGCTCAAGCACGCCGGCGTCTCGTACATCGAGATCGAGCGCGCCGCGAACAAGGCGAAGATCAACATCCACACCGCGCGCCCCGGCATCGTGATCGGCAAGCGTGGTGCGGGCGTCGAGACGCTCAAGAAGGACGTCCAGGCGCTCACGGACAACGAGGTGTTCCTCAACATCATCGAGGTCCGCAAGGCCGAGACCAACGCGCAGCTCGTCGCCGAGAACATCGCGACGCAGCTCGAGCGCCGCATCGCGTTCCGCCGCGCCATGAAGAAGGCGACGCAGACCGCGATGAAGTTCGGCGCCAAGGGCATCAAGGTCGCTTCGGCGGGTCGTCTCGGCGGTGCCGAGATGTGCCGTCGCGAGTGGTACAAAGAGGGTCGCGTTCCGCTGCACACGCTGCGTGCGGACATCGAGTACGGCTTCACCGAAGCTCACACCACCTACGGTTCGATCGGCGTCAAGGCGTGGGTCTTCCACGGTGAGGTCCTCCCCACCGCGCGTAAGACCCAGGTCCAGTCGCCGCCCCGGAACGCCTAAGCAGAGCTGAAAAGGAAACGCTGTTATGTCGATGCTCTCTCCCAAACGCACCAAGTTCCGCAAGATGCAAAAGGGCCACCTGCGTGGCAATGCAAAAGCGGGCGACGAGGTCTCGTTCGGTGACTACGGTCTCCAAGTTCTCACTCCGGGCTGGCTCACGGCGCGTCAGATCGAGGCGGCTCGCGTCGCGATCTCTCGCTCGGTGAAGAAGTTCGGAAAGATCTACGTCCGCGTCTTCCCGGATCACCCGTTCACGAAGAAGCCGGCCGAGACCCGCATGGGTACCGGTAAGGGTGGCGTCGAAGGCTACGTGGCCGTCGTTCGCCCGGGTCGCGTCATCTTCGAGGTCGAGGGCTGCACGCTCGAGATCGCGAAGGAGGCGTTCCATCGCGCTCACCACAAGCTGCCGGTCAAGACCGCTCTGGTCGCCCGGGGATCCGCACTATGAGCAAGCACAGCACCACGCTCGAAGCGTTCCGCGATAACTCGGACGAGGAGCTCCGCGCCCAACTCGCCACCGACCGTGACGAGTTGTTCCGCATGCAGCTCGGCCAGTACACGAACCAGGTCACCTCGACCGCTGGGTTGACGGCGAAGCGCCGCGACATCGCGCGTCTGATGACGATCCTCAACGGTCGCGCGGCCGGCATCGAGAAGCAGGCCGAGAAGAAGGCGACGGCGGCGGAAGCCGCGCCTACCGAGAAGAAGACCAAGAAGACTTCGAAGAAGAAGGCTGAATAGTCATGGCTACTACCACTGCAACTGAGACGACGTCGCAGGACGAGCGCGGCTCGCGCCGCACGATTCAAGGTCTGGTCACCTCCACGAAGATGGAGAAGACCGCCGTGATCACCGTCATCCGCCGCGTCCGCGATCGCCGCTTTCACAAGTTCGTCACCCGCCGCGTCAAGTACAAGGCGCACGACGAGCACAACACGGCCAAGGTCGGTGATCTCGTCGAGATCATCGAGGCGCGGCCGATGTCGCGCACCAAGCGCTGGCGCATCCTCCGCACGATCAAGAACGCGATCGAGCAGGTCGCCGACGAGGCCGCGAGCACCGAGTCGACCTCCAAGGCGGCACCGGCTGCCAAGGTCGCGCCGGCCAAGGCCGCTGGCAAGGGAGCACACTAGCCATGATCCAGATGACCAGTGTTCTCGACATCGCTGACAACAGCGGTGCGAAGAAGGTGTTCTGCATCAAGGTGCTCGGCGGTTCGCGCCGTCGCTACGCCGGCATCGGTGACATCGTCATCGTGTCGATCCGCGAAGCGATTCCCGGCGCGAAGGTCAAGAAGGGCGAAGTCTCGCGCGCGGTGATCGTTCGCACGCGCAAAGAGCTCGCTCGCTCGGACGGCAGCTCGATCAAGTTCGACGGCAACTCGGCCGTCCTCATCAACAAGGAGAACGAGCCGATCGGAACCCGTATCTTCGGGCCGGTCGCTCGCGAGCTCCGTGCGAAGCGCTTCATGAAGATCATCTCGTTGGCGCCGGAGGTGCTGTGATGCCAGGCCATGTTCGCAAGGGCGACACCGTCGTCATCATCTCGGGCTCGAATAAGGGCAAGAAGGGCAAGGTCCTTCGCGTCGACGGCAATCGCGTCGTCGTCGAGAAGGTGGCGATGATCAAGCGCCACACCAAGCCCAGCCAGAAGAACCCGCAAGGCGGGATCGTGGACAAAGAAGGCTCGGTCCACATCTCGAACGTGCAGTTGTTCGACGAGAAGACGAACAAGGGCACGCGTACCAAGATCACGACCGCTGGGGACTCGAAGGTCCGCACCGGTTCCAAGTCGGGAACCACGTTCCCCACCGCTGGGATGTAAGCCATGGCCGACGACACTGACGAAGCAAAAGCTGCCGCCGAAGCGAAGAAGAAGGAGCGTGCCGAGAAGGCCGCTGCCAAGGGCCTCGCCGGCAAGAAGTCCAAGACGGCCGAGCCGGCTGGTCCCGCGCCGAAGTACAAGCGCGCGACGCCGCCGCGGCTGAAGAAGACCTACGACGAGACCGTGCGCGCCACGATGATGAAGGAGTTCGGTTACTCCACGATCATGCAGGTGCCGCGCATCCTCAAGATCTCGGTCAACATGGGCCTCGGCAAAGCCAAGGAAGAACCCAAGATGATCGACAACGGCGTCGAGGAGCTCAAGCTCATCACCGGCCAGTCGCCGGTGGTCTCGCGCGCCAAGAAGGACATCGCCGTCTTCAAGCTCCGCAAGGGCCAGAAGATCGGCGTGATGGTCACGCTCCGCAAAGAGCGGATGTGGGAGTTCCTCGATCGTCTCCTCAACATCGCGCTGCCGCGTGTCCGCGATTTCCGCGGCGTGTCGCCGCGTGGGTTCGACGGTCGCGGCAACTTCACCATGGGCGTGAAGGAACAGATCATCTTCCCGGAGATCGAGTACGACAAGATCGACTCCATCAAGGGCATGAACATCAGCATCGTCACGACGGCTGAGACGGACGCCGAAGGCCGCGCACTCCTGGTGCACCTCGGCATGCCGTTCCGCCAGCCGGCCCCGGTCATTCCCACCACGGGCACGACCACGCCGACCGAGACTACTGGAGCTGCAGCATGAGCAAGTTGGTAGACAGGCTTCCCAAGAAGTACAAGTTCAAGGTTCGGATCAAGAGCCGCTGCAAGCGCTGTGGCCGGTCACGCGCGTACCTACGTAAATTCGAGATGTGCCGTCTCTGTTTCCGCGAGCTCGCGCTCCGCGGTGATATCCCGGGCGTCATCAAGTCGAGCTGGTGAGGAAAATCCTATGTCGATGACAGATCCAATCGCTGATTTCCTCGCTCGTGTCCGTAACGGGATCCACGCGCGCAAGATGACCGTCGAGTGCCCGCGCTCGAACATCAAGGTCCGTATTGCCGAGATCCTTCGTGACGAAGGCTTCGTCGGAGCCGTGGTCACGGCCGAGGACGACAAGCAAGGCATGATCAAGCTCGAGCTTCGCTACGACGGCCGCGCTTCGGCGTCGGGCT
>JBDTJY010000163.1:0-76646 GCA_039935615.1 Kofleriaceae bacterium
CGAGCACGACCGAGCGGTGGTCGGTCACGGCGGCGTAGCCTCCCGCCTGCAGAGCGAAGATCTCGACGACCCGTGTCGCCGGATCGACGAGCCACACCTCGCGCACGCCGATGCGTGCGTAGAACGGAAGCTTCTTGCGGCTCTCGTCGTTCGGCGACAGAGTTTCGACGACCAGCTCGGCGCTTTCGAGGCCGCGCTCCGACGCTTGATCGGGGCGAGCGAAGGTGACGTCGGGGATGCGCCAATTCTCGCCCGGGCCGAACAGGCCGGTGCTGTCGCTCCAGAACTCCAAGCCCAGTCGCCTCGCGATGTCAGCGAGTGCAACGAGCAGATCGATCGATACGCGTTGGTGGCGCGAGCTCGGGGGCGGGACCATGTGCAGCACTCCGTCCCAGAGCTCGTCCTTCTTGTCATGACCGAGCCGTCGCCGTTCCTCGAGGAAACTCTCGGGGACTTCAAGCCAGACCGCACGCATGTGAGGAGTATGTCCGGGCACGCGAGAACGTTCAGCACGATCGATGCCGAGGCCAAGTCATCGAGATCACGGTCGCGATTGTCCGGCGTGTCCAGCCAGCGGACGACCAGGTCCGCCATTCGGCCGGACTAGATCTCGAGCTCTTCGCCTTCGCGCGCGGGCGCCACCACGATGCCGTGAGGAGCCAACCGCGCTTCACACGCGGCGACGATCTGATCGACATCGTCGTCGGTGTAATCCTGATCGTAGTGAAACGTCACCAGCCGCTTCACGCCCGCCGCGATCGCCGCATCGCACGCTTCCTCGTATGACGAGAACCCGCGATCGCGCCGCGTCGCCTGATCACTCGGGCGATACGTGGTGTCGTGCAACAGCACGTCGGCGCCGCGATAGACGTCCAGCAACGCGCCCGGTCCCGCCTCGGGATAGCCGACATCACTCGCGTAGACGAACACCTTGCCGGCGTCCTCGATCCGAAACGCGAGCGCCGTCGTCGCGCCGTGCGGATGCTCGCGCGCCGTGATCGTGACGTCGCCGACCGCGAACGTGCCACGCGCTGCCTTGACGTCGAACGACGCCGAGAAATTGCGCAGGGTCTGGAGCGGCGAGAAGTTGGGATCCATCTGACCCTCGAGGATCTCCTCGAGCACCTCGGGCGAGCCGCCCGGTCCCCACACCGTGAACTGATTGCCCGGGATAAAGACCGGCGCGAAGAAGCCCAGGCCCTGGATGTGATCCCAGTGGGTGTGGCTCAACAGGATCGCGGCGCGGCCCTGACCTTGGCCGAACTCGCGCGCCATCAGCGCATTGCCGAGGTGCATGAGGCCGGTGCCCATGTCGATGATCAACAACCCGCTCGAGGTCTCGACCGACACGCACGACGTGTTGCCGCCATAGCGATTGGTCTCGGGGCCCGGTGCGGGGATCGATCCGCGCACGCCCCAGAACCGGATCTTCATTGATCACCCACCGGAAGCTCGAGACCTTCGTACGCACTGACGACCGGCAGCGTGCCCGCGGTGGCGCGCGCGAGCTCGAGGATCCGATCGTTGTCGTCGTCGCTGCGCATCGGGGCGTGATGGAACAAGCACAGTTGCTTGACCTTCGCTTCGCGCGCGATCTCGATCGCGTCGTCGGGGCGCGAGTGGCCCCAGTGCGGGCGGACCTTGTATTCCTCGGGCGTGAACTGGGTGTCGTAGATCAACAGATCCGCGCCCTTCGCGAGCGCCACCACGCCGGCGCGCATCACCGCGAGCTCGTCGCGGACCGGCGGCGGCAGCGTGCCCATCTGCGGCTTCTCGACGAAGTCGCGCCCGAGCAACAGATCCTTGAACGGCGCGGTGTCGCTGCAATACACGACCGCGCCGCGATCGACATCGACGCGATACGCGATCGCGACCCACGGATGGTTGAGCCGCGCGCACGTGATCGTCGCCTCGCCGATCTCGAACTTCGCTCCCTCGATGACCTCGTGGAACTGCATGTCGGCGTGCAGGTTCGACAGCGGCACCGGGAAGTACGCGGTGTGGTGCTGCTGCGAGAACACGGCCTCGAGGTGCAGGTCGCGCTGGCGCGCGAAGATCTGGATCTGATTGCCCGGCCGGTAGAGCGGCGAGAAGAACGGCAGGCCCTGGACGTGATCCCAGTGGGTGTGGCTGATCAGGATCGAGACGTTGCCCTTGCCCTCGCCGAACGCCTCCTCCATCAGCGATTTGCCGAGCTTTCGAATGCCCGTGCCCGCATCGATGATGATCGGGTTGCCGTGCCTGGGGCGAACCTCGACACACGAGGTGTTGCCGCCATAGCGGTTCGTCGCGCGTCCTGGAACGGGAATCGAGCCGCGCACACCCCAAAACCGGACCTTCATCGACTCGCCGCGACGGTAACGTGGGGAGGCGCGGCGTTCTAGAACAGCTTGCGGGAATCTAAGAGGATCGTGACCGGGCCGTCGTTCGAGAGGTCGACCTTCATCTCGGCGCCGAACTCGCCGGCCTCGACGCGAACAACTCCCGCGGCGCGGATCGCGTCGAGCGCGGACTCGTACAACGCGCGCGCCGCGACCGGCTCGAGCGCACCGGTAAACGCCGGTCGCCGACCCTGCCGCGCATCGCCGTAGAGCGTGAATTGCGACACGACCAGGACCCCACCCCCGACGTCGAGCACGCTGCGGTTCATCTTGCCGGCGGCGTCGGAGAAGATCCGGAGATGGGTGATCTTGTCGACCAGGTAGGTGAGGTCATTTGCCCCATCGCCAGCACCGGCTCCGAGGAAGACCAACAGGCCTTGGTCGATCGCACCGGTGATCCGGTCGGCAACCGTGACGCTGGCTCTCGTGACCCGCTGGACGACCGCTCGCATGGTCGCGAAACCTAGATCATTTCGGGCAACCCGCGCAGCTTGCTGTGGGTCCAACTGGCCGCTAGGATGCGCCCGCTCATGCGTTCGCTCGTGTTTCTCGCCTTCTTGACGGCCGCTGGTTGCGGTCAGCAGATCGGCGATGCTTGCATCGTCAGCTCGGACTGCGCGATCGACGGATCGCGGTCGTGCGACATCTCGATGCGCGAGGGCTACTGCACGATCCTCGGCTGCGACTCCAACACGTGCCCGGGCGAGGCCGCCTGCATCCGGTTCTTCTCCGGCGGGTTCACGAATCGCTCGTGCGACACGACCACCGAGGACCGGCCGGGTGGCACCAACGATTGCTCGCTCGACGAGCTGTGCTCGCTCGAAGGCGAGTGCGTGCCGCGCAGCGCCGAGTCGCGGTTCTGCATGAAGAGCTGCGAGACCAGCAAGGACTGTCGCGACGGCTACGAGTGTCGCGACCTGACGCTGATGACGTCCCACGGTGGCGAGCCGGTGCTCGGGCCGTACGTGCCACCCTCGGACCAACCGGCGCGCGTCGAGACCTCGAGCGAATACGAGAAACGACTTCAAGACGCACCGCGCTTCTGCGCGATGGCACCCGCGACTTAGTATCGCGAGGTGAGCCTCGGATCGTTCTTGCTGCGCCGGCTGGCTTCCGGCGCGCTCGCGATCCTCGGCGTGACGATCCTGGTGTTCGCGTTCCTGCACCTCGTGCCGGGCGATCCGATCGACAACCTCGCCGGCGGCGAAGCGACGCCCGAGCAGCGCGCGAAGCTCGAGCATTGCCTCGGGCTCGACGAACCGGCCGTGACCCAACTGGTGACGTTCCTCGGCCACGTCGCCGACGGTACGCTCGGTCGGCAGTGCCCGGATCCCGAGCACAAGCCGAGCGTGGCCGCGCGGATCGCGAGCGTGTTGCCGCACACGATCGCGCTGGCGATCGCCGGGATGCTCGTCGCGGTCCTGCTCGCGCTGCCGCTCGGCGTGCTGGCCGCGGTGCGCCGCGGCACGTGGATCGATACGGTCGCGACCGTCACCGCGCTCTCGGGCATCGCGATCCCGATGATGTTGTTGGCGTCGCTGCTGGTCCTGGTGTTCTTCGCCGAGCTCGGCTGGTTCCCGGGCCCGACCGAGCTGGGCCCGGCCGCGCTCGTGTTGCCGGCGATCGCCGTCGGTACGCACCTGATGGCGATGCTGTCGCGGATGACGCGGTCGTCGATGATCGCGGTGCTCGGCGAGGACTACGTCCGCACCGCGCGCGCGAAGGGAGTGCCGGAGTCGCGCGTGTTGTTTCGCCATGCGCTGCGCAACGCGCTGTTGCCGGTGCTGACGGTCGCCGGCATGCAGTTCGGCTCGCTGCTGACCGGCGCGATCATCGTCGAGAAAGTGTTCGCGCGGCCGGGGCTCGGCACCACGCTGCTCGAGGCGATCAGCGAGCGCGACTATCCAGTCGTCCAGGGCACCGTGTTCGTGATCGCGGTGATCTACGTGATCGTCAACACCGCGGTCGACCTGCTCTACGGGCTGGTCGATCCGAGGATCCGGGTCGCGTGAAGCTCGGCCTGGTGATGTTCGTGGTGTTCGTGATCGCCGGCGTGTGCGGGCCGTGGCTCGCACCGTTCGATCCGACGCAGATCGATCTCGTGCATCGGTTCCTGCCGGCGTCGTCCGCGCACTGGCTCGGCACCGATTCGAACGGCATCGATACGTTGTCGCAACTGCTGTGGGGCGCGCGCGAGGCGCTGATCATCAGCGTCAGCGTCGTCGCGATCTCGGCGACGATCGGGCTCGCGATCGGCACGCTCGCCGGGTGGTATCGCGGCGCGGTCGACGAGCTCGCGATGCGCCTCGTCGACATCATGATGGCGTTCCCAGGGATCCTGATGAACATCGCGATCGTCGCGACCGTGCGCCGGCCCGGCATCGGCGTGATCATCTTCGCGCTGTGCGCGAACGGCTGGGTCGGCTATGCGCGGGTCGCGCGCGGTCAGGTCCTCGCGCTGCGCGAGCGCGACTTCATCGCGGCGAGCATCGCGCTCGGGGCCTCCGGGCCGCGCGTGATGGTGCGCCACCTGCTGCCAAATCTAATGGGGCCCGCGCTCGTCCAGATCACGTTCGGCTTCGGCGCGGTGATCGCGATCGAGGCGTCGCTGTCGTTCCTGGGCCTCGGGCCCCAGGTCGACTACACCTGGGGGGCGATGTTGGCCCAGGGCACGGCGTTCCTGTGGAAGACCGGGTTTCGCACCTACGTGCTGGCCCCGGGCCTGGCGCTCGCGTGGGTGATGATCGCGGTCAACCTGTTAGGCGATGGACTCGATCCTCATCGCCGGGGCACGCTGTAGCGATGGCGTTGCGCGTGAAGGTCTGTTCGGTCGGCGAGGTCGCCGAAGGACAGTTGCGCGCGTTCAACGTCGAGGGCGTGACGTGGCCGGTGATCGTCACGCGGATCGCGGGCGAGCTGATCGCGACCGCCGGGGTCTGCCCGCACGAGGACGTCTCGCTCAAGAACGGCTGGCTCGAGGGCGACAAGCTGGTCTGCCCGGGCCACGGCTACGAGTTCGATCTCCACACCGGGCGCTGCCGGCACGATCCGGGGCTCGAGCTCCGGCGCTATCGGATCACCCAGATCTTCGACGAGATCTGGGTCGATCTACTCTAGATCGGTGACGAGCTGAGAGCCGCCGCAGACGTCGACCCGCCGTCGCCGTCGACGGTGAGTCCGAGCAGCCGGGTCGCCGCGCGGATAGTTCCGGACCGTGGGGCTACTTCTTGAAGTCGGGCTCGACGACCTTGATGTCCTTGATCCCGGCGTCGGCGAACGCCCGCTCGACGTGCGCCTTGTCGCCGAGGACCACGACGACCTCGTTGTTCGGGTCGATCTCGGTCTTGATCAGGGCACGGATCTGCGCCGGCGAGACCGCGGCGATCTGCTGGAGCAGCGTGTTGTAGAAGTTCGGGCTGAGGTTGTAGTTCGCGACGTAGGCCAGCGCGTTCGCGAGGTCCTCGGTCACCGTGGACTCGCCGAGCATCTTCGAGATCAGCGTGCGCCGAGCACGGACGAAGTCGACGTCGAAATCGGCGTCGCCCTTGCGCAGATCGTCGAGGCTGTCGCGGATCGCCTTGATCGATTCACCGGCGCGTTCCGCATCCATCGTCCCGCCGAGCCGGGCACCACCGACGAGCGTGTACTCGCCGGCGCCGATATGTTGCGAGCGGCGGAAGTACAGACCGTAGGTCGAGCCGCGCTTGAACCGAACGTTCTGCGCGCGCTCGTCGAGCATCTCCGCGAGGACCCGGCGCGCGCCTTCCTGACCGTCGACGCCGGGGCGCGACGGATACGAGATCACCGCGGTCACCTGCTGGTCGACCTTGTCCTTGGTCACGCCGATGAACGACGGCCCGGTGCGCTTGAACGGCTTGTCGTCGGCGGGCTTGGCGAGGTTGCCCTTGTCCCAGCCGCCGAACGTGTCGCGCGCGAGCTTCTCGGCGTCCTTGAGCTCGAAGTTGCCGACCATGATCAAGACCGCATTGCCCGCGGTGTAGTGCTTGTTGCGGAAGTCCGTGAGCGCATCCGCGTGGACCTTGCCGATCGCCTCGGGAGTGAACACGGCGACCTTGGTGTACGGGTGATCGGGGCCGTAGACCGCGGCGGTCGCCTCGCGGATGTACTCGTTCATCTCGATCGTCGAGTGCAGCTTGAGGTTGTCGGCCTGGTTCTTTTGCCAGCGCTCGATCTGCTCCTGGTTGTATTCGCCCGCCGTGACCAGGCGCTCGAGGCCCTTCACCATGACGTCGAGGTAGATGTTGACGCCGTGCGAGTCGCAGACCACGTAGTCGGTCGTTGGCGTGCACCCGACATCGATGCCGGTCCGCGAGAACACGTCGGTGTTCTGGTTGCTCTGAGGATCGAAGTTGCCGACGCGACGAAGGAACGCCGCCGCGCCAAACGCGACCGCGCTATCGGGGGTCGCGGCCTCGCCGACGTTGCGGAACGCGAGCATGACGTGCGCGACCGGCATCGACTTCTGCTGGAGCATCACGACCTGCATGCCGTTGCCCATCGTGAACCGGGAGGCACCGGCGAGGCTCTTGACCTCGGCCGTCAGCTTGTAGGGGTGGCGGGCCTCGCGCGCCGCGACCTCCGGATCGATCGCGGCGGCCGTGACGCCCGCGTCGGTCGCGACCGAGAAGCTCACCTTCGAGCGCGTGTCACCCTTGAGACCATTCGCGCTCGGCTTGACGACGACGATGCCGACCTTGTCCCAGGCGAGGGCGCTCTTCACGACCTTCGCGACCCGCGCGCCGTCGAACTTCTCGATCTTGTCGAGCGCGTGGAACAGGTACTGACCGCTGGAATTAAAATCGAACTCCTTCGCGAACTGGACCATCGTGGAGACCTCGAGCGTGCGACTCGGCAGCGGCTCGAGCGACTGGATCAGCTCGGCCTTGCTGCGGTTCTTGGCCTCTTCGAGATCGTCGTACGAGATCGAGTCCCAGCCGCGATACGCCTGGCTCGCGGCGTTCTTCGCGAACTCGAGCGCCTCGTCGAGCTTGTCCATCCCCTTGAGCTCGATCTTGATGGCGAAGATCGGCGCGAGCGAGCCGCCGAAGAACCGGGGCTGCACGCGATACGCGAAGCCGTACTCCTGCGCCTTCTCCGCGATCCGGCTGAACGCACCACCGATGCCGAAGCGAGCTGCCTCGCCATCGGGGCTGCTCTCCGACGGCAGCGCCCAGCCGACGTACACGCTCGGGCGCTCGACGTCGGCGTCGATCTCTTTGCGACTGTTCGAGGCGATCACGAACGGCTTGGGCTCGACGCGCGCCGCGGCCGTACGCTTCGGCAACTTTCCGAACCACTTCTCGATATCCTTCACGGCCTCGTCGACGTCGACGCCACCCGCGATCACGATCGTCGCGCGCTCCGGCGCGTAGTAGCTCTTCATGAAGTCGCACGCGTCTTTGAGCGAGGCACTCGCGATCTGTTGATCGTTGCCGCCGGTCTCGCGCGAGTACGCGTGGTGCTCGGGGTAGAGCTGGCCGGCGACGAGCTGCTCGACGTAGCGATCGGCCGACGAGCCGGCGCGGATCTCGTTGCGCACGACCTCGCGCTCGCGCTCGAACTCGGACTCCTTGAGCGTCGAGCAACCGAACGGCGGGAGGTCGGCCGCGTAGAACATCCGCATCGCCTCGATCTTCAGCATCGCGTCGAGGTTCTCGGCGTGCACCGTGGTGTTGTAGTGCGTCATGTCCTCGGTGGTGAACGCGTTCATGAACGTCGAGATGTCGAGCAGCGTCTGGAAGATCGGCGCGGTGTCCGGACCGTCGGGGCGGGTCTGGAACATCAGGTGCTCGACGAGGTGGGCGAGCCCGGCCTTGCCTTCTGGATCTTCGCGGGCGCCGACCTCGTAGTGCACGTCGACCTCGACGAGCTGGGTCGTCGGGTCCGGCATGATCACGAACTTGAGGCCGTTCGCGGTGATCACGCCGCGCTTCTCGGCGCTCGTGAAGGCGAACCTCGGGGTGGTCGTGTTGCACGCGCTCAGAATGAACAGGCCAGCGACGAGAGCCGCCAGCACCCGGATCTTCGGCATGGCGAATCTTTGCCACAACTCGCCGCTGACTGCGCAACGAACGTGCTGACAAAAGGCCGCGGCCGACGCCTCACGGTGCGACGGCTACCTGTCGCACCAGCGTCACCGAGCACCGCGATCGTGCTGTGCACCATCGTGCGCACCGCGCGGTTCGCGATACCTATTCGCCCCGAGTTCGTACTAGTGTGCGCGCCGATGTCGAAAGACCCCGACCGCGCATTTTTCGGTCACCCACGCGGCCTCTCGACCCTGTTCTTCACGGAGATGTGGGAACGGCTCTCGTACTACGGCGGGCGCGCGCTGCTCTCGATCTACATGACGACGTCGATCGCCCGTGGCGGTCGCAACATGACCGTCCCCGCGATGGCCACCGTGATGGCGCTGTACCTGTCGTCGGTCTATCTGCTGTCGCTGCCGGGTGGTTGGATCGCCGACCGCTTCCTCGGTCAGCGCAAGAGCGTGACGATCGGCGGCATCGGCATCGCGCTCGGCAACGGGATGCTCGCCGGGCCGGATTCCTGGTTCTTCCCGGGCCTCGTCATGATCGCGCTCGGCACCGGCTTCTTGAAGCCGAACGTCTCGACGATCGTCGGCCAGCTCTACAAGCCCGAGGATCCGCGTCGCGATGCCGGCTTCACGATCTATTACATGGGCATCAATGTCGGCGCGACCGCGGCGCCGCTGATCGGCATCATCTTCGCGCAGAGCGAGATGTTCCGCGATTTCCTCGACGGCCATGGCATCGATCCGAACCTGACCTGGAAGGTCGCGTTCGCGGTGCCCGCTGTCGGCATGGCGCTCGGCGTGGTCCAGTACCTGCTCGGCTCGAAGAAGCTCGGCGACGCCGGGCTTCACCCGACGATCCCCGACGATCCGAAAAAGGCCGCGCGCGACCGCGTGATCGCCGCCAGCATCGCCGGCGGCATCATCGCGATCGTCCTCGGGACGGTCATGATCGACAAGTTCGTCACGCCGATCGGTGCCGACCTGCTCCAGAACGCGTTCGGCGTCGGCCTGATCATCGCCGCGGTCGGCGTATTCGTCCTGTTCTACAAGAGCGCGCGCGATGCGAGCGAGAAGAAGCGGGTGACCGCGATGATCCCGCTGTTCATCGGCGGCATCGCTTTCTTCACCGTGTTCGAGCAAGCGTCGACGACGATGTCGATGTATGCCGAGGGCCTCGTGCACCGCCAGTACCTCGGGCTGCACATCACCTCGATCGCGTACCAGTTCGTCAACGGCGGGTTCATCCTGATCCTCGCGCCGCTGTTCGCGTGGGTATGGATGCGGCTCGTCAAGGTCGGCAAGGAACCGTCGTCGGTCAACAAGTTCGCGATCGGCACGGTGTTCACGCTGGCCTCGATCGCGATCATGTTGCCGTCGCTGGCGACGATCTCGCAGGTCGACTTCATCGCGCCGCAGCACATGTGGGCGTTCCCGTTTCGCACGGTCAGCCCGAACTACTTGATCGTGTTCTACATCATCTCGACGTGCGCCGAGCTGTGCATCTCGCCGGTCGGCTTGTCGTCGATGTCGAAGCTCGCGCCCGCGCGGCTCGCCGGCATGGTGATGGGCACGTGGTTCCTCGCGGCGGCGATCGGCAACTACTTCGCCGGTCGCGCAGCGCAGCTCAGTGCGTCGTACGGCTTCGGCTTCTTGTTCTGGGTGTTGATCATCGCGTCGGCGATCATCGCGGTGTCGCTGTTCGGCGTCGCGCCGGCGATCCGGCGCATGTTGAGTACGACCAGCCCCGAGATTCCGACCGCAAGGACGGTGGAGTCGTGAAATACCTCGTGCTCGTGCTGCTCGCCGCCTGTGCCGGCGGAGAGATCAAGGACACCCCCGAAAACGCCGAGTGCAAGGCGCTGTTCAAGCACCTCGCTCAGCTCGAAGGCAGTGGCGCCGATGTCGACGCGACCGTCGCGAAGCTACCGATCGAAGACTTCGAGGGCTGCACCAAGAGCGAGCCCGAGATTCGCGCGTGCATGATGACCGCGAAGGACACGGCGGCCCTGAAGAAGGACTGCCTGCCGACCGAAGCGGTGGTCGCGTGCATGACCAAGGCGAAGGCCGTCCCGGAGATCCGCGCGAAGTGCTGGGCCGGCAATGCCCACGCTGCCGACGGCCTCAAAGAGTAGGAAAGAGTAGGGACGGTAACAAAAGACGAAACGTAACGTCGTCCAACCCGGCGGGTTCATTGACCCGCCGAGGGACGGTAACAAAATCAGATCGTCGGCCACGCCGCGAAGTGCGCGCGGTCCGCAACCGGAAGTTGCAGGAGCAGCCAGTCCCAGGTGGGCTCGGACACGAGCACGAGCCCGTTGCGATAGCGCGGGTGGAGGCCGATCGGCGGATCGGGCCGATCGCGCGCGGCATCGAGCGCGACGTCGAGCGGTGACTTCGGTCCGCCGATGAAGGGGAGGCCGAACAGCCGCACGCGCTGCGCGTACGGGACCGGCTCGGGGCGCAGGCTGACGTCGGCGCGCGTGTACCAGTCGACCATGAACATGATGTGGCGCTCGGGGACGATCACGGTCTTGCCGGCGGGGAGCTGATCGGTCGCGGCCATCACCGCGGCGGCGAGCGCAGGGTGGGTGAGCGTCTGGCCCTCGGTGCGATCGCCGTCGAGCTGCACGACGAGGATCACCGCCGCGATCGCGACGAGCGCGAGCTCGTGCTTGACGTAGCGCAGCAGCTCGCCGGCGCAGATCGCGGCGCACAGCGCCATCGGGACGAACGCGGTGAGGCGCAGACGAAAACCGAGGCCCTGCGGATCGGTGACGTCGAGCCACGGGATCGCGATCACGAGCGCGAGCCCGACGACGACCCACGCGCACGCGCGCAGCTCGGGCACTGCCGGGTCGCGGTTGATCAAGATGATCGCGGCGAGGAGCGCGAGCACGCCGCCGATCGCGGCCTCGTGACCGAACGCGAGCGTGCTGTGCTGCAGCACGAGCGCGGGTGCCGACCACCGTGCGTCGCTCGAGAACAGCGTGCCGAGCAGCGACAGATCGTGCGGCGACACGAAGCGGTGCGGCGCGGCGATGCCGAGGACGATCAACGCGAGCACGATCGCGACGCCGGCGAGCGCCGCGTAGATCAACCGCCGCCCGCGCAGGAGGTGGCGCGTGCCCACGACGATGCTCGGGATCGCGACGACGATCACGAGCCCGGCGGCGACCTTGTGGGTCGCGAACGCGAGCGCAACCGCCGCGACCGCACCCGCGACGCGCGCGTAGGTCGGCTTCGCGAGCACGTGCAGCACCATCCACAGCGCGCCGAGCGCGACCGTGAGCCCGATGCCCTGCTTGACGAACTCGATCGCGAGATAGCCGGCATCGGCGCTGGTCGCGGCGACCACCGCCGCGATCGCCCCGGCCGCGCGCGAACCGCCGAGCTTCGCGCCGACGCCATAGGCCGGCACCGCGATCAGCGCCGTGCCGAGCGCCGCGCCGAGCTTCGCGCCGATAAACGGATCGGTCGCGGCCGCGAACGGCGCCATCCAATAGAACGTCACCGGCGACGCCGGATAGCGCAGCACGCCGTGCTCGAGGATCGAGCGCACCTGGATCGGATAGAAGTAGCCGTCGACGCCGATCGGAAACGGACTCGCGCCGAGCACGTGCACGTGCTGCCACGCGGCGAGCGCGACGATCGCGGCCAGGCCGAGCACGATCGCGCTTCCGAGCGGGGACGGTTTCAACTTGCGCAACTCACGCCGTGGAAGTTCGCGAGATCATGACGTGCAAAGGGACGGAGGCAACGTACTCACTGTTCCACGCTGCGCGATGTCCAATCCTCGGCCGCGCAGTCCGATTTCGCGAGCTCGTTCGCGCCCCAGCTTGGTCAACGACTTGGAGATCGTTAGTTGCGCTAATTGCAACCGGCCCCTGTCCGGAGCCGTTTTGTTACCGTCCCTTCGGCGATCAGAGATTTCGGGGTGTTAGAGAGCGGTACGTTTCGCTATTTGTTACCGTCCCCCCCCATGCAGGCCGTGGTTTTGGTTTCGGGCGGTCTCGATTCGACGACCGCACTCGCCGTCGCGAAGTCGCAGGGCTTTGACTGCTACGCGTTGACCGTGAAGTACGGCCAGCTCCACGAGGTCGAGCTCGAGGCCGCGCGCCGCATCGCGAGGTGGGCGGGCGTCCGCGACCATCGCGTGATCGAGGTCGACCTGTCGGCGCTCGCGGCGTCGGCGCTGACGCGGCGCGAGGTCGCCGTGCCGAAGGATCGGTCGCTCGCGGAGATCGGCGCGCCGGGCGACGTGCCGGCGACGTACGTGCCGGCGCGCAACACGGTGTTGATGGCACTCGCACTCGCGTGGGCGGAGTCGCTCGGCGCGAAGGATCTGTTCATCGGCGTCAACGTGCTCGATGCGAGCGGCTATCCCGATTGCCGGCCGGAGTTCGTGCGCGCGTTCGAGGCGCTCGCACAGGTCGCGACGCGCAGCGGCGGATTTCACGTGCACGCACCACTGATCGAGCTGACCAAGGCCGAGATCATCGTGCTCGGCACGCGGCTCGGCATCGACTACGGCCAGACCCACTCGTGCTACGACCCGATCGGCGACGCCGCCTGCGGCCGGTGTGACGCGTGCGCACTTCGCAAGAAGGGCTTCGCCGAAGCCGGCCTCCCCGATCCCACGCGCTACGCCTGACGCGATACCATCGGTCACGATGAAGTTGGGCACGTTGCTGTTGCGCAACGCCGCGATCGGGCTCACGCAGCTCGAGGCGGCGCTCCGCAATCAAGTGCTCTACGGCGGCCGGCTCGGCACCAACCTCGTCGAGCTCGGCTTCCTCGATCTCGAGTTGCTGTCGACGTACCTCGCCGAGCTCACCGGCTTGCCGGTCGCCACGCCGACGCTGCTCGACGACGCCGACCGCATCCTCCTCGACAAGCTCGGCGCCGACGACGCGCACCGCCTGCGCGCGGTGCCGCTCGGCATGCTCGAGACCGGTGGCGCCGCGGTCGCGATGGTCGATCCGAGCGACGATCACGCCCGCACCCAGCTCGCCGCGCGGTTCGGCGGACCGATCACGCCGTACGTCGTGCCGGAGCTGCGCGCCCTCTACTATCTCGAGAAGCTTTTCGGCACGCCGCGGCGCGCGCGCTTCGTGCGCACCGCGCGCAACGGCACCGATCCGGGCGAGCAGCTGGTCGGTGACGAGCGCCGCCGGTCGCAGCCCGCGGGTGGAATCTCGATGCCGCCCACGCTGACGCTCGAGCCGCGCCGCCGCCGCGCCTCGCAAGCGCCGCTCACGCACGCGGTGCCGACCGCGCTGACGTTCGGCGATGCGTGCGAGCGGATCGACAACGCGGTCAATCGCGAAGGCATCGCGGACGCGTTCGTCGACTTCGCGAAGGGCCGCTGCGATGCGCTCGTGGTCCTGCTGATCCGCGATGGCAACGCGCTCGGATGGCGTGGCTACGTGGCGCCGCCGACCAAGGCCACGCGGCCGATCGAGGAGCTGTCGTTGCCGCTCGGCGGCGCGTCGGCGCTGCAGGCTGCTTACGATGCCTGCCAGACGTACATCGGACCGCCACCCGCCGGCGCGAAGCCGGTCGAGACCCAGTTGTGGCACGCACTCGGAGCGGACCCAGCGCCGATCGAGGTCGTGGTCGTGCCGGTGCAAGTGAAGCAGCGCGCGGTCAATCTGATCTACACGCACACGCTGGGTGGGACGCCACCGCCCGCTCTGGTCACCGAGCTCCAAGATCTGGCAGCGCGCGCGCAGACCTCGTACTTGCGACTGATCCGACAGACCCGCGGCTCCGTATAGCCTCCCCAAATGAGTTGGGCCCCATACCGTTGGATTTCGGCCGACATGTGCGCAACCGGCCGGGAGTCAAGGGCTGAGATCGTCCCAAGATAGCGTCTACTCGACCGAGATCGTTCGACAAGATACCCTTGCTCGATCCGCCACGCAGGAACTTGCTTTCGTGGCCAGAAAGAGGAATCTCTGCCTCGTGCAGCAACGTTTGTCCCTCACCAGTCACAAGATCGGGCCCGGTACGATCGCCGCGGCCCTCGCCGCTTTGTCGATGGCCGTCCTCGGCCACTTCTTCATCTGACGTGAGGTAGTTAACTCTGTTCGGTGCAGTACCGGACCCAGTCGCCATCTTCGATCGGGGTTCCGTGCTTTGCCGCTCCCGGATCGGAGAGCACGTAGATCCAGGCCCAGACCTGCTCGCCACTCGCGAGCGTCACCTGCCGGATCATCCGCGCGAAGTCCGCACCCTCGAACGCATCGAGCAGCGCGAACGTCGCCGCGAGCTCGATCAGCCACAGCACCTCGCCGTGGACAATGCCGGCACCTTGCTCGACGTAGCCCGGATAGCCCATCGGGAACGCGACCATCTGGCCGGTCGTCGTCGCGGGCTCGGCGCCGGTGATCTGATTCGCGATCAGCGAGCGCGCGGTCTGGCCGTTGCGCAACGTGCCGTACACGAACAAGCGGTCGAGGACCTCGTGCGAGCCGGTCGTGCGTTCGACTTCGAAGGAGCCCGTATGGCGCCTGCGTTCGCCCATCACCTTCCACTATACGCGTGGGGTCGCTAACTCGCTCACCTGATCGACGAGCGGTAACACCATCGCCGCGCCGCTGCCCTCGCCGTGACCGAGGCCGACCTCGAAGATCGGCTGTAGGCCTAGGTGTTCGAGCATCGCCGGCATCGTGAAGCTACCGCGATGCGCGGCGATCAGGTACCCGGTCACCGCGGGTGCGATCATCGCGGCGATCATCGCGGCCGAGCCGGTCGCGTAGCTGTCGAGAATCACGGGGACGTTGATCGAGGCCAGGCCGAGCATCAGCCCGGCGAGCACCGCGGTCTCGGACCCGCCAAACGAGGCGAGCAGCTCGAGCGCGCTCGCCTCGAGCCCGGTGGTGACGAGCGTGCGGGGCAGGTCGCCGGTGCCGGTGGCAAGCAGCGGTAGTGGCTCGGTGATCGGCTCGCGCGAGTACCGGCGATGCTCGACGCCGCGATGCGCCGCGAGCTCGGCCTGCGGATCGTTGAGGTCGGGCGGCACGCGGCCGGTGATCGCACCGACCAGCGCCGCCGAGGCGACCTCGGCACCGACGCCGAGCGCGCCGACCGCGAGGAGTGCGAGTCCTTCGGAGCCCGGGCTGGGCTCCGCGAGCGACATCGCGAGCGCGATGCCGGCCTCGAGCCCGAGCGCCGCATCGACGATGGTCATCGCGGGTTCGCGCGCGAGGTCCCGCGTCGGGCCGCGGCCGAGCGCGACCGTCGACGGCGGCATGTGACTCGGCTCGCGAGCCCCGGCATCGATCACGATCACCGGGGTGTGCGCCGCGCGCGCGAGTTGCGACAGGGCGGCGGCGCCGCCGACGATCGCGTGTGCGGCGATCACGGTCGGATGATCGGCGCCCATCTCGATCCCCGGATCGCCGGTGCCATGATCGCCGGCGACGATCACGATCAGCCGGCGCTGCGCACGTGGGCGCGGCGTGTGCTGCGCGCCGCCGAGCGCACGCGCGAGCCGCTCGAGCATCGGCGCACCCGCACCGGTGACCGCGGCGCGCGCGGCGTCCCCGTGGGCGCGCGAGGCGAAGCTGATCGATTCGGCGACGTGACGAACGACGGCGCTCACGCGCGCCCCCACAGGCTCGCCTTCTGCTTGTTCGCGATCAGGATCCCGAAGAACAGCGGCACGCCGATCACGGCCGTGACGGCGCCTGTCGGCAGGTGATGCATCGGGATGATCGTACGCGCGAGCGTGTCGCAGATCGACAGTACGATCGCCCCACCGAACATCGACGCCGGTAGGAGCGCGCGATGATCCGGCCCGATGATCGCGCGCAACCCGTGGGGCACGACCAGCCCGACGAAGCCGATCGGGCCGACGACCGCGATCGCGCTCCCGACGAGCAGCGACGACACCGCGAACAACACGAGCTGCGTGCGCGCCACTCGCACGCCGAGCGACGCCGCGACCTCGGCACCGGCGGCGAGCGCGTTCATCTCTTTGCCGTAGAGCATCAGCACGACCAGGCCACCGCCGATCGGCAGGGTCGCGTACTCGACCCATTGCAAGCGCACTGCATCGAGGCCGCCCATCATCCAGCCGAGCATGTGCTCGATGTCGGTGAAGTCCGACGTGTACTGGATCAACACCGACGCCGACGAGCAGAACATCGCGATCGCGACGCCGGCGAGGATCAGCGTCGCCGGCGGCAGGTGGCGGCCGACCTGCGCGAGCTTCCAGATCACGACCAGCGTGGCCACCGCGCCGAGCAGCGCCGCGACGCCGATCGCGCCGTAGCCGAACGCGCGCTCGGCGCCGAACCGGATCGCGACGACCGCGCCGAGCGAGCTCCCCGACGAGATGCCGAGCGTGAACGGATCGGCGAGCGGATTGCGCAGCAGGGCCTGCAGCGCACAGCCCGCGCCGGCGAGCGCGGCACCGGTGACCACGCACGCGAGCACCCGGGGCAGGCGCGCGCCGAAGAGGATCTGGTGATCGATCGACGTGTCGTCGAACGCCGAGCGACCGAGGAGCTCGAAGTGGTGATCGCTCCCGCGACCGAACAGCAGTGCGAGGACCGCGATCGCGGCGCACGCGATCAGCGACAGCACGAGGATCACGACCAGCCGCTTGCCGGTCAGGCGGCGCGAGCTGCTGCCGCTGACGAACGAGCTCACGCCGGCACCGCGAACGGGGCACCCGAGGGCAGCCTGCCGACGTGGATCTCGAGGCCGAAGGCTTCGCGGGTTGCCGCGGAGGCGAGCACGTCCGCCGGGGCGCCGCGCGCCGAGAGCCGGCCACCGGCGACGAGCCACATCGAGCGGCCGTAGCGCAGCGCGAGATCGAGATCGTGGGTGACGACGATCGCGGCGGCGCCGGCGTCGCAGTGCGCGCGCAGCATCTCGAACACGCTGCGCGCGTGCGCGGGATCGAGGCCGGCGGTCGGCTCGTCGAGCAGCAGGCAACGCGCACCTTGGCACAGCGCCTGCGCGAGGATCACGCGGCGCGCTTCGCCACCGGAGAGCTCGTCGAACCGGCGCTGCGCGAGCGCGGCCACATCGCACGCGATCATCGCGCGCTGGCAGGCGGCGAGGTCGTCGGCCGAGGCGAGGCCGAGCCCGCGTTGGCGCGCGTAGCGGCCGAGCAGCACGACCTCTTCGACGATGAACGGAAACGCGAGCTCGTACTGTTGCGGCAGGTAGGCGAGGTCCTTCGCGAGGGCGCGGCGATCCGGAGCGCTCGGGTCGCGGCCGAAACAGCGCACGGTGCCGGTGCTCGGTTCGACGAGGCCGGCGATCGCGCGCACCAGCGTGGTCTTGCCGGCACCGTTCGGCCCCACCACCACGACGAGATCGCCGGCGTCGACGCCCGTGGTGACGCCCCGCACCACGGGGTTCCCCCCCAGTGCAACCTCGACGGCCGTCAGCTCGACCCACACCCGATGTTCTTACCAAGTAGCAACGCCGACGGAAACGCGGTACGCACGAGAGTCGTGCGCCGCCGTAACGATCGAGTGGTGATGAACCTACCTGTGGAGCTGATCTCCAACGGGAAGAAGATCCGCGCGGTGTCGCAGGACATCTCGCCGCTCGGCATGTTCATCCGGCTGACGCCGCCGTTGCCGCAGGGCACCATCGTCCAGATCGTGCTGGCGCCGAACGGCCAGCGCCACGTGATCTCGGGCCAGGTCACGCACATGTTGAGCGAGGTCGAGGCGCGCACGCTCGGTCGGTCTCCCGGCATCGGCGTGGTGTTTCGCGATCCGGTGCGCCCCGCCGACGAAGAGTTCCTCGACGCCGTCAGCCGCCTGCTCGCGACCAACCCGCCGGTCAAGCAGACCGCCGATCTGCGGATCCTCGTCGCCGATCCGCAGACCCGCGTGCTCGAGCGGCTGTCGACCGCGCTCGGCAACGCCGGCTTCGTCGTCGCGACCGCGACCAACGGCATGGAGGCGCTCGGCGCGTGCCTGACCAAGGCGCCCGATGTCGCGTTGATCGAGCGTGACATGCCCGTCGTCGACGGGCTCCACGTCCTCCAGGAGATGGGGCGTCACGCGCAGCTCGCGAACGTGCCCGTGATGATGATGTCCGAGAACGCGACCGACCTCACGCGCCTGCAGGCGCTGCAGCTCGGTGCGGCGGACTTCGTCCCCAAGCCGTTCACCGTCCTCGAGATCATCCTGCGCGCTCGCCGGTGGGCCCGCGCCAGCCAGCGCGACACCGAGCGCGTGGTGCTGCGCGGTGCGCTCACCGAGGTCCAGTTGCCGACGCTGCTCCAGATGTTCGAGCAGGACAAGAAGACCGGCCAGCTCTCGGTCACGCGCGATCAGCTCGTCGCCTGGATCGACTTCATCGACGGCAAGATCGTCCGCGCCCGGTCGAGCGAGCTCGAGGGTGACGCGCGCACGATCGTGATGACGGTGCTCGACTGGAAGCACGGCTACTTCGAGCTCGCCGGTGGCGCGCCGACCCACGCGACGGCGAGCGACCAGCCGCTGACCTCCGTCACCCACCTCCTGCTCGAGCACGCGCGCCTGCGCGACGAAGCCGCCGCCAACGTCGGCGTGTAGTGGTTTCTAATCCGCGCTAATCGATCGCTCGCGCCATCAGCTCGAGGGCCTCGGCGATCCGCGGCGTCGGGTGCGACAGCAAGGGGCTGATCAACAGCTCGACGCGCTTGGCCTTGACCGCCGGGACGTCGAGCTGGTCCCAGGCCTTCATGCTGTCGCGGCCGGCATACGACAGATCCAGGATGATGTCGGGCTGCGCGCGCAGCACCTCCTCGACGCCGATCTTCGGGTACTTCACGGTCGCCCCGGCGAGCACGTTGTCCCCGCCGACCACGGCGAGCAGCTCGTCGTTGAACGTGCCGCTGGCGGCGGCGACGAGGCTGTTGATCCCGCCCTGCTCGCGATCGATCACGAGCAGCACCTTGGGGTGATGGGCGGGGCGATGTGCGGCGGCGGCGTCGAGCGCTTTGTCGATCGCGCTGACCGCCGTGGTCGCGGCGTCGCCGAGCGCGAGCTTGCCGCCGATCGCCAACAAGCACGCCTTGACGTCGGGCACGGCATGCATCGGGCAGTCCTGGGTGGCGATGCCCGCGTCGTGGAGTGCGCCGGTCACCTGCGAGTGAATGTCGTCGACGATCACGAGCGTCGGGCGGAGCTGCACGATCGCCTCGAGGTTCGGGGTCATGAAGCTGCCGACCTTCGGGAGCTGCTTCACCGCGTCGGGGTAATCCGAGTAATCGTCGACACCAACCAGGTCGCCGGTCGCTCCGAGCGCTGCGACAATCTCGGTCGCGGACGGACTCAGCGTCACGATCCGCGGCGCCCGCGTCCCGCTCCCCGCGGTGGGCGCCGGCGGCGACTGCTGACAACTTGCGAGCGCGAGGACAACGAGCAAGCGGCCCATGGCTGTCGGTACCACGGACACGCAAATGCTATCCTGGCGCGGTGCGCGGTACCGACCTCAGCGGCGCGGTGCTCGACGACCGCTACGAGGTCATCGAGCCGATCGCCGAGGGTGCGATGGGCGCGGTGTACCGCGGCGAGCGCCTGAAGCTCGGGCGCGCGGTCGCGATCAAGATCATGCACGACGCGCTGCCCGACGAGCTCGCGTCGCGCCAGCGGTTCGAGCGCGAAGCCAAGCTGATGGCCCGGCTCGAGCACCCGCACTGCGTCTCGGTGATCGACTTCGGCTTGCACGACGGCAAGCCGTACCTCGTGATGGAGCTCGTGCGCGGGACCTCGCTGCTCGACGAGCTCGAGCGGATCACGCGGTTCGAGCCGGCGCGCGCGGCGGAGCTCGTGCGCCAGGTGCTGTCGGGGCTCGGCCACGCACACGAGCTCGGCATCGTGCATCGCGACATCAAGCCGGCGAACATCATGATCACCGAGCGCACCGGCCTCGGCGAGCAGGTGCGGATCCTCGACTTCGGACTCGCGAAGCCGGCGATCGATTCGACGAAGCTGACGACCGGCATCGTCGTCGGGACGCCGAACTACATGGCGCCCGAGCAGATCAAGGGCGGCGCCGTCGACGGTCGCACCGATCTGTACGCGGTCGGCGTGATGTTGTTCGAGCTGCTCACCGGCACCAAGCCGTTCCTCGCCGACGATCCGCTCGCGGTCGTGCGCAAGCACCTGAACGCGGCGCCGCCGACGCTCGCCGAGCTCGCACCGGGACTCGCGTTCGGCGAGCTCGAAGAGGTGGTGGCGCGCGCGCTGTCGAAGGCACCGGCGCACCGCTACGACAACGCGGCGGAGATGGCGGCCGCGATCGATCACGCGGTCGGCAAGCGTGCGAGCACCGGCGAGATGATGGCGCGGGCGGTGCCGCAACGCGCGGCGACCACGCCGTCGGGACGCGTGACGGCGCCGCCGCCGAGCGAGGCGAAGCTCGCGACCGAGTCCGGCTGGACGGTGCCGGAGGTCAGCGCGTCGCAGGTCGTCGAGGCGACGACGCACTCGATGTTCGACGCGCCGATCGTGACGCCGGCGCAGATCGCGCAGGCGAGCTCGCCCGAGGGCGCGCCATCGAAGTTCGGTACGCCGTCGTCGACGATGTTCGGCGATTCGCAGGCCACGACCACGCGACCTCGAGCGAGCTCGTCAGCGCCGATCGAAGGGAACGTCTCGCTGTTCGATTCGGGAGCGAACGCCGCTCCGAATCTCGCGGTCGACTCGCGGCCTCCCGTCGACACGCACGCTCCCACCGCGCTCGCGCTCGACAAGCTCGATGGCAGCCTGTTCGGCAGCGGCGGCGTGCCCACGACGCTCGATGTTCCACCGACCCGACGCCGCAGCGTTCCGCCGACGCGCATCAACCAGGATGTCCCCTCGACGCGCCTACTGCCGCTGCCCGGCCTCGCGATCACGCGCACCCAGCTCTGGATCGGCGGCGGTGTGCTCGCCGTGATCGTCATCTCGATCATCGCGGCGAAGTGCGGCGGCACCACGAAACCAGCGCAGCCGGCTCCGGTCGCGGTCCACGTCGCGACGGTCGATGCGACGTCGCTCGATCCGATCGCGCCGGCGCTGTCGCGCGCGAGCGATCTCTACGCGAACGGCGATCTCGAGCCCGCGCTCGACGTCGTCACGAAGGCGCGTCGCCAACATCCAGACAGCGCGCAGCTCGCGTTTCTCGACGGCAAGATCTACTTCGCGAAGCTGTGGTGGAGCGACGGCGTGAAGGCGTTTCGCGACGCCATCCGACTCGATCCCGCCTATCGCACCGATCCCGAGTTGCTGAAGATCACTCTGCGAGGCTTCATCACGACGCCGGACACCGATCCCCGCATCGAAGAGCTCATCCGCCAGGACCTCGGCGACAGCGCGATCCCCGGCCTGACCGAAACCGCGAAGAGTCACCCGAGCGCCACGATCCGATCCCGGGCGAGCGCCGAGTTAAAGAAGCTCGAAAACAACAAGTAAACCAGTCGGTTCGAGATCGTTCTCGACGGTGAACGACGGGACGGTGACAGGCGGTGTACGGCCTACACGAAAACCCTCCGTTTCACCTCAATCCGGACCTGAAAGCCAATTTTTTTGGGTGGGGATCTGTTCCGTAACTCGGCGCGTCAATTCAGGCTTTTTTAGGGCTCCACAGGATTATCCACAGCGAAGATCAACCGCTCGAAATCCCACTTAAAAGTGATCGGACTTCAGTGACAATCCACCCTCAATCCACAGGTAGTCCACGTGGATATCTTCCGAGGTGCCACACTAGATGTAGGACATGCTCCCGTCCGACACCCCAAATACAGCGCACTTTTTGTTGCCCAGCCACTACCGCCTAAGTACAAAGGGGCTCCGCCGAAGCCACGCGTATGGATCACACGCCGCCGCAGACCGTCACACCGTTCTGCTAAAGCCGCCATCCGCTAAAGCCAAATCGGAAACACGAGGGACAGGAAGTAGATACGGGAGTGGTTTGGGGCAGATGGGTACATCTGCCAATAGGCGTCCTATCGCCGTCTATTTTTACTTTTTTGGTCGAGCGCCAGAAGTTCAAACCCGACCGCCGTCTGTCCGTCCACCGCGCCACCATTTTCATCTCGATCGACAAGAAAGCAGGAGGGGTCATGCTCGTGAAGTCTGCGACTGTTGCGCCTGGACATGGCCAGGATCAAACCGGTAGGTCTGCTCGTAAATCGTCGCGCGTCATCAAGGACGAGCGCCCGGGTCTAACCTTCGAGCGCTTCTTCACGCGCCAAGGCGTCGACCCGTTCGAGACCGTGGAGTGGGAGCGCCGCGACGCGGTGATCTCGGGTGCCGACGGCAAGGTGTTCTTCGAGCAGCGCGGCGTCGAGTTCCCGAAACTCTGGTCGCAGACCGCCACCAACGTGGTGGTGCAGAAGTATTTCCGCGGCACCCTCGGCACGCCGGAGCGCGAGCACTCGGTCCGCCAGATGATCGCGCGTGTCGCCGACACCATCTATGGATGGGGCAAGGCCGACGGCTACTTCAAGACCGAGCAGGACGCGTGGGCATTCCGCGACGAGCTCGTGCATCTCCTCCTCCACCAGAAGATGGCGTTCAATTCGCCGGTCTGGTTCAACGTCGGCGTCGAGGAGCACCCGCAATGTTCGGCGTGCTTCATCAACTCGGTCGATGACTCGATGAGCTCGATCCTCGGGCTCGCGAAGACCGAGGGCATGCTGTTCAAGTACGGCTCGGGCACCGGCTCGAACCTGTCGAGCCTGCGCAGCTCGCGCGAGTTCCTCAACGGCGGCGGCACGGCCTCGGGCCCGGTGTCGTTCATGCGCGGCTTCGACGCGTTCGCCGGCGCGATCAAGAGCGGTGGCAAGACCCGCCGCGCCGCGAAGATGGTGATCCTCAACATCGATCACCCCGATGTCGTCGACTTCGTCGATTGCAAAGCGATCGAGGAGAAGAAGGCGTGGGCGCTGATCGATGCGGGCTACGACGGCGGCTTCAACGTCGTCGGTGGCGCGTACGATTCGGTGAACTACCAGAACGCGAACCACTCGGTCCGCGTCACCGATGACTTCATGAACGCGGTGATCCGCGATTCGGATTGGTCGACCAAGTCGGTCGTCACCGGCAAGCCCGTCGAGACGCATCGCGCGCGCACGTTGATGCGCAAAATGGCCGATGCGGCGTGGGTCTGCGGCGACCCCGGCATGCAGTACGACACCACGATCAACGACTGGCATCCGTGCATCAACACGGCGCGGATCAACGCGTCGAACCCGTGCTCGGAGTACATGTTCCTCGACGATTCGGCGTGCAACCTCGCATCGCTGAACCTCATGAAGTTCCGCGATCCGGTCGAGCAGGGTGGCGAGTTCGCGATCGAAGCGTTCCGTCGCGGCTGCCGCACCACGATCACGGCGATGGAGATCATCGTCGACAACTCGGCGTACCCCACGCCGCGGATCGCCGACAACAGCTTCGCGTTCCGTCCGCTCGGCCTCGGCTACGCCAACCTCGGCGCCCTGCTGATGTCGCGCTCGCTCCCGTACGACGGCGACTCCGGTCGCGCGTACGCCGCCGCGATCACCGCGCTGATGTGCGGTGAGGCCTATCGCACGAGCGCGAAGATCTCCGCCGATGCGACCGGCCCGTTCGTCGGCTACGCCGACAACGAGACCCCGTTCCTGAAGGTGATGAAGAAGCACCGGCTCGCGGTCGAGAAGATCGATCCGCAGTACGTGCCCGCCACCCTCACGCAAGCCGCGCGCGACGCGTGGGACGACGCGATCGCCGTCGGCGAGAAGTACGGCTTCCGCAACGGCCAGACCACGGTGCTCGCGCCGACCGGCACGATCGCGTTCCTCATGGATTGCGACACCACGGGCATCGAGCCCGACATCGCGATCGTCAAGTACAAGCGCCTCGTCGGTGGTGGCCTGCTCAAGATCGTGAACAACACGGTCCCCGAAGCCCTCACCCACCTCGGCTACGACGCGAAAGAAGCCGAAGCGATCGTCTCGCACATCAACGCGCGCGACACGATCGAAGGCGCGCCGGGCCTCAAGGACGAGCACCTCCCGGTGTTCGACTGCGCGTTCCGCTCGTCGAACGGCACCCGCTCGATCCACTACATGGGCCACATCCGCATGATGTCGGCCGTGCAGCCCTTCCTGTCGGGCGCGATCTCCAAGACCGTCAACCTGCCGACCGACTGCACGGTCGAGGACATCGAGGACGCGTACATCCAGGCGTGGAAGCTCGGCCTCAAGGCGATCGCGGTTTACCGCGATGGCTGCAAGCGCACCCAGCCGCTGTCGACCAACATGACGCAGGCGACCTCGAACGGCAGCAAGGTAGCCGCCAACGTCGATCCGCTCGACCTGCTCGCTCCCGAAGAGCGTCGCCTGATCGAAGCCCTGCGCGCCCGCAAGGCGCGTCCGGCCGGTCCGCCGATGGCGAACCGCTACAAGCTCCCCGACGAGCGCGCGTCGTTCACGCACAAGTTCTCGATCGGTGGCCACGAGGGCTACATCACGGTCGGCCTCTACCAAGACGGCTGCCCCGGTGAGATCTTCGTGCGCATGGCCAAAGAAGGCTCGGTGATCGCCGGCCTCATGGACTCGTTCGCGACGTCGATCTCGCTCGCGCTGCAGCACGGTGTGCCGCTCACGGTGCTGATCGAGAAGTTCAAGGGCACGCGCTTCGAGCCGTCGGGCTTCACCGGCAATCAGGAAATCCCGATCGCGACGTCGATCATGGACTACCTGTTCCGCTGGCTGAACATCCGCTTCCCGAGCGAAGGTCCGGGCCTCGCCGAGCGCCATCCGGCCGCGCGCCTCGCGCAGCTCGATCTGCCGAAGGTGCCGCTCCTGTCGAAGGACTTCATCTCCGTCGAGGTCAAGGCCGGCATGGAGCCCGCGATCCCGGTAGAGGTAAAGGACCGCGCGTGGGTCCAAGAGACCGATGCTCCGCCGTGCCACGAGTGCGGCACGCTGATGGTGCGCAACGGCGCGTGTCACAAGTGTCCGAACTGCGGCTCGACGAGCGGCTGTTCGTAAGCTCTCTCAACGACTCAACGACTCGACGGAGTGGTCGAGTGATCTAGGAAGGCTCGCCACCCGGTGAGCGTGCTGTACCGAAGAAGCCTGCCACCCGGCGGGCTTCTTTGTATGCACGCGATGGCTCGCAAACGGCTCGCAAACGGCTGCGCGCACGCATGTGATAACTATGTGAGACCTTAAGAGAATTATCACATAGAGTGGCAAAGTGCCACCTTAATAGAATCGCAAGATAAGAAGTGTGAAGAAGCGGGGACAACCGTGGGGAGTGAGTGAACAGCTGTCCAAACGGTCGAACGTCTACGGCGTGATCGCCTGCCAAGGCGACTCGCTCACGTACGGCTCTCGCGATCCCGATGGCATGAGTTATCCGCTCTACCTCGGACGGATCCTTTCGCAGAAACACAGCCAGACCTGGGTCACGACGAACTTCGGCGTGCCGGGCGAGTGCTGGTCGGATCTCTGGCGCCGCAACTATCACGAGTTGCTCTCGGTGCCAGAGGCAGGCGAAGTGTGCCTGTGGATGGGAACGAACGACGCGTGGAAGGATCGCTCGTTCGAACAGAGCGCGATCGCGTGCGAGGCGGTGCTCGATCAGTGCCGCGCACTCGGTCGGTTCGTGTATCTCGCGACCCTGCCGGGCAAGCGCGGGTTCGGCGCACCACGCGAGCCGTGGACGATGAACGATGGCATCGCGAAGCTGAACGAGCTGTACCGCAAGATCGCGGAGCAGCGCCGCCTCGCACTCGTCGATCTCTCGGAGCTGCCGGTCGAGCATTTCTGCGACGGGATCCACCTGACGCAAGCGGGCAACAAGTGGGTCGCCGAAAAGTTCGCCGCCGCGATCGAGGCACGTCGATGATCGCGTGCATCGTGGGCACGCGACCCGAGGTCGTGAAGATGGCGCCGATCATCGCCGCGCTGCGCCGCCGCAACCTCCCGCACTGCGTGATCTCGACCGGCCAGCATCATGACTGGAGCATGATGGGCAGCTTCCTCGCAGGGTTCGGGATCACGGTCGACCACCAACTCGTGCTCGCGACCCGGAGCTTGCTCGGCAGCTTCCTCGAGATCGCGACCGGGCTCGGCGAGCTGTTTAGCGCCGAACCACCGAAGCTCGTGCTCGCGGTCGGCGATACGACGACGGTCGTCGCCGCCGCATTCGCGGCGCGCAAGACCGGCAGCGCGTTCGGTCACGTCGAGGCCGGCCTGCGCGCGTTCTCGCGCGAGCTGCCCGAGGAAGAACATCGGATCTGCGCAGACGCACTCGCCGACTTGTTGTTCGCACCGACGACGATCGCGGTCGCGAACCTCGCACGGGAACATGTCAACGGGCGCGTGCTCTTGACCGGCAACACGGTGCTCGATGCACTGCGCGAGCATCGCCCGGCGGTGGCGGCCGCGCGGCACGGCGTGATCGTCACGATCCATCGCCAGGAGACCGTCGACGATCCGAACGAGCTCGCCACGGTGTTCGCTCAGATCGAGCGCCTCGGTCGCGATCACGACGTGGTGTGGCCGCTCCATCTGCGCACGCGTGCCAAGGCCGAAGAGGCGCAGCTCGCGTTGCCGAAGCACGTGACGATCACCGAACCGATCGGCCACGCGGAGTTCTTGCAGCGGCTCGCGAGTGCGCGACTCGTCGTCACCGACTCGGGCGGCGTGCAAGAAGAGGCCGCGATCCTCGGCACGCCCTGCGTGACCGTGCGCGCGCACACCGAACGCGTCGAGACGCTCGAGGCCGGCGTCGGGCTCCTCGCGCTGCCGAGCCAGATCTTCGAAGTCGCGGCACGCATCTTCGGGGATTGGTCGGCGTTCGCGCGACCGCTTCCGGAGCTCTATGGCGACGGTCGCGCCGGCGAGAAGATCGCGCACGCGTGTGACGAATGGCTCTCCCGCTCCGTGATGCGCGAGCTGGTGGCGTAGTGCGGATCGGAATGGTCGTGCCGTACGACCTCTCCGAGGAGGGCGGCGTCAAACGCCACGCGATGCAACTCGCGTCGATGCTGCGCTCGTTCGGAGACGAGGTCGACGTGATCGGCCCGAGCCGGCGCACGCTCGGCCTCGAGCACGTGTTCACGTTCGGCGGTGTGGTCAACGTCCCGAGCAACGGTTCGGCGAATCACATCGGTCTGTTCACGCGCCCCGATCGGGTGCGCAGCTTCATCCGCGAGCGCGGCTACGACGTCCTGCACCTCCACGAGCCGCTCGTGCCGGCGCTCCCCTACTACGCGCTGTGGAGCGCCGGTGCCGCGGCGCGCGTCGCGACGTTTCACGCGTTCACCGAGCACCAGGCCGCGTTCGGTCACGCCGTGCGCGTCGCGACCTCGGCGATCACGCTAGGCATGGTCGATCGCGGGATCGCGGTGTCACCGGCCGCGGCGCAGCTCGCGCGCACCACGTTCACCAAGCCACTCGCGATCATCCCCAACGGCATCGACATCAGCGCGTATCGCCGGACGGCACCGCGTGAACCGATCGGCGAGCCGGTCCGGCTGTTGTTCGTCGGGCACTGGCGGGATCCGCGCAAGGGGCTCCAGTACTTGCTCGACGCGTGCGCCGCGCTGCCGATCGCTTGGTCGCTCGATGTCGTGGGCGACGGTGGCTCGGTCGCGAAGCGCGCGCATCCGAACGTGCGCTATCAAGGCCCCGTGGGCTCCGAGGTGCGACTCGCGGAGCTCTACGCCGCCTGCGATCTGTTCGTCGCACCGTCGACCGGTATGGAGTCGTTCGGCATCGTGCTGCTCGAGGCGATGGCCGCGGGGCGCGCGATCGTGTGCTCGGATATCGCGGGCTATCGCGCGGTGGTGAGCGATGCGGCGGTCCTCGTCGCACCCGAGCACAGCACCGCCCTCGCACGCGCGATCGTCGAGCTCGCCGCCGATCCGGCACGGCGCGCGCGGCTCGCCGCGGCGGGTCGAGCGCGGGTCAAGCAGTTCGATTGGAGCGTGCTCGTCGGCAGTGTTCGCGCCGAATATCTCGCGGCGATCGCGGCACGCCACGGCGACGTCGCCTCACGCAAGCATGTCTCCACGCGGGCTTCGTCGAGACAGACGCGATGAACTGGCTCGTGCGTCTCTCGGTCCGTCGCGCTCGCAGGGTGCTGACGGTGGGGCTGCTGATCGTGATCGCAGGTCTGGCGATCGCATCGCGCTTGTCGCTGCAGACCGACCTCGCCGAGCTGTTGCCTGCACACGCACCGAGCGTGGTCGCGCTGCGCGCCCTCGCGACGCGCGTCGGCGGCACCGGCAACGTCGCGATCGCGATCGAATCGATCGACGGCCGACCAGAGGCACTGCGCGCGTACGTCCCGGAGCTCGCCGCCGCGCTGCGCACGAAGCTCGGCGATCGCCTATTGTCGTTGCGCTACCGCCGCACCGAGATCGAGCAGTACTACCGGCGCTTCGCCGCGTACTACGCGAGCCTCGATGACCTCGAACACTGGGCCGATCGCGCCGAGCACGCCGTCGGGGCCCGCGAGAATCCGCTGTATCTCGAGCTCGACGACCGCGACGAGCTCGCGGAGCTCGCGAACGACGTGCGTACCTCGAGAGACAAGCTCGAGCCGAGCAATGCTGCCGATCCGGTGTCGGGGTTGTTCATGACCGAGCACGGCAAGCTCGCCGTGATCTTCGTTCGGCCCGCCGCCGACAGCCTCGACCTCGCGGCCTCCGAAGGCCTGTTGCGCGAGATCGAGCGCATCGTCGCCGACACGCATCCCGAGCGTGCGGGCACGCGGATCGCCGGCTACACGGGTTCGATCCCGAGCGCGATTTCGGAGGTCGAGGCGGTTCGCCACGATCTCGCGAGCACGTCGATCCTCGTGCTGTTGTGCGTCGGCGGCGTCGTGATCTGGTACTTCCGCGGTCTCCGCGAGCTGTTCATGCTCGGCGCGCCGCTGGTCGTCGGCATCGCGGTCGCGCTCGGATTTGCCGAGGTCGCGATCGGACACGTCAACGCGCAGACCGCGTTCCTCGGCTCGGTGATCGTCGGCACCGGGATCAACTACGGCGTGATCCTCCTCGATCGGTTTCGCCAAGAGCGTTGGCACGGCGAGCCGATCGACCGCGCGATCGTCATCGCGTGCGCCGGCACGCTGCGAGCGACGTCGGTCGCGGCCGCGGCCACCGCGATCGCGTTCGGCACGCTCGCCGCAGGTGAGGTCGAGAGTTTTCGCCAGTTCGGCTGGATCGGCGGCGTGGGGATCCTCGCGTGCTGGCTCGCGACCTTCACGATCATCCCGGCTTGCCTCGCGCTCCTCGATCACCCACCGAAGGCGCCGCGCGGCAAGCGCCCGCTCGCGAGCGCATGTCACGCGATCGGTAGAGCGACCACGCGAGCGCCGAAGCTCGTCGTGACGCTCACCCTCGGACTCGCGATCGCGGGCGCGGTCGTCACGGTGCGCGCGCGCGACCACTTGGTCGAGACCGACCTGCACGCGCTCGCCACGCGATCGTCCAGCATCGACGGCATCGAGCGCCTCGATAACCGCCTGCGGGCGATGGACGATCGCTCGTCGACTCCGGCCGTCATCGCGACCGAGGCGCGCGCCGATACCAAGCCGGTGTGTGCCGAGCTCAATCGCCGCGCGCATACCGATCTCGCCGGCGTCGTCGTGCGCTGCTACACCGTCGACGATCTGTTTCCCGACGATCTCGCGAGCCGCATGCCGCTGATCGCGCGCCTGCGCGCCGCGGTCGCGAAGATCGATCCCGAGGATGTCGCGGCCGCCGATCGCACCGAGCTCGCGGACCTCACGCGCGCGCTCGACGAGCACCCGCCGGCGGATCGCGATCTGCCGCCCGAGCTCGCAGAATACTTTGTCGAGCGCGATGGTTCGCTCGGCAAGCTCGCGTATGTCGATCCGGTCGACGAGCATCTCGAACCGAACCTCTATCGCCTGACCGATGCGCTCCGCGAGATCCACTTGCCGTCCGGCAAGGTCGTGTACTCGAGTGGCGAGCTCGTCGTGTTCGCGGACGTGCTGCGTGCCGTTCGCCGCGACAGCCGGACGCTCACGGTCGCGGCAGCCGTGCTCGTCCTGCTCGTCCTCGTGATCATCACGCGCCGGATCGCGACGATCACGCGCGTCGGCCTCGCGCTGGTCGCCGGTGTGGCGGTGATGTTGGGCACGGCCGTGCTCACGGGGCAGCGGCTCAACTTCTTCAACTTCGTCGCGCTCCCGACGACGTTCGGGGTCGGCATCGACTACGCGATCAACATCGAAGAGCGGATCCGTCAGCGCGGCACTCGCGACATCGCGCGCGCGGTCTCCGAAGCTGGCCCGGCGGTGCTGCTCGCTTCGGTCACCTCGATGCTCGGCTACGCGTCGCTGTTGGTCGCCGACAGTCGTGCGCTCGCATCGTTCGGCGCGCTCGCGCTCCTGGGCGAGCTCGCGTGCATCGTGCTCGCGATGACCTTGATCCCCGCGCTGTGGGCGCTGCGCGATGTCGACTAAGCGCGCGTCCGCGTTGCTCCTCCTGTGCGCGGTGCTGCGAGTGGTCTCGCTGTATCGCCCGTGCCTCTCCGACGACGAAGCGATCTACGCGGTCACCGGACGCGAGATGTTGGCCGGCCACGCATTGTATCGCGACGTGGTCGATCACAAGCCGCCCGCCGTCTACGTGATCAACGAGCTCACCCAAGCGACCGGCGGCATGGTGCTGCTCCACGCGCTGCTGATCCTCGTCGTGTGGGCGACCGGCCTCGTGCTCGCCCGCATCGTGCGCCGCGACGACCCGCGCGCCGCATGGTTCGCCGCACTGCTCTGGTGCGTGTTCACGACCACGCTCGTCGATGTGGATGCACTCGCCGCGAATTGCGAGCTG
The DNA here is from genome assembly GCA_039935615.1 of Kofleriaceae bacterium. Taxonomy (GTDB): domain Bacteria; phylum Myxococcota_A; class Polyangia; order Haliangiales; family Haliangiaceae; genus JABFXX01. Next base: position 31,246 of record JBDTJY010000163.1, read on the forward strand.
TGGATGATGCTGCCGCTCGTCGCCTCGGTCGCGGCGTTCCTCGAGCAGCGGCTGATCCTCGCCGGCGCACTCGTCGCGATCGCGATGCTCTTCAAGTATCAAGCCGGCATCCAGCTCCCGCTCTACGCCATCACCTGGATCGCGATGCATCGAACGCGGTCCCTCGCAGGACTCGCCGCGCTCTCGGTTGGTGCCGCGGTTCCGATCGTCGCGACGATCGCTGCGTTCGCCGCCGCCGGTACGCTCGACGCTGCGCGATTCTGGTTCCTGTTCAACTTCTCGTACATCGACGCCGGCCCGGCGCTCGGCGAGCGGATCGTTCGCTTGCTCGTGCGCGGTGGTCTGGTCGTCGGCTCGGCCGCACTCCTGTACGGCTGCGCACTCGGCGGCGTGCGATCTGCGTGGGCCTCGTCGCGCGGTCGCTTCGTCCTCGGCTGGGTCGTGGTCAGCGCACTGTGCGTCGGCGTCGGCGGCCGGTTCTTCGGTCACTACTTTCACCAGCTCACCGCGCCGCTGTGCGTGCTCGCGGCGCCGGTCGCGTTGCGCTGGTCCGCTCGCCGCTGGTTCGTCGCCGCACTCGCACTCCCCGCCGCGGCGTTCCTCGTCCTCGGCGTGCTGCACGATCGCGTGATGGTGTGGGCGGGCGAGCCCGACCCCGACTACACGCACGTGATCGCGAAGCTCGACGCGATCGCGCCGCGCACGGCGTCGATCTGCATCTGGGGCAACTCGCCGGTGTTGTACTTCGAAGCCGAGCGTCCGCTCGGGTGTCGCTTCACGTTCGCGAACTATCTGACCGGTCTGGTCGCCGGCGAGCCGCGCGCGGATGCGGCGGCGCATGTCGTGCCCGCCGCTTGGTCGATGTTCGAGGACGATCTCGCGCATCGCCGTCCCGACTTCATCCTCGACGGCTCGCCGGGCAACATCGCGTTCTACGGTGAGTTCTCGCCGACGAGCTTCCCGATCTTATCGCGCGTCTTGCACTGCGACTACGGCGATGTTGGTACCGTCGACGGGATGCGGATCTTCCAGCGGCTCGCCGTGGCTGCGTGTGACGCCCGATGACCTCGATCCGTGGGCGTGCACGATGGTCGGCGACCGCGCTGCCTACGTCCGTGGGTGCTGCACGAGCACGGTCGCGACGGCGGTCGCGCGCTGCGACGGATCGAGGCCGAAGCACTCGACGAGGATGTCGCCGATTTCGGCATCGCTGCCGGAGGTGACGGCCTGGCGCAGGCTCATCGCTTTCGGCATGAACGCCGGATCACCGACGCGCTCCTTGAAGAACGCGGTCGCGACCTTCGCGTGATCCTCCGAGAGGCCGAGCAGCGTTTGCAGTTGCGCGACCGCGGCTGGCAGTTGGTTCTGCATCACGGCCATCGCGTAGTCGCGGAAGGTCACTTCGGGCATGCGCGGAGCTTAGCGGATCGAATCGATCGCTTGTTCCCAGTTGACGCCATCGAATGGTCGCGGCGTGAATGGCGGGGCGTCGAGGTGGACGCCACACCGGTGGTGGAGAACGCGTGGAAACGGACTAGGCCGGACTAGGCCATGCGAGGCGGGGCTTCGCCGCGCGGCTCAGGTCCGCGCTTCGGTGCGCGCCTTGGCTTCACTCGGATCCTCGGCCACGACGAAGACGTTCCCGTTGTCATCCTGACGGAGACCAACCAGTACTCGTTCGCCATGCCGATTGGACGCCGCGGAGGGCGAATTGGTTTCGAGAACTTGCCGTGTCAGGTGGCTAAGGCATGCTCGGCCTGAATGGATGCGGAGCTCCTCACGGCGCAGCTCGAAGCCGAGCTGATGCGCGAGCTTGGCCGGTGTTACGCCCGGGTGAGCTGGACGCACTTCAAGGAGCGATTGCAAAAGCCGGTGCTGACGCTGTCGGATTCGATGCACCGGCTCGGCCAATGGGTGAGCGCGACCCGCACGTTGGAGCTCCAGCGGCGGATGGTGATGACCCGGCCGTGGCCCGAGGTGATGGCGGTGCTCGAGCACGAGATGGCGCATCAGTACGTCGACGAATTCTTGCAAGTGCGCGACGAAACCGCGCACGGCGAGACGTTTCGCACGGTGTGCGAGGAGCGCGGCATCGATGCGCGGGCGAATGGCGCACCGATCGCGCACGACGAGCCGGGCACCGAGAAGACACTCGATCGGATCCGCAAGTTGCTCGCACTGGCGGGCAGCTCGAATCAACACGAGGCGGAGGCGGCGATGAAGAAGGCGCACGAGCTGATGCTGCGCCACAACATCGAGCAGCTCCCGGTGAAGCACGGGTTCGAAGTGCGGCATCTCGGCGAGCCGCGCCGCAGGTCGAATGCCGTCGACGCCGAAGTGGTGGGGATCCTGAGCGAGTTCTTCTTCGTCGAGGTGATCTCGATCCCGGTGTACGTGCCGCAGACGGCCACGCACGGTCGCGTGTACGAGATCGCCGGCACGCTCGCGAACGTCGAGATGGCGAGCCACGTGTATGCGTTCTTGCTCGCGACCGCAGAGCGGCTGTGGCAGGAGAACCGCGGCGACGCTCGCGTGCGCAGCGGGCGCGATCGGATCTCGTATCAGACCGGCGTGATTCGCGGGTTTCGCGAGAAGTTGTTGTTCGAGCGCGTCGAGCTGCGCGGTGCAGGGCTGGTGTGGGCCGGTGACAAGCGGCTCGAGGAGTTCTATCGACGGCGCAATCCACGGATCGTGACGCGGCGGCGCAGCTTGCGCGCCGGGTCCGCGCATCACGCGGGGCGCGAAGCGGGGCGCACGGTCGTGCTGCACAAGCCGGTCACGAATGGACCGAGCGGCGGCGGGCCGAAGCTACTGCGCGGCTGAGTGCAACGGCCGGCGGAGCTACGGCGTGGGTGTGATCCTCGTCGACGGCGTAACCGTCAGACCGAGGCTTGTGTGCGGCTGAGCGCCACTGATCCTCGTCGACCGTGTCGCCGTCAGACCGAGGCTAGTGTGCGGCTGAGCGCCACTGATTCTCATCGACGAGGTAGCCGTCGTCGGTCCAGGTCGCGTGGATCGTGTGCGTCGCCCCGACCTCGAGCCCGGCGCGCGATGGGCTGTGCACGCGAAAGTCAGCACGAAAATAGGTCGCACCCATTTGATGCGCGAACTGCGCAGTTTGTCCGGACGCCGGACAGAGGTGTCGTTCAACGTAGCGAGACCTCGTTTCGTCTGTGTTCGGCGCCACTGACAAAGATGTCATGTGGTCCGAGTCTGCAGAGCTAGCAGGAAATCGGTCCTACCTATTTGTTGCGCGAATCGAGCAGTTTCGTCCGGACTTCGGAGAGAGGGCCGACGTTGCGAGACCCACTTGCATCCGACCATCCACGATCAAGGGTAGCCGATCGTGTACGTGGCCGTCGTCGGTCCAGCGGCTTCGGGGAACGCGAGCTGACCGATCACGTTCGCCGCGCAGCGCGCGATCTTACCGTGGCCGTGGACCTTCGTGACGTGACCGTTCGCAGCGATCTCGAGCGTCAGCGTCAGCGAGTCTTGACCGACACAATTCGCGAGCGCGGCGACTTGCGGCGCGATCACGTGCTGCACCGCGTCCTTGTCGAGCGCGCCCGCGATCTCGCAGTGGGGGGACTCGCAGAGTGCGAGCTCGGGGTAGGACTCGCCATCGAGGTGGTAGTCGTCGCCGACGCCGTGGCCACTCGAGATGGTCTGGTAGCGGCCGGTCGCGATCGTGCCCCAGCCGGCCCGATGCGTCGGATCGAACGCGCCACCGTGTTTGCCGAAGCCGGCCGCATCTTCCTCGACGTAGAGTGGGTCGGCCGCGTCGAGCATGTCCTTGATGTGCTGATCGACCGCCTTCAGGTACGCGCGATAGGCCGGGCTAAAACCGTTCGCATCGCCGGGTGTCGACGCGGCGGCTGCTGCGAGCTCGTCGAGTGCGGAGCGATTTTCACGCATACCGGATCTCACCGGTGGCGATCGCGACGCCGCCGCCAGGGTCACGTGCGGGTGCGGAACGGGAGGCGGCGGCGCCGGGAAGAGCTTCGCGAGCACTGGATGCATGACGGCGCGCGGACGTGGCGTCTTCGCGATCGGCGCGTGCGCGAACACGACCGCCGCACCCCACACGAGGAGGTGCACGATCAGCGACCCGCCGAGGAACGCGTACGGCCGGAGATCGACCTTCGGCAACGGCAGCGGCGCCGCGCGCGCGACGAGCTCGATCGTGATCGTGATCATGCCGAAGCGCAGCGTGACCGGTTGATCGGCCACGAGCCGCACGTCGGTCGCATCACCCATCCCGACCGGCGTGCGCACGACGAAGCCGGTTGCATCGCCGGTCACGATCGGGAACGAGCCGATGTTGGCCACCGCGAGATCGACGTCGGGCGCGGCGCCGATCCGGTAGCTGCCGGCGTGCTCGAGCTCGACAACCTCGAGGAGCGAATCACTGAAGCGTGCGGTGATCTGCGCGCGCATGGCGAAGAGACACCCGTCGTCACGGCCGGTTGCGCGCTACCCCGAGGTCTGCAGGCCCGCGGCGATGCCGTTGATCGTCGTGAAGATGATCCGCGCGAGCCGCTCGGCATCACCGGTGCCCGCGCGCCGGCGTCGCAGCGCCTCGATCTGAATATGCGAGAGCACGTCGAGGTGCGGGTTGCGCCGCGCGACCGACGCCGCGAGGTAGGGCCGCGTCGCGAGCGGTGGGACCATACCGAGCACGTCGCGCAGCACGGCGACGGTGCGCGTGTGCTCGGCCTTGATCACCGCGAACAACGTCGCGGCGTCCGGATCGGCGAGCTTCGCGTATTCGGCGGCGACGTCGATATCGGAGCGCACGAGCGAGACTTCGCAGTTGTGAATGAGGGCAGCGAAGAACCGCGAGCGCGTGACGAGCGCGCGGACCTCGGCGGCACCGATCTCGGCGGCGAGCGATTCGACCGCCGTGCCGACCCCGAACCAACCGGGGATGCCGTGACGGCTTTGGGTCCACGAGAACACCCATGGAATCGCGCGCAGCGCCTCGAGCCTGAGCTTCGCACCGCCGCGCGACGCCGGGCGCGAACCGAGCGGCAGGTGCGCGACATCTTCGATCGGCGTCGCCGCGACAGTGTAGCGCGCGAGGCGATCCTCGTCGGCAGTGAGCGCGAGATACGCGCGTCGCGCGGCGTCGGCGGCGTGCCACAGATGAGCTTCGTCGTCGCGATCGGCATCGGCTGGCAACGCCGCGGCCGCGAGCACGGCACCGACGGTGAGCTCGAGATCGCGCTCGGCGATCCCCGGATCGGAGTAGCGCGCGGTCACGGTCTCGCCTTGCTCGGTGACGCGCACCCGACCGCGGATCGCCTCGGGCGGTTGGGCGCGAATCGCTTCACTCGCGGGACCGCCGCCGCGACCGAGCGCACCACCACGGCCGTGAAAGATCGTGAGCAGGGTGCCCGCGGGCACGACCGCCGCGAGGCGCTGCTGGGCACGGCGCAGCGCCATCGCCGACGCGACGTAGCCGACCTGCTTGCCCGAATCGGAGTAGCCGATCATGACCTCGAGCTCGCCGGTGAGCTCGGTCGCGAGGATCGGATCACCGAGTGCATCGCGCGCGATCTGATCGGCGCGCTCGAGATCCTCGAGCTGCTCGAGCAGCGGCACCGGACGGAGCTCGCCGGGTGCGAGCCCCGCGGCGCGCGCGAGGAACGCGACCTCGAGCAGGTCGGAGACCTCGCGCGTGAAGCTGACGACGTAGCGCTCGCACGCCCGTGGACCGAGCTCGCGGCGCGCGCGCCCGACGACATCGAGCGTGGCGAGCACCTCGCGGGCCTGCGGACCGAGCGCATCGCGATCGCGCAGCGGCGTGATCGGACGAGCGAGCACGTCGCGCAACACGCGGCGCCGGCCCTCCTCGTCGAGCTCGGCGTAGCCGCCGCGACCACCGCGCGCGAGCAGCTCGCCGACGACCGCGTCGTGGACGCCGGAGTGCTGGCGCAGATCGAGCGAGGCGAGGTGGAAGCCGAACACGTCGACCCGGCGCAACGCATCGCGCAGCTCGCGCTCGGCGACGAGCTCGAACCCCGCCGCGCGCAGGCTGCGATCGAGCGCCGCGAGGTCCGCGCGGTAGCGCTCGACGTCGACGTAGCCGGTCTCGCCCTGGTCGAGCGTCGCGCGCAGCCGCGCCTGCATGTACCAGAGCTTCTCGCGCCACGGCTCGTTCGCGGTGCGCGGCTTCGCGTGCGCGGCGACCTCGGGCAAGCGATTGCGATCGACCTCGATCGACGCGTAGAGCTCGTCGAGCGAGCCCGGTCGTGCGCGCAACGCCGACAGCGACAGCGAGCGGCCGAGCAACTCGACATCGGCGAGGTAGCGCGTGACCACCGTCGCACGTTGCCGCGACAGCGCCGCACGCGTGATCGGCGCGGTGACGTTCGGATTGCCATCGCGATCACCGCCGACCCAGGAGCCCCAGCTCAAGAACGTCGGCAAGCGCAGCACCACGCCGAGCCGGGTCGCGATGTGATCTTCGATCGTGCGATAGATCCGCGGCGTGACGTCGAGCAGCGAGCGCCGAAACACGTCGAGCGCGGTCTCGACTTCGTCGAGCGGTGTCGGCTTGCGCGCGCGGGCATCCTCGGTCGCGTGGAGCGCCAGCACCTCGGCGACGAGCGGATCGCGCGCCGGAGAGGCGAGGTGCTCGGCGATCCGCGCCAGGTGATCGAGCGACGACCGCCGGCGCGCTTCGGTCGGGTGCGCCGTGATCACGGGCATCACGAGGGCGCGGTCGAACAGCGCGGTCAGCTCGGGCAGGCCGTAGTGTGCGTCGTCGATCAGGGCATCGATGCCGGCGGTCAACCCGTCGTGCCGCGATCGGCGCCCGGCGAGCGCCCGCATCCGCTCGCGCTGCTCGGCGACGTTCGCGAGGTGGCAGTCGAGCGCGTGGGCCCGCGCGGCAGCCTCGAGGTCATCCTCGTCGAGCTTCGCGATGTGCGCGCCGAACGCGGCCCGTGGCAGTCGGTTCGCGCGCAGCGCGGCGGCCTCGTCGCCGAGCTCGCGACACAGCGCTGCGCTCGGTTCGCCGCCGACCGTCGCGACCGCGGCCCACAGCGCATCGGTCAGGCGATGAAGGTCGCTCTCCAGTTGCGGTGCATCCTGCATGCGGCGGTTGTACCCCCCGCGCGGTCGTCCGAGTAGACTGCGCTGCCGTGTCGTTGCTCGAGCTCCTGCCAAACGCGCTCCTGCGCGCGCGTGCCGGTACGGGATACGAGCGCGGCGAGCGCTATTGGCGCGAGGGCCGCGTGCTGAAGTACGAGGTCGAGGGCGATCGTGTCGCCGGGGTCGTGGCGGGAGCGGAGGACTACCTCGTTCGATTGAACGCGATCGGCAACAAGCTGTTGCTCGCGTGCAGTTGTCCGATGGGCCAGCGCGGCGACACCTGCAAGCACGCGATCGCGCTGGCGCTCCATCACCTCGCGATGGTCAACGGCGCCGAGACCCGCCGCGCCGTGCCGATTCGCAGCGACGAGCCGTACTTCGCCACCGACGACGAGCTCGAGACCTGGGCGAACGCTCATCACGTCGGCTTCGAGCTCGAGACCAGCGCCGAGATCCTCGCTGGCGTGCTGGTGCGCGTGTCACCGAGCGAGTGGCACCTGCGCCGCGTGTTGTGTACGAAGTCACTCGGCGAGGTCGGCTCGCTCGATGGTGCGCGGCGCGCGTTCGACGATGCGCGGTTGGTCCAGGCGACCGCGGTCGCGGTGGCAGCGCACCTCGCGAAGATCGCGGCCGAGGTCGAGACCGGCATCGCCGAGGAGCGGATCGTGCGGACGCCGAGCGATCCGGCGATCCTGCCGGCGTGGCAGAAGGTGTCGGCGCTGCGCGAGCGGTTTCGCGGCGAGGCGATGCCGCGCGGGCGCGCGAGTCGCGCGGGTGGATCGTGGAAGTTCGAGCGCACCGAGGCGACGATCGAGTGGCACGAGGCCACGCCGGTGCGCGGCATCAACTACATGGTGATGCCGGTGATCGCGCGGCTCGCGTTTCGCGAGGCGATCTACACGACGTGTACCTGTAAGCGAGAGCCGTGCACGCACCTGATCGCGCTGCTCGACGCGACGCTCGATCGGTTCGCCGATCCGGCACGGACCGGCGACATGATCACGGTCGCCGAGGAGCTCGTGCGACCGCCGTGGCAGCGTGCCCTCGCCGAGCTCGCGATCTTCGAGGAGACGCCGAAGCCGCGCGCCGCGATCGAGCTGTGGTGGCAGATCGAGCACGAGCTGCGCGAGCTCGCGGTGACGCCGATCGTCAAGAAGCAGCTCAAGAAGGGTGGGGTGAGCGGTGGCACGCGGGTGTCGTTGCAACGGTTGCTCGCCGAGCACGGCAACCACCTCGACGAGCGCGATCGCGCGGTGGTCGAAGCGCTCGAGGGCTGGCATCCCGGCTACAGCACGTCGTATCCGCTGAAGGCGTTCGTGGCGCTGGTCGGGCATCCGCGCACGATGTACGAAGGCTCGCCGATCGAGGTCAAGCGCTTCGCGCTCGGCTTCACCGCGATCGAGGCCGGCGAGCAGATCCGGCTCGAGCCGACCGTCGACGGCGCGCGGTTCTCGCCGCGCTTGCTCGCGCCGCTGCTGCAGACGTTCGCGCCCGGCGAGCCGCTGATCGTGATCGAGCCCGAGCACGGTCGCGTGCTGATGATCGACGTCGGCGAGGAGGCGCGCCGGTTGTGGGCCGCGCTCGCGAAGCACGGCGATACGTTTCCGCCCGAAGCGCATGCACCGTTGATCGAGCGGCTCGCGCGGATCGACGGCAAGGTGCCGATCGCGATCGCGCCGAAATTGATGGGCGACCTGTTGCACGAGCCGGCGACGGTCGTGCTGCGGCTGCGCGTCACCGCGGTCGCGACGCTCGAGCTCGAGGCGTTCGTGCGACCCGCGCGCGGTGCACCGCTGTTTCCGCCGGGGGTCGGGCCTCGCGAAGTCATGGTCGTGCGCGAGGACGGGCGGGGCTACGCGAAGCGCGTGCTCGATCGCGAGCTGCACGACGTGAAGGAGGCGCTCGCGAAGTTACCGCTGCACGACGCCGAGGAAGGCCCGCCCGGGGTGCATCGGATCAACGATCCGGATACCGCGCTCACGATCGTGGCGCTGCTCGAGGAGCCACCCGATGGCATCGAGGCAGAGTGGCTCGACACGCGACCGCGCGTGGTCTCGGCGCCGCAGATGCAGCACCTCAAGGTCCAGATCGATCAGAAGCGCGACTGGTTCGGCGTGACCGGCCAGCTCAAGGTCGAGGGCGGGCGGATCGAGCTCGCCGTGTTGCTCGACGCGGCGCGCCGCCAGCAGCGGTTCGTGCGGCTCGATGCGAATCGCTGGGTCGAGCTGTCGGAGTTGTTGCGCAAGCGGCTGAGCGAGCTCGCCGATCGCACGTTCGAAGGGCAGGCGTCGAAGGGCATCGAGCTGTCGGTCGGCGCGGTGCCGATCGTGCAAAAGCTCGTCGACGATGGCGCCGAGGTCTCGATCGACGAGACCTGGAAGGTGCTCGCGCAGAAGCTGACGACCGCGACCAAGCTCAAGCCGAAACCACCCGCCGCGCTGCACGCGACGCTGCGCCCGTATCAGGTCGCCGGCCATGCGTGGCTCGCGCGGCTCGCGGCGTGGGGCGCGGGGGCACTCCTCGCGGACGACATGGGCCTCGGCAAGACCGTGCAGGCGATCGCGATCCTGCTCGATCGCGCGAAGCTCGGTCCTGCGATCGTCCTCGCGCCGACGACGGTCGCGCTCAACTGGGTCGACGAGCTCCGTCGCTTCGCACCGACGCTCGACCCCGTGATCTACGGCGAGTCGAGCGATCGGATCGCGACGCTGCGCGACCTCACGAAGAAGGACGTCTTGATCGTCAGCTACGGCCTGCTCGCGCGCGACGCCGAGATGTTGAAGCACATCGCGTTCTCGACGCTCGTGATCGACGAAGCGCAGGCGATCAAGAATCCGCGGACCGAACGCGCGAAGGCCACGCGGCTGTTGAAGGCGGAGTTTCGGATCGCGCTCTCGGGCACGCCGCTCGAGAATCACCTCGGCGAGCTGTGGTCGCTGTTCGCCGCGGTGTTCCCGGGCCTGCTCGGCAGCTGGGATCAATTCCGCGCGCGGTTCGGCGTACCGATCGAGCGCGATCACGACAGGCGCGCGAGTGAGGCGCTCGCGCGGTTGATCCGGCCGTTCTTGCTCCGCCGCACCAAGGCCGAGGTCGCGCCCGAGTTGCCGGCGCGCACCGAGATCATGGTGCCGATCGCGATGTCGTCGCAGGAAGCCGAGCTCTACGAAGACGCGCGGCTCGCCGCGGTGTCGCAGCTCGACAAATCCAAGAACAAGAACGACGACGTCGACAAGCGCCGGTTCGAGGTCCTCGCCGCGCTCACGCGCATGCGCCTGCTCGCCTCGCACCCCAAGCTCTACGATCCGAGCTCGCCGGTCGCGTCGTCGAAGATGCAGCGCCTGCTCGAGCTGATCGAAGAGCTCCGCAGCGAGGGTCATCGCGCGCTCGTGTTCAGTCAGTTCACGTCGCACCTCGCGCTCGTCCGCGCCGAGCTCGATCGCGAGAGCGTCACCTACCACTACCTCGACGGCGCGACTCCACCGCGCGAGCGCGCCGAGCTCGTCAAACGCTTCCAGGCCGGCGAGCGCGACCTGTTCTTGATCTCGCTCAAGGCCGGCGGCACCGGCATCAACCTCACCGGTGCCGACTACGTGATCCACCTCGATCCGTGGTGGAACCCCGCCGTCGAAGATCAGGCGACCGATCGCGCGCACCGCATCGGCCAAGACAAACCGGTGACCGTCTACCGGCTCGTCGCGCGCGGCACCGTCGAAGAAAAGATCCTCGCGATGCACGGCAGCAAGCGCGCGCTGGTCGCCGGTGTGCTCGAGGGTACCGACGCCGCCGCGAAGCTGACGACGCGCGACCTCATGGACCTCCTCAGCTAGCGCTCGTGATCGATCAGCAGCGGGAACTTCTTGGTGCCGGTCAGCGTCGCCTTCATGCCCGTAGACACTGCCGACGATCCGGATCTTCGCACCGGGCATGATCACGCGCTCGTGATAGCGCTCGCTCGCGACCGTCGACGAGCGCCGCCACGTTCGTCACCCGCGTGCGGCGCAACACGCGGCGCGTGCGGCGGGCGTCGTCGGCGCGCCAGTACCAGGTGCCGAACACGCCCATCGAGAGCAGCGGCAGCACCACGACGAGGAACAGCTCCATCAGCTACTACACGACAGCATCGAGCAGCCCGGCTTGTGGCGCGCCCACTCCGGTCGCTTCGCGGCGTAGCGCTCGAGGCCGGCGCGCTCGTCGTACGGATGGCGCAGCACGTCGATCAGTGCGAGCAGCTCGGCGCGATCACCGCGCTCGGTCGCCGTGATCACCTCCTGCACGAGGTAGTTGCGCGGCACGTAGATCGGATTGACCTCGCAGATCCGCGCGGCGCGCTCGGCCTCCGACAGCCCCTCGATCGCGACCCGCGCGCGATAGCGCTGGAGCCAGCGCTCGAGCATCGCACGCTCGATCGGCGTGACCTCGCCGTAGCACGCCTCGGTCAACCGCTCGGGCTCGGCGAGCCGACGGAAGAACAACGTGTAGTCGACCTCGATCGTCGCCATCAACTCGCCGAGCGCGGTCAGCAGGCCATCGTCCTCGACGATCGTGTCGCCGCGGCCCGACAGCCCGATCTTGCGCAGCATCGTGCCGCGATAGAGCTCCGAGAACTCGCGCGCGAAGCCATCGACCGTCTTGCGCAACGCCTCGACCTCGCCGAGTGGCGACAACGCCTTCGCGAGCTGCGCGAGGTTCCACTGCGCGATCTGCGGCTGGTTGCCGAACCGATAGCGGCGATTCACGCGATCGGTCGTGTTCGGCGTCCACGCGAGATCGAACGGCTCGAGCCAGCCGTACGGGCCGTAGTCGATCGTGAGCCCGAGGATCGACATGTTGTCGGTGTTCATCACGCCGTGCACGAACCCGACGCGCATCCACTCGGCGAGCAACCACGCGGTGCGATGCGAGACCTCGGCGAAGAATTCGGCGACCGACATCCCCGGATACCAGCGCGAGATCGTGAAGTCGACGAGCGTGCGCAGCGTCGCGTGATCGTCGCGACTCGCGTGGATCTCGTAGCTGCCGAACCGCAAGAACGACGGCGCGACGCGGCACACGACCGCACCGGGCTCGTTCGCGGGATGGCCGTCGTACAGCATGTCGCGCATCACCGGCTGGCCGGTCATCACGAGCGACAGCGCGCGTGTCGTCGGCACGCCGAGGTGAAACATCGCCTCGCTGCACACGAGCTCGCGCAGCGACGAGCGCAACACCGCGCGACCATCCGCGGTGCGGGAGTACGGTGTCGGCCCGGCGCCCTTCAACTGGAGCTCGAACGTCTCGCCACCGTGGACGACCTCGCCGAGCGTGATCGCGCGGCCATCCCCGAGCTGGCCGGCCCACGTTCCGAACTGATGCCCGCCGTAACACGCCGCATACGGGACCATCCCGGGCACGACGCGATTCCCGGCGAGGACCTCGACGAGCGCCGGCGAGGCCTCGAGCCCCAACAGCGCCGCGACTTCGGGTACGAGCACGAGCAACTCCGGTGCCGGGACCGCGGTCGGAGCGACCCGCGAGTAACACGCCTGTCGCACCTGGCGGGTTTGGTTATCGCTTCTCGCGTCGCCTGGAAGCGTTCGTGTGAAGTCGTCGGTAAACTGCAACTGCTCGACGGTGGTCACGTCTGGTGAGTATGGAGAAAAACTGCTCCATCGGCGAGCGCCGTGCGTTCTGGTCTGTGATGCGGGCGGTTCTTCTGATGGTGGCGTGTGGCTGCAACCACTTGCCCATCACCGCGGCGAGCGCGGCCAGCCTCCCAGAGCCGGTCGCCGAGCCCTCGGTCCCGGCGTTCGTGGTCCCCGACGAGACCATGAGCTTCGTGATCACGTTCCGCGGCATCCAGGTCGCGAACGTTCAGACCGCGATCGGCAAGCCGGGCTGGGTCGACGGCAGGCGCGCGGTGATCATCAAGTCGCTCGGCCGGACCGAGGGCTTCGTCGGGTTGATCGGCGACCTGCGCTGGGAGCTCGAGAGCACGATCGACCTCGATCGCGGCGTTCCGATCAGCGATCACGAAGAAGCCTGGGCCGAATTCGCCGGCGAGAAGCACCACGACGATCACCACGGCACGTTCGACGACTCCGACCACGACGTCCATTCGGCGATCAGCACGCTGCGCGGCTGGCACGGTGGCCCGAAGCAGCATCGCAACGTTCGCATGCAGCTCGGCGGTGGCCACTTCCCGATCGACATCTGGCGCGCCGGCCGCGAGGTCGTCTTCGGCCGCCCAGCGCTGCGCTTCGACGGCACCGCCGACGGTGACGTTCACTTTTCGATCTGGCTCTCCGACGACGCCGCGCGGGTCCCGCTGCTGTGCTCTACCGAGACCGAGCTCGGGACGATCGCGGTGAGACTCGTGGAGTACGGCTAAGCAGACTCGCGGGAGCGTGGATCGACCACGCTCGCTCGAGCCGCACGCGTGCCTCCCCGACGGTGAGCACCGCGAGTCGCGCGAGCACGGTCGCGTAGCCGCGATAGTGATCGGTGATGTAGTACAGCGCCGGGTTCGCATCGCACAGCCCGACCTGCTCGTCGACGCTCTCGAGGATGAACACGACGTCCTTGCCATCTTCCTTCAACCGCACCAACAGCTTCTTGCCGACCTTGATCGCGGCGGTGCCGTACGACGTGCTGTCGACGACGCCGGGCAACTCCTTCGCGAGCTCGCGCAACCGATCCCACTTCATGCGATGCCCGGCAGCATATCGCGCATCGCCGCCACGACGCCTGGAATCGCGTCGACGGCGATCGTCGCGCGCGGTTGGCCGTCGACGTTCGCGACCGTGACACCGCCGATCGTGACGCTCGCATTCGTGAGCTCGGGAAACCGTGCGAACACGATCTGCGACAGCGCGAGCGGAGACTGGTTGCGCTCGACGAACGTCAGGTGGCGTGGCGCGCGTGCGAACACGCCGTGGTCGTCGGCGATCAGCCGGCGCAGCAGTTGATCGGCGAACCGCTGCTCGATCCGCAACTCGAGCTCGCGCACCGACGCGAACGCTGGATCGCCGAGCAGTGCGACCGCGGCCGGCTCGGAGAACCGCACGTCGTAGAGATGCGTGAGCTGGGTGTGGCCGGCGTCCTTGAGCGCGCGCAGCACCGTGAAGCTCGGCGCCTCCGCCTCGCGCAACGACAGCAACTGGCCGTTCGCGATGATCCGCGTGTAGAGCTCGACGCCGGCTTTGCCGAGCCGGAGCGCCGCGAGCAGTCCGAGTCGCGCATCCGCCAACAGCGCCGGGAGCCGGTCGCGATCGGCGTCCTTGCGAAGCACGCCCGAGTGCGGCAGGCCGTGGCGAAACTCGACCGGTCTCAAGAACGCATCGAGCGGCCCCAGCGCGACGCGCCGCTTCGCCGGCGTCAGCGGCGCGCCGGCGCGCAGTTGCGCGAACACCGCCGCACACGCCTCGCCGCGATCCGCGAGCAGATCGATCAGCACGCCGCGATCGTGATCGGAGTCGTACTCGGCGATCTCGCGGATCAGCCGCGCGAGCTCGTCACTCCGCGCGACCGGGCCGCTGCCCGCCACGACCGCGCGCGGCTTTCGCCTCACGACCCTCGCGATCACCGTGTACGGCGCGAGCGGCTCGATCAAGATCTGTCGCGGGCGGCCCGGCACGTCGAGCGCGGCCCACGTGCCCGGCGCGAGTGCGTCGACGAACGCGACCTCCATCCCTTGCTCGAGGCCGTACTGGCGGTGATCGAGCCGGAGCTGCGCGCGCCCGACGTTGACGAGCGCGTCGTCGGCGAGCAGCCACACCACCTTCCCCACGACGCGTTCGTTCGGTTCGCGCAGCGGATAGGTCGTCGTGATGTGCACCTCGACCGACGGTGGAGGGGTGACGCCGACGGTGTGCTCGAGGTACACCGCCTCGAGCTCGACGAGCGGGACGAGCATCGTGCCGTGCGGGTTCGCGATCCGCAGCGCGCCTTCGCGCGCCTCGACCGCACCGACCAGCGCGAGGTCCTCGAGCTCGAGGCGCACCGTGTCGCTGTCGTCGTGTCCGATCGTGAGCGCCCGCGCTTCGACCTCGACCCAGTAGCTCCCCCACACCGCCGGCCGTTTGCCGAACGCCGCCCGCCCGACCTCCGCGTTGGCGTGGGACGTAAACGTCCAGTTCACGCCCGCGGTTTTACATGTTCGCGAGGTCTTTCGCTTCCTTCATCTTCCAGCCGCCGCCGTCCTTGACCCACGTCTCTTCGCGCTTCGGTGCGTCGGTCGAGGCCTGGGTGAACACGACCGCAGACTCGTTCGTCGTGTGACCCATCGAGACGATCTTCCGCTGCGCCGGGTCGTGCGCGATGGTGTCGCTGATGTCGTGACGAACCGACGCGACGTTGACGTACGTGGGTTGCGAACCAGCACACGCCGTGGAGAACACGAGGCCGAGCAGTAGGAACTTCATGAGTGTCTGCATGAGCAGCTTTCGGTCCAAGTCGTGCGCACGGGGTGGTGGGCAAACCGCGCGATTTCGCGAGCATGTCGCCCCATGTCGCGCGCGTCGCACCGCCGTCGAGCCGTATCGTCGAATCGTACCGAGGCTGTACCTGGTACAGCCGGGGAACAGCGGATAGGATGACGACGATGCGGCTGGGTTGGATCGCGCTCCTCGTCGCGGCGTGTACGACGTCGCCGCCGGAGGTGCGCGCGGTCGAGCAGGGCCTGACGAAGTGCCCCGACATGACGGTCGAGGGACTCGACGTCTACACCGGCACCGGCACGATCGATTGGGGCATGGTCGCCGGCTCGGGTCGCGGCTTCGCGTTCATCAAGGCGACGCAGGGCGACTACAACACGCAGGCGACGTTCGCGACCAACTGGTCGGCCTCGCTCGCCGCCGGGGTCAAGCGCAGCCCGTATCACTTCTTCGACGGCACGATCGACGGCGTCGCGCAGGCGAACGCGTTCCTCGCCGACCTCACCGCGGCCGGCGGCCTTCAAGTTGGTGACCTTCCGGCGATGCTCGACATCGAGTGCCCGACCTCGTCGGTCGAGGCGAGCGCGCAGGCGAACTGCGAGCACACCGGCGATTCCGGCTGGGTCGCGACCGCGACGCTGAACCAGCGGATCTTCGACTGGCTCGACACGGTGCAGACCGCGACGGGGCGCGCGCCGATCATCTACAGCTATCCGTCGTGGTTCGCCGCTGCGAAGGTCACCGACGCCCGGTTGACCAACTACCCGCTGTTCATCGCCTCGTACAACAGTTGCGCCACGATCCCCCTGCCGTGGACCGACGCCACGTTCTGGCAGTACTCGGCGACCGGCACGGTCCCCGGCATCACCGGCACCGCCGACGTCGACGTCGATCGGTTCTTCGGCAGCGCCGCGGACCTCGACGGCTTCACGATCCAACCGCCGGCGCCCCCGCCACCTCCGGACAACCCGGACGCCGGGGTCGATCCGATGGACCCGAACCAACCCGCTGGGTGCGGCTGCCGCGGAGGCTTCTCGCCGCCGGTGTGGAGCGTCCTGGCGCTCGGGATCCTGATCGTTCTGACGCGGCGACGAAAACGCTAGACGAAAAGTTGCCCGGATCCTGGGCTAGCCGTACGCATTTTATGGGGGCCCCATGGACTCATCAAATGCAGCGCTCGTCGCCGAACCCGAGGTCGTAGGACCTGCCGCGCTCCTGCGCGGTACCGCCCGCGGGCTCGAATGGTCGGTCGATGGCCGCGCCGCGACCGATGCGATCGTGCTCGCCCTCGAGACCAAGCTCGCCGAAGCGCCCACGTTCTTCCGCGGCAGTGACGTCCGGATCACCGTCGAAGGCTCGCTCGCCAACCACGCCCTCGTGGCCCTCGCCGAGCTCGCCGGCCGCTACGACCTCCGGATCATCGAGATCGGCTCCCCTAAGCCGGCGTTGCCGCCCGCGCTCATCGTCGATGACAGTGGCCCGATGCCGAAGCCGCTCGAGCTCGCCGAAGGCTCGTCGCCGAACCCATTCGAAGACGAAGCGCCGACCCTGTTCCTCGAGCAGGCGATCGAAGACTTCACCGAGCAGCCGACCCACGCGGCGATGCCGATTCCGCAGTTGCCTAACGGCACCCGGCTCGTCGTCGGTCCGGTGCGCTCCGGCGTGATCCTCGACCACAGCGGCAACCTGATCGTCTTCGGCGACGTCAACCCGGGCGCCGAAGTCCGCGCGACCGGCAACATCGTCGTGCTCGGCCGCCTGCGGGGCACCGCGCACGCCGCGATCGGCACCGACACCGGCTTCATCCTCGCGCTCCGCCTCGAGCCGCAGCAACTTCGGATCGGCCGCCGCGTCGCTCGCGCCGCCGATAACGACACTGGATCGAACGACGCCGAGATCGCGTATGCGACCGGCGAGCAGATGGTCGTCGAACGTTATCAAGGTCGCCTCCCGCGCAACCTCGCCACCAGCATCTAAGGAGTCATCCCATGGGCCGCGCCATTGTCATCACGTCAGGAAAAGGTGGAGTCGGTAAAACGACGACCACCGCCAACCTCGGAGCCGCGCTCGCACAGCTCGGTCACACGGTCGTCCTCGTCGACGCGGACATCGGGTTGCGCAACCTCGACGTCGTCATGGGGCTCGAGAACCGGATCGTGTTTCACTCGGTGGACGCGATCCGCGGCAAGTGCACGGTGCAGAAGGCGCTGATCAAGGACCGCCGCATCGAGGGGCTGTGGCTGCTGCCGGCGTCGCAGACCGACGACAAAGATGCCGTCACC
This sequence comes from Kofleriaceae bacterium, assembly GCA_039935615.1. GTDB lineage: Bacteria > Myxococcota_A > Polyangia > Haliangiales > Haliangiaceae > JABFXX01. The sequence goes on from JBDTJY010000163.1 coordinate 49,037, forward strand.
CCCGACGACATGAGGAAGCTGATCCTCGAGCTCAAGAACACGCACGACTTCGTGCTGATCGACTGCCCGGCCGGCATCGAGCAAGGCTTCAAGAACGCGATCGCCGGCGCCGATGAAGCGATCGTGGTCGCGACGCCCGAAGTGTCGTCGATCCGCGATGCCGATCGCGTGGTCGGCCTGCTCGCGGCGGCCGACATCACGGCGCGCCTGATCGTCAACCGGATCTCGCCGGCGCTGGTCAAGAAGGGCGACATGCTCTCGCAGGCCGACGTGATCGAGATCCTCGCGCTCGAGATGCTCGGCGCGGTGCCGCTCGATGACGCGATCATCGCGACGACGAACAAGGGCGTCCCCGCCGTGCTCGAGCCCGGCAAGTCGCTCGCCGCGCGCGAGCTCGCGCGGATCGCGAAGGTCCTCGCCGGTCACGAGATCGAGGACAAGGTTCCCGTTGGCTTCTTCACCCGGATCGGTCGCGCGCTCGGACTGTCCGCGTCGCCGGCGTGAGGTTCAAGACCATGTGGCAGAACATCAAAACGTTTTTCGGGGCGAAGCCCAGCAGCCAGGTCGCGAAGGGTCGCTTGCACCTCGTGCTCGCGCACGATCGCACCGGGCTCGATGGCGCCCGGCTGCAAGAGATGCGGGAAGAGATCGCGAAGGTGATCGCGCGCTACGTCGAGATCGATCTCGAAGCGGTCGATATCCAGATCGAGACGCGCAACCGCGAGACCCAGTTGACCGTGTCGAGCGCGATCCAAGCGCGCTCGGTGTAGCGACACATCGCACCTCGTTTCGCCTCACCCGATCGTCTAGGCTGGTCGGGTGAAGCTGGCGTTCGTGGTCCTGTGGCTCGCGGCGTGTGGTGGCAACTCGCCGGCCACCGGCGATGACGCCCAAGCCGGCGGCGACGGCGGTCTGGTCGGCGGCAGTTGCAGCGCGGTGCCCGCCGACGAGACCGGCGACGGTACGTACTACGCGGCCGACGGCACCGGCAACTGCAGCTTCGATGCATCGCCCGACGATCTGATGGTCGTCGCGATGAATGCTCCCGACTACGCTGGCGCGCGGTGGTGCGGTGCGTGTCTCGAGGTCAGCGGTCCGAAGGGCACGGTCGACGTGCGCGTCGTCGATCAATGTCCCGGCTGCAAGGCCGGCGATCTCGACATGGCGCCGCAGGCGTTCGACATGATCGCGGACCACGCGGCGGGTCGGGTCTCGATCACGTGGCACGAGATCGCGTGCGACATCAGCGGCCCGATCTCGTATCACTTCAAGGACGGCGCGAACGCGTACTGGACCGCGATCCAGATCCGCAACGGCCGCTATCCGATCGCGAAGGTCGAGGCGATGAAGGGCGGCGCGTACGTCGAGGTCCCGCGGCTCGACTACAACTACTTCGTGCAAGCCGACGGGCTCGGCGACGGGCCGTATCAGTTGCGGGTGACCGATCAGCGCGGCCACGTCGTCGAGGACACCGGCATCGCGCTCGGCGCCAACGTCACGCGGACCGGCGCGGGCCAGTTCGCGGCGTGTCCTTGACCTGCGCGTAGCGGAAGCAGTCGACGAGGTGATCGTTGACGAGGCCGCACGCCTGCATGTGCGCGTACATGATCGTGGTGCCGCAGAAGTTGAAGCCGCGCTGCTTCAGCGCCTTCGCGAGCGCATCGCTCTGCTTGGAGCTCGGCGGGACTTGCTTGGTGTGTTTCCACTTGTTGACGATCGGCGTGCCGTCGACGAACGACCACAGGAAGGCATCGAAGCTGCCGTGCTCCTCCTGAACCTCGAGGAACGCTCTCGCGTTCTTCACGCACGACTCGACCTTCATGCGATTGCGCACGATGCTCGCGTCGAGCAGGATCTTGGCGACGCGCGCGGGTGTGAACTTCGCGACCACCGCCGGATCGAACGCGGCGAAGTTCTTGCGATAGCCGGCGCGCTTGTTGAGGATCGTCGACCACGACAGGCCGGCCTGCGCGCCTTCGAGGACGAGGAACTCGAAGTGGTGGCGATCGTCGTGGTTCGGCAGGCCCCACTCGGTGTCGTGATAGGCCCACATCGCGCCGGCTTCTTTGCCGGCCCATACGCAGCGCTCGAGCTCGGTCATGTCGGCGTCAATGTACGAGGAACCACTTCACGTTCGCCATCACCTCGAGGTGGAAGTGATTGTGGTGAGGGCGATTGAAGTCCGGCGTCAGCACGACGTTGAACAGATGCGCCGCGACGGTGTCGCACAGGATCGTGCGCAGCTCCTTCGCGTTGTCGGTGACCGGATGCGGGCCGGCGTTGTCGCCGCACGTCGGGTCGCCGATCTTGCCGTGAAAATCCTTCGCGACGTCGAGGACGCTGCCGTCCTTCTTCGTGAACCGACCGGCGTCGAGCGCGAGTGCACCGTTATGTTGGCCGCCGATCTTGTCGTCGGCCCATGACTTCGGCGGCGGCCGATACATCGAGTAGTGGCGGACCTGCACGATGTCGTGCGGCGCGAGGATCTGCGCGAAGTCATCCATCGCGAGCACGAGCCGACAGTCCGCGATCTCGTACGGCGAGTCCTCGCGCTTGGTGTCGTTCTCGTCGGTGCGAAACTCGACGCCGTGCAACGCGCCGGTCAACCGCACCGGGTCGAGCACGCCGCGCGCGGTCTCCTTGGTGTAGCCGATGTGGCGATTGCCGAGCTCGGTCTCGCAATCGGCGGGAGACAGCGCGCCGTACTTCACCGCGGGCGTCGCGTCTGGATCGCTCGGGGTCTCGAACCGCGACTTCGCGTGGTGCTTCGCCGGCGCGGGCTGCTTCTTCGCGGGTTTCCTCTTGGTCGGCGCAGCCGCGGCCGATCCGGCGAGGATCGCTACGAGGACGGCGATACGCACGATGGCACTGTACCGGCTTCGGGAACCGCGGGGTTGTCGGCGGTGTCCACATGGCTCGATGCGTCGACCGTTCTACAGCCTCGTCAGTGTGTGGGCGGCCGTCACGACGATCGTCGGAGGGTGCCCGGCGTCACAACCCGTCGCGCGACCGGTCGCACCTCCAACGGTGGCGACGACCAAACCGGCGCCGGTCGTGCCGCACGGCCGACCCGAGGTCACGATCGAACCGACCCCGCCCTCGGGCGGCGAGATGGCGCTCGAGCTCGAGACGCCACCGGTCGAAGCGACCGCGGGCGTGAGCGTGCACGAGCTCCCGCCGGCCGAGACCCAGGCGTTGCTCGCGCGGCTCGAGCCGTTGCCCGCGGCGGTGGGACCCGCGCCGGTGATGCGGCCGCCCTCGGCGATGCCGCCGGCGGTCGGCGTCGTGCAGCCGATCGCGTTCGTCGCGCCGACCGGTGCGGCGGTCGGCGACAAGCCGGCGGTGCGTGCGCCGGTGTTGCTGACCACGCTCGACGCGCCGCAGATCTTGCCGGTCGGCGAAGTCCCGGCGGAGTCCGAGATCCGCGTGCGGTTCTCCGAGCCGATGGTGGCGATCGACAAGGTCGGCGCCGCACCCGCGGCGATCGCGACGATCGAACCGACCGTCACGGGGACGTGGAAGTGGCTCGACACGCGCGTCGCGAGCTTCACCGCGGCGGGACCGCGCCTCGCGCAAGCGACCGACTACAAGGTCACCGTGCCGGCGGGGACCAAGGCGCTGTCGGGCGCGATCCTCGCCGTGCCCGCGGTCGGCACGTTCTCGACGCCGGCGGTCGAGATCTCGAGCCTCTATCCGAGTCCGCGTGCGCTGCGCTCGGATGCGCCGCTCGCGGTGCAGCTCGATCAGGACGTCGATCCGGCGGCGATGATCGCGCGGCTGAAGGTCCTCGATCGCGGCCATCCGATCGCGTTCACGCCGACGACGCTCGAAGCCGCGCAGGCGCTGTGGGCGAAGAATCCACTGTGGAGAGCCGACGACCACCAGCTCGGCGCGCACTACGTCCTGCTCGCGCCGAGATCGGGCGCGTGGCCGGCGGGCAAGGACCTCGACGTGACCCTCACGAAGGGGGCGCCGTCGCGCGAAGGTCCGCGCCTGCTGACGCGCGACTCGCGCCGCGACTTCACCGTCGTCAAGGCGTTTGCCGTGACCGGGCTCGACTGCAACTACACCGGCAGGCCTCGGCTCGCGCGGACGTGCCCGGAGGACTCGATCGCCAACCTCGACTTCACGACCAACCTCGACGAGAAGGCGTTTCGCGCCGAGATGATCCAGACCGATGGCCAGCCGCTCGAGGATCACATCACGCGCGGCACCGGGGTCTCGATCAAGGTCCCCTCGGGTGCGGGTAAGACCTCGCAGGTCGTGATCTCCGACGAGCTTCGCGACATGTATGGCCAGGCCCTGACCGGCCCGCACCACCTGGCGATCACCGCCTCGCGGTTCGAGTACTCGCCGTACCTCGAGGCGCGCCGCGGACTCTACGTGCTCGATCCGCGGTTCGCGATCCCGCAGTGGGTCCTCACGGCAGATGCGGTCGACTCGGTGCACGTCGAGCTCTACCGCGTGGAGCCCGCGGATTACTTCGCGTACCAGCAGTTCGAGGCGAACAAGCGCAAGACGCCGCCGGGCACGCGGATGTTCACGCACGACTATGCGGTCGGCGCGCGCTATGGCGCCGACATTCGGGTCGATCTGCGCGCCGCGCTCGCGAATGCGCCGACCGGTCACGTGGTCGCGATCGCGACGACCCACGCGGCGGCACCGGCGCATCGCTACGACTACTTCGAGCCGCGCGCCGTCGCGTGGATCGAGATCACGTCGCTCGGCATCAGCTCGCGGGTCGATCAGCAGCGCGTGCACGCCTGGATCGAGGACATCACGCCGACCCAGTTCCTGAAGCCGCGCGCGAACGTGACGACCCGCCTCGTCGTCGAAAATCGCGCCGACGTCAAGACGGCGGTCGTGACCGATGCCACCGGTGCCGCGGTGCTCGACCTCCCGCCGCCGCTGCCCGCGCCGAAGCTCCCGAACGTCGAGCCGCCGGAGCACACCGCGTTGATCGTCGCGAGCGACGGCAAGGACTCGGTGTTCGCCGCGCTCGATCGCTCCGAGAAGTCCGTGCGCGTCGAGACCGCGAACTGGTACGTCACCGACGATCGCTTCACGTACAAGCCCGGCGAGCCGGTCTACATCAAGGGCTGGACGCGGTGGACGCACGACGGCATCAACCCCGGCCTCGCGCTACCGCGCCCGCACGAGCAGGTGACCTGGGAGGTCCACGATGCGCGCGACAACAAGCTCGCTGCGGGCACCGCCGCGTTCAGCGATCAGGGCGGCTTCGACTTCACGTTCGATATCCCCGCGAATGCGAACCTCGGCGCCGGATCGGTCGAGCTCGCGATCGGCACCGAGCACTATTCGCATCGCATCGCGATCCAGGAGTTCCGCACGCCCGCGTATCAGGTCAGCCTCGACGACGACGTCCAGTCGGCGGGCATCGCGCCGTTGATCCTCGGCGAGACGATCTCGATGAACGCCGAAGCGCACTACTACGCGGGCGGCGGGCTCGGCGGCGCGCACGTCCAGTGGGACGCGCGCATGCAGCCGGCGACCTATCACCCGCCGGGCTGGGACCTCTACAGCTTCGAGCCCGCGCGCCCGCGCAACGACAACGTCTATCACCGTCGCGAGGGCGTCGCGGCCGAGCGCTCGACGTCGCTCGGCGGCGGCTCGAGCTCGATGATCACGCTCGGCATCACCGCGGTGCCCGAGGGCGAACCGGCGGTGTTGAGCGTCGACGCGACGGTGACCGATGTCGATCGGCAGACGATTCGCAGCACGTCGCGCGACATCGTCGTGCATCCGGCGGCGAACTACGTCGGGCTGCGGCTCGCGCCCGAGACCTACGACACGCTGCTCCTCGTGGTCACCGATCTCGACGGCAACCTCGTGCCGAACGTGCCGATCGACGTCGTGCTCGAGGGCACGCTGTACTCCGAACAGCACGCGTCCGACGCGAAGATCCACGACACCCAGCGCTGCACCGCGACGAGCTCCACCGTGCCGGTGCCGTGCAAGTTCACTCCGACCACCGATCGCCAGATCGTGTATCGCGCGGTCGCGACGATTCACGACGCGCGAGGGCGGCGCAACACGGCGATGTACATGGTGCCGTGGTACCGATTCGCGGACGACAAATCGACGCTGTTCATCACGTCGGACCATACGGAGTATCGCGCCGGCGCGACGGCGAACCTCGAGATCCACTCGACCGTGGTGCCGGCGTCGGCGGTCGTGTCGTACGCGCGGCAGGGCGTGATCGCGCAGCAGCGGATCGAGCTCGTGACGCCGGTGACCAAGCTCGCCGTGCCGATGGACGTCGGCTACCTCGAGAATCTGATCGTGCACGTCGATCGTTCGGCGCCGCGCGATCTGTCGCAAGACACCCACCGGGGCGGCGTGCTCCCCGAGCACACCACCGCGGAGCTCGACCTCCGCGTCGATCTCGAGGCGTCGCGCCTGGTGATGCGCGCGTTCCCGACGGTGCCGAGCGTGCAGCCCGGAGCCAACGCGACGTTCGAGGTCGAGGTCAAGCGCGGGGACCAGCCGGTCGCGAATGCCGAGGTCGCGCTGATCGTCGTCGACGAGGCGGTGCTCGCGCTATCCGGCATGCATCACGCCGACCCGCTGGCGCCGTTCTATCGCGAGGTCGAATCCGGCGCGACCGACCTGTCGACGTTCGACGCCGTCGCCGACGCTGACCTCGAGCTCGAGGGCGTGCCCGGCTACGATCGGATCAACCTCGACGTCCATCCGCGTGGCTTCGGTCGCGGCTTCGGCAGCGGCGCGGGCTACGGCACGATCGGTCACGGCAGCGGCGGCGGGGTCGGGATGGCGAGCTCGGTCGTGGTGTCGCGCAAGGACTTCCGCGCGACCGCCGTGTTCTCACCGCACCTCCACACCGATGCGAACGGCCACGCGACGGTGACCGTCAAGATGCCGGAGAGCCTGACGCGGTTTCGCGTCGTCGCGCTCGCGACGTCGCAGACCTATTTCTTCGGCAAGGCCGAGGGTTCGATCGTCACGCAGCGCAAGATCAACGCGCGGACCCAGGCGCCGCGGTTCCTCACGCAGGGCGATCGGTTCGAGCTGCCGGTCGTGGTGCAGAACCTCGATACGACCGCACACGTGATCTCGGTCGCGACCCGCGCGCGCGATCTGGTCGGCGGCGGCGGCACGAGCGTGACGATTCCGGCCGGCCAGCGCGCCGAGGTCCGGTTCCCGTTCTCGACGCAGGCGCGCGGCCAGGCGGTGATCCAGACGATCGTGGTCTCGGGCGACTTCAGCGATGCCGCGAACACGACGGTGCCGGTCTACGAGCCCGCGACGACCGAGACGTTCGCGACCTACGGCACGGTCGACGATGCACCGGCGCACGAACAGTTGAAGGTGCCGGCCGGCGTGTTCGCCGATGTCGGCGGGGTCGAGGCCGAGCTGAGCTCGACGCAGATGCAGGCGTTGACCGACGCGTACGGCTACCTCCAGGCCTACCCGTACGAGTGCGCGGAGCAGCGCTCGAGCCGCATGCTCGGCACGATCGCGATGGCCGACGTCCTCGACGCGTTCGGCACCGCCGATCGGCCGTCGCCGCAAGAGCTCGCGCTGATCCAGCAGGCCGACCTCGCGAAGCTCGAGGCGGATCAGAACCCCGACGGTGGCTGGGGCTACTGGCGCGATACCAAGACCGACGAGTTCGTGACCATGCAGGTCGTGACCGCGTTCGCCGCGGCGAAGCACAAGGGCGGCGCGCTCGACCAGGGCAAGCAGCACGTCGCGAAGCTGCTCGCCGACACCAACGCGGCGCTCGCGAAGGCGCGGCGCGGTGACGACGTCGCGTACAAGATCTCGGTGGCGGCCGATGCGCTGACCGCGCTCGCGGCGACCGGCCTCGACGAGCGAGCGGCCGCGGCGCGCCTGCATGCGACCGCGAAGCAGCTCGGCGTGTATCCGGTCGATGCGAAGGCCCAGTTGCTCGCGATCGTCGCGAAGTCGTCGAACACCGCGATGCGCGCGGAGCTCGTCGCCGGCCTGCTCTCGGCGACCCACGAGACGCCCGCCGGCGCGACGGTGGCGACCACCTACACCGAGAGCGAGAAGCTGTTGCTGGTTTCGGATCACCGCACGACGGCACTCGCGATGGACGCACTGATCCGCGAGTCGCCGCAGCAACCGCTGATCGCGAAGCTCGCGCGCGGGCTGCTCGCGGCGCGCGCGTATGGTCGCTGGCGCTCGACGCAGGAGAACCTCGCGGTGATGCGCGCGATGCGCCGCTACTTCGACGCGTACGAGCAGACCTCTCCGAACTACACCGGCAAGCTGTGGCTCGGCAACGTCGCGTACACCGAGCAAGCGTTCGTCGGACACACGAACCTGCGCGCGCAAGCGGCGCTCGATTGGACGCGGCTCGCACCGGGCACGACGCACGACCTCGCGCTCGCGAAGACCGGCCCGGGCCGGATGTATTACCGGATCGGGATCACGTACGCGCCGAAGCAGGTCGACCTCCCGGCGCTCGATGCGGGGTTCATCGTGCGACGTTCGTATCAAGCGATCGACGATCCGCACGATGTCGAGGTCACGCCGGCCGGCGTGCGGATCAAGCTCGGCGCGCGCGTGTTGGTCGTGCTCGATGCGGTCAACACCACGCGGCGCGAGGGCGTCGCGCTCGTCGATCCGTTGCCGGCGGGGCTCGAGATCGTCAACACCAGCCTCGCGATCGCGGAGCGCGCGGCGACCGGCTCGATCAGCACCGATTGGAATCACCTCGAAGCGCGCGACAATCGCAGCGAAGCGTTTGCGCTGACGCTGCGCGAAGGCACGCATCGCTTCTCCTACACGGCGCGCGCGAGCACGCCGGGGACGTTCGTCGCGGCGCCGGCGAAGGCCGAGGAGATGTACAGCCCGGAGACGTTCGGTCGTTCCGCGGGAACGACCGTCACGATCTACTGAACTTCGACCCAACCGGTGCGCGGCGTCGGCACGGTCGCGATCGGATTCGGGCCGCACGAGATCTTCGCGTCGTCGTACGTGTACGCGAAGCGATGGGGACCCGCCGGCGTCAACGTCTCGACGCCGTGCCAGCGGCAGCCATCCGAGACCTCCGCGGTCATCTCCCACCGCATCGGCACGAGATGGTCCGCATCGATCGTCACGTCGATCGGTCCGTTCTCGAAGTACGTGAGGTAGAGCGTGTGTGGGCGATCCACCGCGTGGAGCACCAGGCGATGCACGTTCGAATCGTGCGTGGGAATCGCGACGAGTGCGCCGACGGCGAGCGCTGCGAACAACGTCGCCTTGAGGGCCGGAACTTCAAAGGCCAGCATCCTTCCTAGTCTGGTCGGTGTCGTGAACGAACGCCAGCACAACTGTGGTGGGAGGATCGTGAACGCCGGTGGGCGATCCGACCACGCTACGGCCAGTTAGGGCCCGGTGCGGGAGTTGCTCTAGGTACCAGCCATGCGTATCGGGCTTGTCACACCGTTCCTGGTCCTGGTTTCTGGCTGTTCCATGTTCATGCACTCGATGGAACGCCCCACGGCGACCGTGCGAAATGTTTCGGTCTCGTCGGCAGGATTCCGAGGTGTGACCGGCCAGCTCCAGGTCGACGTGATGAACCCGAACGCGTTCAACGTGCCGCTGTCGGGGATCGATTGGCAGCTCTCGATCGGTGGAGCGCGCGCCGTGACCGGGCAGGTCCAGCTCACCCAGACCATCCCCGCCGAGGGCGTGTCGCCGATCACGACCACGCTGTCGATCAGCACCGCGGACGCCTTGATGGTGGCCGCGGCGCTCGGCAGTGGCGCGCACACCTACCAGCTCGACGCGAAGCTGCACTTTTCGACCAACGTCGGTCAGCTCGACGTCGAGGTCGTGAAGAGCGGCGAGCTCGCGATGTGACAAAGCGCTGCGCCTGAAATCGCGGCTCGGGAAGTTCCTGGTACCTTCCGGGCGTGGGTCGCAAGCGACCAGAGCGCACCGAACGCCGGGTGGCCGAGCGCGACGCTCGCAAGCTCGTCCGCGATCGCGAAAGGTTGGCGAAGCTCGTCGCGGGTGGCGCCGCAGACCATCCGATCGAGGTCGCCTCGGCGGCCGTGATCGAGGTCCGAGCCGGCGCGCTGCCGTGCCCGCAATGCGACGGCGAATATCGGGTCAACGAGCACCGCTCCGAGGGAGCCGGTCGGCGCGCCGTCGATGTCGCGTGCCGGCTGTGCGGGACGAAGCGAACCCTGTGGTTCCGCATCGTCGAGCACGAACCAAACTAGCAACAATCTATTGCCCGTTTGGCCGGATTGCGCGGGGCCAACTGCAGCCCCACCATGTTCGCCTATGGCGGATTCACCGATCCTCGCGACCGTTCCTCTGGCCTTCCAGTGGCCGACGCTCGATCCGTTTCTGTTCTGCGTGCACCACGACGACGCGTACCCGGCCGGCAACGCCAACCTCGGCCCGGCCGCGTCGCTCGAGGGCCGCGAGCTCGGCATGGACTTCCAGCCGAAGGACGGCTGGCGCATGTATCACGGCGACGTCGTCCCGGGCTTTCCGCAGCATCCGCATCGCGGCTTCGAGACCGTCACGATCGTGCGCCAGGGCCTGATCGATCACTCGGACTCGCTCGGCGCGACCGCGCGGTTCGGTGGCGGCGATGTCCAGTGGCTGACCGCCGGCAAGGGAATCTCGCACTGCGAGATGTTCCCGCTGGTGAATGCGGACGGTCCAAACCCGGCCGAGCTGTTCCAGATCTGGCTCAACCTCCCGAGTCGCGACAAGCTGGTCGACCCGCACTTCACGATGCTGTGGGAGCCGAGCATCCCGCGGATCGAAGCGCCCGGCGTGCTCGTGCGCGTCGTCGCCGGCAAGCTCGGCGAAGCGACGCCGCCGTCGCCGCCACCGGCGTCGTGGGCGTCGCGCGAAGAAGCGGATCTCGCGATCTGGACGCTCGAGCTCGACGCGGGCGCGCAGTGGACGCTACCGCCGGCGAAGCTCGGCTCGAACCGGATCCTCTACGTGTTCCACGGCAAGGCGAAGGTCGCCGATCAGGACATCACCGCGCCGACCGGCGTCCAGGTCAGGCCCGACGCCGCGATCGCGATCACCGCGCACGAGGCGACCGAGATCCTCGTGTTGCAGGGCAAGCCGATCGGCGAGCCGGTCGCGCAGCACGGCCCGTTCGTGATGAACACCCGCGCCGAGATCCAGCAGGCGTTCGCCGACTACCAGCTCACCAAGTTCGGTGGCTGGCCGTGGGCGAGCGACGACCCGGTGCACCCTCGCGAGGAAGGTCGGTTCGCGAAGCACGCCGACGGCAAGGTCGAGCGTCAGTGAACGACGAAGCCGCGCGGTAGCGTGATGTTGATCTCGGGCTCGGCCGAGCCGCCGGTCGGCTTGCCTTCGGCGAGCTTGAGCGGCTGGAGATGTTTCAACATCACGTCGTCGACGACCGAGCCGCGATCCGGAATCGCGATGCCGGCGCCGCCGAGCAGCGGGACGAACACGAGCGCTCTGCCGTTGCCGTTGAAGCCGAGCTGCACGAACGCGTCGGTCTCGAACTTCGTGCACTGCTTCTCGCAGCAGTAGAACTCCTTGGTGACGCGATAGAAGCCCTCGCTCGGCAGCGCGAACAAGGCCTTCGGATCGAAGTCACTCGGCACGGTGTTGCCGCGCTCGGAGAACTTGGCGCGGTTCGCCGCCCACGCCTCCGGCAGATACAGGCCAGGGCCCGGATCACCGTGGTTGTGGAAGTACACGAGGCGACCGGCCTCGATGGCGCCGACGTTGGCGGTGGTGCGGTAGATGCCGCAAGGGGGAAGTTCTGCCATGACTACTCCGATCGATTCGCTCTAGAGCGTAGCCTCTTCCGCGCGGCGAGGTAGCGCGGAGATGCCGCGAGTCGCACGAGATGGCGCGCGCGCGAGAGGCCGCCGGAATACGCGATCGCGACGCCGATATCGCCACACGCGAGCATCCCGGAGCGGTCGGCGGCGCGCTCGCAGGCGGCGAGGTAGCCCGCCGGATCGAGCTGCGAGAGCTCGACGCCCGCGAGCCGTTCGCTGATCCGGCGGCGCAGGAGCAGCGGAATCGCGCTCTTCAGGCGATCGCCTTCGGTGATCGCCGACGAGTCCGGATCGAGGTTCGCGCGGCCGAACGCCTGGACCAGGCCGGTGACGAAGCGCTTGAACTGCGCGGGACCGGTGCCGGCGGCGAGGAGGCGGCGCGTACGCGCGAGCTCGACGACGCGACCGAGCCGAAACCGCAGCTCGCTATCGACGACGGTATCGGCATCGCTCTGCGACGTCGCGCGCAGCTTCGCGAGGCGCGGGCCGATCACGACGACCGGCGGTGCCGACAGCAACAGGGCGAGGTCTTGACCACGATCGACCGCGTAGAGCAGCGTCTGCGGTCCGTGGAGCGCGTTCGCGATCTGGGGATAGAGCGCGGCGGTCGCCGAGCTCGCGCCCGCGGCGATCCGGCGGGCACCGGCGAGGTCGGCGCGCTCGAGTGCGGTGCGCGCATCGGGACAGATCTGCGCGATCGCTTCCCCGATCAGCTCGAGCAATTCGCCGATCACGCCATCACCTTCATCGTCGACGATCGCGCGGCGCTCGGCTTCGTCGAGCGGCGCGCCGTACGCCTCGTCGGACGCCATCGGCTTGACGCGATTCGCATGGAGGAACCGCTCGTCGCCGGTCGTCAGCGCGACGCCGAGTGCACGCGCGAGCTCGAAGCCGGCGCGGGCCTCCTCGATCGCACCCGCCTCGGCGGCTCGCCGCGCGACCTGGATGACATCGTTCGGCTCCTGCTCGGCCTCGACGAGCGCGATCAACGAGCTACTCTCGTTGCGCCCGCTCGTCGACGCGAGCTCCACGATGCCGCGCCGGGCCGCGAGCGCGGCATCGCTCTCGGCCGAGGTCGCGACCGCGCGCTGATAGGCCGCGAGTGCGCCGGCCAGGTTGTCGCGGGCGCGCTCCGCATCGCCGAGCCGGCGCCACAGATCCGCGCGCCGCGGATCGCCGAGGCCGCGATCGCCATTGGTGTCCCAGGTGGTGAGCGCCTTGCGCAGCCAGCGCGCCGAATTGTCGGCATCCCCGGCGGCGAGCGCGGCGCGCGACCCGACCGCGACCGCGTTGACGTCGAGCGGGTAGCGCAGCATCAGGCTCGCCGCGAGATCGCGTGCGCGGCGGAGCTCGCCGCTCGCCGTGAAGGCATCGATCGACTCTTCGAGGAAGACCTTGCGCGCGCCGTCCTCGGCCTCGAGATCCGCGAGCCACGCGCAGGTCTCGCCGCGCTCGGCACCGGCGCCGCGCTTGCGTTGCACGGCGAGCAACTTGTGGAGCATCGCGACGTGCTCTGGAGTGGTGATCGCGAGCCCGGCTGTGCCGGGCGGAGCAGCGCCGCCGAAGGGCGGTGCGGTGTGGATCGCGAGCCCGGCTGTGCCGGGCGGAGCAGCGCCGCCGAAGGGCGGTGCGGTGTGGATCGACGCGACCGTCGCCCAGCACCGCTCCGCTCGCAGCGGATCGCCGAGCACCTCGAGCGCGAGATCGCCGAGTGCGTCGTACAACCGCAGTCGATCGCGCGGCTCGGTCGTCGCCTCGGCCTCGCGCTCGAGCCGATCGGCGGCGGTCGCGGTATCGCCGTGGTCCATCGCGAGCTGGGCGAGCTCGTGCCACGCGCGCGCGCACAGCGGATCGAGCTTCACCGCCGCTTCGTAGTGGCGTGGCGCGTTCGCGGGACGCAGCGCGCGGACCTCGGCGAGCCCGGCGTGCACGAGGCCGGTCGCGACGGCCGCCGCGTGCTTCGTCGCGTCGGGATGGTCGGCGAGACCACCGAGTTGCAGCGCCGCTTCGCGCCACAGCTTGCGCTGGAAGCAGCTCTCCCCGAGCGCGAGCGTGATGTCGAGCGACTTGCGATCGAGCCGATGCGCCTCGTGCAGCAACTGATGCGCTTCATCGCGATCGGTGACGAGCTCGCCGGTGCGCTTGACCAGCACGGCGAGCAGCTCGAGGGCCGCGTGATCGGGCGCGGCCTCGAGCGTCTCGCGCAGGATCTCCGCCGCTTCCTCCGGGCGCTGTTGCGCGGCGAGCAGGTCGGCGAGTGCGAGCGCGGCGTCCGGACTGTACGGGCGCGAGCCGAGGATCGTGCGCAGCCGGCGCTCGCCCGACGCAGCGTCGCCGTCGGCCGCTTCGGCGAGCGCGCGATCGACGACGAGCGCGGTCCGCGCATCTTCGAGCTCCTGCGCGAGCTCGCGATCGTTCGGCAGCTCCTCGGCGAGCTTCTCGAGTGCGGCGACCGCGGCGCGATGCTCGCCGGCCTCGCGCGCGCGCCGGGCCGCTTCGATCGTCATCGCCAGCCGGTTCATGGCATCCGGCTGCGCCGCCGCATAGCGCATCAACGCCTCGGCATGCGCGCGGCGGTCCCCGGCGCGCGCCGCGTGGGAGGCGAGCCGCTCGAGCCCGGGCAGATACTCCGGCGCCGCCGCGAGCAGGTCGCGCAACACGCTCGTCGCGCCGGCCCGATCGTCGAGGTCGTCGTCGAGGATCGCGACCAAGCGCAAGCGCAGCGCCGCGACGTCCTCGGTCGTCGCTCCGCGATCGATCGCCTCGTCGACGCGCGCCGCGATGATGTCCGCGGCCTCGCGCGCCTGGCCGCCACGCGCGAGCACGTCGGCGTAGTCGACCAAGCCGCTCACGTTATCCGGCGCGTGCCGCGCTGCTTGCGCGACCAACGCGGCCGCCGCCGCCGGATCGCCGGCTTGTTCGAGCGCGCGCGCCTGACCACGCAACCGCACCGCCTTCTCGACGCCCGTCGCCCGCGCCGCGATCTCACCACGGACCTCGGCGACATCGCGCCAGCGCTGGAGCTTCGTCAGCGTCTCCTCGAGCGCCTTCCACACGTCGACGTCGGTCGGCCGGCGATCGACGATCGCGCGATACACCGCCGCGGCTTGTTCGAGCCGGCCGTTGTCGCGATACAGCGTGCCCGCCGCGCGCAACGCGGCGCGCGCACGATCATCGCGCGCCAACCCGGCGACGCGCTCGAACGCTTCGGCCGCCTTCTGCCACGCGCCGGCGCGGCGATACAACCACGCGAGCCGATCGTGATGCTCGACGTTGTCCGGATCGAGCTCGACCACGGCCTCCATCGCCGAGATCGTCTCGAGCGGCTGATCGAGATTCTCGTGGACGTCGGCGAGCTCCTCGAGAAATGCCGCCTGGACCTCGGGCCGCCGCGACGCCGCGCGCGCCTCGTCCTCGAGCAACAGCGCGAGCTGCTCCCACGTATTCTGCTCGGCGGCGAGCGCGCGGAGATGGCGGCGCGCTTCCTGATCTTTCGGCGTCGCGCGAATGTCCGCGATCGCCATGCGCATGGCCTGGATCGGGTCGATCGGATTGCTCGCGCCGCCGGTGCGCTCCAGCTTTTGCCAGCGGCGCGTGCGCTGGGTCTCGTCCTCGGACACTTCGCGGGGCCTCCGGCGCAATGTATCAGCGTCGGATGCGGGCGAGTACCGCGCGGGCGGTTGTCGAAAGACCATCCGGATCGAGCGCGGCTTCGAGCGGTCGAACCGCGCGCGCGAGGTCGTACGCGCGTGTCCTACCCGCGGCATCGAGGTCGTGCCACGCCGGGTGATAACGCAGCTCGTCGGTCGAGGTCGGTCGCCACGCACCGGCGACTTCTTCGATGAGCTCTTCGGGGGTCATCGTTCGAGCTCCTCTGCGACGGCGATGCCGCGCTTGCCGAGGCACTCCGCGAGGAGCTTGCGGGCACGCGCGAAGTTCTGCAGGAACGTGTTGAGCTGCATTCCGAGTCGCGCCGCGAGCGAGCGGTCCTCGTCGCCGCCGCCGAGCCGCGCGTCGAAGGCCTGACGCGGCTTCGCGGGGAGCTTGTCGCGACACTCGAGGATCGCGGCGCGCAACATCGGATCGGGCTCGATCGGCTGGACCGCCTCGAGGTGAGGCTCGAGGTCGTGCGGCTCGACCGGCCGGGTCTTCGTGCGGCGCAGCTCGCTGACCGCGAGGTTGCGCCCGATCCGGATCGCGAGGCGCAACAGGCCATTCGGTTGACCGTCGGCGACGAACCGCGGGGCGACCTGCCAGACCCGCAACAGCGCCTCCTGCAACACGGCTTCGACGTCCACCACCGTCGCGAACGACGCGAGCGACAACCGCACGGTGTGCTCGGCGCCGGCCAGCCAACCCGCGAACGCATCGGCGTCGCCGTCGACGATCCGCGCGAGGTGGACGTCGAGATCGATCATCGCAGGAAGTACCAGAGCAGCGCGAGGACGATCAGGATCGAGAGGTAGACCGCGTACGCGAGCGTCGAGGGGCGTCCGTGCAGGTACTTGCCTTTGGATGGCAACGGCGCCGGCTCCGGCACGATCGACCGCGGCTTCGGCGCGGCCTGTCGCAACCGTTCCTCGATCGACGCCTCCTGCGGCGGTGGCGCGACCTGTTGCGGGCCGGCGGTGGGCGCGCGTGCGGCCATCGGTTGGTTCAGCTCCGGCTCCGTACGTCCGGTCGGTTCTTCCTCGCTGAACTCGCCGAGCTCGCTCCCGAGCTTGTCCTCGACCGACTCGGCGTAGCTCTCCCTCCGCCCGAACGATCCGGCCTGGGTCCGTACCCCACCGGGTGGCGCGGAGTACGCCGCCGCCGGGGCCGGCATCGGCGCTCTCGCCAGCGGAGGTGGGATCTCGCCGAGATCGAACGCGGCATCGAACCCGGCCGAGACCGCACGCAACCCGAACGCCGCCGCACTCGTGCCGTATGGCAGCTCCTGCGGGACGAGCTCGTCGCGGCTTGGCCCCTCCAAGATCCGCGAATCGTCGACGGCGACCCACGACGTCATCTTCGTCGCGATCTGAAACATCAGGCCGAGCTCTTCGATCTCGTCGTTGACGCTCTCGAACATCGCGTGCGCTTCGACATCCGCCACGCGTTCGCGACCGTACAGCGCCGCGATCGCCTGATTACCCTCGCCGAGCTGCCTCGCCGGCACGGTGATCCGCTGCTCCCAGGTACCCTCGGCGAGCTGGCCGCGCACGACGAGCTCGCCACCCTCGGGAGCGACCATCAGCGCGGCGACCAGCGGTGCGCCTTCGAACACGTCCGGAAGCTTCTCCGGTGCGTGACGCTGCAGCGCCGAGCCGGCGATCTCGACGTTCGTCAGCATCGGCAGCTTCGTGCGATCGAGCAGTCGCTTCGCGCCGCGCTCCGCATCTTCATCCGGCCCGACGATCACCTCCGCGCCGCGGCCCGCGCGCGACAGCGCGGTCGCGAGCGAGCGGTTGACCGCCGAGCCGACGCCGAGCACGTGGAGCCGGCACGACCTCGGCAGCTTGCGATGCAGCGCCTCGAGGATCTGCTGTTCGCCGCCGACGTAGCCATCGGTCACGAGCACGACCTGGCGCTGCGCGCCGATCCGCAGCGTCGTCAACGCTTCGATCACGGCGGCGCGCATCTCGGTGCCGCCGCTCGCGACGCGCGACCGCACCCACTTGATCGCCGCGGCCTTGGTCTTCGCATCGGCCTGCGCGGGTTCGTCGCGCCAGCGCTTCGGCGAATCCGAGAACTCGATCAGCTCGAGCCGATCTTCACCGCCGAGCGAGTCGATCATCAGCGCCACGACCTGCTGCGCTTTGTCGAGCGGAGCACCACCCATCGAGCCACTCGTATCGAGCAGCACCAGCAGATCGCGCGCGACCGGCGTCGCCTTCGCCGCACGCGCCGGCGGCACGATCGTGATCAACCCGTACGCATCGCCCGCCTGGCGCCGCGCGACGTTCAGCGCGAGTCCCGGCGCGGCGGCGGCGACCGGCCAGCGCACGACGATGTCGCGATCCAGGCGGGCTCCGGTCGCGAGCGTGATCTGCGTGCCCTGGTGCGTCAGCGCGTGCGTCGGCGACGTCGGCTTCGCGCCCGCGGTGATCGCATCGCTGATCGTCAAGCCGATCTGAAACGTCACGGTCAGCGGCTGCGCCGTCACCTTGACGTGCGTCGCCTTCGCGTCGTCGATCGAATCGGGGGTGCCGATGTAGCGCGGTCCGATCACGGTCGGAAACCGCAGCTCCCACTCGCCCTCGGGCAACCACGCGAGCCGCTGATCGATCGTGATCCGCGCGACCACGCGTTCGCCCGCCGGGATGTTCCCGATCTGCTGCGTGAAGATCTCCGCGCGCTCCTGCTCGAGCAGCGCCGCGGTGTGGCCCGACGCGATCGCGCGCTCGAACCGCTCGCGCGCCGCACGCTTCTTGTCGACGACGCCCTTCACGGTGCGCTCGCCGATCACGAACTCGTAGCCGCTGACCGCGCCGTCGGCCGGCAGCGGCATGCGATACGTGACCTTCAAGATCTCGCTGTCGTGGTTCGCGAACGTTTGTTCGAGCACGAGGCGCGCGATGCCACCTCCGGCGTCGCCGACCAGGCGCGCCGCGGTCAGCGCGAGCACGCGGCCATCGCTCGTGACGAGCTCGGCACCGGCGCTGGCACCCTCGGGAGTCGTAGGAAACAGAGCGGGCACGCGAGAGGTCGAAGGTAGCTGGAGGAACATGTGGGTGGGGCCTTTCAGTCGACCAACGCGCCTCGTGCGGATCTGGTGACAAACAAAAATGCCGGGGCGCTAACCCCTCGCGATCGCTCAGCGTATCGTCCGCCCCGTGTGGAGACGCGTTCACCGCTGGCTCGCCATCGTGCTCGTGATCCCGCTCGTCCTCTGGTCGGTCACCGGCCTGTTGTTTCATCTCAAGCCCGGCTGGTCGCGGGCGTACGACCTGCTCGACCCCGAGCGTCCGGCGCAGGTCCACCTCGACAAGCTGGTGCTCCCCGACGGCGCGACCCACGTCGAGGTGTTCGCGACCGCGATCGGTCCACTCGCCCGCGTCACCACGCCGGCAGGCGACGAGCTCTACGATGCCGACACCGGCACCAAACGCTCACCGCTGCCGATCGATGCCGCGAAAGCGCTCGCGGTCGATGCGATCTCGCGCTCGCACCACGCGTCGGCGTATGGCGCCGCGACCCGCGTGACCTCGACCGCAACGACGGTCGTGCTCGAGCTCGCCGATGGCCCCGTCGTCGAGGTCGGCCGCAACGACGGCCGGCTGTCGCAGCGCGGCCCCGACACCGATCGGATCGACTGGCTGTATCGCATCCACTACCTCCAGCTCACCGGCAACAAGACGTTCGACAAGCTCCTGGCGCTCGCCGGCCTGGCGTTGATCTGGCTCGTCCTGGTTCCAGGTGTCGTACTTTTCGTGCGTCGGCGCTGACTCGACGAAACGCCACAGTGGTCGAGTCGACCGTACATGAAGCTCTGGCTACCTCTGTTGTTGGCGGCAGGTTGTTCGGTTTCGGAGAACGGGGGCTACACGATCTCCGGTCAGGTCGGGTCGATGGTCTCGGCTCGAACGGCGTCACCCTCGGCCGGACCGCGCACGATCACGCACGTGATGGCGGTGCAACCCGTGAGTGCGTCGCCGATGCGCACGATCGCGGCGGTCGGCGCCGATGGCAGCTTCACGCTCGACGTCACGCCGGGGCAGCCGTACGTGTTCGTGTTCGTCGACTCGACCGCGGTCGGTGCCGACATGGCGGTCGCGATGTTCCGCGCGGGCACGCTCGATACCGTGTCGCCGCAGCTCGACGGCCACCTCGACATGGGGATGGTCGCGATCGATCCGACGACCCAGACCGCGACCGCGTCGACGCCGTACGCCGACATGATCGCGGCGCTCGGGCTCGATGCGTCGGCCGCCGAATATCTCGGCTCCGTCGACGATCTGTCGCTGCGCTACGCGAACCCCGACATCGACGGCGACGGCATGATCGATCTCGTCGAGGATCATCAGTTCGGCATCGACTTCCACGTGCGCTCGAACATGCGCCGCGGCTCCGCGGCCGGCGCGAACTTCACGGTCGCCGATATGACCGATCGATTCTTCCCCGATAGCGGAGACGATGTCGCGACGCCGGTGTTCAACCTGACGTCCGCGTACGCGACGTATCCGACCGCGATCGACGCGACGCCGTACATCAATAGCTCGCAGCAACCGCAACGGCTCGAGAACGGCGCCGCGTACACGGTGACGCTCGCCGACGGCACGACGCCCGGCGCGAACACCTCGTTCAGCGCGGTCGGCGGTGCGGTGGCCGGCCCGATGTCGAGCTGGGGTGCCGACTACCAGCTCGAAGGCAGCGACCTCGAGCTCCCGGGCTCGGCCGGCTCGCCGGCGACGCTCGCCTACACGCTCGGCGCCAGCGGCACGACGCTGACGTTCACGAACGTCGTCACCCGCACCAAGGCCTCGCTCACCGCGGACGGCACGCTGTCGATCTTCTCGCGGCTCAACACGACCGCCGGCATGGTCGCGAGCATCGACTACATCTGGATGAAGCGCGCGGCCGGCGCGTGGGTGCCCGCGACCGCCGAAGAAATCTCGCTCGTGATCGGCAGCGCCGGTGGCTTCATCGGCTTCCACGTCCAGCCGAGCTGGAACAACCAGTCCGGTGTGCAGATTCCGCCGACCCCGTCGGGGAATATTGCCTGGACCGACACGCCGTTCGCACCCGGGACGGTGTGCAGCATCGCGGTCAGCTACGACGACAAGCTCGGCCTGCGCCACTTCATCGGCGGTGCCGACGCGGATCCCGGCGTGACCTGCACGCCGTGACGTAAGCTGGGAGGTATGTCCTCCGGAGAACCCGAATCGCCCACCATCAAGGTCGCGATCACCGGCGAACCAGAACAGCCGCAACAGGATCGCGAGCCGCCGACCGATCAACTCGTCAAGGGGCGCTATCGGCTCGGTCGCCGGATCGGCAAGGGTGGGATGGGCGAGGTGATGGCCGCGCGCGACGAACAGGTCGGCCGCGATGTCGCGATCAAGCGGATGCGCGCCGCGAATCCGAGCGATCGCGCGATCGCGCGGTTCCTGCGCGAGGCCTCGGTCCAGGGCCGGCTCGAGCATCCGGCGATCGTGCCGGTCCACGAGATCGGGCGCGACAGCGACAACCTGCCGTTCTTCGTGATGAAGAAGCTCGCGGGCACCTCGCTCGCGGCGATCGTGTCGTATCGCGACGAGCCGACCCAGCAGCGCATGCTGCGCGCGCTCGTCGACGTCTGCCTCGCGGTCGAGCTCGCGCACGTGCGCGGCATCGTCCATCGCGATCTCAAACCCGACAACATCATGCTCGGCGACTTCGGCGAGGTCTACATCCTCGATTGGGGCGTCGCGAAGGTGGTCGGCGAGCAAGACGACTTCACCGACGTCGACAGCGGCAGCGGCGAGCACGCGACGAAGGCGGGCACCGCGATCGGCACGCCCGGCTACATGGCGCCCGAGCAGGTCCGCGGGCTCGGCGACATCGACGGCCGCGCCGACATCTACACGCTCGGCTGCCTGTTGTACGAGGTGCTCGCCGGCGAGCCGCTGCACCCGCGCGGCTTTCACGGGCTCGAGAGTGCCGTGACGGGGATCGACGCCCGGCCGTCGCAGCGCGGTCACGACGTGCCGCCCGAGCTCGACGCGCTGTGCGTCGCGGCCACCCACAAGGATCGCGATCAGCGGATCGCGACCGCGCGCGAGCTCGGCGAATCGATCCAGCGCTACCTCGATGGCGATCGCGACGTCGCGCTGCGCCGGCAACTCGCGCGCGATCATCTCGAGCGCGGCCGCGCGGCGTTCGCCGCCGGCGACACCCAAGAGCAACGCCGGGTCGCGATGCGCGAGGCCGCGTCGGCGCTCGCGCTCGATCCGGCGCTCGAGGGACCTGCCGAGCTCGTCGGCCGGTTGATGCTCGAGCCGCCGCGCGAGACCCCGCCCGAGGTCGTCCAGCAGATCGCGCTCGACGACGAGCGCAGCGCGCGCGTGGTCCTGTCGGCCGGCCTGTGGGTCGTGATCGCGGCGCTCGCGTTCCTGCCGCTACTGTGGTGGATCTCGTCGGGTGGCAAGACGCTGTTGATCCTGCTCGCGATCATGCTCGCCGCCGATGGCGTGCTCGGTTACCTCGTGCGCCGGGCGAAGAATCCGCGTCCCGAGCTCGTGATCGTCGCGAACATGCTGCTCGTGTTCGTGATCGCGCGGATGTTCTCGCCGCTCTTGATCGCGCCCGGCATCGCGGCCTCGATCGCGATCGCGATGGTGCTGACGCCGCAGACCTCGTGGCTCGGGTCGACGTGGGGCATCGGCATCTCGATGACGCTCGGCGTGCTCGTGCCGCTCGTGCTCGAGGAGCTCGGCGTGCTGTCGCAGACGATGGTGGTGGGACCGAAGGGGCTGTCGTTCGAGACCGCGGCGTTCGGCGGGAGCACGACGCCGACGTTGATCGTCGGCACCGTGTACGTCGCCGCGCTGATCACGGGTGCGGTGATCACCGGCTCGACGATGCGGCGCCAGCAGCGCGAGGCTCACCGTCGCTTGCACATGCAAGCTTGGCAGTTGGGCCAGCTCGTTCCGCGGTAGCATGAGGGATGCGATACGCGCTCGTGGTCCTCGCAGCGTGTGGCGGCGATCCGCAGACCGCGAGCGACGCGGCGAACGCTCGTGACGCGACGCTCGTCGACGCCACGCCACCGGCCGCGGCGGGCTGCATCACCGACGTGTCGCCCGGCGATCACACGTTCACGTGCGGAGGCCTGCAGACCGACGTGCGAATTCCCGCCGCGTGCGAAGCGCCGGGCTGCGGCCTGATCCTCGAGCTCCACGGCGACACCGGCAACGGTCTGTTGATGGACGGCCACACGAACCTGCGGGCGCTCGGCGAGCAACACGGCTACATCGTCGTCGCACCGTCGGGACCGCCGTGGCCCGGTGGTCCGGGTTCGACGTGGCACTCGTCGAACGACGCGACGCTGATCGCGATCACGACGCAAGTTCGCGACGTGTTCCGCGTCGATCCGAACAAGATCCACGTCACCGGATTTTCGCGCGGCTCGTTCGTGACGTGGCGCCTGCTCTGCGATCACGCGGAGCTGTTCGCGTCCGCGGCGCCCGGTGGTGGTGATGGCACCGACTTCGGCGAGGTCACGTGCTTCTCGAACAACCGCGTGCCCTCGCGGAAGCTGCCGATCCTGTTCTTGATGGGACAATTGGACCAAGCCGTTGGCTATCCGTCGCTCGTCCAGATTCGCGACGCTGCGATCGCGAGCTATGGCCTCGCGAATCACTCGACGATCAGCTCTGACACTACCTATCACCACGACCGTTGGTCTGGCACCGACTCGACGACCGTCATCGAGACGTTCGATCACGGTTATGCAACGGTGCCCGACGGTCCGTTCGGCAGTGCGCAGGGTCACTGCATCGCAGGCAGCACGTCGGATCCGTACGCGGTGCAGTATGCGATTCCGTGCAAACTGCCCAACTCGTTCGTGTGGGGCGAGGAAGTTATGAGCTTCTTTTTGGCGCACCCCATGTCGTGATCTGTGTACACTGATCGCGTGGTTCGTCTGAGCGTATGCATCCTGCTCGCGGTTGCAGCTTGCGACGGAGAGATCGACCAGGGCGCCGCGGTCGAAGGGCTGAGTCCATCCGAACAACTCGCTCGCCAGGCGTGGATCAAGCAGGCGTTGCCCGCGCTGAAATCCGGCACCTGCGATACGTGTCACGCGGGTCAGCGGCCCGATGCTCCGGGCTATCTCGTGGGCGCGACGGATCTCGACATCCGCGAGACGATGGTCGCGATCATTCCCTCGGTCGTCAGCCTCACGTCACCGAAAACCAGTCCGGTGTTGTTGAAGGGCATGCACGAAGGTCCGGCGCTCGCCGCCGATCAGATCTCGGGGATCCTCGCGTGGATCACGTTCGAGCACGACGCGCGCGGCACCAGCATGTTCATCGACACCGACAAGGTCCCCGTCGCACCGTGCACGGGTGCGCCACTCGATGCGACGTGCTCGCTGCCGACCTCGATCGATCTCAGCGTCGGCTCGACCGGCAGCACGATCACGTTCTACGCGACCCAGCTCGGCAACGACCTCTACGTCCAGCAGCTCGTCGCGACCGCCGGCCCGTCGGGGCTGCACCTGACCCACCCGATCTTCAAGTCGTGGCCCGCGATGGGCTCGGACATGGCCGACGGTTTCCCCGACGCCAACGACACGTTCTACAACGTCGCGATCAACACCGCCGCCGGCGCGAAAACGACGCTCGCCGCGACGACCTCGTTCGTCGGGTTCTCGGCCGCGGATCCGATCAGCATTCAGTTCGACGAGCTTGGCCCGATGCAGTAGATAGCGCCGGGGGTGTGGCCGTGGGACGATGCGGCCCATGAAACCACCCACATGGCTGCTCGTGGTGTTGGTGGGCGCCGGCCTCGGGTTGTTGTTCGCCGGTGTCTCGACCTACGACTTCGTCCAGCACCTCGATCGTCAAGTCCACAGCCTCCACTGCTCGTTCATCCCGGGCGTGACCCACAGCGATCCGACCTCGGGTTGCCAGGTCGCGATGATGAGCCCGTACTCGTCGATCTTTCGATCGCACGTGTGGGGTGGAATTCCGATCTCGCTCGCCGCGATGTCGGTGTTCGCGTTCATCGCGTTCTACGCGGCCGATCTGCTCGTCACGCGCCGCAAGGATGACGTCAAGGCGACGCTGTTCCTCGTCGCCGCGACCGCGCTGCCGCTGCTGACGTCGCTCGTGATGCTGATGATCTCGCTGACCAAGCTCGGCACCACGTGCAAGCTGTGCGTCTGCATCTACGTGTCGAGCGCGCTGGTGTTCACCGGCGCGATCATGACGTGGAAGAAGGCGCGCGCCGCTTCGACCTTGGGGATGTCGCGCAGCGGCGGACATCGACTCGAGGTCGGCGTCGCGACCGAACCGGCGAGCACCGGGTTTCTCGCGGCGATGCTCGGCCTCGGCTTCGTGTTCGTCGCCGTGCCGGTGATGCTGTACCTCGCGATGGCGCCGGATAACTCGAAGTTCATCGGCACGTGCGACGCGCTCCCGAAGCCCGACGATACCTACGGCGTGATGGTCGATGTCCATCGCGTGGGCCGCGGCGTGCCGGCGCTCGAGATCCTCGATCCGTTGTGCCCGGCGTGCAAAGCCTTCGAGCAGCGGCTCGAGGCGAGCGGGATGAACGACCAGCTCGATCGTCGCGCGGTGATGTTCCCGCTCGATAACACCTGCAACTGGATGATCACCGAGACCACGCATCCCGGTGCGTGCACGGTGAGTGAAGCCGTGCTGTGCGCCGGTGCGAAGGCACCCGAGGTGATCAAGTGGGCGTTCGAGGTCCAGGATCAGATCCGCGCCGAGACCGCGAAGGATCCGGGTGCGGCCGCGCGCTACGTGAAGCAGAAGTTCCCGGAGCTCGCCGCGTGCGTGGGCTCGCCGGAGGCGAAGTCCAAGCTCAACAAGTCGCTGCGCTGGTCGGTCGCGAACAACATCCACGTGCTGACGCCGCAGTTGTTCGTCGACAACACGAAGCTGTGCGACGAGGACGTCGATCTCGGCCTCGAGTTCGCGCTGACGATCATGTTGGATCGCCATGCGAAGGGCACGCTCGCACCGCCACCGACGGCAGCGCCTCCGCCGGCCGCCGCGCATCCGGTGCCGCCGCCGAAACCGGCAACTCCCACACCGGCCGACAAACCGGCAACCGACAAACCGGCACCGCCGCCCGCACCACCAATCGACACGCCGGCTGACAACCCAGCGCCGCCGCCGGCCGACAAACCAGCGGCGCCACCGGAGCCTCCCGCCGACAAGCCGGTGACCACACCCGATCAAGGCTCGGGAGGTGCGCCATGATCGCCGCACGCATCGCGATCGTTGCCGTGTTGCTCGCGATCCCGGCGACCGTGACCGGCGTGTGGATCGGCTCCGCGAAGACGCGGCTCGCCGAAGCCGCCGCGGTCCCCGCCGAGGGCACGCCGGTCGCCGCGGCGGCCGATGTCGGCTACTGCAGTCCGGAGCTCAAGAAGGTCCTGCGCCGCGTGTTGATGAGCTGCGGGCTGGTCGGCGGTGGCGCGGCGCGCGGTTGCCAACCAGTGCAGGCGAAGAACGTCGCGACGATGAGCGGCACCGATTTCAACTCGCTGTTCAAGCCGATGAAAGATCGCGGCGGCATCGTCGAGTTCGACAAGGACAAGTCCGAGCTCGATCCCGCGGACCTCGCGCTCGTCGATCAGGTGTTCGCCGATCAGCGCGGTGCGAGCTGGTTCTTCGTCGTGTCGCGGTCGTCGCCGGAGGGCTCGGTCGAGCATAACCGCGACCTCTCGAAGGCCCGCGCCGAGGCCGTGATGACGCACCTGCGCACCCAGTTCAAAGATCCCGATCTCGACAAGGAGGTCGGCATGCTGTGGCTCGGCGAGGAGTTCGCCCAGCTCGAGACCGAGTTCTGCAACTGGAAGCGCTCAGCGCGAGGAGCCGAATGCACGTCGGAAGAAATCAACCGGAGCGCGTTCGTCGCATGGATCGACTGCCAGCTCTGATCATCGTGATGCTCGTCGCGTGTGGCAAATCCGATGCGCCGGAGCTGCCGTCGCGCGCCGAAGGAGCGAAGGTCGCGGCCGGCCAGAAGCCGACGACCGACGCGTTCTGCGATTTTCACAAGACCGACGATTCGGGGCCGCTGCTCCAGATCCCGCCGGTCGGTGAGGTCAAGGTCACGGCGAAGCCGGGCGTGTGGACGTGGCTCAACATCTGGGCGACGTGGTGCAAGCCGTGTATCGAAGAGATGCCGCGGATCGCGAAGTGGCGCGACAAGCTGCGGTTGAAGGGTACGGAGGTCAACCTCCAGTTCGTCTCGCTCGACGACAACGACGCCGATGTCGCCGCGTTCGCGAAGCTCCACCCCGAGATGGCGACCACCGCGCGGCTCGCGGACGGCAAGTCGCAGGGCGATTGGTTCAAGCAGCTCGGCCTCGACGCGTCGCCGACGATCCCGATCCACGTGTTCGTCAGCCCGACCGGGCACGTCCGCTGTGCGCGCGCCGGCAGCGTGCGCGAGCAGGACTACGCGGCGGTCGAGCTGCTGCTCCACGAGTAGCTAACAGCCGAGCTTCTTCGCGAGTGCAGCGGCCTCGGCAGGGTCGGACAACGACATCACCGCCTTGCCGCCGCTGATCTTCCCGTTGATCACGGGCGCGCTCGTGATCTCGCCGTCGATCACGGTCGCCATCTTGTGGCCGACCGCCTTCTCGGTCGAGCGCAAGTCACAAATCAGGTGGTGGCGTGCCGATGCCGAGCAACGCGCGCGCGGTCGCCGGCAGTACGCGATCGACGACCATCTTGTGTGTCATCACGACCTCGAGGTCGCGCAGCGCCAACTGCAGCGGATGATTCGCGCGCACCGCGGCGGTGCCGTTGATGTGAAAGCACCCACGCGCGACCTCGACGCATTGCTCGGTGACGTGCGAGGCCGCGAGCCGGAGCTCGCCGCGCGCGGTGGCATCGACCTGATCGCGCTTCGCCGCCTCGAACACGCTGGTCGCGGTCGCGATCAGATATGCGCGCGCCGCGCCGAGCTGGGCGTACAGGCTCGCGTAACTCGCGAGCTGCGGCGATGGCGCCTTGTTCTCGCTCTTCAAGCGCGCACCCGCATGATCGACGGCCGCGCGAGCGATGCCGAGCGCACACGACGCGATGCCGACCGCGAGCAGGCCGAACACCGGCACGCGATACAGCGGCGTGCCCGGCCACGGCGCCCCCGCC
>JBDTJY010000164.1:0-37779 GCA_039935615.1 Kofleriaceae bacterium
TATCGGTCATCTGGAGCTCGATCTCCTTCAACGTCGACACCCGCCAACGCTCGAGGTCCGCGGGGTCGATCTTCGACGCGCCGAAACTCTCGACCTCGCTCTCGAGGAGCTGCGTCACCTTGTCGACGTTCTTCGGATCGCGAACCTGGACCACGAACTCGGCGATCCCCGGATCGTGCAAGCCCTGCGTTCCGCCGCTCACACTCGCCGCGAGCTTCGTCGCGACCAGCTTCTTGTAGAGCCGCCCCGATGGATCGCGCGTCAGGATATCGTTCACTGCATCGACGACAGGCGCATCCGGCGAGGTGCCCGACACGACGTGATACGCGGTCTCGACGACGGAGACATCGCCCTTGCGGCGCAGCGTGACTTCGCGCTCGCCGTCTTGCACGGGCTCGACGGTGTACGCGCCCACGAGCACGCGCGTCGGCTTCGCCACCATGCCAAACGTCTTCTCGATCGATGCGACAGCGGCCTTGTCGTCGAACTTGCCCGAAACGATCAGGGTCGCATTGTCGGGCTGGTAGTACTTCTCGTAGAACTTGCGCAGCGTCGGCGCCGGCACCTTCTCGATGTCCGCGCGCGAGCCGATCGTCGACTTGCCGTAGTTGTGCCAGAGATACGCGGTCGACCACACACGCTCGTGCAACACGTTCGGCGGGCTGTTCTCGCGCTTCTCGAACTCGTTGCGGACGACCGAGAACTCGGTCTTGAGATCGTCGGCCGAGACCTCGGCGTTGACCATGCGATCCGCCTCGAGGTCGAGCGCCCAGTCGAGGTTCGCCTGCGTCGCGGGCAGCGTCTCGTAGTAGTTCGTGCGATCGAACTCGGTCGAGCCGTTGAGCTGGCCGCCCTTCTCCTCGACGAGCTTCAGCACGTTGCGATGGCGCGGCGAGCCCTTGAACATCATGTGCTCGAGGAGGTGCGCCATCCCGGTCTCGCCGTAGCCCTCGAGCCGCGAGCCGACCATGTACGTGACGTTGACCGTCACCGTCGACTGCGAGTCGTCGGGGAACAGGAGGACCTGGAGTCCGTTGTCGAGGTGGTACTCGGTGATGCCCTCGACCATGCGGACCTTCGTCGCCTTCGCCATCGCCATCGCAGGCGCGGCTGGCGGCGCGTTCGTCGCCGTCGCGACAGGTGGAGTGCTCGGCGAGGATGGCGCGGTCGGCGTCGTCGCCGTACCCGCACCACCACACCCAGCGATCAGCGAGATCGAGAGCAGAGTGCGCATTCGAGTCATGGTCATCGATAACACGACGACAACGATCGAGATGCCCGGTTGCTCTATCGACTGATCGAATGCACAACTTGTCCCGGCTCACTACTGTCGCGGGGAGGTCGCACCGTCTACCAGACGCTACATGCTTTCGCGGGATGCATCGGCGTTCCGGCGGGACACGAGAACGCCTTCGCGAACTCGGGCAGGTTGCGGAGCGCACCGAACACGCGGAACTTCGGCGGCGAGTGCGGATCGACGGTCAGCCGGCGCTGGGTCTCGGCCGGGCGATCCTTGCTGCACCAGATCTGGCCGGCCGCGAGGAAGAACTGCTGATCCTCGGTGAAGCCGTCGGCGACGAACTGCTTGTCGGCGCCTTTGCGCAGCGCGCGATACGCGTGGAACGCCATCTTGATCCCGCCGAGGTCGGCGATGTTCTCGCCGAGCGTGAGCCGGCCATTGACGAACTGCTTCGGCAGCGCTTCGAACGAGGAGTACTGATCGGCGACGCAGGTGCCCTTCGCGTCGAACGACTTCTTGTCGGTGTCCTGCCACCAGTTCTTGAGGTTGCCCTCGGCGTCGAACTGCGCACCTTGATCGTCGAAGCCGTGCGTGAGCTCGTGGCCCATCACGAAGCCGATGCCACCCATGTTCGCGGCGATGCCACGCTCGGCGCCGAAGAACGGGCTCTGCAAGATGCCAGCGGGTAGCGCGGTGAGGTTGCCCGTCGGGTTGTAGTACGCGTTGACCGTGAACGAGTTCATGCCCCACTCGCTGCGATCCCACGGCTTGCCGGACTTCGCATTCTGGCGATGGTTCTCGTACGTGTTCGCGCGCACCGCATTGCCGGCGAAGTCGTCGCGCTTGATCGGGAAGTCGTAGCTGCGCCACTTGTCGGGATAGCCGATCATCTTGACGACCTTCGCGAGCTTGCCGACCGCGAGCTGGCGCGTCGCCTCCGACATCCAGTCGAGCGTCGCGAGGTCGTCGTGGAGCGACGCGATGATCGCGTCGAAGTTCGTGATCGCAGTCTGCTTCGCGGTCGGCGGGAAGTACTTGTCGGCGTACTGCTTGCCGAGCAGCTCTCCGAGCGCGCCGGTGGTCGCGTCGATGCAGCGCTTGTAGCGATCCTCCTTCTTCTCGACGCCGGTCAGCACCTTGCGCAGCTCGAACGCTTCGTCGTCGAACGCCTTCGGCAGCGTGATCGCCGACTCTTCGAGCACGTGATACGTGAAGTAGTGAGCCCACTGCGCGGGCTTGAACTTCGCGCGTAGGCCATCGATCGCGTCGAAGAACTTCGGCGTGCCGATGATGATCTTCGCGCTCGGCTTGAAGTCGAGCTTCTTGAAGTACGCCGGCCAATCGACCGACTTGACCTGCTTGCCGAGCGCCTTGAGGTCGGTCGGGTTGTAGCTCGCCGGCACGTCGCGCGCCTCCGTCGAGGTCTTCGTCACGCGGGCGAGCTCGGTCTCGATCGCGACGACATCCGCCGCGGCATCGGCCGGGACCTTGACGAGCGCGAGCATGCGGCCGACGTGTGCGGTGTACGCGTCGAGCTTCGCTTTGAACTTGTCCTCGACGTAGTAGTCGCGATCGGGGAGACCGAGGCCACCGCTATCCATGCCGGTGACGCCCGCGTTCGAGTCCTTGAAGTCGGCTTCGGAGCCGGTGCCCCACATCACGTTGATGCCGGCCTTGTGGAGCTCGCCGAGCGCGGCGAACCACGACGCGTTGTCCTTGACCTTCATCGCCTTGGCGAGCAGCGGCTGGATCCCTTTGGTGCCGGCCTTCTCGATCGTGGCCTCGTCCATACACGAGCTGTAGAAATCGCCGAGCTTCTTCGAGCTCGGGTCCGCGGAGGTCGCCTTCGCATCGTCATCGAGCAACTGCTTGATCACGACCTTGTTGTGCTCGTCGATCTCGTTGAACCGTCCCCAGCGCGCTTTCTCGGCGGGGATCTCGGTCGCCTTCAACCAACCGCCGCAGGCGTACTGGAAGAAGTCGACGCACGGATCGGCCGTGCGATCGAGCGACGCGGCCTCGAGGCCGACCTCACCGAGCGAGACCTTCTGCACGGGCGGGCCTTCCGGAACGACCGGCGCTGGTGCCGGCGCCGGTGCGGCGACCGGGCCCGGCGGTGGTGGAGTAGAGGCGGTCTCGGGCGGCTTCGGCGTTCCCGAGCACGCGGCCAACAACAGGGCGATCGAGATCCGGCGCAGGTCCATGCGCGGAACCCTATCAAACCTCGGTCGCTCCGGAGGGCCGGAGAGCGCGGATAACCCTGGGAATGTCCGAGCGTGTCGAGACGACGCAACCCGTCGGTCGAGCGACCGATACGAGCCGCATGACCGACTTCACGGATGCGATCGCGAGGATGTTCGAACGCAATGTCGACGCGGCCGCCGCCACGCTGCGCGAGCCCGCGACGGTCGAGGCTGCTCGCGCGCGCCGGATCTCGGCGCTGCTCGTCGAGACGCTCGGCGGCTACGCGTTCGGCACCGTCGCCGGCCAGCTCGTGCGCGCGACCGCGA
The DNA here is from genome assembly GCA_039935615.1 of Kofleriaceae bacterium. Classification (GTDB taxonomy): domain Bacteria; phylum Myxococcota_A; class Polyangia; order Haliangiales; family Haliangiaceae; genus JABFXX01. The sequence continues at coordinate 3,751 of JBDTJY010000164.1, forward strand.
CGTGGTTCGGGACGTCCGAAGCCAGCCTCCTCCGCGCCGCGATCTCGACGACGACGACGACGTCACCACCGCGCTTCGACGAGGACGCGGTCGATGCCGCGCTCGCCCACGCACCGGTGGTCCTCGCGCACGCGCTCGTCCGCGACCTGCGGCTGCGGTTGCACGCCGCCGCGCTCGACGTCGATCGCCTGGTCGAAGCGGCCGCGGTGATCTTGCCGGCCGACCGCACGCGAACATCTGGAGCGATGTTCAGCGAGCTGAAGCGAGATTCTGTGTTCGAGGACCGGCTCGCCGTCGAGATCACGACCGGCTGGGCCCACGCCTGCGCGGTGATCGAACGGACCTCGATTCAAGATCTCGAGATCTCTCCACGTGCTCGGGACCTTTGGATAATCTGGACTCGGCTGGCAGGGCGTCCGACGCCGGTTCCGGTCCGCGATCCGGCTCGAATGGACGGTTACATCGCACGCGTTGGATGAGCTACGCCTACCTCGACTCGGCACGCGATCGAGTTGTTTCACCAAAAAACTGAGCGTAGATTCACTTCGGTGAGTGGACGTTCAGACGACCGGACAGCGAATCCGACGATGAAGCAGCGCGCGCGCGAAGCTGCATCGACGGCGTTGCTGGAGGCCGCCGAACATGTCGCCTCCGAACGTGGGATCGAACAGACGTCGATCGCCGCGATCGCCGAGCGCGCCCAGGTCGCGGTCGGCACGCTCTACAACTACTTCCCGGATCGCGAGTCGCTGTTGTCGGCGCTGTTCAAGTGGCGCCGCGACGAGATGATCCCGCGCTTGGTCGCGGCCGCCGCCATGGCAGGTGAAGACGGCCCGTTCGAGCAGCGGCTGCGCGCGTACATCTTACATACCGCACGCGCGTTCGATGGCTTCCGCCGGTTCTGTCGCGTCGCGATGTCCGCGGATCAGAGCGGCACACAGATCAAGGGTCGCGTCACGGGCAACAAGTCGATCGTGCTCGAGACCTTTCTCAACAGCCTGATCCGGATCCTGCAACCGGTCTACGGCGCGAAGTCCGAAGAGTACGCGCGGATGATGTTCGGGGCGTTCAAGATGATGATGCAGTTCCAGCTCGAGCGCGATCAGCCGATCGAGAACCTGGTCGATTCCCTCGTGACGACGTTCCTGCAGGGCATGGCGGTATGAGCGTCCTGACCGCAGCGTCGCCGCTGCGCCGCGCACCGGTCAACAAGTGGCTGGTCGCGGTGTCGATCGCCTTCGGCTCGCTGATGGCGACGATCGATTCGTCGATCGTCAACGTCGCGCTGCCGAACATTCGCGGCGAGCTCGGCGCGAGCATCCAGGAGATCACGTGGATCTCCACCGCGTACATGATCGCGATGGTGCTGGTGATGCCGCTCACCGGCTTCCTCGGCGGCTTCTTCGGTCAGAAGCGGGTCTATCTGATCTCGATGGTGATGTTCGTCACCGGCTCCGCGCTGTGCGGCACCGCGCGCACCCTGCCCGCGCTCGTGTTCTATCGGATCCTCCAGGGCTTCGGCGGCGGCGCACTGCAACCGACCCAACAGGCGATCCTGCGCCAGACGTTCCCGCCCGAGGAGCAGGGCATCGCGATGGCGATGTTCGCGATGGTCGTGATGATCGGCCCGGCGGTCGGTCCGGTGCTCGGTGGCTACATCACCGACAACTACGCGTGGCCGTGGATCTTCTACATCAACCTCCCGGTCGGCATCATCGGCATCATGATGACGATGCAGAACGTCGTCGAGCCCGACGACGTCCGCATCGCGAACCGCGCACGCGCCGAGATCGCGCGCAAGAACCTCGACATCGCCGGCATCGTGCTGATGGTGATCGGCGTCGGCGCGCTGCAGTACCTGTTCGAAGAAGGTCCCCAGGACGATTGGTTCGATTCGATGGGGATCCGGATCGCGGCGTTCCTGTGCTTCGTCGGCATCATCGGCTTCGTGATTCGCGAGCTCACCGCGACGTCGCCGGTCGTCAATCTCCGATTGTTCAAGGACCCGACCTTCGCCTCCGCGACCATGATCGCGTTCGTGATGTTCGGGATGTTGATGGGCTCGATGTTCCTGTTACCGGTGTTCGCGCAGGAGTCGCTGCACTACACCGCGACCTTGTCGGGCATCGTGCTGATGCCGCGCACCCTCGCGATGATGGTCGCGTCACCGTTCATCGGCCGGATCTACAACAAGGTCCAACCCGCGTGGATCGTCGGGTTCGGCGTGGTGCTGTTCGCGATCGGCTCGTGGATGCTGAGCACCATCAGCCTCGACACCAGCGCGAGCGAGATGGTGTTCCCGCTGATCGTCACGGGCGTCGCGTTCGCGTGTCTGTTCGTGCCGCTCACGACCGCCGCGCTCTCGAAGATCGAACGCCACCTGATGGCGGACGCCGCGGGACTCAACTCGTTCATGCGCCAGATCGGCGGCTCGGTCGGGCTCACGATCTTCGCGACGATGTTCACGAACTACGCGGTCGAGGCGCGGTCGGGACTCGCGGCCCACCTCACCGTGCTGCGGCCCGAGGTGGTCACCCGGTTGGGCGAGCTCAAGGCGATGGCGATCATGCACGGCGTCGAGCCGGTGACCGCGCAGATCCTCGCGGCGCGCACGCTCGGCATCTCGATGTATCAGCAGGCGACCGTGCTGAGCTTCGATCGGGTCTTCATGTTCCAGGGGATCCTGTTCCTGTTCGTCATCCCGCTCCTGTTCTTCCTACGAGTGCCCCGGATCGCCGGTCAGAAAGTGCACATCGAATTGCCTGGAGAGTAAGTCATGGCCACCACTACCGAAGACGCACGTACCAACGGAACGAACGGCGACGCCGCGAAGGCGACGATGGTCGCGCCCACCCCTCGCAAGACGAAGGCGCGTCGCGCCTACCTGTTGTTGCTGGGCCTGGCAGCCACCGCGGTCGCCATCTACTTCATCCACGGCTACGTGACCCGCAACGAGGTCGCGACCGATGATGCGCAGATCGAAGCCGACGTCACGCCGGTGGCGACGCGCGTCGGAGGCGTCGTGCTGCACATGAAGATCGTCGACAACCAGAAGGTCGAGGCCGGTCAGTTGATCGCCGAGATCGACGACGCCGACTACAAGGCGAAGGTCGCGGCCGCCGAGGCCGACCTCGACGCGGCGCGCGCACAGGCCGATGCCGCCGATGCCCAGGTCGACATCGTGAAGTCGACGTCCGGCGGCGCGTTGTCGTCGGCCAAGGCGATGCTGCAAGGGACCGGCGCCTCCGTGCGATCGGCTCAGGCGATGATCGGCGCCGCCCAGGCGACGGTCGCGCGAACGGCGTCGGACTTGATGAAGGCGCAGCAGGATCTCGATCGTGCGAAGAAGCTGCACGATGCCGGGGCGGTGAGCGGCCAGGCGCTCGAGTCCGCGCAAGCCTCGCGCGATTCGGCACAGGCGTCGCTCGATTCGGCGAAGGCCAACCTCGCGGCGTCGAAGGACGCGTCGGCGCAGGCGCAGGCGCGCGTCGCCGAGGCCGAGGGTCGGGTCGTGCAGTCGACGCCGGTCGATCGCCAGATCGCATCGGCGAACGCGGCTGCCAAGCTCGCACACGCGAGGGTCGCCGGCTCGCAAGCTGCGCTCGATCTCGCGAAGCTCCAGCTCGGCTACACCAAGATCACCGCGCCGATCGGTGGCTTCGTCTCGAGGCTCGGCGCGCACGAAGGCCAGATGGTGCAGCCCGGGATGACGCTCGTGATGATCGTGCCGCAGAAGCAATACGTCGTCGCGAACTTCAAGGAGACCCAGATGGAGCGGATCGCGGCAGGTGATCCGGTCGACATCGAGATCGACGCGCTCGGCGGTCACAAGATCACCGGCAAGGTCGACAGCATCTCGGCCGGCACCGGTGCGCGGTTCTCGATGATGCCGCCCGACAACGCGACCGGAAACTTCGTCAAGGTCGTGCAGCGCGTCCCCGTGAAGATCTCGATCGACCCGGGCCAGGATGTCTCGAAGCTGCACGCGGGCCTCTCGGTCGAGGTCAAGGTTTACCTCCAACACTAAGTCCCCCTTATGAAACGTCTTGCTGCCGTGCTCCTACTCGCCGCCGCGTCTGCCCATGCAGATGCACCTGGGGCGAGCCCACAAAAACTCACGTTCCAGGGCGCGATCGAGCTCTCGCTGGGGCAGAACCCCGACATCGCACTCGCCAAAGAAGCCGTCGCCGGCGCCGAGGCGCACGTCTCGGGACAAAAAGCGCATCGCTGGATCGCGCTCAACGTCAACGCCAGTGTGAACCGCTGGCGCGACGCGTACGCGGTCGACTTCCCCGGCCTCGGATCGTTCACCCTGCACGAGAATGTCACGACCGCGACGACGGTCGCGGTCAGCCAACCGCTGACCGGCCTCGCGTATCTGTCCGAGCTCGTCGATGCGACCGAGCACGACGCGAAGGCGACGCGCAAAGCCTTCGATCGCGCGCGGCTCGACACCGCGTATCACACCGCCGACGCGTACCTCCGCGTGCTCGAAGCGCGGGCGGGCGCGACCGTCGCGCACCAATCGGTCGACGATATCCAGGCCGGGCTCGATCTCGCGAACAAGCTGCGCGCGGCCGATACGTACACCGACATCGACGTGCTGCGGTTCAAGTCGGCGAAGGCCGCGGCGGATCAAACCGCGATGCGCGCCGATACGAGCGCGCAGACCTCGCTCGCCGCGTTGACGGTGCAACTCGGCTTGCCCGACGGTTCGCCGATCGAGATCACCGACGACCTGCCCCCGGCGGCGCCCGCACTCGCGATGTCGCTGCAACAAGCGCAGGACCGCGCGATGACCGCGCGCCCCGAGCTCGCCGCGGCGCGGGAGAAGATCGCTTCGGCGAACAACCAGCGCGTCGCCGCGCGAGAGAAGTACCTCCCGGACGTGCGCGGCGTCGCGGTGTGGCTCCACAACACCGGCGTGCAGCCGTTCTCTCCCGAGGACGAGGAGTTCATCGGGCTGACCGCATCCTGGAACGTGTGGGATTGGGGGGCGACGCACGACGCCGTGCTCGAGGCCGAGCGCGCACAGAACCGCGCGACGATCACCGCGAACGCGACCGGCGAACAGGTCAAGCTCGATGTGCGCCGGCACTGGCTCGAAGCGAAGACGCAGTTCGATAGCCTCGCCGTCGCGCAGCAAGAGCAGCAGACCGCCGAGGAGGCGTATCGCCTCGAGAAGGTGAAGTTCGACAACGCGGCCGCGACCACGACCGACGTGCTCGACGCCGAGACCGATGTCGCGCGTGCGCGGTTGGGTATCGCGACCGCGCGCTACGACTACTACCTGGCGCTCGTCGCGCTCGCGCGCTCGGTCGGCGATCTACCCGACCCGAAGTAGGTGCTCGAGCCGCACGAGCTCGCCGGTCGACCACGCCTGGAACGGGCAGCCGGCCAGGCGATGGGGCCGGTCGCCTTCGTAGATCTCGGCGAGGTGGCCGCCGATCGCGTGCGCGCGCAACGGCGCGACGAAGCGCTCGCGAGCTTCGCGCTTGACCTCCGTCGTCGAGCCGCGCACGCGGATCCACGCTTCGACGAACGCCCCGGCGAGCCACGGCCACACCGGCCCGTTGTGATAGGTCCGATCGCGCTCGACGGGACCGCCGGTGTAGCGACCGCGATAGCGCGGCTCGAACGTCGCGAGCGAGCGTGGGCCGACCGGTGTCCACAGCTCGCGCTCGCAGGTGTCGACGACCGCGCGCGCGTGATCGCCGTCGAGGAGTTGCAGCGGCAGCCCACCGATCGCGAACAGTTGGTTCGGCCGGCAGCTCGCGTCGACGGTGCCCGCGACGTGATCGCAGTCGATGACGTCGTAGAGCTGGTTGCGCTCGGCGTTCCAGAACCGCGTCGCGAACGAGGCCCGACCGACCTCGAGCGTCGGTCGCCATTTCGGATCGCGGGCCGCGGCGATCGCGAGCGCATTGAGCCACAGCGCCTGGATCTCGACTGGCTTGCCGATCCGCGGCGTGACGACCTCGTCGCCGATCTTCGCGTCCATCCAGGTCAGTTGCACGCCGGGCTCGCCGCACGCGAGCAAGCCGTCGGGTTGGAGCGCGATGCGATGGCGCGTCCCCGTGGCGTAGCCGGCGATGATCTGAGCGACCGCGGCGTCGAGCGCCGGCACGCGCGACTTCGCCGAGAACGCCTCGACGGCGATCACGAACCACAGCGCGGCGTCGACGGAGTTGTACTCGGGATGCGAGTCGTGTTCGCCAAAGCGATTCGGCAACATGCCCTCGGAGACCAGCGACGCCCACGCGAGCAAGATGTCGCGTGCGATGTCGTGACAACCGCGCGCCAGGCACAACCCGCGCAGCGAGATGAACGTGTCGCGGCCCCAGTCGCAAAACCACGGATAGCCGGCGATGATCGTGGTGCCCGCGCCGCGCGAGACGACGTACGCATCGGCGGCGCGATCGCGGAGCGCCAGCGGCTTGCGACGCGCGGCCTCGCGCTCGAACAGCTCGAGCGGTGGCTCGGGCCACGGCGAGGTCGAGAAGCCGAGCCACGCCGCGCGCGACAGATCGAACGCGAGCACGCCCGGCATCGCGAGATCCTCCTCGTGATCGAGGCCTCGCTCGCGCTCCGCCGCGTACTCGAAGTTGCGATACCACGTCGCGCTGTGCGTGTAGGTCGCGTTCGCGTGCGCGTGGATCGCGATGCCGTCGGGCCGCCACGTCACGTGATTGCCCGCGATCTCCGGCGTGAGATCGAGCGGCGATTCGCGGCGCAGCCCGTGATAGTCACGGACCGCGAGCAGCGGCCGGACCTCGAGCGTGATCGCACCCCTCCCCGCCGTGCGCGTCCACCGCAAGCCGGTGCGCGGTGCACCCGGTTCGACGACGAGCTCGTACGTGATCCGCGTACCGTCGGGGAGCGCGTACTCCCAGTGTGGCCACGGCGAGCCGAGGAACTGATGCAGGTGCTGGGTCCCGTCGGGATGGACCACGCCGCCGCGATAGCGATGACTCGACAGGGCGAACCGGCCGGCGCCCGTCGTGACGTAGACCTCGACATCGGCGACCAGCACCATCCGATGATCCGGCGGCTGGAGCGCGGCGAGCAGGATCGCGTGATAGCGGCGCGTGCGAAGGCCATCCGCCGTGCCCATCGCGAACCCGCCCAGGCCATCGGCCTCCAGCCACTCGGTCACTTGTCGGCCCGAGTGATCGCAGCTCGCTCGACGAGGTTTCCGGCGAGCGCGGTCCATCCGGTCTGATGGCTCGCGCCGAGGCCGGTGCCGTCGTCGCCGTGAAAGAACTCGTGGAACAAGACGAGGTCCTTGAAGTGCGGATCGGTGGCGTAACGCCTGCTGCGCCCGTGACACGGCCGGACGCCGTCCTCGCCGCACAGGAACAGCGAGGCGAGTCGGCGCTCGAGCTCGTCGGCGACGTGGCCGAGGTGCATCATGGTGCCAGAGCCGGTCGGGCACTCGATCTGGAACGAGTCGCCGTAGAAGTGGTGGTAGCGCTTCAGCGCCTCGATCAACAGGTAGTTGACCGGCATCCAGATCGGGCCGCGCCAGTTCGAGTTACCGCCGAATAGGCCGCTGTCCGATTCGCCCGGCGTGTAGTGAACCTCGTAGTCCGCGCCGTGGAGGTGCAGCGTGTAGGGATGGTCCTTGTGATAGCGCGACAGCGAGCGCACGCCATACGGCGCGAGGAACTCGGCCTCGTCGAGGACGTACTTCAGCACGCGCGCGAGCCGCTCCTTGGACGGAATCGCGAGCAGACGGTTCTGATGATCGACGTCGAGCTGCACCGAGATCGTGCGCGCGAGCTCGGGCCGATTGTCGAAGAACCACCACAGCCGGTCCGCGAACGACGGCAGGTTGTGCAGCACTTCGTCGTCGAGCGACTCGGCGGCGAACAGCGGCACGATGCCGACCATCGAGCGGATCCGTAGTCGCTGCGAGCCGCCGTGCGTGCGGATCTGATCGTAGTAGAAGCCGTCGTCGTCGGACCACAGGCCGTCTTCACCGATCGTGTTGGTCGCGCGCGCGATCGCGACGAAGTGCTCGAAGAACTTCAGCGCGAGATCCGAATACGCGGTCTCGGCTTTCGCGAGCTCGAGGCCCATCGCGAGCATCGTCGTGCAGTAGAACGCCATCCACGCGGTCGCGTCCGCCTGGATCAACTCGCCGCCGCCGGGCAACGCTTGGCTGCGATCGAAGATGCCGATGTTGTCGAGGCCGAGGAAGCCGCCGGTGAACAGGTTGTCGCCACCGGCGTCCTCGCGGTTGACCCACCACGTGAAGTTGATCAGGCACTTGTCGAACGCGCGCTCCAAGAACTCGCGGTCGTAGCCGTGCCCGGCCTCGCCGGCGAGCTGATAGATCCGCCACACCGCCCATGCGTGGACCGGCGGGTTGACGTCGCCGAACGCGAACTCGTACGCGGGCAGTTGCCCGTTCGGGTGCATGTACCACTCGCGCATCAGCAGCAACAGTTGATGCTTCGCGAAGTACGGATCGAAGCGCGCCTGCGCGACACAATGGAACGCGAGGTCCCACGCCGCGAACCACGGGTACTCCCAGCCGTCGGGCATCGAGATGATGTCGCGGGCCCACAGGTGTTCCCAGCCGCGATTGCGCCCGCGCTTGCGATTCGGAGAGACCGGCGGCTGGCTCGGATCGCCCTCCTGCCAGTGCTCGACGATGTAGTGATAGAACTTTCGCGACCACACGAGCCCGGCGTCCGATTGCCGCACGACCCGCCGCTCTTCCTCGGTCATCGGCGCCGAGCGCACCGTCCGGTGATACTGATCGGACTCCGCGCGGCGCGCCGCGACGATCGCTTCGAAGTCGCCGAACGGCTGCTTCGACGCGGTGCCATCGGCGGCCAGCCGCATCCGCAGCTTGTGCTCCTGCCCGGCCGCGACCTCGATCACGTACCAGGCCGCGGCCTTCGTTCCGGTGTGCGCCGGATTGACCGCCGCACCCTCACCGCCGACGACGCGGCGATGAAACGAATCCTTCGGATACTCCGACACGTTCTTCGATCCGAACAGCCGCGCGAAGTTCGTCTCGTTGTCCGCGAACAACAGCTCCGGCGAGCCCTCGAAGTCGCAGCGCATGTGGCCGAGCGTGGGTTGCGACACCCGCACCGCGTGATCGCCGACCTTCTCGAGCGAGCCCATCCGATCGTAGCCCTCGCCGTGACGGCCCCACGACCACGTGTTGCGCAGCCACAACTGCGGCAGCACGTGGAGGGTCTGCGCGGTCGTGCCGCGATTCGCGATCGTCAGCTCGATCAAGATGTCGTCGGAACCCGCCTTCGCGTACTCGACGAACACGTCCCAGTAGCCGCCGTCGAACACGCCCGTGTCCTCGAGCTCGAACTCCGGATCGAGCTTGCCGCGCCGCCGGTTCTCTTCGACGAGCTGGGTGTACGGGAACTCGCCGTGCGGATACTTGTAGAGCGCCCTCAGGTACGAGCTCGTCGGCGTCGCGTCGAGGAAGTAGTACAGCTCCTTGACGTCCTCGCCGTGGTTGCCCTCGGGCCCGGTCAGGCCGAACAGCCGCTCCTTCAGGATCGGATCCTTGCCGTTCCACAACCCGATCGAGAAGCACAGCCGGCACTCGCGATCGCAGATGCCGAGCAACCCGTCCTCGCCCCAGCGATAGGCGCGACTGCGCGCATGATCGTGCGGCAAGTACGTCCAGCAATCCCCGGTCTCCGAGTAGTCCTCGCGCACGGTGCCCCACTGGCGATCCGCCAGATAAGGTCCCCACCTCCGCCAGTTGCGGACGCGCCGCGCATCCTCGGCCATCCGTTCCTGCTCCGACATCCGGAGAATTTTCGCACCTCTGCCACGCCAGGAGTCGTGCGGACGCGTCGATTTGCGAACCTCCGTGCCGCTTCGAGCACGACCGACGTGCGGTAACGGCACGGGGCAGTTCGGAACCCGCGTCGCGCGAGCTCAGGGCGCGACGACCAGGAACGCGATCTGGTAGTAGGTCTCGCGCTGTTTCGGCGTCGGTAGCGCGATTCGCCCGGCGATCGCCGCGATGCACTGATGCGCGGCGTCGCCGGCGGCGTTCGAGATCGGGTCGAGCGAGCGCTCGGTCGTGACCTTCACACTCGCGGGCGGCACGGTGTAGTGCACGTGATCGCGCGCGTCGTCGCGCGGCCCGGTCTTCACGATCGTGACGGCGAACGCGGTCGCGGGGAGCTTCGCAGCGCAGGCGCGCAGGCTCGGCATCGCCTTCTGCACGAGCGTGGTCATCGGCGCGGTCTCGAGCAACGCGGTGCTCTGCGGCGTACGCACGAGGTTGGTCGGGAACGCGATCGAAGCGAGCTCCTTGACGTGCTCCTCGGCGCGCCGCCGCCAGGGACTGTCCGGCGCGACCTTCAGGAAGTGACGGAAGTGGAGCAGCGCGATCTCCGGCGTCGCCTGATCGCGATCGGTCTGGACCGGCGGCGTGCGGCGCGCGAGCCCGATCATGTAGTCGAGCTCGCCGGCGCGCAGCCACGGATATGGCGGATACATGATCAGGTTGAACGCGGAGTCGACCTTGATCGCCTCTTGCGCTTCGGCATCGGCGAGCGTCGTCTTGCGCGCACGATCGTAGGCGAGCGCGCGCAGCCAGCGGATCTCGGCGCCGATGCCATCGTTCGCCTCGAGCGCCGCGGTCAGCGCGTCCTCGGCTTCGTCGAGCTTGCCGAGGGCGATCCGGACCTCACCGAGCCGCATCCATTGCTCGCCGTGCGGCGCGAGCGTCACCGCGTGGACGAGGGTGCGCTCGGCATCGGCGAGCCGCCCCGCACGGCCTTGGCAGATTCCGAGCTCGAGCTCGATCGCATCGCGCTCGACGCTGTCGGGTTGGTCGCTGGCCTCCGCGATCTCGAGATCCGCGGAGCACTTCGCCCACTGATCGAGGATCATGTACGCGCGACCGCGGATCGCACGTGCGCGATAGTCCTTCGGCAGCCGCTGGACCGCGTCGTCGAGCTTCGGCAGCGCGTTGGTCGCCGAGTCCTTCGTGCGATCCTCGAGCACGCGCTTCGCATCGCGCACGAGCTCGTCGTATGGCTTGCGCTCCGGATCGAGCGCGGACTCCCAGAGCTGCGAGTGCGCCTCGAGCTCCTTGTCGGCGTCCTTCGGCGGTGCCGGGTAGCGCTTGCTCTGCGCGAACGCGGTGCCGCAGACGAGCAGGAGTGCTAGTGGATGAAGTCGCGCCACGGCGTCTCGAGGTGCAGCGACTTGCGATTGCGCGCGCGGAGCAACGGATCGAGGTGCGCCTTCGCGCGCGGTTGGAATTCGGCGTGCGCACCCGAGGCGATGAACCGCTGCCAGGCGTCGATCGCGTTCTCGGTCATCCCGAACGACTCGTACGCGAGCCCGAAGTAGTAGAACTGCTCGCCCTCCGGGACGAAGAACGTCTGGCCACTCAGCACGCGCCGCTTGAACTCGCCGAGAGCTTGCTCGCCCTGCGCGACGATCAGATCGCGCGCCTGGTCGCCGCGATCGTCGCGATCGAGCGCGACCGCGAGGCCGTACATCGTCTCGGTGTTGCGGTTCGAGCGCAGCGCCTGGCGGTAGGTATCGATCGCTTCGTCGAGGTGACCCAACATCATGTAGGTCTCGGCGAGGTTCGACAGCACCGTGTCGTCGGGAAGATCGGTGCGAGCCATGATCCGTTCGTAGTCCTTCGTCGCCGCGACCAGATCGTTCCGCGTCGCGAGCCGCGTGTGCAACACCGCGCGGTGGAACAGCAAGTTGAAGTCGCTCGTCGCCGGGCTGCTGCGCTCGACGCTGACCCGTGGATCGAGCGGCGCGCGGGCCTCGAACGCGTCCCACGCCTCGATGATCTCTTTCGCGTGTTTGGCATCGAACACCCGGCTGTCGTGACACAGCGGCGAGACGGGGAACGGGTAGCCCTGGCCGTCGCACGCTTCGAAGTAGAACGAGTAGAGCAGTCGGCCGATCTTGAAGAACGGCTCCGCGGCGGCGGGTTTCGCGCTCGCGGCGTTGCGATAGGACTGCGCCGCGTGAAACACGAGTTGCCGGACGTTCTCCGGCGACACCGCACTCGACGTCGCCTGGAGCGTGAGCTCGTCGCCGCTCTTCATCTCGCTGTCGTAGATGTCCTGCTGCGTATCGGGCGAGCCCTCCTCGATCGCGTGGCGCCAGACATCGGCGCGCGCGACCGTCGTCGCCAGTACGAGGGCCAGCACGAGGGCCAGCACGAGGGCGAGGACCACGCGGATCACGGATGCCTCCGGTGACGGCGAATCGACGGAGGATACATCGGCGCGATCGTGGGACTGACCAGCGCCGACGTCGACGCCTTCGGACGCGTGTCGATCGCCGCGATGTGATCGAGCGCGCGCTGCGCGTACGCGCCTCTCGCCGCGGCGTAGAGCGCCCAGCCCGCACGGGCGTCGCCGTAGCTATCGGTCGCCTCGAGCAACAACGCTTGATAGTACTGCTGGTCCTCGGCGGGCGCGAATCGCAGCGCCGCGAGCGCGGTGTGCACGCTCTGGCCCCAGGTCTCCTGGAGCCCGGAGCGCAGGTGATCGAGTTGCTCGACCGCGAGGCTGCGCTGATCATCGCGGTCGTACGCGACCGCGAGCGCGAACGTCACGACCTGATATTCGTTCGCGTAGTACGGCACCGAGGTCGGCAGCGCCTCGGCGAGCACGTCGATCGCATCGCTCGTCTGGCCGCGCATCGCGAGCGCGGTCGAGAGATGGACGAGGTTGGACGCCGTGATCGGCTGGCCCGCAAGGATCGGCCCCTGCGCCTCGCGCAGATAGCGCACCGCCTCGTCGAGCAGGCCGAGGCGGAGATAGATCTCGCCGAGCCGGCCGGTCACCTCCGGCCCTGCTTTCTCGGCACCGACGAGATCGACCACCGCGTGGAGCGCATCCATCGCCTGGCGCGTCTTGCCGATCGCGTCGGCGCTCTGCGCATAGAGCTTCAGCACCTCGAGGTTGTCGGGTGCGAGTCGACGCGCGTAGCGCAGCATCCCGAACAACTCGCGATACAGCTTCTGGCGACCTTCGCCGGTCGGATCGTAGTCGGCGAGCATCGTGACGTCGCCTTGCGCCATCGCCTGCCGTGCCTTGAACACGATCAGCGTGACCTCGTCCTTGTGCGGCTCGGCGAGCTCGCGCCAGAAGTTGCCGCGATCCGGATCGACCGGCGGCGCTTGCGGCGCGCGCATCATCTCCGCCTGCGCCGTCGCGCACGAGATGGAGAGAAGGAGCGCGATCCGCAGCCTCACCGGATCAGTATGCCGGCCAACCCCGCGTGGTGCCACGCCGCTGCATGGGGGATGGCGCCCCGATCCGGGTCCGGCCCCACCATCCGAGATCCGCCGTTATTCATGTAGTCCCGGCTACTTAGTGATGTAAGTCCGGTGGCGCGGCGCTTGCTCATTCTCGGGAGCGTGGACCGCGGAGTATTAGCGACCGCAAACGAGCTGTTCGACGCCCGTCACTACCCCAGCGTCGTCGCCTTGATCGACGACGCACTCGAGGCCGAGCCCGAGCACGTTCCCCTGCTGATCCTGCGCGCGCGTGCACACTTCGCACTGCGTCGTGACCTCGAGGCACAGGCCGACCTCCGCGACATCATCCGCCTCGATCCGCAATGCGGCGCGGCCTATCGCTTGCTCGGCGAGCTCGCCGCGCGCCGCGACGAATACGAATCCGCCGCGATCTTTTTTCGAGAGGCCCTTCGCCTCTCACCCGGTGATAGCGACGCCGCCGATTGGCTCGCGATCATCGAAGCCACGTCTCGACCCGCTGCGGTTGGTCGGTCCCCCAAAGGCACGCGGCAGCCGACGCACGAGCGGCTCGCACGCGGCTCGGTCCCGGCGATCGATCCGGTGTCCCATCCGTTTGTCGTCGCGCCGCGACCACGCCCGCAGCCGCGCGCGCTGTCCGAGCTTCACGGCTTCGGCGACTACCTCGTCGAGACCGGCATCCTGACGCGCGAACGACTCCGCGCGGCACAAGCGTACCAACGCTCGATGCGGGTCCAGCTCTCCACCGCGATCGTCACGCTCGGCCTCGCCACACCGCAGCGAATCGAATGGGCCGCCGTCGCCCATCAATCGCAGCTCCCTCGACAGCGCTAGCCCGCGCCGCGTAGTACGCTCGCCCCGTGCGAAGTGCCGGGACGCTGTTCGCGGCGATCTGTTTGTGGTCGAGCGTGGTCCATGCCGACGTGCCCGTCGTCGATCCGGCTGATCTTCCGCCGTTGCCCGACGCGAGCGACGACGAGAGCAGCAATGCCGCGATCCTCGCCGCGGTCACCGCCGAAGAGGATGTCGTGGTCGGCGCGGCGAAGCGCGAGCAGAGCCTCGGCAACGTTGCTTCCGCCGTCACCGTGATCACCGCCGATCGGATCAAACGATTTGGCTATCGCACCGTCGGTGAAGCAGTCGCGAGCGTCGCCGGCGCGTACTTCGAAGACACCCGGATCGTCGCGACGATCGGGTTTCGCGGCATCAACATTCTCGGCGATTTCAACACGCGGATCCTCGTGCTCGTCGATGGCGCGAGCGTCAACGAAGGCTGGGGCTCGTTCGCCGGCGTCGGCTACGGCGAGCTCGTCGCGATCGATGACATCGCACGCATCGAGGTCATTCGCGGTCCGGTGTCGTCGGTGTACGGCACCAACGCGTTCTTCGGCATCATCAACATCGTCACCCGCGGCGCGACCGAGACGCCGAGAGCGTGGGGCCGGGTCGGGCTCAACTCGATCAACGGAGCGATCGCGTCTGCCGGGTTCTCGCAGGGCACCGTGCGCCAGCAGATCCGCGGCACCGTGCAGACGATGTGGCGGCTTCCCGAGACGCTCTCGGTTCCCGAGGTCGGTGACAACCTCAAAGGCGACGCCTCGAACCTCGTCGCCGGCTCGGTCGTCGGTACGTACAACGGCACGTTCGCGCAGGTCCGCGCCTATCGGTTTCGGCGCGACTCGCCGTTCGCGCCGTACAACGGTGACCCCGGAGCGTCCAATCCGTACAACGAGTACAACTCGCAACTCCTGGTCGAGGGCGGCCACACCGAGGAGCTCTCGAAGCACCTCACGATCGCGGGCCGCGCGTACTACAACATGTACGAGTTCTTCGATCACATCGCGCAGTACGGCCTCGATCCGTTCGAGGACTTCGGCGATGCCACGACCGTCGGTGTCGAGCTCCGCGGGCGCTACGAAGCCATCCCCGAGCTGCTCGGGATCACCGCCGGGACCGAGGGGAACTTCAACCGCACGCGGAGCCGGTCGTACACCGTCGGGGGCGCCGATGAAGTCGACGTGCCGAAGGACTTCAACATCGAGGGCCTCTACACCGAGCTCGACGGCAACCTCACGCCGTGGCTCGGCTACACCGCGGGCGCTCGCTACGATCGCAACTCCGCGATCGATACCAAGCTGTCGCCGCGCGCCGCGCTGTTCATCTCGAAACCCGAGAAGTACGGCGTGAAGTTTCTGTACGCCGAAGGCTTCCGCAATCCGAGCGCGTACGAGGCGTTCTTCTACGACAACGTCACGTTCGCACCGGCCGATCAGCTGCGCTCCGAGACGATCCGCAGCTACGAGCTCGTCGGTTGGGCCAAACCGATCGGCGGCTTGTCGACGAGAATCAGCGCGTACTACTGGGACGCGCGCGGCATCGTCGAGCAGTTGCCGGTGCCGAACCCGACCCCCGCTCAGGTGAATCTGATCTCGTTCCAGAATGTCGGGCGGATCGTCACCGAGGGCGTCGAGGTCGAAGCGAGCTATCGCAACTCCGGGGGCTGGTACGCGTTCGGCGGCGGCGCCTACTCGCGGGTCGGCAGCTCCGACACCGGCGGCGCACTGTCGTACGCCGTCGTCAACGCGCCGGCGGTCACCGCCGCCGGTGGTGTCTCGACCCCGAAGTTGTTCGGGCTCGGCCATCTCTCGACCGAGCTCACGTACATCTCGGATCGGCTGACGCGCCCGCAGATGGACGGTTCGGCCTCGCCCGATTCACCGGCGTGGTACGGGCTCAATGCCGTGCTCTATCTGCCGGACGTGCGCGGGTTCGACGTCACGGCCGGCGTGCGCAACATCATCGGCACGCGCGATCTCATGCCGGCGCCTGCCGACTACGATCGCTACATGGTGCCGACGACGACGACGGTGGCGCGGATTCCGGGCGAGGGTCGCGAGCTGTTCCTGAAGCTCGGGTATTCGTACTGAGCTCAGCCCTTGAGGAACGCGACCGTCACACCGTCGCCACCCTCGTTGGGCTCGCCGGCGCGGAACTTGTCGATGCCCGCGTGTGCACCGAGGTGCGTCCGGATCGCCGAGCGCAGCGCGCCGGTGCCATGGCCGTGCACGACGAACGCGGTGTCGCGGCTCGCCATCAGGCTCTCGTCGAGGAACCGATCGACCGCATCGACCGCTTCGTCGACCCGCTGACCGCGCACGTCGATCGTCGACTCGATCGTGCGCGCGGTCGCCTTGCCGCCGGCCGGGACGCCGTCGATCAACACGACCGTGTTGCCATCGGGCTTGTCCGATTCGACGACGCGTTCACGCTCGCGCTCGGCGGCACGCGCCGCGCGATGTGAATCCATCAACACCTCGTCGATCGGCACGAACGCGCGCATCGAACCGAGCCGGACCTCGACCTTGCCGTCGTGTGGCGGTGCGACGACTTCGCAACGACCGAGCCGCGGCACGATCACCGGTGCACCGATCACCAGCGACTCGACCGTCGCGGGCGTGCCCGGCGGCAGCTTGCGCTTGGGCTCGAGCCTCGCGACGTCGGCGCCGGGCGTGACGAGCCGGCGCGTCGCCGCGCGCGTGTCGTCAGTCGTGAGCTGTTCGGCTTGTTGCTTGCGGCGGAGCTCGGCGCGAACCTCGTCGATCTCGCGGCGCGCCGAGCGCAGGGCGGTCAACGCCTCGTTGTGCGCGGCGCGCAGTTGCTGCTCGTAGCGCGAGGTCGCCTTCTCGCGCTGCATCTTCGTCGCCGCGCGCTCGGACTCGGCCGCTTCGAGCTCGGCGAGCAGCGCGGCGCGCTCCTGCTCGATCCGGCGCTGTTGATCGGCGACGTTCGCGAGCAGGTCCTCGACCTTGGTGCCCTGGACGCCGACGAGCTCGCGCGCGCGCTCGACGATCGACTTCGCGAGGCCCATCCGCGTCGCGACCGCGAGCGCACCGGAGCTGCCCGGCATGCCGAGGTGGAGCTTGAACGTCGGCTCGAGCCGCTCGAGATCGAACCCGACCGACGCGTTCGCGAACTGGTGATCGTTGGCGGCGCCGAGCGTCTTCAGGCGATCGTAGTGGGTGGTGACGAGGCCGGTCACGCCCTTGTGCGCCAGCGCCTCGAGCACGGCCTGCGCGAGCGACGCACCTTGGTCTGGATCGGTGCCGACCGCGATCTCATCGATCAACACCAACATGCCGGGCGCGGCGTGCGCGAGCAGGTCGCGCAGATTCACGACGTGGCCGGAGAACGTCGACAGATCCTTGTCGAGGTTCTGCGCGTCGCCGATGTCGGTGACGATGTCGTGGAACCAACCGATCGCGCTGCCGCTCTCGCTCGTGAGGTGGAGCCCGGCGCGCGCCATCAGCGCCGCGAGCCCGACGGTCTTGAGCGCGACCGTCTTACCACCCGCGTTCGGGCCGGAGATCAGCAGCGTCTGCCCCACCGCGACGGTGACGTCGTTCGCGACGCAGCGGCGCTCGGCGAGCAGCATCAGCGGGTGGCGCGCGTGCAACAGTGCGATCCGCGGCGCCTCGTCGAGGATCGGCGCGGCCGACACGGTGTCGTCGGCCATGATCGCGGCCGCGGCGATCACGTCGAGCACTTCGGCCGCGGCGAGCGACGCGAGGAAGCCCTCGGCCTCTTCGGCGATCCAGCCCGAGAATTTGATGAAGATCCGGCGCTCCTCGGCGAGGATGTCGGCCTCGGCGAGCTTCATCCGGTTGTTGAGATCGACGATCTCCTCGGGCTCGATGAACAGCGTCTGCCCGCTCTGCGAGGTGCCGTGGACGATGCCGCGCACGAAACCCTTGCCGTCGGTGCGGACCGGCAGCACGTAGCGATCCTCGCGCTGCGTGTAGTACGCGTCCTGCAGATACGTCGAGAACCGATCGTCGGTGAGCAGCGAGTCCATGCGCTTCTCGAGCTGCGCCTTGATCGACGCCGCCGCACGGCGCAGCGACCCGAGCTCGTCGCTCGCGTGATCGACGAGCCGGCCGTCCGGATCGAACGCGTCGAGGATCGGATGAAACACGTGGCCGAGGTCGGCGAGCCGCCCGCCATGCTCGGCGAGCCGCGGTGCGGTCGCGGCGTGCTCGCGCAGATGCTCGCGCAGTCGCGCGAGCGACCGCCCGGTCGACGCCACCGCGACCAGCTCCGGCGCCTCGAGCGCGGCCGCTTTCTTCACGCGCTCGATCGCACTCGCGACGTCGACGATGCCGCCGAGCGGCAGCCGCCGATCGATCGCGGTCAACGCGCGCGCCTCGGTGATCTCGACGATCCGCGTCCGCGCCGACTCGAGCGCCGCGAGGAGGATCTCGCCGCGCACGGCGAGCTCTCCGCGGCGCGTCGCGCAGCGTTTCGCCCAGTGGTCGACCAAGGTCGGCCAGCCGAGGTCTTCCAGAGTCCTCTGCCCGATCACGGCGCAATGCTTAGCACGCCTTCGTGCACGCGCCCGCCGTTGGCGGTGCGGCGACTAGCCCGGAATCAGGTCGGCGAGCGTGGGGACGACCCGATTGCGGCCTCCCCGTTTGGCAGCGTACAGGTTGTCGTCGGCGCGCTTGATCAGCGCTGCCGTATCGACGCCGCTCTCGCGGTGCAGCGTGGCGACGCCGAGGCTGATCGTGACGCTGATCTGGAGATTGTCGAACTCGGTCGGCCGCTCTTCGATCAACCCGCGCAGATGATCGGCGAACACGATGCCGCCCGGGAGCGCGGTCGACGGCAGGACGCACGCGAACTCTTCGCCGCCGTAGCGCGCGAACAGATCTTCGCGCCGGATCCGCGGCCGGATCCGCCCGGCGAGGTCCTTCAACACCGCGTCGCCGGCGAGGTGGCCGTGGGTGTCGTTGACCTTCTTGAAGTGGTCGACGTCGAACATCACGAGCGTGAGCGGATGGCCGTAGCGACTGGCGACCGCGAGCTCGCGCTCGAGAAACTCCATGAAGAAGCGCTTGTTGTGGATCCCCGTCATGCCATCTTGGATGGCCATGTTGTGGATCGCCTCGTGGTACGCGCTCTCGATGTTGGAGCCCGAAAGAAACTTGTAGATCGCGTCGCCGAACCGCACCTGATCGCTATCGGCGAGCTGCTGCGCGCGGACCCGCGACTCGTTCACGAACGTGCCGTTCGTCGAGTTGAGGTCCTCGACCCACCAACCGCCGTCGTCATCGATATAGAGCCGCGCGTGCTGGCGCGACACCGAGCTGCGGCTGACCACGAAGCCGGCTTCATTATCGCGACCGACGATGTACTGACTGTTGATCAGCGGGATGCGCCGCCCGATGTCAGGTCCCGGTGGGTGCAAGTTGACGAGACACGCGTCTCCCGCCGGCGGCTTTTTCTCCGGCGTTATCGGACGGCTCAGGATGAGCGTCCCACCATCTCGGTAGTCGTCGGTCACGCAGTAAACTGTCTAGGTTCAACCATTTATATCGCGCATCGCGACCCCGCTCAATCGGACCGACCAACGACCTCGAACCGACGAGTGCCACCCTGGACCACCCCGGCGACGGCACCGAGAAACCCGCGTTCGACCACGGCGTTACCCTCACCCGCCAGGGCCACCAGGTACCCCACCGCGACCGCGGCGCTCGCCGCAGCTACCCCTACGAGCACGAGCTGTCCGGCGTCGACCGCGGCGATGACCGCCACGGCATCGGCTCGGGACGCCACACTCGCGACGCAGATCGCGTCCGCGCCCTCGCGCATCGCGGCGGTCACGCCGGCCGCGACCGACGCGACGTGCTCGCCGATCGCGCGCTGGCTGACGAACGTGCTCGCGTGCACGAGCTCGATCGGATCTTCGATCGTCACGACCCTTTGCGATTGATCGCCGAGCGCTTTGACGAGCGCCGCGAGCGTCGTCGACTTGCCGGAGCCGGCGGCTCCCGCGACGAGCACGAGGCCGCGACGCTCGAGCCATCCGGCGACCTCGCGCGGCAGCCCGATCCGATCGAGCGCCGGCGGCTCCGCGACGAGCAAGCGCAGCGCCGCACCCGGCCCGCGGTGATCGCGCGCCAGCGTCACGCGCACGCGGCCCATGCCGTCGCCGTACGTGAACGTGGCGGAGCCGTGCTCGGTCCACGCCGCACGCGCCTCGGCGGGCGCGACCGCACCGAGCTCGCGCGAGATCGTCTCCGCGTCGAGCGCACCGCGGTCCGCGATCGCGCGGACGTCGCCGGCGGTGCGAGCGAGCGGAGCCACCCCCGTCGCGAGATACAGATCGCTCGCGCGTGCCGTGCGAGCCGCGTGGGTCAGCGCATCGAGAAACGCGCTGCCGCTCCCCGCCGGCGTTTCGGCTGGCGCGCCCTCCGCGTACTGGCCACGCTCGATCGCGAGATCGCCGCCGGTATCGGCGACCGGTGCGGTTTGCACGCGGGGCGTCCGCACGGGTGCCGCGGCAGGTGCTGCCGCCGCTACCGCCGGCGTCGCCGGGCCGTCGATCGTGACCTGCCAGAGGTTCGGCTTGGGCGCGACCGAGACGCCGTAGCGGATCGAATTCGAC
The DNA here is from genome assembly GCA_039935615.1 of Kofleriaceae bacterium. Classification (GTDB taxonomy): domain Bacteria; phylum Myxococcota_A; class Polyangia; order Haliangiales; family Haliangiaceae; genus JABFXX01. The sequence continues at coordinate 24,453 of JBDTJY010000164.1, forward strand.
TCGAACTCGAACCGCGCGGGTCGACCCGCATCGATCTGATCGAGCGCCGGCGGTGGCGCGATCTCGCGCACCATCGCGACGAGCTGATCGTGCGCCACGACCTGGGTGGCGTTGCGATCGCCGGCCGGGAACTTGAGCGTGACCGCCTGGCCCGACGTCAGCACCGCCCCCGCCGCGCCGAACCGCTCGATCGACCGCAGATAGACATCGATCCTCGCCATCTCTCTCGCATGCTAGCCTCTCGGGCATGGCGCGCGCCACTCGGGTGCTGGCGGTGACGACCGCGGTGTCGATCGCAGCCGCGATCTGGATGTACGTCCAGAATCGCGAGCTCCACGATCGCCTCGATCACCCCACCGCGGCGGTCGTCGCGAGAGCCACGGCGGAGGCCGCCGCGACGTCGAAAGACCCGTGGGCGACCGCGATGCGCCAGGGTCGCGGTGGCGGCGCTCGCGAGCATGGTCCCGCGCCGGCGTTGCCCGCGATCCAGGACGAGAGCCGGCTCGAGCGCCGCAATCGTCACCAGCAAGAATTCGCCGCGATGTTCGGCCGGCAGGCCGGCGAGACCGAGGCCGAATACAAGGCGCGGATCGTCCCCCTGATCAAGACCGGCCTCGCGCTGCCGCGGGCGCGCGTCGAGGACATGCGCAAGCAAGCCGAGGCCGCCGCCCACATCACGACCGAGCAATCGAAGCAGCTCGACGCGACGTTCGACAAGGTCTACGACAACGTCCTCGACTACACCAACAAGGCCGTCGTCGACGGCGTGTTGTCACCGTACGAGCGCAACGTCTCGGGCTGGCTCGAGTACGCCGGTGGCCTCGGCACGATGCTCGGCGAGGTCAACGGCCAGATCGGCCAGGTGCTGTCGCCCGATCAGATGAAGGCAATGTCCGCCAGTGGCTTCGAGTGGGGCGAGTACCTCGGCCTCGAAGCGCCGTGGGAACAGCTCCATCCTCCGCCGGCCCCGCCGGCGCCACCGAAGCCGTAGCGTCACGAGGCGCGCGCTTCACGGACACGGCAAGTTCACGCCGCGCGGCGTGAGCCAATCGACGACGCCGTCGCCGAGCTCGCCGAAGATATCGCCGCCCCAGCAATACACGCCCATCGACGTCACCGCGCACGAGTGATCGCTGCCGGCGGCGATGCTCGTCGGCATACCCGGCACCGTGATGGTCTGCGGCGTCAACGCATTCTGATACGTCCCGTTGCCGACCTGGCCCTCGCCGTTCTCCCCCCAACACACGATGGTGTTGTCCTGCTTGATCGCGCATGCGTGACCGCTGCCCGCCGAGACTTGCGCGATGCCGGTCATCACCATCTTCGGCGTCGCGTGATTGTTCTGCGTGCCGTCGCCGAGCGCACCCGCATCGTTCACGCCCCAACACCACAGCGAGTGATCGGCCTCGAGCGCGCACGTGAACCCGCCGTGTGCGACGAGCTGCGTGACGTTCGAGACGCCGGCGATCGCGACCGGCACGTCGGTCTCCATGCCGCCGTTGCCGACCGCGCTACCGGAGCCCCAACACATCACCGTGCCGGTGCCGGTGAGCGCGCAACTGTGACTGTTGCCGGCGACCACCTGCATCGCCGTCGGCAACATCAACACGGTCTGCGGCGTGTACTTCGAGTTGTAATGCTCGTTGACCCCGACCTGACCGGAGTTGTTGTAGCCCCAGCACATCGCACCGGCCGCGCCGAGCGCGACGCACACGTGATCGCCACCGACCGCGACGTCGATCGCCGGCGGCGTGTTGACCCGCACCGGCACACTCGCGTCCTGAGCGTTGCCAGCATTGCCGAGCTTGCCGTTGTTGCCCGCGCCCCAGCACCACACCGCACCGGCGGCATCGAGCGCACAAGTCTCGTCGTAGCCGTGATCGATCTTCGCGAGGTTGGAGAGGCCCACCAGCGGCGCCGCGGTGCCGCGACTGACGTGCGTACCATCGCCGAGCTCGCCACTGTCGTTGCGTCCCCAGCAGCTCGCGGTGTGATCGGCGTGTTCGACGCAGGTGCTCGCGCCACCGGCGTCGACCGCGACCACCTCGGTCACCGCGACGGGCGTCATCGAGACCTGCGGTTGCGACGTCCGCAAGCCGTCGCCGAGCTGACCGTGACCGTTCCAACCGACGCATACGATCGCCTTGTCGGTCGACAACGCGCACGCGTGATCGTGGCCGAGCGCGAGCTTGGACACGTTCGCGAGCGGCGTGAGCTGCGGCGCGAAGCGCGTGGTGGATTCACCATCGAACAGCTCGCCGTCGCCGTCGTAGCCCCAACACCAACCGCGTTTGTCCGAATCGACCGCGCAGGCGTGCTCGCCGGCGGAGGTCGAGGTCGTGACCGAGGCTCCGATCACCGTGAGCACCGGCGAGCTGGTGCTGTTCTCGGTGCCGTCGCCGAGCGCTCCTTGCCCGTTGTTGCCGAAGCTGCGCACCGAGCCATCGCTCAGCACCGCGGTCGTCGAGTCGGCGCCGATCGAGGCCGCGACCACCCCGGTGAGGTTCGGCACCGCGACCGGATTGCCGCGCGTCGTCATCGTGCCATCGCCGAGCTGGCCCGAGCTGTTGTCGCCCCAGCAATAGAGTTGCGTATCGCTGCCGACCGCACACGTCGTGTTGTCGCCCGCCGCGATCGCGGTCGCGACGACGCCGGCGACCGCGGTCGGCGTGGCGTGATCCGTCGTCATCGCGTCGCCGAGCTGATGATGATCGTCGCCGCCCCAACACAGCACCGCGCCCGCGACGAGCGCACACGTGTGGTGATCGCCGGCGACGATCGCGGTCGCGCCGACCAGGTTCTTGACCGCCACCGCGGCGCGGCTATCGGCCATCGAACCATCGCCGAGCTGACCGTGTTGGTTCGAGCCCCAGCACCACGCGCTGCCGTCGGAGCCGAGCGCACACGTGTGCAGCCCGCCGCCGACGACCGCCGTGACCGCGACGGTGATGCCGCCGACCTGCGTCGGAAGCACCGCGTCGATCGTCGTGTTGTCGCCGACCTGGCCGCGATCGTTCTGGCCCCAACACCACACGGTGCCGTCGGTCCGCACCGCGCACGTGTGATCGTCGCCGGCGGCCAGATCGATCGCGCACTGCGTGCCGGTCGCGGTGTCGGGCAGGCAATAACCGGCCACGCACGCGTACTGATCGGGACACTCGCCGTTTGCACCGCACTGGTAGACGGTGCCCGTATAGTCCGTGCTCAGCGAGCACGCGGCGACGCCGAGCAGCAGCAACCACTTCATGGACACGGCAACCCCACGCCGCGGATCTGGACGTAGTCGACGACGCCGTCGCCTAGCTGGCCCCACGTATCGTTGCCCCAGCACGACACCTTGCCGGCGGCGATCGCGCACGTGTGCTCCTCGCCGATCGAGAACTGCGTCGCAGCGGGCAACGTGATCGGCACCGGTGACGTACGTTGCACGTACGTGCCGTCGCCGATCTGCGCGGCGTAGTTCTGGCCCCAACACACGGTCGAGCCGTCGTCCTTGATCGCGCATGACGTGCTGTCGCCACTCGCGATGTGCGCGACCCCGGTCAACACCATCTTCGGGAGCTTCGAGCTGGACTGGCTGCCATCGCCGAGCTCGCCGTCGTCGCCGTAGCCCCAACACCACACCTGATGCGAACCATCGCGCGCGCACGTGAAGCCACCCTCCGCGGTGAGCTCCTCGACGCCCGACAGCCCGGTCACCGCGACGGGAATCGACGAGTCCATCATCGCGGTGGTCCCGAGCGCGAGCGCGACGCCCCAACACATCACGGTCTTGTCGGCGAGCAACGCGCACGAGTGCTCGTAGCCGGCGACGACGGCGGTCGCGGTCGTGATCCCCATCGCCGCGACCGGCGTCCCGTTGTCGACGATCGTGCCATCGCCGAGCTCGCCATTCTGGTTGTCGCCCGAGCACATCACGCCGCCGCTCGCGAGCACCACGCAGACGTGATCGTAACCGACGGAGACCTGCGTCACCGTCGGCACACCCTGCATCTGGATCGGCGAGGGCTGGTGATGATCGCTGCCGGTGCCGAGCATGCCGTAGCTGTTGTCGCCCCAGCACAGGACCGCACCACCGGTCGTGACGACGCAGGTCGAGATCTCGCCGGCCTCGACCTGCGCGACGTTGCCGAGCCCGCCGACCGGCGCGGGCGTTCCGCGATCGACATACGAACCATCGCCGAGCTGACCGTCGCTGTTCGCGCCGAAGCATTGCACCGTGTGATCGGTCATCAGCGCGCAGGTGTGATAACCGCCGAGCGCGAGCGCCGCGACGCCGTCGAAGCTCGCGACCGCTTGCGGCAGCGGCTGCGTGGTGCGCTTGCCGTCGCCGAGCTGACCGTGCGAATTGTCGCCGGCACACGCGATCGCGTGGGTCGCGAGCAACGCGCACGAGAACCCGCCGCCGCCCGCGAACTGACTGACCGCGCCGAGATCCGCGCGCTGCGGGAGCGCCTCGTAGGCGTCGTGCTCGTCGAACATGCGGCCATCGTCGCCGTTGCCCCAGCACCACAGCTCGCCATCGCTGGTCAGTCCGCACGTGTGCGAGCCGCCGGCGGTGAGCGAGACCAGCGCCACGGGGACCTGGGCCGCGACCGGCGGCGACTGGATGTCGGCGACGCTGCCGATGCCGAGCTGGCCGTTGTTGTTCTCGCCCCAACAGATCACGCCACCGATGGTGACCGCACAACCGCTCCGCCCGGTCATCGCGACGTGGAGCGCGCCGCCGAGGCTCGGAATCGCCGCCGCGGTGCCGCGCTGCGCGGTCGTACCGTCGCCGAGCTCGCCCGAGCTGTTCTCGCCCCAACACCACACGCTGCCGTCGCTGCGTACCGCGCACGTCGACTGGTCCTGCGACGAGAATTCGCTGACGCCGGACAGGCCGGAGACCGCCATCGGCATGCCGTGCGCGGTCTTCGTTCCGTCGCCGAGCTCGCCTTGCGTGTTGCCACCCCAGCACTGCACGGTGTCGGCGACCTGCGCGCACGTGTGCTGGTAGCCGGCCGCGATCGCGGTCGCACCGGTCAGGTTCTTGACCTGCACCGCCATCTTCGAATCGGTCGTCGTTCCATCGCCGAGCTGTCCCGACGAGTTGTGGCCCCAGCACCAGACCGCGCCCTGCTTGTCGAGCGCGCACGAGTGGAGGTCACCTGCGGTCACCGCCGTCACGTTCACCACGCCGACGACCTGCACCGGGTCGAGCGCGTCGCTGGTGCTGCCGTCGCCGAGCTCGCCGTAATCGTTCTTGCCCCAACACCACACCGTGCCGTCGTCGCGCACCGCGCACGCGTGCTCGTCACCGGTGCCGACGGCGCTCGCGCAGGTCGTCCCGGTCGGCTGTTCGGGCACGCACGTGTCGTCGATGCACGCGTAGCCCGCGCCGCACGCGCCGTCGGTGCAGGCGACGAGGCCCGGCGGTCGATCGACCGTCAGCGTGCAGCTCGCGAGTGCGATCAAGATCAGCGTCTTCAGAACGCACCTCCGAACACGACGGCGCCGCCATCGCGCTGCGGCACGACGCTGACGCGGGTCTCCATGTGCGGTCTCGTCAGGTAGAGCACGGTCGCGCCGATCGCGAACACCCCCGCCGCGCCCATGCCGATGTTGAAGAACAGGGCATCGCGCCGGGTCGTCGACGCGAGCTCCGTCGCCTCGGTGAACACGTGCTGCTGACTCGCGGCGTTGAACGCCGACAGTTGGTTCGCACCATCGCGCGCCTGCAACCCGAAGTACGTGCCGGCGCCGCCGAACGCGACCGCGACGCCGGTCCACAACCACCAGCGCAGCACCAGCGGGCGCTCGACGATCGGCTCGTCGCGATGCCTGATCACCGGCTTGGTCGTCGCGACCAGCGGTGCGCCACCGGTGATCACGATCGGCACGTCGGTCGAACCGAGCTCGACCACGCGATTGCCGTGCGCGTCGAGCGCCTGCAAGCGCAGATCGAGTCGCTCGCCGTGCGGTAACGCGAGCGTGATCCGCGCGGTGCCGGCGCCTTCGATCTTCGCTTCGGGCTTGCCGTCGGCGACGACGAACACCTGCGCGCGCGTGATCAGCTTGTCCGGATCATTGACCACTACGAGTGTCACCGAGGGCGGCGACGCAGACGTCTCGACCTTGACCTTCAACGGCTCGCGCGCCTTCAGGGTCGCCGCCGCGCTATCGAACGGGCGCATGATCTTCGGCGAGGTGCCGGCCGGCAGGATCCCCTTCGGATCGATCGAGAGCCACCGGTCGAACGCCTCGGTCGCGGCGTCGTCGTTGCCGAGTGCCGCTTCGACGATGCCCGACAACTTGTAGATCTCGGCGAGCTCCTCCGGACCCGCGGTCCCTGAATCGAGCGCCGAGACCAGCGCGCCGCGCGCGGCGAGGTAGTCCGAGCCGTCGACATCGTGACGGGCGACAGCGAGCGCGGCCGGCTCAGATCGACCGTCGGCGTAGACCGGCTGGCCAACGCAGACGATCGCGCCGACCAGCGCGATTGCCCCATAGCGCATGCGCTAACTCTATCAGGGACATCGGATGGGTCGGGCGACAACGTCACGGCATCGCCGAGCTCGCCGTCGTCGTCGTTGCCCCGGCACTGCACCGTGCCGTCCGACATGAGCGCACATGCGTGATCTGCACCGCTCGACGGAGCCAGGCGGAGCCGCATCCCGAGGGTGTTACCACTCGATGCGACGCACCGGAGCGGTCTTGCCGGACTCGATCTGGATCGAGAGAGTTCGCGTCGTGCCCGATCCCGAAACCGCGCGAACAGAGTGTTTCCCGGGTGCGACCGAGATGTGGACGAGGGGTGTTTCGCCGACCTTCTTGCCGTCGATGTAGATCACCGCATAGACCGGCGCCGAGTCGATCGTGATGAACCCGGGTGGTCCCGACGGTTGGGCGGGCTCGCGCTCGCGCTGCACGACGTGCGGTCGGATCACCGCCGGGCGCGCCGCTGGCACCCCCGCATCCGGTTTCGCTTCGACGACCTCGGCGACGCCTGCATCGATAATTGGCGCCGGTGGCGGCGTGACGATCTTCGGCTCGGCGGGCGGCGTCACGAGCTGCGTCGGCTCGACGGGCGGCTGCGTCCGAGCAACCTCGGTCCGCGGAGGATCGCTCTTCAGGAAGAACAGCATCGCGCTCGATCCGGCGGCGAGGATCGCGACGATCGCGATCGCCCACGGCAACCGCGAGGACTTCATCGTCGGCAGCGTCGCCGTGGCCTCGACCTCGGCGGCGATCGGGCGCGACACGCGACGAGCCGTCGGTGCTGCGACCGCGACGACCACGCCGCTCTCTTCGTGATCGATCGTCGTGACCGGCTCCGCGTCCGTGCCCGGCGATCGGCGCACGCGCGGCGAGGCCGAGCGCATGTACAGGCCTTGGCCGCTGTTGCGGGGCGGCGGGGTGAAGCCGCTCGCGGACGTCTCGTCGTCTTCGAGCGAACGCACGACCTGCTGCGCGCGCACGTAATGTGCGACCTCGGCCTGCGCGGCCTCGAGCTTGCCCTTGATGTTCGAGACCGGCGTATCGGAGATGCTCGCGCCCGCGCCGCCCATCGGATTCGAGCGTTCGAGATCGAAGACGTCGCCGGCGCGCGCCATGCTTAGCAGCCGCTTCTGCTCGTCCATCAGCCCGAGGAACGAGCGCTCGATGTCCTCGCCGAGCGCGGCCGCACCGAACGCGCCGCCGAGCGGACCGACCGCTTGAGCGAGCGCCTCGCCGAGCGCACGTGCCGTGGTGTAACGCGCCTCGCGATCGCGCGAGATCGCGCGCGCGATCGCATCACCGACGAGCGGCGGGACGTCGGGACGGATCTCGCAGATATCCGGAATCGGATCGCTCGTGATCGCCTGGAACGTGAGGAACTCGGTCTCGCGCTTGAACAGGTGACGCTGCGCGAGCGTCTCCCACAGCACCGTGCCGAGCGCCCAGATGTCGGCGCGGCGATCGACCTTCTCGCCGCGCAACTGCTCCGGCGACATGTAGCAATACGTGCCCTTGACCGCGCCGGTCGAGGTCCGCACCGATTGGTCCTGGACCTTCGCGATCCCGAAATCGAGCACCTTCACGATGCCGTCGAGCGTCACGAACAAGTTCTGCGGCGAGATATCGCGGTGCACGACCCCGAGCTGATCGCCGTTCGCGTCCTTCAACTGATGCGCGTGATGCAGCCCCTCGCACGCCTGGACGCCGAAGCCCGCGACCAGCCGAGGATCGGGCGGCGCCGGGTAGTAGTCGCGGCGGCGAAACACCGAGAGCGGGACGCCGGCGAGGTACTCCATCGCGATGTAGTACTGGCCCGAGATTTCGCCGAGCTCGAACACCTGACAGACGTTGGGGTGCGAGATCCGGGCGACCACGCGCGCCTCGTCGAGGAACATCGCGACGAACTGCGGGTCCTTCGCGAGGTGGGGCAAGATCCGCTTGATGCAGACCAGCTTCTCGAAGCCGCCGTCACTGAGCAGGCGCGCCAGGAAGATCTCGGCCATCCCACCCGTCGCCAGCTTGGCGACGAGCGTGTATTTGCCGAAGCTGCTCGCTTCGGAGGCCCGAGCTGCCTCCATCACTGCAAAGTATAACCCCTAAAGTCCGATCCAGTAGTTAGCCTTGACCATCACGATGTTCTCGCCGGGCGTATGAGCGAGATCCGAGAGGTTGGCCCCTAGATCGAAGCGGCCATCCGTGAGCTGGTTCGTGCGTCCGTGGGTCCAGATCGCGAACACGGATGAACCTGGGCGGTACTCCCACCTCAGCACCACCGTCGAGCGCAACTGCTGGAAGTTGAAGTCCGGTTTATCGAAGCTGTACGTGCCGTTGTAGTTCACGAACACGGTGTCGTCGGTCTCGCGGATCTCGTTGCCGGTGAGGGTGTGGAAGCGGTCCTTGAACTGGCTCGCATGTGGCTGGTTGACGTCCTTGAGCTGCGTGTACGCGCCTGCCGCGATGTAGGGCTGGGCATACGCCTGGAGCGACAAGTGCGGCGAGAACGTCCAGTTCGCGCGCACCGTCAACGACAGGGTCGTGAGGTCGAGGTGACCGGTGAGGTAGTGCAGCGTGCCGGCGCCGTCGGCGACCTGATCGATGTACTGCATCGGATCGTCCGTGCGCCCCCACGTCGGCGCGATCGTGAGGTCGAGGTTCGAGCGCGCCTGGATCGTGGTCGCGAGATCGAGCTCGCCGCCGATCCGATCCGCGGTCCAGTCGCGATTGACGGATCCGCCGAGGCTCACGATCACCTTCTCGCGGGAGTCGGTGTTGATGAACATGTTGCCGTAGATGTTCGGATCGTAACGGAGCGCCGGACCGCCGCGCAGTGCGACCGGATCGAGACCACCGTGCGACAGGTTGGTGTAGCAGTTCCAGCTCCAGTAGTTCGCGAACTGGACATACGCCCCGCCCTCGTAGCCGTAGTTCTCCACGATCGGATCGAAGTTCGAGACCGAGAACACGTCGCTGTTGATGTTCCACGTCAGCACCGTGTCGTTCGGATCTTCGTTGTGATAGCTCCCGAACACGAACGGCACGAGTTGATCCGACGACGTCTGAAACCCGACATCGTTGAGCTCGAGGCCCGGCGTGCGCACGTCACCGCCGATGCCGAATCGCCAGTGCTTGGTGTCGCCGATCCGGCCGACCTTCCACGTCGCGCCGAGGCCCGACAGACTGGTCCGCGTCGGATCGAACGTCACGTCCTTCGCGTCGGGGCGCTGGAACAGGTGCCGGTTGAGGGTCTGGGTGTACGCGATCGCATCCTCGGTGCCGTGCACCCAACTGCCCTCGGTCGCGAGCTTGGCCTCCCACGCGTTGCTGTCCCAGCGATGATCGAGCTGGACGCCCGCGGAGTACGCTTGATCGCGCTCGGTCGCCGACAGCGGCGTGTTCGAAAGATCGCGATCGACCGCCGTCGCCGAGATGCCGACGTAGCTCGTGCCGTCGTGGAAATCGCGCTTCATGCGACCGACCGCATAGTTCGTGACCGCGGCGATCATCGGATTCTGGCGGCTGCCGTCTTGATCGATCAGCGCAGCGTCCTCTCCGCCCGTCACCGCATCGAGCACGCCCAACGACCAACCGTTGGTCTTGCCGGTGAGCTTCATCGCACCGAAGATCGTGGTCGTGTCGGGCGCGCGCAGATATTGATAGTCGAGGTTCGAGGTGTCGGGCGTCGCGCCGATTCGCCGGCTGTAGAACTGGCCCTCGGTGCTGTTGTCGCTGTTGCCCATCGGCAGCTTGAACAGATCGACACCCTCGAGGAAGAACGGTCGTTTCTCGGCATAGAACAGCTCGTTCGGCCCGAGGTTGACCTGCGACGGATCGGCCTCGACCTGCCCGAAGTCGGGGTTGATCGTCGCCGACAACGTGAACGCAGAACCGAGGCCGTACTTGAGATCGAGCCCGAATCCGCGGCGGATGCCGAAGTGGCGGGTCAGCGGATCACCGGCTTCGATCGGTTGGACGTCGATGCCCGTCGTGACGTACGGCAGCAACTCGAGCCGCCGCGCTTGCGTCAGCTTTTCGAGGCCATCGAGCGTGCCGAACCGCGAGACGACCTGCGGTGCCGACCGCGACCACGGCGACCACACGCTCTGCTCGGCGGTGCGCGCGACGATGCGGAGGACCTGAACCCCCCACTCTTGGTTATGGTCGGCGTAGCGCAGTTGGTTGAGCGGGATCCGGAACTCCGCGGTCCATCCGTGATCGTTGATCTGCGAGTTGCCCGTCCACACCGCGTCCCAGGTGTCGTCCTGGTTCGAGTCGTCGAACAGCAGCATGTCGCGCTGCACGCCGGCCGCGTTGAGCTGGAACGCGTAGGCCGTGCGGCGATCGTGATACGAGTCGAACGCGATGATCACCTCGTCGGACAGCGCATCGACATCGCGGCGCGTGAGCAGCGCGCGGATCAGCTCGGGGTGCGGATCCTCGGCCCACACGCCGATGTAGATCGCGTCGTCGTCGTAGACGATCGCGAATTCTGTCTCGAACGCCGGTTTGGTGCCGTCGCCGGGGAAGTGCTGGACGAAGTGGCTCTGCTTCGGCGCGGTCTGCCAGCATGGATCGTCGAGCTTGCCGTCGACGTTGACCGACCCGACCAGCTTCACCGCGTGCGCGCGCACCGGTGGCGGCTGCGCGTGCGCGATCGAGCTCGCGCACGCGATCAAGCAAAGGCGTCGGAGCATGCGCACGAGAGATCCATACCCACCCTACCCGGTGGACGTTCTCGGCCACCTCACGCGATCTCGATCTTCGATGCGACACCTGCGACCGGTGCCGTATCAACGCGGCAGCTTGCTCGTGAGGTTCGCATCGAGCTCGTCGCTGACCCGCGCGTGCTCGAGCAACAGCTGCGTGACCGTGACCGAGAGCTCGTCGCGACCGCCGATCGCACATGGCGAGAATTCGAACTGGCCGGTGCTCCAATCGAGGAGCTGCATCATCCGCTGGCGAGGCGCGCCGTTGCCGCTGCTCGCTTCGACCTTGAGGATCTTGCCCTCGGATACGAACAAGCGCGCGATATCGCTCTCGCGTAGCAGCAAGAGAATCCCCGATTTGCGCTCGAACTCGAACAGCGACAGCAGCGTGCCGAGACCGATGTCGACGAGGTTGCCACGCAGGCCCGGGTTGGTGACCGGCGCGAGCGGCGCGACCACACGGTGGACTCGGATCACCAATTCCTCGTCGAGAAATGGTTTCGGGACGTAGTCGCGCACGCCCGCGCGAAACGCCTCGAGCCGGCCGAGATCGCCGTCATCTCCGGTCAAGACGAGCGGCACGACGCCGAGCGATTCGTGATCGGCCATCGCATACGCGAGATCGATTCCGGACATGCCTTCCATCTGCGCCGCGCACACCATGATGTCGGGGCGCCAGACCGTGCACGTCTCGAGGGCCTCGGTCGCGCTCGAGCACGGCGTGACCTTGAAGCCCGCGCTCTCGAGACAGCGCGCCATGCGAGCTCGCAACGGCGGGCTAGGCTCGACGACGATCACCTGCGTCGTCGTCGATAAACCGGGGCTCGTGATCTCGGTGCGCAGCGAATCGATGTGGGCGCGGAGCTTCAGCTTCGACGCGGAGTCGCCGCCGGTGAGCTCGATGCCCATCCCGGGATGGCGGCCGAGCGCCTTCGCCGCCGACGGCGTGAGCATGTGCGCGACGCGACCATTCATGCCGAGCAGCGTGCCGTCGGGCAGGAACAACCGGATCTCGGTGTCTTCACCGACCGGCAACAGCGCTTCGGTGCGGATGAACAAACCGCGCACCGAAAGATCTTCGGTCTCCGCCTCCACGACCCCCGACGGCCGGTCGAACTCGACTCGACATCGACTGACGAGTCGTTGGTCCCGGCCGCGGCGCGCATTTGCCACCACCGAAAGTTTAGCGAGATGGCTCCCGCCTGTCCTCTTTGCGACGGGTACGTTCGGGATTTCGCCACATTTCAGTAAGTTGGCGATCTCGCTTGCGTTGGCCAGTTGTTTTCAAGAATCTCTGAAACATCCTTGATCATCGGAGATGAGAATGACCGTCGCCATTGAACGTCCCGTGGTGCTCGACCGGCTCGCCCACGTCAGTATGGCGCGCGGTGCGCTCGACCTCGGCCAGCGGCTGGCCAGCCTCGATCGGTGGGTCAAGTCCGACCTCGCCGACTTCGAGACCGAGCTCGCGATCCTCCCGAAGGGAGCGCGGGTCGTGCAGCAGGCCGCGCACCACCTCTTGGATCTGCGCGGCAAGCATCTGCGGCCGACCTGCGTCGCGCTCGCGAGCCGGTTCGGCGAAGGGTTCTCGCCGAAGGCCCGGTCGCTCGCGGTCTCGGTCGAGCTCGTCCACACCGCGACCTTGTTACACGACGATGTCGTCGACCTGGCCGAGCGCCGCCGCGGCGAACCGGCGGCGTGCACGGTGTACGGCAACGCCGCGGCGATCTTCGCGGGTGACTGGTTGCTGGTCGCCGCGCTGCGCAAGATCGCGTCGGCGCGGATCGAAGGTCTGCTCGACCGGATGCTCGGCGTGATCGAAGAGATGATCCTCGCCGAGTCGCTGCAGCTCGAGCGCCGCGGCCGGTTGGTCGCAGATCGCGACGAGTACTTCAAGATCGTCGAGGGCAAGACCGCGTCGCTGTTCCGGTGGGCGATGCTCGCGGGCGCACGCAGCACGAACCTCGGCGAGCGCGCCGAGGGTGCGCTCGATCGCTACGGATTCCACCTCGGCGTCGCGTTCCAGCTGATCGACGACGAGCTCGACTTCCGGACCGGCACCGGCAAGGACCCACTCGTCGATCTGCGTGAAGGCAAGATGACGTATCCGCTGGTCGTCGCGATCGAGCGGCAGCCGGCGCTGC
>JBDTJY010000165.1:0-16589 GCA_039935615.1 Kofleriaceae bacterium
GCTGCACTGCAACGCAAACCAGGTGATGCGGGACGACATGCCGCGCACGCTAGCGACCGTGGCACCGATCTGTCAAGCAGTCTTTTGCGATGCAACAAAAAGCCTGCTTGCAGTGCGACAACGGTCCCCGTAAGGTGCGGGCGTGGCGATGGTCCTCATCAAGAAGTACGGCAACCGCCGCCTCTATGACACCGGTGATAGCCGGTACATCACGCTCGAGGAGCTCGCGGCGCGGATCCGGAGCGGCAACGACGTGCGCATCGTCGATGCCCAATCCGGCGAGGATCTGACCCAGGCGACGCTGGTCCAGCTCGTGCTCGAGACCGGCAATGCGGCGAAGTTCCTCCCGGTGCAACTGCTCACGCAGATGATCCGGCTCAGCGACGATTCGCTCGCCGAGTTCTTCAGCCGCTACGTGACGAGTGCGCTCGACATGTACCTCCAGGCCAAGCGCGGCGTGCAGTCGATCACGTCGTACAACCCGCTCGCGCAGATCCCGATGGCCGCGGGCGATGCGCTCGCGCGGATGTGGATGGGCTCGCCGTTCGGTGCGCCGTACCAGCCCCAGTACGGCGGTGGCTACGCCGCGCCGCCGCCGTCGCAGTATCCCGCTCCTCCGTCGCCGTCGCCGAACGAAGCACCCATCGATCACGACATCCACGCCACACCGCCGCAACGTGCCGGCGACGATGTCGCTGCGATGCGCCGCGAGCTCGACGAGCTCAAGCAAGCGGTGCGCGAGAGCATCTCTACGAAGACGCCGCGCCCGACGAAGAAGCGCAAGCCGACCGGCTAGTCGACACAGCCAGCTATTCGACGCCGTCGTCGGTAGCTAAATAGGTCGCACCTAATTTATGCGCATATTGCGCATTCTTGGCCGGAGTCCGGACAGTTACTCGACGCCGTAGTCGCGCAGCTTCTTCCAGAGCGTCGAGCGGTCGATGCCCAACAGGCGCGAGGTGCGGGTCTTTTGGCCTTCGCAGATGCGCAGCACGTGGAGAATGTGGTCGCGGATGACCTCGTCGAGCGACGGAACGCGTGGAGTCTCGGCCGGGGTGGGTTCGCTTTGGAGCTCCATCACGACTGACCCATACCATGATGCTGCGAAGCAGCAAAACGGATCTTTGGCTGACCCCGCAAGTGGTGGACTTGTCGTCGCTACTGGACGTGCGGACGTTTCGTGTTGCAACGCAATATCGGATCGCGCTATTCGAAGCCCATGACGATGCTCGGCACGAGTGAGTCCAGGCCCGCCACGCCGCCGCTGTTCGCCGTCCCGGTCGCCGCGTGCCCCGAGCCTGCGGGCTCGGGTGGCCTGACGGTCACCGATAGCGAGCCGACCAGGCGCTATCGCAACTACGTGCTCGCGATCCTCGTCGTCGTCTACACGATGAACTTTGCGGACCGCCAGATCCTCGCGATCCTCGCGAAGCCGATCAAGGCCGAGTTCAACTTGAGCGATGGCCAGTTCGGGCTGATGGCCGGGCTCGCATTCGCAGCCCTGTACTCGACGCTCGGCGTACCGATCGCCTGGTTCGCCGACCGCAGCTCGCGCCGCACGATCATGACGTGGGCGCTCTTACTGTGGAGCGGCTTTACGGCGCTGTGCGGCTTGACGACGAGCTTCGCGCAGATCTTCCTCGCACGCGTCGGCGTCGGGATCGGTGAGGCCGGTGGCGTCGCGCCGTCGTACTCGATGATCGCGGACTACTTTCCGAAGGCCCAGCGCGCCCGCGCGTTGTCGGTGTACTCGCTCGGCATTCCGATCGGCGGCGCCGCGGGCATCCTGTTCGCGGGCCTGATCGCCCAGGCGATCAACTGGCGCGCGGCGTTTATCATCCTCGGCTGCGCCGGACTCGTGATCGCGCCGATCTTCCGGCTGACGGTCAAGGATCCGCAGCGCGGTGGCTACGAAGCGCCGGCAACCGTCGCGGCCAAGCCGAGCTTCGGCGAGGTGTTCGCGATCGTCTCGAAGAAGTCGACGTTCTGGTTGCTCGCGTTCGGCGCGGCGGCCTCGTCGGTGTGCGGCTACGGCGTCGCCGGTTGGCTGCCGTCGTTCTTCATGCGCAGCTACCACCTCTCGCTCGTCGATACGTCCTGGTACTACGCCGCGCTCACGCTCGGTGGCGGCTGCCTCGGCATCCTCGGCGGCGGCATCCTCGCCGACCGCGCCGGCCGAATGGGCAACAAGCGTGCGTACCCGCTGATCCCGGCGATCGCGTTCGCCGTCGCGCTGCCGTGCTTCTTCTTCGCGGTCAACGCGTCGTCGGCGATCATCGCGTTCCCGCTGTTCCTCGTCCCGATCGGGCTCAACCTCATGTGGCTCGGCCCGATCATCACGGCCGTGCAGCACCTGGTGCCCGCGCACATGCGGACCACCGCCTCGGCGATGTTCCTCTTGATCAACAACCTGTTCGGCATCGCGATCGGCCTCTACTACTTCGGCGCGGTCTCGGATGCGCTTCGCCCGCACTACGGCGACGAGTCGCTGCGCTACGCGATCTACACGGGCATGGCGTTCTACGTCCTGTCGGGCAGCTTGTTCGTCCTTGCATCGCGCAAGATCAAGAAACACTGGGTCGAGTAATAAATTGTGCACTGCACAAAAAACAGTCTTGACGAGGACCGCTGCCGACCTTAGGTTGCGCTCACCAAGGAGCCCTGAACATGTCGACCGATACCAAGACCACGAGCACCCAATCCACGAAGACCCCGCCGAGCCAGAACCCGTTTGTCGGCATTGATCCGATGACCGCCTGGACGCAGGGCCAGGCCGCGTTCCACCAGATGATGGCGGATGCGTTCGGCCGGATGTCGTCGTTCGCCGAGGAGTACTCGAGCCTGGAGTCGCAGCTCGTGACCCGCGCGCAGGGCGCGGTCGCGAACTGGGCGCAGCTCACGGCGGATGCGATCGCGTACGGCGCGCAGCTCTCGGCGCAAGCCCGCAAGGTCGGCCTCGAGAATGCGAAGAAGCTGACCTCGGTCGCGTAAGCGAACCCAACGGCGCTGGTTCGGCGCCCGTTACTTCGCGAACAGATCGAACATCGTCACGCACTCGAGCCCCGAGGCATGCAGCGCCGTGACGATCCGTGGCAGCGCCTCGAGCGTCCATTCCTGGCCCTCGTGGAACAGCAGCACGTCGCCGGCGCCGACCACACCGGGAGCGCAGCGCAGCGCGAGCGAGCTCGGATCGCGATCGGTGTAGTCACACGAGTCGAGCGTCCACAGCGCGACGACGTAGCCGGCGGCGCGCAGGCTGATCAGCGACAGCGAATCGAGCGAGCCGTGCGGCGGGCGGACCCACGAGTGGCCGGTCGCCGCACCGCCGATCGCGGCATCGGTGCGCCGGCATTGATCGATCAGCGCCTTGCGCGATAGCTGCGTGAACCGCTGGTGGTCGTAGCCGTGGCCGGCGATCTGATGGCCGCGCCGCTGATACTCGCGGATCAGCTCGGGATACTTGTCGGCGAGCTCACCGAGGACGAAGAACGTCGCCGGGATGCCGAGGTCGTCGAGTAGATCGAGGTAGCGCGGCGTCAGGTGGTCGGGACCGTCGTCGAACGTGATCGCGACTCGCTTCGAACCGGCTGAGCCGCGCCGCAACAGGCCGGGCACTCGGTCGAAGATCGTTCGCTTGATCGCAGCTCGAACCGACGCCACAGCAAACGCTACCACTTCCAATCGCGGAACCTCTCGCGCAGATCAGACTTCTTGAACTTGCCGGCGGAGGTGCGCGGAATCGCGTCGATGAACACCACGACGTCAGGAAGCCAGAATTTCGCGAACTTCGGCGCGAGGAACGCTCGGAGCTCGTCGCCCGTGAGGCTCGCCCCATCTTTCAACACGACCGCGGCGAGCGGCCGTTCGCTCCACTTCGGATGCGGCACGCCCACGACCGCCGCTTCCTTGACGGCCGGGTGCCCCATGATCGCGTTCTCGATCTCGACCGTCGCGATCCACTCGCCACCGGATTTGATCAGATCCGCGATCCGATCGGTGAGCTGGATGAAGCCGTGCTCGTCGAGCCGCGCCACGTCGCCGGTGCGGAAGTAACCGTCGTCGGTCCAGCGCTCCGGCGTGTGACCGCCGGCGTAGCTCGCCGCGATCCACGGGCCGCGCACGAGCACCTCGCCACTCGTCAGCCCGTCGGCCGGCACGTCGCCATCTTCATTGCGCACGCGAACCTCGACGAGCGGCGTCGGCCGACCCTGCTTCGCACGTTGCCGATACTGGGTGTCGGAGTCCGCTTGCTCGAGCGCCGGCGTCAGGCGCGACACGGTCCCGATCGGCGACATCTCGGTCATGCCCCACGCATGGAGCAACCGCAGACCGAACTTGTCGAAGTCGCGGATCAGTTGCTCCGGCGCGGCCGAGCCACCGACGATCATGCGGATGTTCGGCTCGAGCTGGTACTTCGTCGGATTCGCCTCGAGCACATCGCGAATGCCCAGCCAGATCGTCGGCACGCCGGCGGCGACCGTGACGTGCTCGCTCGCCATCAGCTCCAGCAGACTCGGCGGATCGAGGTGCGGACCCGGGAACACGATCTTCGTACCGACCATCGCGCACACGTACGGCAAGCCCCACGCGTTCGCATGAAACATCGGCACGACCGGCATCACCACGTCGACCTGCGCCACCGCGAGCGCATCGGGATGCGGCACCACCAGCGTGTGCAACATCGACGAGCGATGCGTGTAGACGACGCCCTTGGGGCGACCCGTCGTGCCGCCGGTGTAGCAAACGCCGAGCTCGTCGGACTCGGCGAGCTGCGGCAGCACGAGGTCCGGCGCGTCCGCGAGGAACGCCTCGTACGCCTCGTGCGTGCCCGCGTTGCCGACGACGATCACGCGCTCGAACTTCGCACCCGCCGCGACGACCTTGTCGAACAGCGGCAGCAGCACGTCGTCGACGATCGCGATCCGGTCCTTGGCATCGGTCGCGATGAACGCGATCTCGTCGGGATGGAGGCGCAGATTCAACGTGTGCAGCACACCGCCCGAGAGTGGAATTCCGAAGTAGGCCTCGAGGTGCTCGGCGTGATTCCACATCAGCGTCGCGACCCGCTCGCCGCGCTTGATGCCGGCGTTGGCCAACGCGCGCGCGAGTCGGCGCGCCCGCGGGATCAACGCACCATAGGTGGTGCGCGACAGGCTGCGGTCCGGGCGCCGTGACACGATCTCGCGACCGGCCATCCACCGCTCGGCACGATCCGCGACCCAATCGAGCGTGAGCGGGAGATCCATCATCGGCGGCGTGGGCATGCGCCGAGGCTAGCGCAGTTCGAGGCGCACCTCGAAACCGCACTCTCGATGATTTATTCCCGAGGCGCTAGCGGCGAAGTCCGCGCAGCCGTTAACAATTCACGGATTAAACAGAAAGGCCCAGTTGTCCGTACTATGGACAGTGGAGCAGGTCGATGCAGATGCAGATCAGACCGTGATCGAACGTCTCGATCCACGTCTGGGGCTGGTGCTCGCGGAGCGCTATCAACTGGTCCACAAGCTCGCCGCCGGTGGTTTCGGCGCGGTCTACGTCGCGACCGATCTGGTCGCGCACCGCGATGTCGCGGTCAAGCTGATGCATGCCGCGCTCGCCGCGGATCACAGTGTCGCCGCGCGGTTTCGCCGGGAAGTCGAAGCGCTCGCGTCGCTGACCAGTCCGCACACGGTCGCCGCGCTCGATGCCGGCGAAGCACCCGATGGCACGCCGTATCTCGTGATGGAGCTGCTCACCGGCGAGAGCGTGTACTCGCGCTACAAGGCGAAGGGCCGGATGCCGTGGGAGCGCGTCGTCGCGATCGCGCGCGGCGTGTGTGACTCGCTCGCCGAGGCGCACTCGCTCGGCATCGTCCATCGCGATCTCAAACCCGAGAACATTCATCTCGAGCATCGCGGCGACGATCCCGAGTTCGTGAAGGTGTTGGACTTCGGTATCGCGAAGGTCAACAACTCGACGATCGCCGACAACGCGGAGCTCACGCACGTCGGTCAGATGGTCGGCACGTACTCGTACATGTCGCCCGAGCAGATGACCGGGACGTGCACGCCCGAGAGCGACGTGTTCACGCTCGGCATCGTGATGTACGAGTTGATCGCCGGCAAACGTCCGTACGGTGAAGCGAAGGGCCCGGCCTCGCAGCTCGCCGCCGTGCTCGGCGACGCGCCGCCGCTCGTGACGCCGGCGCCGCTCGAGCTCACGCGGATCATCGCGCGGTGCATCGACAAAGATCCGATGCGGCGCTACCGCAACGCGCACGAGCTCCAGGCCGCGCTCGCGCGGTTCTCCGACGGCGCCGACGAGGCGCCGACCAACTTCGCACCACCGGCAGCGCGCCGCACGCCCGCGCCGTGGGTCGAGCCGAACCTCAGCACCACGCTGCAAGGCATCGCACCGAACGCCGTCGCGCGGGGCTCGTCGAGCGCGTTGCCCGACCGCACGTCGTCGCGAGTGATCCGGATGGCGTCGGGCACGTCGGAGATCGCGAAAGATCCGGTGCCGCAAGCGCCGCTTCACCTGGTCGAGGACGTGAATCCGTTCACGGCGACGCCGACGACGGCGACCGGGGTCTCCGCGTTCACCACGCCGAACATGCGCGCGGTCGTCATCGCGATCGTGATCGCGATGGCGCTGATCGCGCTGGGCCTGTTGGTGTGAACGCCTAGCGGGACTACTTGCGAGCGGCTTCTTTGGCCGCCGCCGCCTTCTTCAACAACTCTTCCGAGATGTTCGCGGGGACTTCGGCGTACTTCGCGAACTCCATCGAGAACTCGGCCTTGCCCTGCGTCGACGAGCGAAGCGGGGTCGAGAAGCTGAACATCTCCGACAGCGGTACCTCGGCGTCGACGCGCGCGTTGCCGTCCTCTTCGGTCGAGCCCATGACGATGCCGCGGCGCTGCATGATCAGGCCGAGCATGTTGCCCGAGAACTCCGCCGGGCCCTCGATCGAGAGCTTCATGATCGGTTCGAGGATCTTCGGGTTCGCGCGCGGGAAGAAATCGCGGAACGCACCGCGCGCGGCTTCCTGGAACGCGATATCGCTCGAGTCGACCGCGTGCGACGCGCCGTCGTTCAACACGATCCTGATCCCGACGACCGGCACGCCGAGGCGCGGCGATTTCGGGATCATGCTCTTGAAGCCCTTCTCGACCGCCGAGATGAACTCGCGCGGGATCGAGCCGCCCTTGATCTCGTCGGAGAACTCGAAGTCTCCGTCGAACGGCTCGCAGAAGCCACCGACCTTACCGTACTGGCCCGAGCCACCCGTCTGCTTCTTGTGGGTGTAGTTGTACTCGGTCTTCTTCGTGATCGTCTCGCGATACGCGACCTGCGGCGGCGACGTCACGACCTCGGCCTTGTACTCGCGCTTCATGCGCTCGATGTAGACCTCGAGGTGGAGCTCGCCCATGCCGGCGATGATCGTCTCGTTCGACTCCGGGTCGACGTAGCACTGGAACGTGGGATCTTCTTTGGTGAACCGCTGGAGCGCATTCGACATGTTGATCTCGGCGCCGCCATCCTTGGGCTTGACCGCGATCGAGATCACCGGCTTGGGCACGAACATCGAGGTCATCGCGACGTTGATGCTGCCGTCGGTGAACGTATCGCCGGAGTTGCAGTCGACGCCGAACACGGCGCAGATATCGCCGGCGCCGGCCTCGGTGATCTCTTCGCGATCATCGGAGTGCATGCGGACGAGTCGGCCGACCTTGACCTTCTTGCCGTTGCGCGAGTTGACGATGAACTCGTCCTTGCGAATCGCGCCCTGGTAGACGCGGATGTACGTCAACTGGCCGTAGCGGCCATCCTCGAGCTTGAACGCGAGCATGACGAGCGGCTTGTCGAAGTCCGACGCCATGACCACCGGCGCCTCTTCCTTGTCGAGGTCGAGGGCGATGTTCTCGACTTCGCGCGGATCCGGCAGGTAGTTGCAAACGCCGTCGAGCAGGAGCTGCACGGCCTTGTTGCCGAGCGCCGATCCCATCATGACGGGCGTGCACTTGAGCGCGATCGTGGCCTCGCGGAGCGACGCGCGGAGGAGCTCCGGCGTGACCTTGTCCTCGAGGATCGCTTCGGTCAGCATGTCGCTGACGAGCGACAGGCCGTCGAGCAACTCGGCGTGCAGCTCGTCGGCGCGCTCCTTGAGCTCGGCCGGAATCGCGACGCGCTCGATGGTCTCGCCGTTGTCGCCGTAGAACATGAACGCCTGCATCTCGACGAGGTCGATGATGCCTTCGAGCTTGTCCTCGAGACCGATCGGCATCTGGATCATGATCGGGTGAAGCTTGAGCTTCTCGCGGAGCTGATCCTTGACGCGGTACGGGTTCGCGCCGGTGCGGTCGAGCTTGTTGATGAACGCGATGCGCGGCACTTTGTACCGGCGCATCTGGCGATCGACCGTGTACGACTGCGACTGCACGCCGGCGACGCCGCACAGCACCATGATGGCGCCGTCGAGCACGCGCAGCGACCGCTCGACTTCGATCGTGAAGTCGACGTGGCCGGGGGTGTCGATGATGTTGATCCAGTGGGTCGACTTGATGGGCGAGCCCGGAACGGCCATGACCGTCTTCGAGGTCGCGGCGGGCGGCCACTGGCAGAACGTCGCGGCGGACTGGATGGTGATGCCGCGCTCGCGCTCGAGCTCCATCGAGTCCATCTTCGCGCCGACGCCGTCCTTGCCCTTCACCTCGTGAATCGCGTGGATCCGGTTCGTATAGAAGAGAATCCGCTCCGTCAGCGTCGTCTTGCCGCTATCGATGTGGGCCGAGATTCCGATATTGCGAACTTTGGACAGGTCGGTCAGCACAGAACGTCTCCTCTAAGAGTCAGAAACCCGTAAAAAATCCTGCGTTTGCTACCCCACCCAGGAATCGGATGCAAGCGAAACCCCGCGGACTCCGCGGTGTCTATGGATCGCCCGCCGTATAGCACGTCGCGGCCCCTCCGCATGTCATTGCATTTCAATCGGTTGGCGGACGCGGCGCGCTATCCTCGTTCCCAGGACATGGCATCGGTGGAGTGCTTAGACGACAACGTTGCCAGCGAGTTCGTCTCCGGCACGATGCCGGCGAGCGCGATCACCAAGGTCGAGCACCACCTGGCGGGCTGCCGGGACTGCCGCGCGCTGGTCGCCGCACTGGCCGGCGCCGATGACATCGATTCCAACGCCAGGACGCACCGCCACGAGCGCGAGGTGCTCACCGAATCGCAGGCCGGCAAGCTGCCCGTGCTGGCGATCGGCGACCGGGTCGGGCGCTACCTCGTGCTGTCCACGCTCGGAGCCGGTGGCATGGGGCAGGTGTTCGCGGCGTACGATCCGCAGCTCGATCGCAAGATCGCGCTCAAGGTGTTGCGCGCGAACCTCGGCGCCAACGCGAAGGAAGCCCGCGCGCGGCTCAAGCGCGAGGCCCAGGCGATCGCCCAGCTCAACCACCCGAACGTGGTCGGCGTCTACGACGTCGGGACCACCGGCGAGACCGAGGACGTCTACATCGCGATGGAGTTCGTCGAGGGCGACACGCTGACGACGTGGCTCAAGCGTTGGCCGCGGACGTGGCGCGAGATCCTCGAGGTCTATCATCAAGCCGCGCGCGGGCTGATGGCCGCCCACTCGGTCGGCCTCCTGCACCGCGACTTCAAACCCGACAACGTGCTGGTCGGCGGCGACGGGCGCGTGCGCGTCACCGACTTCGGGCTCGCACGCTCGCTGTTCGGGATCGACGATTCCGGCCGCGGCCCGACCGACGTCGTGCAGCCGCGGCCCGATGGCTCGCCGCTCCACGTCGATCTCACCGCGACCGGCACCGTGCTCGGCACGCCGCGCTACATGCCGCCCGAGCAGTTGCTGG
This sequence comes from Kofleriaceae bacterium, assembly GCA_039935615.1. Lineage (GTDB taxonomy): Bacteria > Myxococcota_A > Polyangia > Haliangiales > Haliangiaceae > JABFXX01. Next base: position 9,852 of record JBDTJY010000165.1, read on the forward strand.
GGCCGAACATCGACGCGCGCAGCGATCAGTTCAGCTTCTGCGTGGCGCTCTACGAAGCGCTCTACGGCAAGCATCCGCTCGAGGGCTCGACGTCGGTGTCGATGCTCGAGCACGGCGTCGCCGCGCTGCCACCGCCGGAGGGCACGCGCGTGCCGTCGTCGGTCGCGAGGGCCGTGATGCGCGGGCTCGGCAAGGACCGCACGCAGCGCTGGCCGACGATGGCGGCGCTCGTCAGCGAGCTGACGCCGCCGGTCCAGCATGCGCGCGGGCGCACCGCCGTGCTCGCGATCGTCGGCGTGGTCGTGCTCGGCGTCGCGGCGGCCGCGGTGATGACGTCGCATCGCCCGCAGATGATCACGGCCGATAGCCCCGACAGCGACACGATCCGCGTGCTCGTCGATCAGATCAACATCCTCGAGACGCAGGTCAAACAGGATCGCAAGAAGCTGCTCGAGCTCGACCTCCTGCACGGCGCCGACGTGAAGCAGATCGAGCACGACAAAGAGGAGCTGCTCGCGAAGGAGACGCGGATCCAGGAGCTGGTCGAGAAGGTCACGAAGATCCGGATCGAGAAGGTGCTGCCGAAATCGGCCGTGCAGGGCAGCCTGGTGATCAAGGCCGTGCAGCTGGCGCAACACGATCTCGAGGGTTGCTTCGACGAGTGGGCGTCGCGCCCGTTGACCGCGGAGGCGGTCGGCTCCGCGAACGCGCTGCACCGTGCGAACGACTCCGATGTGCTCGTGACGCTCGTGGTCGGGCCCGATGGCACGGCCTCGGACGCCAACTCGACGGGCGAGGACACGGCGCGGTCGCCGAGCTTGAAACTGTGTGTCGAAGGCGCGTTGGCCGGCATCGCGTACCCGCCCGGCCCCGATGTGATGGAGATCGAAGTCTCGGTAGCCTGGGTCGCGCCGAACCTGATCAACACCTCCGCGCGGGTCACGGGACATCACGAAGCGCCGCACGACGCACCGTGACAGCAGCGGTGAGCGGAGCGATCCGTCGAGCGTGACAAATCCTGCTGACGGTTGGGGATTCCTGTAGTACGTCTCGGCTCCATGATCTCGAAGTGGCTGGGCCTTGCCGTGCTGATTTCGTCCTCGGTCGCGCTGGCGACCCCGCAGCTGATCACGGTCCCCACCAAGGCGATGTTGCCGCCCGACGCGGTGCTCTCCAACGAGACCATCTTCCTCAACAACTGCGCGAATGGCTGCAGCATCAAGCCGGGCGCGACCGATGCCACGACCGACACCACGAGCATCGCGAGCGCGCCCGCCACGTTTCACGAGTTCGCGTGGATGCCCGGCGAATGGGATCAGGTCGTCCAGTGCGTCCGGGAGGTCTACTCGCCGTACGCGGTCAACGTCACCGACGTCCGTCCGCTGACCGAGTACTCCGAGGCGATCGTCGCGGGTGATCCGGCCAATATCGGATTGCCCGCAGGTGTCGGCGGCGTTGGCCCGGGGTCGCCCGATTGCTCGCCGATGACGAACCAGATCGCGTTCGCGTTCGCGGAGACCGCGGTCAGCGACTTCGCGATGGAGGACGACAACAACCGCGTGTGGGGCATCTGCTGGGTGATCTCGCAAGAGATCGCACACGCGTACGGCCTGCCGAACCACGAGATCAAATTCACCGACGGCGAATCGGCGTGCAGCGATCCGATGACGTATCAGTCGAACTGCGGCGGCCAGAAGTTCTTCCGCAATCGCTCCGCGGAGTGCGGCGACTTCGCCGCAAAGACGTGCGTGTGCACGCCGACCGTCAACTCGCACCTCAAGTTGACGACGGTGTTCGGCCCGAGCATGTCGCTGATTCCCGCGCCGACCGTCTCGATCACGACGCCGGCCGCGGGTGATCCGGTCGCCACGGGCTTCACGGTGCATCCCGACGCGTTCTCGCGCCGCGGCATCGGCCACGTCGATCTCTATCTCAACGGTCATCGGTGGGCGACCACGCCGGGTGCGAAGTTCGGCGTCGCCGGTCAGCCGGATACCGTCTATACGTTGACCGCGCCGAGCACGGTGCCCGACGGCGTGATCGACATCGTCGCGAAGGCGTACGACGACCTCGAGATCGAGACCGATTCGCAGACCGTGACGGTCACCAAAGGTTCGCCGTGCGCCGACGCGTCGACGTGCGCGACCGGCCAGAAGTGCGACGCGGGCAAGTGCTTCTGGGATGCGCCGACCGGCGTGCTCGGCGATGCCTGCACCTACAACGAGTTCTGCACGACCGGCATGTGCCAGGACTCCGACATCGGTCAGTACTGCACGCAAGCGTGCGTCGTGAACTCGAGCGATGCGTGCCCGGCGACGTTCGATTGCATCGCGACCAGTGATGCGCAAGGCGTGTGCCTGCCGCACGGTGGCGGTGGCGGTGGTTGCTGTAGCGTGGATCGTCATGACTCGAACGGCTCGATCTGGGCGCACCTCGGACTCGGGGTGCTCGCGATGGGCTTCATCTTTCGTCGCCGGAGGTCTCGGTAATGCGGATCGGACTTAGTGCAGTCATCCTCGTCTCGCTCGTCGGCGCTGCCTCGGCAGAAGGCCAGCGCGCCACGGTCGAGCGCGTGCGTCCTCCCGGTCCGATTCCCGCGGCCGGAGCTCACTACCTCTACCTGAACCGCTGCACGGGCGGCTGCACGGTGATCGGCGGCGCCGACGACGCGCGGTCGTTGACCTCGTCGATCGCGGCTCCCGGCTCCAACCACATGACCGAGTTCGCGAACGACACCGGCGGGACCGGCACCGCGGCCGACGCAGCCTGGAATGCGATCCTGACCTGCGTGCAGGAGGTCTACTCGCCGTTCGGCATCACGGTGAGCGACCAGCTCCCGACCAACGGTGTCTCGTTTACCGAGGGCATCGTCGCCGGGAATCCGACGGAGATCGGGCTGCCGGATGGCTATCTCGGCGTCGGCGTCGTCTATCCCGACTGCTCGCCGTCCGACAACATCATCTCGTTCTCGTTCGCGAACCACGAGAACGGCACGGGCCTGTCGCGGACCTACGATACGTGCTGGACCGTCGCGCAGGAGACCGCGCACAGTTTCGGCCTCGACCACGAGTACCAGTTCACGGACGGCCAATCGGCGTGCAGCGATCCGATGACCTATCGCACCGATTGCGGTGGCCAGAAGTTCTTCCGCAACAAGCCCGCGGCGTGCGGCGAGAATGTCGCGCGCACGTGCAAGTGCGGCGGCGTTCAGAACTCGGTGGTCAAGCTCACCGAGGTGCTCGGTGCGGGCACGTCGTCGATCGCCGCGCCGACGGTTTCGATCGTGACGCCGGCGGCGGGCACGGTCGCGGCCGGCTTCTCGGTTCACGCCTCGGCCGGATCGCGGCGCGGTGTCGCGAAGGTCGAGATGTGGCTCAACGGTCACGCGTGGGCGACCGCGCCGGGCGCCGCGTTCGGCCAGAGCGGCCAAGCCAATCCCTCGGACTACACGCTGACCGCGCCGGCGACCGTCCCGGGCGGCGTGATCGATCTCGTCGTCAAGGCGTACGACGATCTCGATCTCGAGACCGACTCGACGACCGTCACGGTCCAGATGGGTGCGCCGTGTGCGACGGCGGATAGCTGTTTGACCGGTCAGAAGTGCGAAGCGGGCAAGTGCTTCTGGGATGCGCCGGTCGGCGTCCTTGGCGACGCGTGCACCTACAACGAGTTCTGCGTGACCGGGATGTGCCAGCAATCGGACATCGGTCAGTACTGCACGCAGAACTGCGTCGTCGGATCGTCGGACGGTTGCCCGGCGAAGTTCGATTGCATCGCGACGAGCGACACCGGTGGCGTGTGTCTGCCGCAGGACCAGAGCGGCGGTGGTTGCTGCAGCGTCGAGGGTCACGAATCGAACCGCTCGATCTGGGCTCACCTCGGGCTCGGGATGTTCGCGCTCGGCTTCATCGTGCGCAAGCGCCGCCGCTGATGCGCTCGCGCCGGGTGGGCGCGCGTCGGTGTGGGACGGTTTGTCCGCGGATTGATGTTGCGACGCCGTCGTCGTCGCTGACGTCATGTAGACTGAAGTGGATGGTCCGCGCCGTCCTCGTGACGATCGTACTGGCGAGTGGCGGCGTCGCGGCGGCGGATCCGAAAGGGGTCCGTGCGGTCGTCGAGACGCCGGTCGAGGCGTACACGCCGGTCGTTCCGCAGGTCTCGCCGTATCTGTACTTGAACCGCTGTAGCGGCGGCTGCGTCGTCCACGGTGGCACGAGCAACGACGCGCGGACGCAACACTCGTCGATTCCACCGTCCGGTGACTACAACATCGGCGAGTTCGCAGATGCGACCGGCGCGATCGGTGCGGCGGCCGACGCGGATTGGGCGGCGGTCGTGAAGTGCGTGCAGGAAGTCTATTCGCCGTACGCGATCACGGTCGTCGATCAGGTCCCCGACAACGTCTCGTACACCGAAGCGGTGATCGCGGGGCAGCCCGGTGATATCGGACGACCGATCGATAACCTCGGCGTCGCGCCGATCGCGGCGAACTGCGCGGCCGAAGACAACGTGATGTCGTTCTCGTTCGCGAATCACCACCCCGGGATGGGCACGGGCCGGCTCCTCGATATCTGCTGGACCGCGGCGCAGGAGAGCGCGCACGCGTTCGGCCTCGATCACGAGTACGTGTTCACCGACGGCACCTCGACGTGTCGCGATCCGATGACGTATCGCGCTGATTGCGGCGGCGAGAAATTCTTCCGCAACTCGCGCGCACAATGCGGTGAGGATGCGGCGCGGCCGTGTCGCTGCGGCGGCACCCAGAACTCGCATGCCGCGTTGCTCTTGGTGTTCGGACCGGGCGTCCCGATCACCTTGCCGCCGCACGCCGTGATCACGGCGCCGATGCCGCCGGCTCCGATCACGACCGGCCAGGTGGTGCACGTGACCGCGGGTGCGCAACGCGGACTGTCGAAGGTCGAGTTGTTCTTGAACGGCAGCCGGTGGTCGGTGGTCGGCGGCGCGGCGTGGGGACCGAACGGTCAGCCCGATACCGACTACGCGCTGCAGATTCCGAACGAGGTCCCGAACAGCGTGCTCGACGTGGTCGTGCGCGCGACCGATGACCTCGGCATCTCGACCGACTCCGACGTCGTGACGGTGACGAAGATCGCGCCGTGCACCGACGCGTCGACGTGCCTCGCCGACCAGACGTGCAGCGACGGCAAGTGCGCGTATCCAGCGCCCGCGGGTGCGCTCGGCGACGCGTGTCCGTACGCGCAGTACTGCATGAGCTGGGAGTGCGTCGACACCGATGTCGGCAAGCGCTGCGTCGAGGATTGCGAGGTCGACGAACCATCGAGCTGTCCCGCGAACTTCACGTGTCAGGACACCGGCGGCGGCAAGGGCCTGTGCGTCGAGGTCGACGTCGGCGGTTGTTGCTCCGCGTCCCGCGGCACGCCGTGGGGCCCGTTGTCGCTCACGACGTGCGTGCTCGCGTTCGTGCTGCGCCGCCGTCGCACGTAGCGGCCTACGCGTATCGCCCGGCTCATGGCTGTTAGGTGTTCGCGGTTTGTCGTCGGAGCGCGTGGGCTAGGGTCAGGCCGTGCGTCACTTGCTCGGGTTGGTGTGGTTGGTCCCCTCGGTCGCGATCGCGTCACCGCACGCGGTCCCGCGGTGCCCCGATCATTCGTGCAAGTCCTACGTCCTCGCCGACGTCGACGGCGCGCCGCTCCACTTCTCGTCGCCACAAGGCTTCGGCGCGGATGCGATCCAGGCGATGTATCACATCGATCCGAGCCTCGGCGACGGCGTCACCGTCGCGGTCGTCGACGCGTACGGCTACGACGACCTCGAGGCCGACCTCGCCGTGTATCGCGCGCAGTACGGCCTGCCGACGTGCACGGTCGCGAGCGGCTGCCTCACGATCTACAACAACAACGGCGACACCACGCCGCTCGCGCACGATAGCGATCAGGGTTGGATCGGCGAGACCGCGCTCGACGTCGACATGGTCAGCGCCGCGTGCCCCAAGTGCAAGATCGTCGTCGTCCAGGCGGCGAGCCCCGGCGGGGGCCTCGAGATCGGGCAGCTCGTCGTCAAGGGCAAGCCGGTCGACACGATCAGCAATAGCTGGGGTGGCGGAGAATCTGCGTTCACGCCGAGCCAAGAGGGCGACTACAACAACGCCGGCATCGGGACATTCGCCGCGACGGGCGACAACGGCTTCGCCGGCGGGGCGTCGTATCCGGCGACCTCGGCGTACGTGATCGCGGTCGGCGGCACGAAGTTCGATGGCACGACGAACACGGCGTGGAGCGATGCCGGCAGCGCGTGCAGCTCGGTGATCGCGAAGCAAGTGTGGGGGCCGAGCGATGCGCCGTGCTCGATGCGCGCGGCCGCCGATCTCTCGGCGATCGCGGATCCGCAGACCGGCGTCGCGTCGTACATCGCGAAGCAAGGTGGCTGGACCCCGGTCGGCGGCACGAGCGCGGCGACGCCGATCGTCGCGGCCCTGTTCGCGGCCGCGGGACATGCAGATGCGCGCCCGCAATTCATCTACGCCCATCGCGACGCGTTCATCGACGTCGTCGGTGGCAACTCGGGTGCGTGCGGCGGTCCGTTGTGCGAGGGCGTCACCGGCTGGGACGGGCCGACCGGCGTCGGGATTCCGGATAATTACTTAATAACGTCTTGTTTGGGTTATTCCATTTAGTAATTCGAATTTTATAATCCGAAATAGTAGCTTTTAGATTGTACTGGAAATCATTCGATAATTTACCTTTCCATGAAACAGAA
>JBDTJY010000166.1:0-18233 GCA_039935615.1 Kofleriaceae bacterium
ACATCCCGCGCGGTGCGTGGGGCAGCCGGATCGGCGTGCCGCCGTTCGTCGTCGACAAGCTCGCGAACCAGGCGAAGTACTACTCGGCGCGCTCGCTCGCGAATGCGACGCGCCGGCTCGCGAACGCCGATCGCGCGTTGAAGGGCGACATCACGCTCGATAGCCGGGTCCACGAGTTCACCGGACCGCAGGTGAAGGCGCTCGGGCGCGAGCTCGCGGAGCGCGTGATCCTCGAGCAAGTGGTCGACGGGATCGTCGATCTAGCTCAACGCTAGTCGGGCAGGGGCTAGTCGGGCAGGCCAGTCGGGCAGGCCGGTCGGGCAGGCCGGTCGGGCAGGCCGGTCGGGCAGGGGCTAGTCGTCTTTGAGCGCTTCGTCGACGATGACCGGCGGCACGACCAGCGTCTTGTCCGGATCGAGCTTGTTCGCCGTCGCACCGGGCGGCGGCGGCGGTCCCGACGGCTTCGCGGGCGGCCGCAGATTCGTCGGCAGCTGGATCGCCGGCTGGGTATCCTCGCCAGCGATGCCCATCTCCTCGAACGGCTGGCGATAGTTCATCGGCAGCTTCGCGAAGTGCTGCGAGAGTTGCGCGCGCGGTACGAACAGCTCCTCGCGCCTGCCGCCGCCGACATCCTTCTTGAGCACGAGCTCGCCCGACATCCGGCTGCGCTCGCGGATCGTGCGCGCGAGCGGCGTCAGTTGGTGCAGCACTTCCATCGGCACGACGCGCGGCTCGGGCAACTGCGCGAGCGCCTGCCCGCCGAGCGTGATGTCGGTGAGCGCGCGAGTGTTCGTGAGGTCCTTGAGCGCGGTTTGCGCGCCATCGCCGAGCCGGCGGATGCCCGCGAAGTCCTCGCTGTCGAGCGGGTTCGCCTCGGTCTCGGCGTCGCCGGCCGTCGTGAGCGATTGCCACGTCGCGGTGTGCTCGGCGACAGTGAAGCGCAGCCCCTGCGATTGCCGATCGGACTTCTCGCGCAGCGTGATCACGTGCTCGGCTTGCGTGCGCTCGAACGCGACCATCACGTACTTGCCGAGATCGACCGGCGCCGGCTTCGCTTTGCCGAGCAGTCCCTTCCTCATCATGTGCACGACCACGCCTTCGGCGAGCTGGTCGACGCGGATCGGCTGGCGATACTGATCGACCTGGAGCCGGAAGTTCGCGGTCAACCGGCCGGCGTTCATCACGGCGTCGGCGGCGGGCTCGGCACCGCGCACGTCCCACGACATGATCCACTTCGCGGACGGCAGTTGGTTGTGATCGAAGAACGGCCGCAGCGCCTGCATCACGGCTTCGGACGACGTACTCGCACTGGCCTGCGCCTCGAGCGCGGACACGCGGCTCTCGATCTGACCCTTCGATCCTTGGATCAGCTGCTTCGCGGCGAGCAGCGTCTTCTGGGCGGCCTGACTGGCCTGGGCGCTCTTCTTGTCGGGCACCATGAACGGCGCGAGCGCGGACCCGAGCGACTTCTCGAGGTCGGCGAGCCGGCCGAGCTCGTGATCTGCCTCGACCCGCGCGGCCTTCGCGCGGTTGCGGCGTTCGTCGAGCTCGGTCAGAGGCATGAACGCGTTCGTGCACGACTCGATGGCCGAGGTCAGCGTCTCGATGAAGTTCTCGTCGAGGGGAAAGGGCGTGCCGTCGCCATAGCGATACATGCAGGGCGAGTATACCCCTGGCGTGTCCGCGACATGGACTTTCCCAGCGCTTCAGTAAGTGCCGAGGAGGCCGAGCTGGATGATCACCGCGTCGAACAGGCCCGTGCCGTACAGAAACTCCTTATCGATCCCCATCGGGTTGTCGAGGGTCGGGTCCGCGGGCAATTGATCGAGGATCAAGATGTCGCCTTTGACGTTGAAGTCGAGCTTGTCGAACAGGCCCCAAACCGGCTTCTCGCCGCCGACCGTGATCACCGTGAGCTTCGCGCCGACCATCGCGCTGCGCACGGGTGAGAGCTCGCGGTCACCGGTGTAGTACTCGCCGGCGGTCGACTCGGTCTGGTAGAAGAACGCGTCCTTGAAGAACTTCGCGGCGGTCTGCTGATAGACGCGCGCGTGGAACTTGAGGAGCAGGCTGTTGCCGACGTACTGCGAATAGCCGAGCTCGGCATCGCCGCCGATCACGCGCCAGGTGTCGTCGTAGAACCGCACGCCGAGGTGAATCGCGGAGTGCAGCTTCGGAAAGAACTTGTTGAACCGCGTGGTCAGCGACCAGCGCGCACGCGTGTCGGGGATGTGCTCCTGCGGCGAGTTCCCGCCGACCTGCACGCGGCGATACGGGTTCGATTGAAACCCCTCGAGCACCTGACCGTACGCCGCGATCTGCATGTTCAACGTCGGCGACAGGTTCTGCGTCAGCGTGAACTGCGCCGTATCGATCGAGAGGGCCTTCCACACGGTCGTGCCGGGGAGGTCCTTCGACAGCATCAGGTCCCGCTTCGCACACTGGTCCGCGCCGGTGAGCGCGCGGCGCTCGAGCGGCATGACGTCGCCGTTGTCCTTGTCGCAGACCGTATCGAAGCTGTGGCTGTACGCGAGATCGACCGTCGTGTTGCGGCCGGGTAGATCGACCGATGCGTCGCCGCCGATCTGACGCGACAGGTAGTCGCGCTCGGTGCCAAACGTACCGCTGAACGAGAGCTTCGAGCGCCGGCCCTTGAAGCCGAGCGCGACCGTGCCCTCGTGGCGCGTGTCGGAGAACCGCGTCGCCGACGTCACCGCGTCGACCTTGTAGACCGTCGAGGTCGCGCCCGAGACCGCGTCGGCCGAGTAGCCGGCGTCGAGCGTGACGTGGCTGCCGATGTCGCCGCCGACGTCCATCTGCGGATGGATGACGGTGAGGCCGCCCTTGTCACCCTGGCGGCGCTCCTCGAACACCGAGGTCGAGACCTCGGCGCGATTGTCTGCGAAGGCGGAGTGCGTCGAAACGAGCAGCAACCCGATCGCGAGTGAACGAGCTAGTTGCCCCGAGGGGCGCCCGCGAACCGGTCTTCGATCTGTGCGCCTCAGTTGCAACCACATCCTCCGCCGCCGGCGCCATGACCACCGGCGGCACCCTCGCGGTTCGACATGATGTGGTCATCGGACGAGGTCTCGTGGGGGTCGTTGTCGAACACCATCACCTGATCGGCGAGGAATTCTTTCTCGGATGCGCGGACCGCGGCGCGGCCACACGCGGTCGCTGCGAGCACGAGCACCACCACGACCGCTCTAAAAAAAGATTGCGAGCCCACCGGTGTACTCCTGGCCGTTGTTGGCGTGGTTTTGGTTGAACAGGGACCAGTTCCGCACGTCGAGCCGCACGGTGATCTGCTTCTTCATCGTGATCTCGAACCCACCGCCTGCGCCGAGCGCCATGAGGTTCTCGCGCGCATCGACGTAGTTGTCGGCCTTCGGCGAGATGTGCGCGACGCCGAGCCCGATGCTCGCGTACGGGCCGATCACAGCGCCCGGTGCCATGCGCAGCACGAACGCGAGCCCGCCCAAGTAGATGTCCTTCTCGGAGCGCGGCGACAGGCCGGCGAATCCTTCGAGGGCCCAGTAGGGATCGATGATCCACGATGGCCGCAGGATGTAGACGCCTTCGCCTTCGAGCAGGCCCGACGAGAACGACAGCCCGAAGTTCGCGTACGCGACCGGCGACGGTCCCAAGATCGCGCGCTTGATCGCGATGCCCATGCTCGCGAACGCGCCGGGCTGTTCCTCTTCGCCGACCTCGAACGGATAGACGACGTCGCCGACGATCCAGCCGCTGGTGCCGTCGTCGAGCTCGACCTTGAACCAGTAGCCGTTCGTGCCGCGCTCGAGCACCTCGAACACCTGGTTGCGATTCGCGACCGCGACCTCGCGATAGCCGTTGCCGGGGCCCGAGTGGACGGAGGCTTTCTGCGCGATCACGCGCAGGTAGGCCTCGGCGCTCGCGACCGTGGTCGAAGCTGCGAGGAGGGCGGCGACGAGCAGGGCGCGTTTCACTGAGCAAACCACGCGAGGAAGGTCGCTTCTTCGGGACTGCCCATCTGGAAGATGTCGCCACCGCCGTGACCATCGATGCCGGCCATCGGGAACGTCAGCATCTGGCTCGCCACCGGCGAGCCGCAGTTCAAGTAGCCCTGCGCGACGCGGTAGTTGATCTGATCGTCGCCGACGGTCGTGCTGAGTGCGAGGCCGTGAGCGCCGGCGTGGCACATCGTGTTGCGCGCGCAACTGTTCACGGGGTCGGGGAGCTTCAAGTATTTCGGCTCGATATCCGAGATGAAGTAGTCGATGCCCTTGCTCGGGTTGCACGCACCGATGTCCGACGGCGTGTCGCCGAGGTCCACGGTCGGGCATCCCGGCAATGCCAAGACGCACAAGGCAGCTAGCGCCCAGCGGTGTCCCATCCCTTCGGTAACGATACACCGGTGGTGCATCGCATGTCTCGAAAGAGCCGATCTGATAACCTTGCAGTCGGTGTCGACACAGCCACCTCCGGGGTCACGCCGACCCACGTCGACTGCCACTCCTTTCAAAGGGACCGGTGTGGTGAAGACGGGCCCGCCGCCGATTCCGGTGCGGCCCCGAAGCATGGTTCGGATCGAGCTCGATCCCGAACCGCCACGCGCGGTCCGATCCAAGCTCGTGGGGCGCGCCGACGCCCTGGCGACGCTGCGCGACGTCGTCGCACGTGCGGCGGATTTTCAAGCGCCACAGCTCGTCACGATCGTCGGCAATCAGGGGACCGGGAAGACCCGCCTGATCAACGAGCTGATCGCGATCATCCGCGACGGTCAGGGTCCGAAGACGCGCGTGATCCACGGCGCAGCGGAGCGCGATCCGACCGGCAAACCGATCCGGCTCTCGACGGTGGCATCGGTGCTGCGCGATCGCTTCGAGCTCACGCCGAACCCCGACGACACGTCGCGGCTGCGCTTCACGCACGAGATCCGTGACGTGATGAAGTCCGATCAGGTTTCGGAGATCTTGTATTTCTTGGGCGGCATGGTCGGCCTCGAGTTCCCGCCGACGCCGTTTCTGCAAGCGGTCGCCGAATCGCGCAAGCAACACGGCGAGCTCGCACGCACCGCGCTGCGCCGGTTCATCGAGCTCGATGCGGCGGTCAGCCCGCTCGTCGTCGTGCTCGATGACCTGCAGTGGGCGGACGACGACGCGCTCGCGATGATCGACGATCTGTCGTCGAACCTGTCGGGCTCGCCGATCGTGTTGCTCGCGGCGACGCGACCCGAGATGTTGGTGCGCACCGGCGGCTGGGGTGAAGGCGCCGCCGATCACACGCGGATCGATCTGCGCAACCTCGAGTCCGACGATGCCGAGCTGATGTTCCGCAACCTGATGTCGCGCTGTCAGGACATTCCCGAGGACAGCGCGCAGACCGCGGTCGAGATGACCGGCGGCAACCCGGCGTTCCTCGAACAGCTCGTGCGGCTGTTCCTCGACAACGGCACGATCACCGTCGGCCCGGATGGCTGGCGGTTGGATCCCGACAAGGCGGCGGATACCGAGCTGCCGATCTCGATCGAAGAAGCGATCGAAGCGCGGATCGCGGCGCTCGAGGCCGAGGAGCGCGACCTGCTCGAGAAGGCGGCGGTGTTCGGCAACGTGTTCTGGGTGTCGGCGGTGATCGCGCTGTCGCGGCTCGAGCGTCCCGCGCCCGAGATCGCGCCGATGCCGCTCGAGCTCGAGTGGGGCGACGGCGAAGACGTGCGCCGGCGGATCTCGGATCTCGTGTCGATCCTCGCCGAGCGCGATTACTTATTGCCGCTCGACGGCGAAGACTCGAGCATCGCCGGCGATGTCGAGATCGTGTTCAAGCACAACCTCGAGCGCGAGCTGATCTCGCGCTCGACCGAGCCGAGCAAGCTCGCGCGCTACTACCTCGCGGCGGCGCAGTGGCTCGAGTCCAAGCTGTCGACGCTGCGCGACGAGCAGCTCGAGTTCCTCGCGACGCTGTACGAGCGCGGCGGCGACCAGCGGCGCGCGGCCCGTTGCTACCTGCAAGGCGGCGATCGCGCGCGCGCACGGTACTCGCCGGAAGAGGCGCGCGGGCTGTACGAGAAGGGCCTCGCGATGATGGGGGAGGCCGACGCGCCCGCGCGCATGGACGCGTTGCACAACCTCGGCGACGTGCTCGAGCAAGCCGGCAAGACCGACGACGCGACCCAGTACTTCGCCGAGATGCTCCAGCTCGCGTGGCGCTACGACAACCTCAACAAGGCCGGCGCGGCCTATAGCCGGCTCGCGCGCGGCCAGCGCCGTCACGGCAAGTACGACATCGCGATGGAGCACCTGCGACGCGCGCACGAGTTGTTCGAGCGCTCGCGCGATGATCGCGGCATCGCGTCGACGCTCGACGACATGGGGCGCGTGCACTGGTTGCGCGGCGGCTACTCGCAGGCGCTCGACTTTCATCGCCAGGCGCTGACGATCCGCCGCGCGCTCGGCGATCGCCGCTCGATCGCGCTGTCGCTCGCGAACATCGGGCGTGTCCATCACGACAGCGGCAACTTCAAAGCCGCGATGGCGCAGTTTCGCGAGGCGCTCGATCTGCGTCGCGATATCGGCGACCTCGTCGGCATCGTGCAGTCGCTGTGCGATCTCGGCGGCGTTCACGCCGAGGACGGCGATCACGACGGTGCGCTCGAGTTGCTCGGCGAGGCGCGTGCGCTCGCGATGGAGATCGGCGACAAGCTCGCGCTCGCGGATGTGCTGTCGCGCACCGGTGAGGTCAAGGGCGCGATGGGCCGTGCCGGCGAGGCCGTGAAAGATCTGTCGGATGCCAAGGCGCTCGCGTCGGGGCTCGGCGATCGCGTGATGCTCGCGCTGACCCATCAGCGGCTCGCGCAGGTCCAACTCGCGATGGGCAACCTCGAAGCGGCCGACGTCGAAGCGCACGCCGCGGTGGCGGTCAGCCAGTCGGCGGGGCTGCGCGTGCACACCGGCTCGGGCTATCGCGTGAAGGCCGAGGTCGCCGTCGCGCTCGGTCACGAGCTCCAGGCCGAGGACGATTTTCGGCGCGCGATCGAGATCCTCGCGGCGGTCAAGCACGAGGTCGAGCTCGCGCGCGCGTATCAAGGCCTCGCCGGGATCAAAGAGCGCTCGGGCAAGATCGAAGAGGGCAACAAGCTGCGTTCGCGCGCGCAGGATATCTTCATGCGCCTGCGCGGCGCGGCGCAGACGGAGTAACCGTGGATCCGAGTGCGCGCCTGGCGGCCGCCGTTCCGGCCAACGTCCGCGACGTGTGCGCGCGGCTCGCCGAGGCCGGCTATCAAGCGGTCACCGTCGGCGGCGCGGTGCGCGACGTGCTGCTCGACCGCGAGCCCGGCGATTGGGATGTCGCGACCAGCGCGCATCCCGACGAGGTCGTGCGGCTGTTTCGCCACACGATCCCGACCGGGCTGCAGCACGGCACGGTCACGATCGTCACCGGCAAGGGCGTCGAGTCGCACGTCGAGGTCACGACGTATCGCGGCGAGGGCGCGTACACCGACGCGCGCCGGCCCGACTCGGTGGTGTTCGGGGTGCCGCTGCAAGAGGATCTCGCGCGCCGCGATCTGACCGTCAATGCGATCGCGTACGACGTCGCCGGTAACGCGATGTTCGATCCGTTCGGCGGGTTGGTCGATCTCGAAGCGAAGCTGCTGCGCGCGGTCGGCGTCGCGGTCGATCGGTTCACCGAGGATGGCCTCCGCGTGATGCGCGCGGTGCGGTTCGCAGCGCAGTTGGAGTTCGCGCTCGAGCCGGGCACCGAAGCCGCGATCGCGCCCGCGTTGCTGTCGCTGTCGAAGGTGTCGCGCGAGCGGGTCTCCGACGAGCTGCGCAAGCTGCTGGCGGCGCAGCGTCCATCGGTGGGGCTCGTGCTCGCGCACCGCACCGGCATCCTCGACAACATCCTGCCCGGGGTGGAGCTCGCGCTGCAGCGCCCCGACGACGTCGCGGCGGAGCTGCGGCTCGCCGTGTTGTTCGAGCGCGTCGAGGGTCGCAAGCGCACGAACGACCTGTTGCGCGCGTTGAAGTTCTCGAACGCCGAGGCGGATCAGGCCGCGGCGCTCGGTCAGGCGTGGCGCGAGATCCGCCAGACCACCGACGTCGTCGGCGCGCGCCGCGTGATGGCGTCGATCGGCCGCGCGCGCAGCCTCGAGCTCGCGGCCCTCCTCGACGGGGCGCTGCGCGCGCGCGTGCTCGCGAGCCTCGCGGCGAACGATCCGCTCGGCTTGAAGGATCTCGCGATCACCGGCAATGACCTCCTGCAGGCCGGGTTCGCGGCCGGCCGCCAGCTCGGCGACCTGCTCGCGAAGTTGCTCGATCGCGTGCTCGTCGACCCGGCGCTCAACACCCGCGAGCAGTTGCTCGCGCTTGCGAAAGAGCTCGGATGACCGAGAGCCTCGCCGGCCGCACGCTCGGCGATCGTTACGACCTGCTCGAGTTGCTCGGCACCGGCGGCATGGGGGCGGTGTATCGGGCACGCGACCTCGAGCTCGAGGGTCGCTGGGACGACAACGAGCGGGTCGTGCGCGAGCTGATCGCGATGAACGTCGATCGCCCGATCTCGCGCGCTCGCTACGCCTGGTGGCGTCGCGATCTCCCAGGGTTGATCGCGCTGCGCGAGGTGTTGGTCGGCACGCAGCAGATGTTCGTGCCCGGGCGTTCGTCGGACAACTGATCGCAGAGGCGGCGGCCTACTGGGGCGACGTCCCGACCGCGCTCGAGCGGATCGAGCTCTCGATCCGCGAAGGCTTGTTCGATCTGCACTGGCTCGATCGCTGTCCGCTGCTCGGCGACGTGCGCGCGGCCCCGGAGTTTCCGGCGCGCGAGGATCAAGAAGCGCGCGGACGGGATCCTCGACGCGCTGTACGGCGATCACCACCTCGGCACGTCGGAGACCGCGGTCGCTAGCGATCTGTAGCGAGCTCGCACCACGCGTCGACGACGACCGTGCGCGAGCCGCGACCGCCGACGACGATCCGCGGGAGCTCGAGGCGTTCGATCCGATCGCCGAGATCCGCGACGAGGTGCGAGGTGCGGCGCAGGAGGTTCGCGAGCCCGGCGCGATCAGGTTCGGCATCGCCGGCGCGCGAGGCGACGACCGTCGCGGCGAGCGCGGCGGCATCGAGCGGGCGCAGCGGCGCGGGTGCGGCGAAGACCTGGCCGTTGATCTCGAGCACGACCGTCCAGCCGAGCGAGTGGAGGTGGAGAAATTGCGCGGCGATGTCGCGACCGAGCGGCGGTGGCTCGCGCACGATCACGGCGGAGTCGGGCCCGGTGAGCGGGCGCGAGACCGCGTTGAGGATCGAGGTGAACGCACTGCGCACGCGCGCGTCGCTCGTGACGTCGCGCTCGACCGGGCAGCCTTCGCGCTCGGTCGGCACGTCGTTGCCCCACGGCTTGATCTCGACGGGATACTTCACGGCTCGCGCTTTCAACACCGCCGCCGACGGGGTGGTCGCGACCGCCTGGCGCGTCTTCGCGACGCCGTACGCGTCGAGCAACAGCTTCGTGTCGTGATCGCCGACCCGCGTGAGGCCCTGGAGCTTGCCGAATCGCTCCTCGAGCTTCGCGCGATCGACCTCGAGCTCGGCGGCATCGGCGTGATCCGCGCGTCCGATGCCGGCGGCGATCCGCTCCGCCGCGCGCCCCAACATGTCGATCGCGGCGAGCGCACCGCGCATGCCGTACAGCATCGGTTCGCCGTGCGCGAGCTCGCCGCGCCCGACGACATGCATCACGAGCGCGGTCCCGGGCAGCGTCGCCGGCGCCGGTGTCAGATCCGGATCGAACAGCACGACATCGGTCGGCTCGGCCTTCGCCTTGTGCTCGCTCGCGAGCTGCGGCGCGCGCACGCCCGCGCCCTCAGCCTCGGTGACGAGCGCGAGCGTCTGCGCCTCGAGCCACGATCCGGCGGGCGCGATCACGGCGACGCGCGGTCCGCGCGGCAGGCCGAACACGACGAGCGCGACGATGCTCTCGAGCCACGCATCGACATCGTGACCGAGGACGGCGCCGTTCGCGCGCAGATAGGCGAGCGCGGCGGCGCGTTCGATCGCGGTGCGGCCGGCGCCGCGCGGCGGTGGCGCGAGGATGCACATCGGCCGGCCCTGGCTCGCCGCACGTGCGCACGACCCGGCGAGCTCGACAGCCTTCGCGGCGGTCGGCAGCGTCTCGAGCGCGAGCGCGACGAGGTCGTCGGTCGACTCGTCGTGCGCGTCGGCGAGCCGCGCCTCGATGCCCCGCGCGCGCAACGCGGCGACGGTGGTCTCGCCGAGGTGCGCCGGCGCGACGACCTGGACGCGTGCGGTGTTCGGTGTCGGCATCGTGCGGGCCTGCGCCATCAGCGAGGCCCACGCGGGTCGAGATGAACGACCAGGTGCTCCGCGATCCGCTCGACGGTCTTGCGCGGCTCGACGTTGATGCGCGGAGGCAGCGCGCGATGGCCGAGCACCATCGGATCGAGGCCGAGGACGTCGAGCGCCAACCGTTGCATCGAGGTCGACGGCATCGGTGTCGGATATTCGTCGACGGGGGCACTCGCGATCCGCACGCCGTAGACCGCCGCTCCACGAACGCGCACGATCTGCAACTGCCGGCCGGTCACTCGGCTCGCGCGCAGCAGCTCGTCGTCGTCCGGATCGATCGCGAGCTTCACGACATGCGTGAGCTGCACCGCGTCGAGCATCTCCGCGATCGCCGCCACTTCGGTCCAGCAATGCGGGTGGCTCGCTTCGTCGACGATCACCGTGGTCGCGCCGAGCTCGCGGACCGCGGCGGTCACGATCTGGGTCCAGCCGAGGTAGTCGAGCCGCAGATCGGTGGGCACCCCGGCGCTCGCGACCCCGGCGTGGCGCGCGCGATCGGCGGCGAGGTCGAGCCAGTTGTTGCCGCCCGCGGCGAGCGCGACGACCTTGCCGGTCTTGCCCGGATCGAGCTTCGCGGCGGTCTCGAGCGCGCCGTCGAGCCAACGGATCGATCGCTGCGGTGAGATGCTGCCGAGCCAGACCGCGATCCGCTCGCTCACGAGCGCTCCAGCTTCGCGACGAGCTCGGCGAGTCCGACCTCGGCGAGGCCGGGTAGGGCGCCGTCGACGAACGTCACGCGATTGCTCGGCGTGGCGCCGATCTTGATCACGCTCGTCGCACCGGCGACATCGACCTGCGCGTTGCCGATCGTCACGCACAGCTCTGGTGCCAGCGGCGTCGAGCGGTCGACCATCGCGCGCTTCTCGATCGCGCCCGCGCGCGCTGCCGCGCTGCCGCCGACCACGTGCGCGTTGATCAAGGCGGCGAGCTGCTTCACGCTCGCGATCACCTTCGGATCGCTCGCGACCTCGTCGCCGAGCACGATCACGTTCGCCGCGGATTGCGCGGGCTCCGCCGGGGTGGTCGCCACGAGCTCGAGCCGCGGATCGGACGTGCCGGGGACGGCGAGCACGACGACGTCGACGTCGGCATCTTCGACCACGCTGAACCGCGCCGCGCGACCGATCATCGCGACCGCCGCGCCGCCATCGCTCGCGCGCGCATAGCCGCCATCGCGATCGCGCAGCTCGACGTCGTCGATCCCGCTCGCGCGTGCGCGCAACAACAAGCGCGCCCCGATCCGCGCCGCGGTCCGTGGGCCGAGCTCTGCCGCGCTCGGAGCATCGGCGCCGAACAGCACCAGCCTCGGGCGGAGATGATCGATGACGCCCTGCCACGCGTTGCCGACCGCCGCCCACAGCGGCTCGACCGGCGACCGGCTGACCGCGACGACCACCTTGTCGGCGCCGCCGTGCGCGAGGATGTCCTCGATCATGCCGAGCTTCGGCAAGTTCGGCATCGTCGTGGTCAACACCTCGTCGGTCGTGACATCGAGGCTCGGGTGTTCCGGATCGTGGACGACCACCGCCGCATACAAGGTTGCGCCCCAGCTCGAGGCCACGTGGCGCCCGGCCGCAAGCGCGACGAGCGAGGAGGCGTCAGGCCGCTCGGCATCGTCGAGATCGATGTGGACCAAGACGGCTGCCACGGGATCGACCGAAGGTAAACGTCCCTGACCAAACGGGCAACTCTGGGTCGAAAAAGCCTTGTCAGACCCTCCAAGTAGTGTCGCGGACATGGGCGCTGTCTGCGCACAGCTACACGACGAGCTCGGGTACGACCCCGACGACGGGGTCCCCCAACTGACCGACGTCATCGACGTCCCGGTTGGTCGGGTGGTCCGCGCCCGCGATGGGGCACGCGCGGTCGCCGTGGCGCGGTTCGAGAGCGGCCGGCTGGTCGTGGTCGCGGACGAGTGCCCCCATGATGGCGGCCGGATCAGCGATGGCTTCGTCGATGGCGAGCGGCTGGTCTGCAACCGCCACGGCTGGGAGCTCGAGGTCTGCGGCGGGACCTGCGTCCGCGCCCAGAGCTAGTCCGAGCTGAGTTCGTAGGCGTAAGCGATGGGGCGTAAGCGTACGCGCGACTTGGAGCGAGCGGTCTCAAGCGACCGTTCGGGTGTTCGCGAAGGCTCGTCGACGGCGCTGGATCGCGGATGTTGAGCGACCGTTCGTCGGCCTCACCCGAGGGGCGCGACAAATGAGGCGCCCAGACCACGGTCCGGACTTGGGACGCATCTCAAAAACGATCCGTTGGTCGAAGCGTAAGCGTACGCTTAGCGCAGCGCGTTCTGGCGCAACAGGTGATCGGCGAGCACGAGCGCGAACATCGCCTCGACGATCGGCACCGCGCGCGGCAGCACGCACGGATCGTGGCGACCCTTCGGCTGGAGCACCGCGGGATTGCCGTCCTTGTCGACGGTGTCCTGCGCGCGCATGATCGTCGCGGTCGGCTTGAACGCGATCCGCAGCGTGATCGGCTCGCCGTTCGAGATGCCGCCCTGGATCCCGCCGGAGTGGTTCGTGCGCGTTCCGATCGAGCCATCGTCGCGCCGGTAGAACGGATCGTTGTGGGCGCTACCGGGCAGCAACGTGCCGGCGAAGCCGGAGCCGCTCTCGAAGCCCTTGACCGCCGGGATCGACAACATCGCCTTCGCGAGATCGGCCTCGAGCTTGTCGAACACCGGCTCGCCCCAGCCGGCGGGGACGCCTCGCGCGATCGCGCGGATCACGCCACCGACCGAATCGCCGTCCTTGCGTGCGGCCTCGACCCGATCGATCAAGCGCGGCGCCATCGCCGGATCGGGACACCGCAGCTCGTTGGTCTCGACATCGGCGCGCGACACGGTCGCGGCATCGACATGCGCGGCGAGGCCACCGACCTCGTCGACCCACGCGACGATCGTGACGCCGGCGCGTGCGAGCAATGCCTGCGCGATCGCACCGCCCGCGACGCGCCCGGCGGTCTCTCTCGCGCTCGCGCGGCCGCCACCGGCGATCGCGCGAATGCCGTACTTCGCGTCGTAGGTGTAGTCCGCGTGGCTCGGGCGATAGGCCTGCGCGATGGCGTCGTAGTCCTTGCTGCGCGCATCGGCGTTGCGGATCAACATCGCGATCGGCGTACCGAGCGTCAGGCCGTCGAGCACGCCGGACAGGATCTCGACCTCGTCGGCTTCCTTGCGCTGAGACACCAACCGGCTCTGGCCGGGACGGCGCCGATCGAGCTCGGCTTGAATCTGTGCGCGATCGATCGCGAGGCGCGCGGGGCAGCCGTCGACCACCACACCGAGCCCGGGCCCGTGCGATTCGCCGAATGTCGTGATCCGGAACAGCGCGCCGAAGCTGTTGCCCATCGCCAGGGAGTGTACGATTTCGGCGATGTCGATGCCGAATTGGGTACTCGCGCTCGCGTTGGCGAGCTGCGCGGTCCCGGCGAACGCGCCACCGCCGGCGAGTCCGCCGATCACACCAACACCTGTCCCAGCGCCGGTAGCCGAGGCTCCGCAATCTCCGCAATCTCCGCAGTCTCCGCAGTCTACCGGTCGACCCGTTCGCCCCGACGGAGATTCGTGCCTCGGCGGTGCCGAGTGCGCTTCCGGAGTCTGCGAAGGCATGGGCTGCGACGAGCAGCACCCCGGCACCTGCGCACGTGCGCAGCGGATCTGCACGCGCGACGCTCGGCCCTA
The DNA here is from genome assembly GCA_039935615.1 of Kofleriaceae bacterium. Lineage (GTDB taxonomy): Bacteria > Myxococcota_A > Polyangia > Haliangiales > Haliangiaceae > JABFXX01. The sequence goes on from JBDTJY010000166.1 coordinate 14,028, forward strand.
TTGCGGTTGCGACGGCCACCAGTTCACCGCGAGCGGGACGTGCCCTCGCCAACGATTCGCATCGCGAGGAGCATGTCCTTGAGTCATGTAGGTGTTGTAGGCGCGACGTTTGCGGCGACGGTGCTCGCTGGGTTACCCTTCGAGGGCCGCTGATGGTGGACGATCGCCGGCCTACGGCTCAAGAAATCGAGGAGCTCATCGATCTCGTTCGGCGCGACCCTTCGTCGCCGGCGTTCATCGATCTGGGTGAGGCGTACCTTGCCCTCGGGCGCCCCAAAGACGCGATCTCGATCGGCAACATCGGCATCCAAGCCGCGCCGGATAGCCTCGAGGGTCGCGTCATGCTGGCGCGCGCGCACGCGTCGCTCCATCAATGGAAAGAAGCGCAGGCCGAGCTGCTGCGGGTGGTCAAGGTCGACCGCTCGAGCCGGCAGGGCTTCGCGCTGCTCGGCGAGGTGCTGCTGCGGCGCTCGGACTTCGAGCGCGCCGTGCCGGTGTTGCAGCACGCGCAGAACCTCGATCCGACGAGCCCGCAGATCCTGTCGATGCTGAAGCGCGCGCGCTCGGGGCAGGCGCTCGACGCGCCCACTCCGATCCCGACGCCGGTCCCGCCGCGCGGCGAGACCAACTACAACCTCTCGATCAAAGATGCGCCGTCGCGATCGGCACCACCGCGATCGCCGCCACCGCCGCGGGCGCTCCCGCTCAGCGCACCGGTGCCGTACGCATCGCCGGCGATGCCGACGATGGCGATGTCACCGGCGGAGCCGGAGTCCGCGCTGTGGGGCAACGATCCACCGTCGCTGGGGTCGCCAGCGTCGCCCGTGATGACGTCGCGTCCGAACAAGCCGACCGCGCCACCGCCACCCGCCAACGTGCTCGACGGTGTGCGGCCGCGCGTGATCATGGCGTCGAAAGAGAAGAACGCCGCCGCTGCATCGCTGCGCCAGTCGGCGGCGGTCGGCGAGAACTATCTCAACGACCTGCTCACCGGTGGCCTGCTCGACGTCGCCGGCGTCCGCGTGCCCGATTCGGATTTCGATCTGCGTCCGGATCGGCGGTGGGGCCGCTCGACGCGCCGCGCGTTCATCTTCTTGTTCGTCGTCCTGTTCATCGGCATCGGCGGCGGCGGTGGTTGGTATTGGTGGAGCGAGAAGAAGAAGGCCGAAGAGGTCGCGAGCCTGCAAGACGAGGCGTTGAAGTCGATCGGCAACGGTGACTTCGCCGGGCTCGAGAACTCGGTCGGCAAGCTCAACGAAGCGTTCAAGCTCGACGCCGGCAACATCTTGTCGCGCGCGTATGCGGCGCAGACCACCGGCCTCGAGGCGCTGCTCTACGGCACGGACGCCGTGCGTGTCGATGCGTCGATTCGCGATGTCGTGCACATCATCAAGGAAGGCGAGAAGGGCTCGCGCGAGCTCGTGATCGGCCGCGCGGCCGTCGAGTTGTCGCGGCTGTCGACGCTGGCGACCCCGGCGACCACGCTCGCCGAAGTGACCAAGCTGCTCGACACCTACCTCGCGAAGAACGACACCGACAAATGGGCGCGGTGGCTCAAGGGCCGCGCGCAGCTCGCGGCGGGGCAGCGCAAGGCCGCGGCAGCGACGTTGAAGTCGGTGGCCGAAGGCGATGACGGTCTGGTCGTCGCGATGATCGATCTCGCGGACCTCGAGGTCGACGAGGGCAACCTCGACGACGCGTTCAAGCTCTACGACAAGGCGCTCGCGAAGCAGAAGGACCATCCGCTCGCGGTGATGGGCAAGGCGCTCGCGCGCGCCGAGAACTCGATCCAGACCACCGACGCGATCGAGGATCTCAACGTCAAGCTCGACAAGACGCTCGGACCACGTGTGTCGTCGTATCGCTACCTCGCGCTCGCGATGGCCGATGTCGGCATCGAGGACTACAGCCACTCGTTCGAGGCGCTCAAGAAGGCGACCTCGTCGGACAAGAAGCCGACCGAGCCGCGGTTCGTCGCGCGCGTCGCGTGGGCGCTGCTCGAGCGCGGCCAGATCGACAAGCCGTTCACGCTGCTGAGTGCGTTCCCGCCGAGCGGCAGCAAGCCCGAGGATGATCCGAACTCGAAGCTGGTCGAAGCCGGCCAGCTCGAGACCCGCGGCATGTCGAGCCGTGCGCTCGATGCCGCGTCGAAGCTCGTCGGTCCGCGCGCCGGTCTGTTGCGCGCGCACACGTACATCGAGATGAACAAGGGCAAGGACGCCCAGAACGAGCTCGACGACGTGTTGAAGGCGGCGCCCGATAACCTCGAGGCGCAGATCCTCGCGGCTTGGGCCAAGGTGCTCGTCGCCGCCGACGCCAAGAATGACAAGGACAAGACGGCCGCCTTCGACGCGCTCGAGAAGCTCGCGCGCAAGGCCAAGACCAAGCTCGGTCGTCACGCGCTCGGCATGGCCTACTTCCAGACCGGCGATTTCAAGAATGCGCAGCCCGCGCTCGAGCAAGCGCTCGCCGATATCACCGACGACGAACCGAACCCGGTCGCCTATCGCACGCGCACGGCGCTCGCCACGATCCTGTTGGCGAACAACGATGCCGAAGGCGCCGCCAAGCAGCTCAACGACGCGCTCAAGGCGAACGTGCAGTTCGTGCCGGCGATCGCGTTGAAGGCGCGGTTCGAGATGTCGCAAGGCGATGGCGATCAGGCGCTCGAGACGCTCGCGCCGCTGCTCGCCGAGGCCGACCTGATGACGCCCGAAGCGAAGCTCACGCAGGCCGAGGCGCTGTGCAATCACAAGAAGCCCGCGCCGACCGCCGCCGACAAGGACAACGCCGAGAAGATCCTGACCGACCTCAAGGACAAGGTGCAGCCGCCGACCGAGGTCGGTCGCGTCGCCGCCGTCTGCGATCCGAAGTGGCCCGAGAAGCTCGGCGTGCCCGTCCCTCCGGCCGATGGCTCGAAGCCCGCGCCCCCCGCCGGCACGACGCACCACCACCATCACACCAGCCCGTGAGGCCGGTAGCGCTGGCGATCGCGTGGTTGCTCGCGTGTCGCCACGACGAGCCCGCGCCGCCGCCGCCGCCCGCGCCCGCCGTCGTCATACCGGCGACGGTTCACGACGTGCAGCCGAAGCCGCCGCCGCGCCCCGCGCAGCTCTCGCACGTGACGATCAAAGCGATCGGCATGTACTGCGAAGAGTCCTGCCCGATGCGCGTCCGCTACGCCCTCGCCGATCTCGAGGACGTCTACGAGCTCGGCTTCGATCCCGCGAACGAGAGCATCTTCGTCTCCTACGACGCCGCGCTCGGCGCGCCGAAGCAGGTCACCCAGCCCATGCTCGTCGCGATCAAGAACGCCGGCTTCGATCCCTGGCTCGCAAAAGAGTCCTGGCCCGACGACGCGAAGGTCCAGGTCGTCCCCAGATAGGGGACGGTAACAAAAGACGAAACGTAACGTGCTCCAAGTTCTCGACATCACAGAGTCGAGAAGGGACGGTTACAAAGTAAGCCTCGTTTTTCGATCGGCGTGGTGGTGGCTGCCTTGTGCTTGTCCGGAGATCGGACGAACGGGGCTTACTTTGTTACCGTCCCTCTGCGCCTCAGTCATCTCGCTGGCTTGGACAGCGTTACGTTTCGTCTTTTGTTACCGTCCCTGTCCCTAGGCAGCGGGGACTTCGACGATGTCGAGGTAGTCCTCGATCGAGCCTTGGCCCTGGCGCAGCAGCTTGATCGAGTCGCCGTCGACCTCGAGCACGGTCGAGGGTGCGGCCGGGGTTTGCTCGGCATCGATCACGACGTCGACGAACTTGCCGAACGCGGACACGATCTCGTCGGCGTCGCGACAGGGGACGTGCTCGCCGTCTTCGTCGTCGAACATCGCGCTGGTCGTGAGCAGCGGGCGGCCGAGGCCGTGCGCGAGGGCTTGGGCGATCGGGTGGCTGGTGATGCGGATGCCGACCGTGCGGCGCTTCGCGTCGGTGATCAGCTTCGGGGTCGCGCGGGTGGCGGGGACGACGAGCGTGTAGGGGCCGGGGAAGATCCGCTGCGCGAGCCGGAACGCGGTCTGCGAGAACACGCCGAACTCGGAGGCGGTGGAGAGGTCGGGGCAGATCAGCGCGAGCCGCTGGTTCTTGTGCATGTTCTTCGCGCGATAGATCTTCTCGATCGCGTCGCGCGCTTCGATCGCGCAGCCGAGCGCGTAGATCGAGTCGGTCGGGTAGGCCGCGACGCCACCGGCGTGGAGGATGT
>JBDTJY010000167.1:0-32886 GCA_039935615.1 Kofleriaceae bacterium
GACGATCGTCGGCGATGCGCGGCGACACGGGCTGGAGATCCGGCCGATCGACGTGCAGGCCAGCGAGTGGGATTGCACGCTCGAGGAAGCGCCGGCGCCGTTCGGGTTCGCGGTGCGGATGGGGCTGCGTTGGGTCAAAGGGATCCAGCTCGCCGACGGCACGCGCATCGTCGACGCGCGCAAGGCGAGTGCGTACGAGTCGGTCGAAGACTTCGTGCGGCGCAGCCGCGTGCCGGCGCGGATCCACGACGCGCTCGCCGAGGCGGGGGCGCTGGGCGGGCTGGTCCGCGAGCGCCGCGATGCACTGTGGCAGGTGGCGGGGTGGGTGAGGCGACAGGACGAGCCGATGGATCTCGGCGGCGACGTCCACGGCGATGTCGGGTTCGCGAAGCTGACCAAGCTCGACGAGATCTTCTGGGATTACTCGGCGAGCGATCACTCGACGCGCGGCCATCCACTGCAACCGCTGCGCGGCGAGCTCCGCGCGAAGGGCTGGCCGGATGCGAAGACGGTCGCACGCGGGCGCGACGGCGAGCGGCTGGAGTACGTCGGCATCGTGATCTGCCGGCAGCAACCGGGCACGGCGAGCGGCGTGGTGTTCATGACCCTCGAGGACGAGACGGGGTTCGTCAACCTGGTGGTGTGGGCGCAGGTGTTCGCGGAGTTCTCGACGATCATCAGGACGACCTCGCTGTTGGGCATCACCGGGCGGTTGCAGGTGCAGGAGGGCATCGTTCACCTGATCTGCGAGCGAGTGTGGCATCCGCAGTTGTCGACGGCCGTGATCGACGTCGACAGCCGTGACTTCCACTAAGCTAGGAGGCAGTGGCGACCGAGAGCGAGCTGTTGGCCGCCATCGCGGCGAGCCCCGACGACGCGACTCGGCGCGTCTACGCGGACTGGCTGCTCGAGCGCGGCGACGTGCGCGGCGAGTTGATCATGCTCGACTACCTCGAGCGCACGACGCCGGGCGGCATCGCGAAGCCGGATCAGGTCGGCCAGTTGTTGCGGCTGGCCGCGGAGCACGGCTTTCCGCATCTGCCGGATCCGGACGCGGAGCTGCTCGCGTTCGAGCAGCTCGGTCGCGGCAACGAGCACTGGCGCCTGCACTGGAACCACCGCAGCTACGAGCTGCGCCGGCACGCGAACGTGCTGACCCTCGACGTCGAAGGAGCGCGGATCGAGAACGGCACCGTCGGCATCCGTGGCCGGTGGACCGACGCGCAGACCAACGCGATCCTGACGATCATGCTGCGCGTGATCCAGAACAACGCCGACTTCCAGATGCTGCTGTTTCCGTCGGCAGAGCAGATCGCCACGCTGCCGGCGCATCGCTTGGGACCGCTGCCGAAATACTATTCGGCCGAGGTGATCGAGGACTTCGGCGGCGACTGGCTGCTGCAGGCCCGCGATCACACGCGGTGGTACGAGATCTACGACCGCATGATGGCGGGGTTCTCGCGGACGTCGTCGTTCAAGGCCGTGAAAGACCCCACCGAGTAGTCCACGAAGTTAGCGAACCTTCACGGCCTCCGCCTCCGCCGCAAGCTGCCGCGGCCCGATGCGATCGAGACCGTGCGCTCGGTCGGCTTCCGGATCGCCGGTTAGGCTTTGTTCAGCGCCTTCGCTGCTTCGAGCACGGCGTCGACGTGGCCCTTGACCGAAACTTTCGGCCACACCGCGGCGACCTTGCCCTCGCCGTCGATCAACACGGTCGAGCGGATGATCCCCTTCATCTTCTTGCCGTACATGTTCTTGTCGCCCCACGCGCCGTACGCCTCGATCATCTTGCCGTCGGGGTCGCTGAGCAGCGCGAAGTTGAGCTTGAACTTGTCGCGGAACTTGGTGTGCGACGCGATCGAGTCCTTGCTCACGCCGAGCACGCCGACGCCGAGCTTCTTGAACTTCGCCATCGCCGCGCGAAAATCGTTCGCCTCGGTCGTGCACCCCGGCGTGTTGTCGCGCGGGTAAAAATAGACCACCACCGGCGTACCGGCGAAATCCGCGAGCTTGACGTTGCCACCCTCGGACGACTCCAGCGTGAAGGCGGGCGCTTTCTTGCCAACTTCGAGCATGCCCCGTGATACACGAATCAGGATGCGGATGCTCCTGGTGGTGATGGTCCTCGCGGTGGGTTGCCAACGAGACGCGGCCGAGCAATCGGCGCACGCGGAGAAGATCGTCGTCGCGCAAAAGCCCGCGGCGGTGACCAAGCTCGCCGCGCCCGATCTCGCGACCCAGCAGACCGGAAAAGATCAGACCGCACCGAAGGCCTGTGGCGGCGAAGGCGAAGCCTGCGGCCCGGGCTGTACCGCGGGCACCGAGGCCAGCCCGACCTGGGCGGTCCTCCCGGCCGGCACGCCGTGGACGGCGCTCCACGTCACCGGCATGCACTGCGGCGAATGTGCGAAGAAGATCGAGCGCGCCCTCGCGAAGGTCGACGGCGTCCGCGGCGTCAAGATCGACCTCGACACCCAGAAGGTCGAGATCGCGGTGACCGACGGCCACGACGCTCGGACCCTCGCGAAGCCCGTGATCGACAGCCTCGGCTATCACGTCGATTAATAGCTGCTACGCTTCTGGGATGGTGCGCTTCGCGGTGGTCGTCCTGCTCGGCGCGTGCGTCGGCAGCTCGAGCACCTCGCCGAAATGGCCGAAGCAGCACGAGTCCGAGACCGATGGCGGCGAGAGCCTCGCTCCGCACGTCGCGGCCGCGCAGGCGATCGCCGCGGCGACCGAAGACGTCAAGCCAGCGGACGCGGCGGTGGTGACCCCGGCGGTCACGCCTGCCGTGACGACGCCGGCGGTGACGACACCCGTGGTCACGGCGCCGACCGACGAGCCGATCCAGACCGAAGAGATCATCATCGAGATCGATGACTGATCGGCGCTACTACCCGTCGAATGCCGCGAGTCACTCGCAGATCGAGGGCGGTTGTGCGAGTTACTCAGTTCGCAGCGATACAGTTCCCGCCGATTTGGACGTAGAACTTCGGGCCGATCGAGGGAAAATAGTAGCCGGTCGCCATACACATCTCGTCGGTCGTGGCGTGCGGCCCCGCGTGGATGATGCTGCCCGAGTTATCCGGAGGAGCGGTCTCGCCGTCGTTCTTGTAATGACAGGTCCAGGTCACCGAGTTCGAGGCATACGTGAAGAACGGCATGGCGTCCCACGACGTGACGCTCGGATGCTCCCAGTCGGTGCTGTCGACGACCATGTTCGAGCCGTCCATGACCTTCGTCTCGACCGACTGCTTGTGCGAATGCGTGGACATCGTCCAGAACTTCGCCCCAGCGGGTGTCGGGCACGTGGCAGTGGCATCGGTGCCGGTCGAACCCATCGGAATGGTGATGTCCTGGTTGTACGTGATGTACGCGTCGGTCTCTGTATATGGGGTGCCTTCGGTGAGCGCGTAGGCAGCCAGCTTGACGTGGACCGTCAGTGGGCCGTCGGTCGAGTTCAGGTAGTGCATCTGGAATGCACCCAGCGTGTTCGGCGCGATGATCTGCGCGAGCGGCTTGCCGGTGCCATCGTCGGCCGGAAGATTTTCTTCGAGGTGCGCAGTCTGAGATGCGAACACCCACTTCGCGATGTTGGTGCTGCCGCCGACGCCGCAGCTATCGCTCATGTCGAGCCCGTCGGCGTGTGCGGCACCGCCGGTGAAGAAGATCATGTGGTGGCTGCCCGGCGTCATGTCCGAGACCCACTTGTTGACGACCAAGTTCGAGGTGTTCGGCGTGTGGAAGTAATAGCAGTACGTGACTTCGCCGCCGGCCGGGATCACCGTATCGGTGCTCTGGATCGTGAAGGCCGCATTCGGATCATTGCCGCTGCCACTGCCGCTGCCGTTGCCGGCATCCGGGTCACCGCTGGCGGGATCATTTTTGCCGCAGCCGAAGGCGGCGACGGCGAGGATCGACGTGATGAGAATCGTTGAAATGCGCATAGATGCCCCCATCTGCTGGTTGCGAAGGGTATCAACCCCAGCCTGCGTGTCTAGACATTATTGAATCTGAGTTCTGATTCGAGCTGACCGGCGGTGTGACGTAGACTGCGCATCAGATGAGCAGCTACGACGTGGATCTCTTCGTGATCGGTGGAGGTTCCGGAGGTGTACGAGCAGCGCGCGTGGCAGCTGGCCACGGTGCGCGGGTCGCGATCGCGGAGTCCAGCCGATGGGGTGGGACGTGTGTGGTGCGGGGCTGCGTACCGAAAAAACTCATGATGTACGCGAGCGATGTCAGCCGCCAGCTCGACGACGCACGCGGTCAAGGCTGGACGATCGCGCCGGCGAGCTTCGATTGGTCGACGTTCATCGCGGCCAAGGATAAAGAGATCGCGCGGCTGTCGAACGCCTACGTCGATCGGTTGGTCGGCGCCGGCGTGAACGTGATCGAAGGCACGGCACGGGTTGCTGAATCCCATACGATCGAGGTCAACGGCAAGCGCATCACCGCCGCGAACATCCTGGTCGCGACCGGAGGTGCGCCGCGGTTGCCGCACACCGGCACCTGGATCACCTCCGACGAGGCGTTCCATCTTCCGGAGTTGCCGCGCCGGATCGTGATCATGGGCGCCGGCTATATCGGCATCGAGTTCGCTCACATCTTTGCCGGCTTCGGATCGCAGGTCACGCTCGTTCATCGCGGCGGGATCCTTCGCAGCTTCGACCCGGACGTGTCGAACGAGGTTGCCCGCGGGATGGTCGACCACGGCATCACGATCGTCGAAGCCGATGGCATCGAAGGCATCGCGCACGATGTCGCGATGGCCGCGATCGGACGCGCACCGCTGTCCGCGAACCTCGGGTTGCCCGAGATCCACGTGCAGCTCGATCCACGCGGCGGCATCGTCGTCGACGACTTCTCGCGCACCAACATCCCGCACGTGTTTGCGGTCGGCGATGTCACCGCGCGCGTCGCGCTGACGCCGGTCGCGATCCGCGAAGGCCACGCCGTCGCCGATACGTTGTTCGGTGGGCGCCCGACACCGATCTTTCACGACAACATCCCAACCGCCGTGTTCGCGCAGCCGCCCGCCGCGACGGTGGGTCTGACCGAGCCGGCCGCGCTCGCCGGCGGTCGCGACATCCAGGTGTTCCGCGCGAAGTTCCGGCCGATGAAGTACGCGCTGTCGGGTCGCGACGAGCAGGTGATGATCAAGCTGATCGTCGAGAACCAATCCGATCGCGTGCTCGGCCTGCACATGGTCGGCGTCGACGCCGCGGAGATCGTGCAAGCCGCCGCGATCGCGATCACGATGAACGCGACCAAGGCCGACTTCGATCGCACGTTCGCCATGCATCCGACGACCGCCGAAGAGCTCGTGCTGCTGCGGTAGCACGTGGCCGGGTACTGCGAACGGCGTACCGCGCCAAGTGGTCGGAACCCGATCGGCGACCGGTACGCTCACGTTCCAGCTCGCCACCAGGCTGGTACCTCGAGGTGCCCCTAGTCCATCTCGACCGGGTTCACGGCCCAGTTGAACGCGAAGTCGGCGACCGCTTCCCAACCCGGCTGACCGAGCGTGAAGTGGTTGCGACCCTCGAACTCCTTGTAGTAGGTGACCGCGCCGGAGCGATCCTGGAGCTTGCCGGTCTTCTTGACGACCGACGCGGGCACGGTGTGATCGATGCTGCCACCGACGAGCAGCAGCGGCGCGCGGTTCGCGTTCTTGTAGTCGACGCGCGCGGCGGCGTGCGGCGCGAAGTTCGCGAGCGCGGCCTGGAACAGCACGTGGCCCGGGCCGGGCACGGCGTAGCGATCGTACGCGGCCTTCGAATCCTCGAGCGACTGCGAGTTGGTGAACGCGTAGTGATACTCGTCATGCGTCAGCATCACGGCTTTGTGGTTGTTCGCCGGGTTCTTGAGCACCGGGAACGCCGACTTGAGCGACGCGAACGGCAACAGGTAGATGCCCTTGAGCGGCGCCGGCGCGATCGCGACGCCGGCCGAGCCCAGGCCGCGATCGAGGAGGATCTCGGTGACCGCACCACCGAACGAGTGCCCCATGATGATCGGCGCGACCGGCAGCTTCTCGATGATCGCCGCGTAGTGATCGACGATCTCGCCGATGCCGAGGTTCGCGTACGCGCCGGTGTTCGCGCGCAGCTCCGCGACCGACTTGTCCATGCCGGGCCAGCTCTTCGCGATGACTTCGAAGCCGCGGGCCTTGTAGTTCTCGACCCAGTGCTCCCAGGCGAGCGACGTTTCCCAGAGGCCGGGGATGAGGACGATGGCGGGCTTTGCGTTCGGGTTGGTCATGATGAAAAGCGGGTGTGCAGCGACCAGGCCAACTCCGAGATGCTGAAATCGCGTGGATCGTGTCGCGGACCTGTTCGAAATCTCGCCAGCGCGAGGTGGCTAGAAATCGAGCACCCCGACCAGATCACGGCTGAAGCGAGCGATGGGCGGACGGGCTCGGTAGGTGAGCGCTGGCGACCGACCTCCACATGCCGCGGATGGGTGCTGCTTGCGAAGATCCATGAGCGACGGCACCACGACCGTTCACCGTGACGCCGCGCGTAGCGCCTTGCGATACGCACGGATCGCCTCGGTCTGTTTGCTCGGATCGGTCGCGAGGACGCGGCGCGCGAGATCCGAGAGATCGAGCTCGGGGATCAGCTTGCTCGACCGCTGCTTCGCATAGCCGCCGGTGCCGAGGCAGTAGACCGCGAGCGCTTCGTCGATCCAGAACCAGACCTCGCGCACGCCGAGGCGACGATAGATCTCGAGCTTGTCGACCCCCCCGCTCGTGAAGACAACTTCCAGCGCGATGTGTGGCACGGTGCCGACGTCACCGACGTAGTAGGCGACGTCCGGCTCGAGGCCGGCTTGCTTCGCCCGCTTGCGATACGTGGTGTTGCCGAGACTATTGAGCGCGATGTCACGTTCTTCGGCGAACGCCTCGAGGTGGCGCGCGAGCAGCACCTTTCGTAGCTCGTGCTCGGGCGAGTGGGTCATGATCTCGAGCTCGCCGTCGAGAAATGCCAGCCGCGGCCACTTCTTGTCGCCGCGATCGCGATGCAGCCGGACGTACGTCTCCCACTGGACGTCGCGCAGCACGACGTTGTTGCCGGCCTCCATGTTCTCGACGCTAGCATGGCTAGTTCGCATGGACGTCCGCGAAGTCGCAGTTGCGCCAGCCGGTGAGCGCGCGCATCGCGGTGGTAGATGCGGTGAGCTGCGCGCTCGGAGACAACTTCTTCGCTTTCTTCATGCGCGTCACAGTTGCAGCGCACGCGCCAGCGCAACGCCGCGAGATCGCGATCGCTGTTGTCCGGATCGTCCGTGCACCGGACAGCCAGGTCCGAGCTCCGCCGGACCGGTGTACGCTGTTCGCACGTGAAGCGAATCGTTCTTGGAGTCCTCGCGTGGTCCGCGGTCGCGCACGCGGATGCACCGGCCCGACTCACGCTCCAGCCCGGCGCGCTGTTCGTCCAGCTCGACCTCGAGCTGAACCTGGCGAAGGATGCGGTGGCCAAGCCGTTCTCGATCGCGCCCGACGTCTCGTACGGCGTGACCCAGGAGCTGACGCTGTCGTTGATCAACTCGACGTTCGGCACGACCGGGTTTCGCGGTGGTACCGGCTCGGGACTCTGCGTCACCGGCGCGAGCAACGGCTGCCCGCACGTCGACAACAACCTCGGTGGCGAGGCGATGTACTCGCTCGCCGAGGGCGACGCGCCGATCGCGGCGGTGGTCGGACTGTATTCGCTCGGCCTAGACGAGTCCTTCGTCGATCTCAAGCTCGGGCTCAAGACCAAGTTCACGGCCGGCGCCTTCGCGCTGCTGTTCAATCCGTCGATCTACTTCGGTCTGAACGATCGCGAGGCGACGCCGCGGAACCTCGACCAGCTCTATCTACCGGTCGGCCTGAGCTACCAGGTTTCGACGCCGCTCACCGTCGGCGTTGGCTCCGGCATCAAAGGCCCCGCCAATGACTTCTCCAGGTTCGGCGAGGGCTGGCTCGTGCCGCTCGGCGTCAACGCGGTGGTGACGATCAACCCGGCGCTCGCGGTCGGCGCCTCGTTCACGTTCGGCAAGCTCGTCGGTGCACCCGCGCTGAGCGATGCGATGCCATCGCAGACCGGCGCGGACTTCCGCGCGATCCACGTCTGGCTCAACTACACGCACGGGTGACCGGGCGTCAGGACAGGCGGTCGCGGTAGTCGCGATACCCGAAGCGCTTGTGCACGGTGATCGTGCGTGTCTTCGGATCGTGCGTCGCGATCGAGGGCAACCGCACGCCGTTGAACGTGCTGGTCTTCACCATCGTGTAGTGCGCCATGTCGAGGAACACCAGCTTGTCGCCGATCTGTAACGGGCGATCGAAGCTGTAGTCGCCGATCACGTCGCCGGCGAGACACGTCATGCCACCCAAGCGATAGGTGTGCGGCTTCGCGCCGGGCTCACCCGAGCCGACGATGATCGGCCGGTACGGCATCTCCAACACATCCGGCATGTGCGCGGTCGCCGAGGTATCGAGGATCGCGATGTCCATGCCGTTGTGGAACGTGTCCATCACCTGCGAGACCAGCACGCCGGCGCCGAGGGCGACCGCCTCGCCGGGTTCGAGATAGACCGGCACGTTCCACTTCGCGCGAAACCCGGTGAGCACGCGGACCAGGCGCTCGACATCGTAGTCGGGGCGCGTGATGTGGTGACCGCCGCCGAAGTTGACCCACTTCATGCGCGGAATGAACTCGCCGAACTTGTGCTCGAATGCGGCGACCGCGCGCTCGAGCGCGTCGCTGTTGGTCTGACACAGCGTGTGGAAGTGCAGACCGTCCAGGCCCTCCAGATCTTCCGCGCGGAGGTTCGCGCGCGTCGTGCCGAGCCGCGAGCACGCACCGGCCGGGTCGTACAGCGCGACCTCGACCTCTTGATGCTCGTGGTTGACACGCAGGCCGGCCGAGCGACCGGCGCGCGTGATCGCCGCGCGATGCCGGCGCCACTGCGCGGGCGAGTTCAACACGATGTGATCGGCGAGCGTGACGAGCTCGGCCATCTCGCTATCGGAGTACGCGGGTGCGTACGCGTGAACCTGCCCGCCGAGCTCTTCGCGCGCCAACCGCGCCTCGGCGACCGACGACGACGTCGCACCGGCGAGATACTGCCGGACCAACGGAAACGTCGACCACTGCGCGAAGCCCTTGAGCGCGAGCAGGATCGTGCAGCCGGAGCGCAGCTGCACCGAGTGCAACAGCTGCAAGTTGGCCTCGAGCGCACCGAGATCGGTGACGAAGCACGGCGTCTCGAGCGTCGAGACATCGAGCGCTCGCGCCATCGCCTCGCCGAGTGCGGCTCCTTTACTCATCTCTCTTCGACGTGCCAGGGCAGGCCACGCTTCGCGACGTCCGCGAGGAACGCGTCGGGATCCAGCTGTTCCATGTTGAACACGCCCTTGCCCGACCACTGCTTGGTCACCATCATCACGGCGCCGGTCACCGCCGGCACGCCGGTGGTGTACGAGATCGCCTGCGCGCGGACCTCTTTGTAGGTCTCGGCGTGATCGCAGATGTTGTAGATGAAGTAGCGCTTGTTCTCGCCGTTCTTGACGCCCTCGCACAAGCAACCGATCGAGGTCTTGCCGGTGTAGTTCTCCGCGAGCGACGCGGGGTCCGGCAGCAGCGCGCGCAGGAATTGGATCGGCACGATCTTCTGCCCGTTGAACTCGACCGCATCGATCCGCGTCATGCCGACGTTGCCGAGCACCTCGAGGTGCTTGAGGTAGCTCTCGCCGAACGTCATCCAGAACCGGATCCGCTTGAGGCCCTTCAAGTTCTTCGCGAGCGACTCGAGCTCCTCGTGATAGAGCAGGAAGCTCTTCTTCTCGCCGACGCCCGGGTAGTCGAAGATCCGCGACACGGTCAGCGGATCGGTCTCGCGCCACTCCCCGGCTTCCCAGTAGCGACCGCGCGCAGTGATCTCGCGGATGTTGATCTCGGGGTTGAAGTTGGTCGCGAACGCCTTGCCGTGCGAGCCGGCGTTGCAATCCATGATGTCGACGTAGTGAATCTCGTCGAGCAGGTGCTTCTGGACGTACGCGCAGAACACGTTGGTCATGCCGGGATCGAACCCCGAGCCGAGCAGCGCCATGCGGCCGGCCTTCGCGAACCGATCCTGGTAGGCCCACTGCCAGCTGTACTCGAACTTCGCGACATCGAGCGGCTCGTAGTTCGCGGTGTCGAGGTAGTCGACGCCGGCTGCGAGGCACGCGTCCATGATGTGGAGGTCCTGATAGGGCAGCGCGACGTTGATCACGACCGCCGGCTGCTCGGCCTTCAGCAGCGCGGTGAGCAGCGGCACGTTGTCGGCGTCGATCTGCGCGGTGCGGATCGTGCGACCGTGCATCTGCTCGATCTGCGCGGCGATCGCATCGCACTTGGACTTGGTGCGGCTCGCGAGCACGACCTCGGAGAACACCTGCTTCTCCATCGCCGCCTTGTGCGCGACCACACCGCCGACGCCACCGGCGCCGATGATCAGGACCTTGCCACTGGTACTCATGTGGCCCCTTCTAGCAGAATTGTCCGGGGAAATCAGTCCGGTGCGTGTTCCGCGTCGTCGTCGCTGTCGGCCTTGGGCGGCGCCAGATCCTTGCGGACAGCCTTGCCGAGTCGACGGCTGAACTTCTTCGCGGTCTTCTGAAACACCGGCTTGCCGGCGCTGCGCGAATCGCGCATCAGCTCGTCGAGCCGGGTGTCGATCGCGTGGACGAGCTGATCGAACGCCTCGGGCGCGATGCCTTGGCCGTACGTGCGGACGAAGTCCCGCACCATGATCAGGTCGACCGCCGGGCTCTGGGTGTCGGCGACCGCTTCGATGTCGTGCAGGATCTCGGCGACGTTGCTGCCGGCGAAGCCACCGAGCACTTCGAGTTGGTACGTCAGCTCCTTCGAGCGGCGGCGCCACTGATGGAACTGACGCTTGCTGCGCTTCGCGGCGCTGCGAGCATGGGCGGCGCCCTCGAACACGTCGCGAACGCCGTCGGAGACGACCTCCCACGAGATGCCGGTCGGCAACGCGGCCTCGAGCGCCTCGACCTGCGCGGCGGCGCGCGCGGCACCCTCGGCGAGGAGCTGCTTGATCTCGGCCGCGGCGGGCATCACGGCCTGCGCGTTCGCGATCACGGCGTTCGCCGCTTCGCGCGAGACTTCGTCGAGCGACAGGTTGGTCAACACCTCGGGCGCGACCGCATGATCGCGCGCGGTCGAGACGGCGCGACGCGCTTCCTGCAACGCGCGGCGCACGGCGCGACGCTCGCTCTTCGGCAGCGCGCCGGCGACCAACGACAACACCGCGCGCGCACGGCGTAGCGCTTTGCGATAGTCGTGAACGGCGCCGTGCAGGCTCGAGTCGACCTTGCCGGCTGCCTCGCGCGCGGCGTCGGCGGTCGCCGAAAACTCCGCGACCAGCGAGCGGCGAAGCTCGGTCTCGTTGTCGAGCACGGACGTCCGCGTGCCGAGCGGGCCTAGCTTGTCATCCTCGGAAAAAGGAGGAGGGGTGTGCAGGGGGTTGTCCACGCTCGTCGTCGCCATCTGACCGGTATACAACGTCGTATCCGGATTACTTCGGCGTCCCTAAACTTTGTTTCGATCTAGCGAAATCGTCACAGAGGCGCGCGCTACCGTCACAGTTCCATGGCCAAGCCCATCCTGTTCGACCCAGTCGAATCGCCATATCTCGTGCCGTTCGACGATTCGTTCAAGGTGCACAAGGCGGACACCGAGCCTCCCGAGAAGTCTTCGCACAAGCAGGACAACCAGGAGAAGCTCGCCGAATGCGTGCACAAGCTGGCGAAGTTGCAGGGCCGGTTCTACGCCGACGACCGCTACTCGCTGCTGCTCGTGTTCCAGGCGATGGACGCGGCGGGGAAGGACGGGACGATCAAGGCGGTGATGAGTGGTGTCAACCCGCAGGGCTGCACGGTGTCGGCGTTCAAGGCGCCATCGCACGAGGATCTCCAGCACGACTTCTTGTGGCGGATCGAGAAGGCGCTGCCGGCGCGCGGCCAGATCGGAATCTTCAATCGCTCGCACTACGAAGAGGTGTTGATGGTGCGGGTCAACCCCGAATACCTCGATGCCCAGCGCCTGCCGCGCGTGCCGAAGCGTCTCGATGATCTGTGGGACGAACGGTTCGAGTCGATCGTCGAGGCCGAGCGGCACTGGGCGCGCAACGGCTGCGTGATCCTGAAGTTCTTCTTGAACGTGTCGCGCGAGGAACAGCACAAGCGGTTCCTCGATCGCATCTTGGATCCGGACGACAACTGGAAGTTCAACGCCGGCGATTGGCTAGAGAGTGCGAAATGGGACAAGTACCAGGACGCCTATCAAGCCGCGTTGCGCGCGACGAGCAAGCCGTGGGCACCTTGGTACTCGATTCCCGCAGACAACAAACCGTTCATGCGCTGCGCCGTCGCCGACATCATCGTGTCGACGCTACAGACGTTGCCGCTCGCGTATCCGGTGCCCTCGAAGGACGACCAGGTC
This sequence comes from Kofleriaceae bacterium, assembly GCA_039935615.1. Taxonomy (GTDB): domain Bacteria; phylum Myxococcota_A; class Polyangia; order Haliangiales; family Haliangiaceae; genus JABFXX01. The sequence continues at coordinate 12,498 of JBDTJY010000167.1, forward strand.
GCGATGCAGAAGATTCGCGCCGAGCTCGAGCGGTTTGCGCGATGATGCCGGGATGCAGCGCCGAACCCTGTGGACGATCGTCGGGCTCGTCGCGATGGCGCTCGCGGTGATCGCGTGGCTGGTCTACGCGACCGCGACGGCTTAGTGGCCGCCGGCGGCGAAGTCGGCGCCTTGCTTCTTGCCCGCTTCGCCACTGCGCAGCAGCATCACGCGCAGCACCACCGGTGCGATGCACTCGTTGAAGCCGACGACGCCGAGCAAGATGACTGCTGCGCCGTTGCCGAACGAGCTCGAGAAGTTGTTGCGCAACACGGTCGCGAGCGCGAGGGCCAGGCCGGCCTGCGGCACCAACCCGAACCACGCATACTTCGCGACCACCGGATCGGCGTTCGTGATCTTGCACGCGAAGCGCGAGCCAAGGAAGAAGCTGCTCGCGCGGACCACGGCGATCAGCGCGACCGGGATGATCGAAGCCCACAGCTTGCCGACGTCGAGGTGACTCCCGGCGAGGGCGAAGAACACGAGGAACACTGGCAACTGCGCGGCCTCGAACTTGTGGAGCAGCTGGGTCGCGTCGGCCTTCGAGAAGTTGCGCAGCACGATGCCGGCGGCGAGCAGCACGATCAGCACGTCGAGGTGGACCTTCGGCGCGATCTCCGCGACGACGACGCACACCATCAGCGCGAACAGCGCGGCGCCGCCTTTGACGTGGACCAGATAGCGACTGATCAGCACGCCGATGATCGTGCCGAACACGATCGAGCCGAGGAGCTCCCAGCCGACCTCGAGCGCGGTCGCGGCGACGTCGATGTTGCCGCCGATCACCGCGCCGGTGATCGCGAGCACGACGGAGAACACGGTGATCACCGTGAGATCTGCGACGACGACCGACGCGAGCATCGTCCGGCTCAAGGGACCTTCGGCGCGGGTCTCCGACAGCATCGCCATCACCACCGCCGGTGATTGCGCCGAGAGTGCGACGCCGATCGCGAGACACACGACGAGGCTCGGCACGAGCTCGAGCTTGCCGAAGATGTCGGGCAGCCACGGCCGCATGACGAACAACGCCGTCGCGATCGCGAACATCGAGCCGATCACGGCGAAGATGGTGATGCCGCGCAGCGTCTTCATCACCGGCTTGATCGCCTTGAGCTGGAGCTCGGCGCCGGCTTCGAGCGCGAGGATGGCGGTCGCCGTGTCGCTGACGACCTTCAACGTCTCGGTCATCTCGTGATTGACGAAGCCCATCACGAACTCGCCGGCGAGCACGCCGGAGATCAGATAGCCGGTGAGCTTGGGCAGCCCGAAGCGATTGACGATCTTCGCGGTGAAGTAGGCGGACAGCAGCAGGAACCCGAACGCGAGCTCGGTCCCGGCGATCGAGGTATCGGTCGTGAAGCTCCGCGCGGCTTGCATCAAGCCTCCGAGCGCGAGCAGCAGCAGCAGTGGGATCACTTGGGCCCTATCTGCGGAGCGCCCGGTGGATCGTCGCGATAGATCGGACCCTCGTGCGGATCGGAGGTCTGATCCTCGAGCTCGTCGATCGGACCGGAGTCTTGCAGCTCGTCGATCGGTCCCCGCACCGCCGCCTGCGCGACCGGATCTTTGGTGCGCGCGACCAGCAGCTCGGCGACGACCGCGCCGCCGATCACGGCGGTGATGATCCAGGGCAAGCCCTCGTCGTGATAGAGGCTCTGGACCGAGATCACGAGGGCGATCGAGAGGCCCGAGAGCGGCGTGACCAGCGTGCGTTGGTCGGCGAACGCCGTCGGCAGTAACCCGCCTACCGCGGTCTTCGAGGCGATGACGCCGGTCCATTTGCCGATCACGCGGCCGGCGACGAACAGCGGGACGAGCGCCCAACCGCGCCAATCGGTGATCGTCCACATCGCGCCCGCGATCATCAGGAACAACAGATGCACGGGCCGCTCGAGGTGGTTGAGGATCCGGAACACGCTCTCGCGCTGCTCGTTCGGGAAGTTCGTGACCAGCACGCCGGCGATGAAGCAGATCACGATCGGCGACAGGTGAAGATAGCCTGCGAGCCCCGACGCGAACGCGATCGCACCGAGCACGACCGCGAGGAACTCGGCGTTCGAGACCGGGACGCGGATCATCGCGAAGATCAGGATGCCGATCGCGACACCGAGCCCGAGCGAGACGAACACCCACGCGGTGTCGGGCAACTGCCACGCGGCGACGCCGATGTCCTCGCGGAAGTAGCACGTGATGAACAGCAGGCCGATCACGCCGACCAGCTCGTCGAGCTGGCCGAGCAGCACGTCGACGCCGCGGCCCTCGTGCCAGGTCCGGTTCGCGAACCCGCGGAACTTGCGCGGCGCGGTCATCGCGGCCGCGGTGCCGAGGAGGATCATGTCGCGCCAGGTCGCGGGATCCTCGAGCGACATGCCGAACGACACCATCAGCAGGCCGCAGCCGGCCGCGGTGATCGCGAACGGACCGAGCGCTTCGACGAGGATCAGGTACGCGGTGCCTTTCGGGACGCGATCGAGGACGCGGATGTCGAGCTGCGCGCCGATGATGAAGCCGACCCATCCGAGGCCGAAGTGCAGCACCGGGCGCAGCCGCGACAACACGTCGCCATTGAGGATGCCGATCGACGGCAGGCTCGCCAGCGCACCGAGCGCGACGAACGGGAACCCGGCGGTGATCACGCCACTGATGCCGAGGCGCTCCTGGAACCGGACGACGCGGCGATTGCCGCCGAGATACGCGAGCACGAGCAACGCGATCAGGCCGCCGACGACCTTGATCGCGAACCAGGTGCTGACGGCGGTCTTGTTCTGCTCGCCGGCGTTGCCCGTCATCTGCGGCGGCAGCGTCAGCTGTGGCTCGGAGTGGGGTCTCCGAGGTGCGATGGGGGCGACGACGACCGGCGGTGGGGTCGGCGTGACGATCGGGGGCGCTGCCGGAGACGCCGAGCCCGCGGCTTTCGGGGGCGCCGGCGTGACCACCGGCGGCGCAGCGGGAGAAGGCGCGGGCGGAGGTGTCACCGCCGGCGCTGGCGCGGTGGCGGGACCCGGCTGATCCGATCCGGCTTGCGCGAACGCGAGCACCGGCACCAGCAAGAGGACGACGATCAGCTGCTTCAAGGCTCACCCAGCAAACGATCGGTCGCCTTCTCGAACGCCGGATCGCTCGAGCACGTCTTCATGGTCTGCGACGCGCCGATCGTCTGCGCCGCGGCATCGAGCTCGGCCTGATGCGGCTCGAGCGCGGTCTTCAGCGCCTGGATCTTGGGATGGCCCGCGTGGAGCACCTTCGCGTTCGCCGCGATCACCTCGGCGTCGTCGTGCGTGATCGCATCGAGCTTCGCCGCCACCGCCGCACAATCGCCGTCGTGCGGGGCCGTCGAGGGCTCGCCGAGCACCTTCGCGATCGCCTGATACATCCGGGTCGACAGCTCCGCGAGCCGGTCGAGGTCGTCGTCGAGGGCGACCGGCGCATCGGGAGCGCGCGGGGTTGCCGAGCCCGTCGCGTGCGACGGGCCGGTTTCGGGGCTCGTGGGCGGTGCGTGTCCGCAACCGATCCAGACGAGCGCTGCGATCGAGAGCAGCCGCACGCGCTTAGTCTACGGCATACACGTCGCGTCTGTATTCGGGCTCGGCGCAGGAATCATCGCTCCCATCGGAACGATCGCGATGCCGGTGGTCGTCACCACCACGAGGTCATCGAGCCCATCGCCGTTGAGATCTCCCATCACCAGGTCGCTGACGTCGACGGCCTGCGACGGAGACAGCGCTTCGAGGTTGGCGTTGTCGACTTGGCGCGCGTACGCGATCTCGAAGTTCGTGCCGTTGCGCGCGATGATGTCCCAGAACACGTCGGGGTCGGTGTCGGTATCTACCTGACCTGCGACGACGTGATCGGGGAGCGACGCCGCCGGCATCCGCGCGCGCTCGATCGGCGTGATGTTCGGCGAGAACACGTCGGAGACCAGCACGACTCCCGACGCGTCGATCGTGGTGACGACGATCCGCGGTTCGCTACCGCCGGTGAAGCCGACGCCGACACCGCGCGTGAGCGTGACGTTGTCGACCGTCGCGCACGTCCCGCTGCTGCAGTTGACCAGGTACGTGCCGCTCGCGGCGAGCTGGATCGCCGAGGTTCCACCGTGGATGGTCGCGAGCTGTCCAAGCGCCGGAGCGCCGCTCGACTGCAGCGAGGTCACGCAGCCCGCGTTGTCGAGGCGCATCTCGCTGCCGGCCGGCAGGTCGAACGTCGTCGCATTGCCGCCGTGCGGGTCGAGCTGATGGACCGTCTTGCCGACGTTGCTCGTGAGCAGGAGCTTCGCGCCGATGCCGCCGCACGCGGTCACGTACATCGCGTCGGCGCAGCTCACGAGCGGGCATTGCATCGTCTGGTTGACCGGCGGCGGCGCGTTGAACAGCGCCACGAGGACGCCCTTGTCGGTCACCGAATAGACGTCGCGGTCGGTGCCGCTGCCTGCGATCGCGACGAGCGCGATCGAGTGCTGCGCGACGGTCGGCACGGCGCTCACCGCCGCGCCTTTGGGCGTCGCGATCGCTCTGCCGTTGGTGACGGTGATCGTGTACTCGTGCGCCAGGTCGGCGTTGTCGACGCAGACCAAGGTGTGGACCGTGCCGCTGACGTGGATCGCGCACGCGCGCCGCGCCGTCGTCGACAGCGTGATGCCGCCGAGGTCGGTCAGCGTGAACGCGGTCGCGGCGAGCGACGAGTACGCCGGCGGCTCCTCGACGGCCCACGCGACGCGGATCTGGACCTCGTAGCCGCCCAGCGTGCTCGGTGGATTCGGGTGCAGCTTCAACGGCATCGTGCCGGCGCAGCTCGGCAACGCGGGCTCCCACGTGCCGTCGCTGATCGACGTGACGTTGCTCGGATTCGCGGCGGTGCTGCCGGCGGGCCCGTAGACCGTCCACGTCACCGGGCGCGGATCGGGCAACGCAGCGCCGCTCGCGTCGGTGAGCGTGACGACGGTATCGGTCGTGACGTTGTCACCGGGAGGCTTGATCGAGACGATCGCGGCGATCACGGTGGTGACGGTGACCGAATCGTCGCCGGTGACCTCGCCCTTCTCGATGCAGCCGGCGCTGACCAACACGCTGTTGGTGTCGAAGCCGCGTGCCACGATCACCTTGTTGCCGGTGCGCGAGATGCCCGACAGCGAGCCGATGCTGCCGAGCGCATCGAGGTCGGCTTCGCTCGTCGCCAGCGCGACCAGGCCGGCCGCGTCGAGCCTCGCGAACTCGAGATCCTCGCAGTGCAGCGTGGCCGATTCGTAGACCGTCACCGTCGTCGAAGCGACGGATAGCCCCACCGGATGGACGACGGTCACGGCGAGCGTCGGATCCGTGCTGCATGCCGAGAGCAGCACGACGAGCGCGCACAACCTCATCGATCGGATCGTATCACCTGTCATTTTCTCGTATCCTTCACGTCGTGACATTCGATCGGCGGACGCTGATCCAGACCGGTCTCGCGATGACTGCAACGCGTGGTCGGACGGTCCCTCGTGCGTACAACTTGCAGGTCGTGGGCCAGGCGGGGCAGGCGGTCGCGCTCGGTGCGCGAACGATCACGGTCGGCGCACATGCCACGTGCGATCTCGTGCTCGTCGACCCGCAAGTCTCGCGAAAGCACGCGGAGCTCGCGATCACTCCCGAGGGCATCCGCGTCAAGGATCTCGGCTCGACGAACGGCACCTGGTTCCAGGGCACGCGGATCGGCGAGATCGTGGTACCGGCAGGTGCCACCATCCAGTTCGGCAACACGCCGGTCCGGATCGCCGCGAACGACACGCCGAGCCTGCCGCCGAGCGAGCGCGATCACTTCGGCAAGATGGCCGGGCAGAGCCTCACGATGCGCGAGCTGTTCGCCGTGCTCGAGATGGCGTCGCCGAGCGATGCGACGGTGTTGATCGAAGGCGAGTCCGGCACCGGCAAGGAGCTCGCGGCGCAGGCGATCCACGACGCGTCGACGCGCGCGGCGCAGCCGTTCGTCGTCGTCGATTGCAGCGCGATCTCCGAGGCGTTGATCGATTCGCATCTTTTCGGGCACATCAAGGGCGCGTTCACCGGCGCCGATCGCGATCGCAAGGGCGCGTTCGTCGAGGCGAGCGGCGGCACGCTGTTTCTCGACGAGCTCGGCGAGCTGCCGCTCGCGGTCCAGGCGAAGTTGCTGCGCGTGCTCGAAGCGCAGACCGTGCAACCGGTCGGTGCCGATCGCCCGCTCAAGGTCGACACCCGCGTCGTCGCGGCGACCCATCGCGATCTGCCGCGGATGGTCGCCGCGAAGGAGTTTCGCTTCGATCTGTTCTATCGGCTCGCGGTCGTGCACGTCGCACTCCCACCGCTGCGTGATCGGCTCGAAGATCTGCCGCACCTCGTCGCGACGTTCTACGCGCGCAAGGGGCTCGAGCCCGGACCGATCGATGGGGACAACCTCGACAAGCTGCGCCGCTACGCGTGGCCGGGCAACGTGCGCGAGCTCCGCAACGCGCTCGAACGCGCGTGGGCGCTCGCCGGGACGAACACCAAGTTTCGCGACCTGCGGTTGTGGCTCGACACCAGCGCCGCCGCGCCGCAGTCGTCCGAGGTGATCGACACGTCGCTGCCGTTCAAGGATGCAAAGGAGCGCTGGAACGACCAGTTCGAGCGCCGCTACGTCTCGATGGTGTGGACGTCGAACCACAACAACGTCACGCGCGCCGCCGAGCACGCCGGGTTGTCGCGGCGCCACTTCCGCGAGCTGTTGTACAAGCACGGGTTCGTCGAGCGCCCCGTGGAGGGCGGGGAGCCAGATTGACGACGCGGTTCGGTGCGTACGAGATCCTGTACGAGCTGAAGAGCGGCGGCATGGGCGCCGTGCTGCTCGGCCGCCGCCGCGGTCCGGGCGCGTTCGAGCAGCTCGTCGCGATCAAGACGATCCGGCCGGAGTACGCGCAGGCGCCGGCGGTGCGCGCGATGTTCCTCGACGAAGCCGCGATCCTCGCGCGGCTCAATCATCCCGGCATCGCGACGGTGCACGACTTCGGCGAAGAGGGCGGCACGCTGTACATGGTGATGGAGTACGTCGCCGGCCTTCCGCTGCGTGACCTCGGCGAGCACGTGATGCCGGCGGCGATCATCGCGCGTGCGATCGCGGAGGCCGGGCGCGGGCTCAACGCGGCGCACGAGGCGCGCGATCCGAGCGGCACGCTGATGGGGCTCGTGCATCGCGACATCAGCCCCGACAACCTGATGCTCGGCTACGACGGCCACATCAAGGTGATCGATTTCGGAATCGCGCTGGTCAAGAACCGGCAGGCGCCGGTCACCGAGTTCGGGACGGTGAAGGGCAAGCCGCCGTACATGTCTCCCGAGCAGGTCAAGAACGAGCCGATGGATCGCCGCAGCGACGTCTGGGCGCTCGGCGTCGTCGCGTGGGAGCTACTCACCGGGAAGGCGTTGTTCGACGGGGATTCGATCTATGCGGTCGCACTGGCGGTCGAGCAGCAGGAGCTCGTGCCGCCGTCGCGCGCGGGTGGCCGATCGTTGCCGACCGGCCTCGACGCGGCCGTGATGGGCGCGCTGCAACGCGATGTCGCGCAGCGCACGCCGACCGCGGCGGCGCTGTCGGAGGCGCTCGAGCAGGTGATCCAAGCCGCGGGTGGCGAGACGCTCGCCGCGTGGGCGGAGCGCGAGCTCGAGGATCAACGCGTGCAGCATCGCGCGTGGCTCGCGAGCGTCACCGCGGTGCCCACTGGCGGTGCGCTGCCGCGCGCGACGAGCCGGCCGACCGGTCAAGCGACGCAGATCGGGCCGGTCAACGCGCCGCCACTCGGCGCGTACGCGGCCGTGGCGGAAGCCGTCGCGTCGGTGCCGCCGCCCGGAGTCGTCGCCGAGCCCTCGCCGGGGACGTCGATCGGTCGCGAGCTCGAGCTCGACGATGACGTCGCACCGCCGAACCGTCGGGGCGTGCTGCTGCTCCTCGTGCTCGCACTGTTGATCGGCGGTATCGCCGTGTACTTCGTGTTTCACACGACCGATCGCGGTCCGATGCTGCCGCCGGAGGTCGCGGATGCGGCGGTCGGCAGCGACGCGGCGTTGATCGTGCAACCCGGTCCGATCGATGCGGCGCCGATCGAGATCGATGCCGAGGTCGTGCTGGTCGATGCGGGTGGTCGCACGGTCGCGCGGCATCACGACGCGGGCGTGAAGCTCGTGCCGCACGATGCGACGCCGATGATCGCGCCACCGACCGGCACCGGCACGGTGTCGATCCGGTTCAGCGGCGACACCTACTCGAACGTCACGCTCGATGGCGAGCAGGTCACGCCGCCGATCAACAAGCGCAAGATCGCGGCGGGGCGCCACGTGATCAAGTTCTTCAATCCCAAGACCAGCGAGCTGCTCGATACCCAAGCGATCGAGATCAAGGACGGCGAGCACCTCGACGTTCGCCAGCGCGAACGCTAGCTCGCGAGGTCGCGGACGTCGCGGAGCTCGTCGACGATGCCGTACTTGCCCTTGGCATCGCGCGCGACGGTGCCCATCGCGACGACCGGATCGTGCGTGAAGAACAACCGGCCGTGATGTGCGAGCAACCCGCCGAGCAGCGCGGTCTTCTCGTCGATCAGCATCTCGGGATAGCGGTCGTAGCCCATCGTGATCGGGAGGTGGACCCACGCCTTGCCGGGAATCAGGTCGGCGGCGAACACGACCGGCCCAGCCGGCATCGCGATCTCGGCGAGCAGCAACCCGGGCGTGTGGCCCTCGCTGCGATGGAACCGGTAGCCCTCGCCGAGGGTCTCGGAGGACACGCCGGTCACCCGTTCGATCCGGCCGGTCGCCTCGAGCAGGTCAGTCAACCCCGGGATGAACGACGCGCGGTCGCGAGCGTGAGGCACGATCGCCCGTTGCCAGGCCTCGGCGCCGACGACGTAATGCGCGTTCGGGAACACGAGCGCGGGCGCCACACCCGGCTGGTACGAGGTCAGGGCGCCACCCGCGTGGTCGAAGTGCAGGTGCGATAACACCACCACGTCGACGCTGTCAGGCGCGACCTCGACGGCGGCCAGCGACTCGATGAGGACATGGTGACTCTCGACCACACCGAAACGCTCGCGCATCGAGGGGTCGAAGAACGCGCCGATGCCGGTCTCGAACAGGATCGTGCGATCGCCGTCACGAACTAACAGGCAGCGACAGGCGAGCGGGATCCGGTTCTTGTCATCGGCGGCTATCCAGCGCTCCCACATCGCCTTCGGGGCGTTGCCGAACATCGCGCCACCGTCGAGGCGCTGCGAGTTTCCGAGGACCGACGTCAGACTTCGCACGCGTCCTCCTTACCATATAGAATCGCCGCATGAGGGCATTCGCATTGACGTCGCTGTTGGTCTGCGTCGTCGCATGTGGTCCATCGCATGGCAGCGGCGATGACGACTCGATGGCGACGTTGACGATCGATCCGCCGAGCAGCGAGCTCACGGTGTTGAACTCCACACCGGTGACCGAAGACTTCACCGCGGTGCTGACGTATCCGGACGGCACGACCAAAGACGTCACCGCGGACGCGGTGTTCTCCGTCGGGGTGGGCTACGGCGACTTCACGGCGCGCACGTTGACCGCGCGCGGCGCCGGCAAGCTCGACGTCCTCGGCGTGTACAGCGACAAGCAAGCGACCGCGGAGGTGATCGTGCACGCGAACGGCACCCGCGTCGATCCGACGTTGCCGGCGAACACGGTCGATCTGTTCAACGGCACCGAGGTCGCGGCGCGCGCACCGACCGTGGTGTACCCGGCGCTCGACGTCGTGATGCCGCGCAACCTCGGCGACTTCGAGATCCACTGGACCGATGCGAACGCGAACGACATCTTCGAGATCTCGCTGCACACCGATCTGTCCGACGTCCGCGTCTACGTGCCCGGCAACAACGGCGTCGCGACGCTCGGCCCGACGCCGTCGTGGAGCGCGTTCCTCTCGACCGAGTGGGCGGCCGCGGTCGGCAGCGAAGCGACCGTGACGTATCAAGTGCGCGGCGTGCAGAGCTCGAACCTGGCGGCCGGGGTCGGCGCGGGTGCACCGCGACTCGTCAAGCTGTCGAACGAGGACATGAACGGCGGCATCTACTACTGGGCGAGCAGCGGCGACGACGCCAACACGCCCGAGGGCATCTGGCGTCACGACATGGCGAATCCCGGCCAGCCGGCGGAGCAGTTCGAGACCGTGACGCAGACCGCGGGTCGCTGCATCGCCTGCCACGTGTTGTCGCGCGACGGCACGCGGATGGCGATCACGTACGACGGCGGCAACAAGAACTCGAATACGATCGATGTCGGCACCAAGACGTTCGGCACCGAGTCGACCGCGTGGAACTTCGCGACGTTCACGCCCGACGCCGCGCAGATGTTGACGACCCACGACGGCGTGCTCACCGTGCGCGACTTCGCGACCCAGGCCACGGTGGCGACCGCGGCGAGCGCGGGCCTGATCACGCATCCGGATCTCTCGGCAGACGGCATGCGCCTGGTCTACGTGCGGCCGACCGTCACGAACGTCGACTGGGGCTTCGGCGGCGGTCAGATCTTCACGCGGACGTTCGATCAATCGACCGATACGTTCGGCCCCGAGGTCATGCTCGTCGCCGACTCGAACAACAACTACTACCCGTCGTTCTCGCCGGATGGTCAGTGGGTGCTGTTCAACAAGTCGACGAACAACACCACGGCCGGTGCGTACAACAACGGCAGCGCGACGGTCTGGGTGATCAAATCCGACGGCAGCGCCCCGGCGGTCGAGCTCGCGAAGCTCGACACGGCGGCGAACCTGACCAACTCGTGGGCGCGGTGGGCGCCGTTCTCGCAATCGGTCGGTAGCGAGGACATCTACTGGATCACGGTGTCGAGCAAGCGCGACTTCGGCACGCGGCTCGATCACAACGCGTTCCCGCCGAGCAACACGGCATATGACAACCTCCCCGGCCGCCCGCAGATCTGGATGACAGCGTTCGTCCCGTCGGTAGCCGCCGCCGGCATGGACCCGAGCCAGCCGGCGTTCCGGCTGCCGTTCCAGAACATCCAGAGCAACAATCACATCGCGCAGTGGACCGAGAAGGTCGTCGTCACGCAGTAGTCACTTGACCATCGCGCTGCCACCGACGGTGTCGGGTGGCGCGATCGTCAACTCGTAGACCGTGACGCCGGTCGCGAGCGCGACCGCGCTACCGCCGATCGCCCAGACCCACCACTTGCGATACCACGGCGTCGCCGGCTCGTAGCGCAGCGCGAGCTCGCGCGGATGGCTCGGGTCGGCCCACGTCAACACCTCGTTGTCGTGCGCGTCGTACGCGCGCAGGTAGAGCTCGAGCGACACCGGCTTGTCGCTGTGGATCGCGGGCAACACGATCGTCTTGGCCTTCGCTAACACGAGGTCCGTCGCGTGCCAGCTCGCTTCGCCGCGCGAGCGCACGAACAGCGTCGCGCGATCGAGGAACTTCTTCGGATCCGAGATCACCTCGATATCGATCGGCAACGGATCGCCGACCTTCTGGCCGCGCGTCCAGTTGACGTCGATCGCCGGCGCGGTCGCGATCGACTTGCGGACCTCCTCGAACACCAGCGTAGCTTTCGGCGAGAGCCGATAGCTAAGGACGTGCCCTGGATCGAGCGCGAGCATCATGTCGAACGCGGTCTTCGCACCCGGATCGTCGTCGCCGTACGCGAGGCCGATGCCGCGCTCTTCCCACAGCCGAATGTTCGACGTGTAGTCGAGCGGCCCGGCCTTCTCGGCGGCACTGACCGCGGCGGCGATCGCGTCGACATCTTGCGATGCGATCGCCTGGGCGCCCGCATCGAGCTGCTTCGGTGCATCGCCCGCGGGTGCGCACGCGTGGCCATTCCAGTAGCTGCCGGCGGTGCAGGCGGCGCGCAGACTGACCTGGGTGCCGAGGCTCGCTGCGTGCGTGCATCCGACCGCCGCCAGCGCGAGCACGAGCCTCATCGCAACCACGGTAGCCGATCTGGAAGATCGATCAGCCGGCAAGTGACCTGGAAGTCGCCACCGCAACCCGCTGGAAGCACAGCGAGAGGCGGTGGCACGCCGGGTGCTTTTGCCCCTTCCCATCATGAAGCGTCTTGTCTTCGCCTCGCTTGGTTTGGCTCTTGGTTCGTCACTCCTTGGCGTTGGTTGTGCGGCGTCCGACGACGCCGACGAATGTCTCCCCGGTGACATCGACTGCGCCGCGCCAAGCGGCGGCGATGGCAAGGCCGATGGCTTCGACTACAAGAACGATCCGGCGCGCATGTCGCAGCACCTGACGTACGAGCTCAAGAAGCTACCGAAGAAAGGCTGGCGCGACACCGCGGTCTGGAAAGCTCAATATCCCGAGGCCGTCGGCAAGGCCGCGACCGTCTGGGCCGACACCTACTGGCCAACCTCGGAGGGCTCGCACGACAATCGTTGGCAAGGCGCCGACGTCAAGTCGCCGCTCGAGAAGTACGACCAGGCGTTCAACAACGCCGCGGGTTGCGCGACGTATCCCGATCAGTTCTACGGGACCGGGGCGAAGGCCAAGTGGGACGCGTACTACACGTGCGCGGGGCCCGCGGCGAAGTGGCAAGTCCAGAACTTCCAGGGCGGCGCCGCGATGCACGACGGCAAGGACAACGACGGCGACGGCACGACCGATGACTCCGGCAGCGATGGCAGCATCGACGGCGTGCAGGGTTGGTGGGGCACCTGTCACGCGTGGACGCCGGCCTCGCAGTTGGTTCCCGAGCCGCAGCACGCGGTGACGCTCGACGGCGTCAAGTTCGAGGTCGGTGACATCAAGGCGATCGTCCAGAACGCGTTCGACACGACCAGCGCCGTCATGCTCGGCGGTCGCTGCAACTCGCAAGAGATCACGCACGACGTGCACGGCTCGGCGAACGATGACTGCTCGGACGTCAACCCGGGTGGCCTCCACGTCATCATGACGAACTTCCTCGGCCTCACGACGCTGCCGCTCGTCGAGGACCGCACGGCGAACTTCGAGGTGTGGAACCAGCCGGTCGTCGGCTACGAGATCACGAAGCAGGCGAAGGTCACGAACACCGCCGCGAACGCGTGCGTCGGCAGCACCGGAACGCACTGGACGTACAACACCAAGGCGAAGTCGCTCTACGAGGTCAAGATGACCGTGAGCTACGTCGTCGAGGGCTCGCCGGGCACGACGCCGATCGGCTACCGAGACAACATCTCGACCGACGACTACCACTACATCCTCGAGCTCGACGCCAAGGGCAAGATCATCGGCGGTCGGTTCTGCACCGATACCGAGGACGCGCACGTCGACTTCCTGTGGTCGCCGACCGGCACGTGGGCGCCGTCGAACCCGAACGTCGACGTCGCGAAGGTCAAGCAACTCATCAAGGCCGCGGTCCAGCCCGAATAGCGTCTTCGACGTAGCCTAGGCAGTCCTCGAGCCCGTCCATGGACGGGTTCGCTATTTTTCGGGGCCTGGCTATTTTCGGGGCTTGGGCGGCTTGGAGAATTGATCGGCGGTGGCGTCGAAGTCCTTGCGCTGCCAGTCCGCGGCTTTGCCGCGAGCAGCGTGGATCGCTTTGCCGATCTTCGTGCGGGTCGGCGCATCGAGATCGAACACGTCGTCGAACCGGCGCAACAGCTCGAGGTGGGCGTCACCGGCGGCGAGCCGAGCGAGCGTGAAGTCGATCGTCTTCGCGAGGTTCGCGACGCACGCATCCTTCATCGACACGATCGCCTCGACGGCGTCGGCCCAGCGCTTTGCGTCGGCGCGTAGATCGGAGTCGAGCGCGGCGCACACGGCGGCCTTGTCGTCGAGCAGCTTGACCGCGTTGAAGGCTTCGCGCTGCATGCCGGTCCCGTCGCGCGTCAGCGACGCGATCGCGAGCGCCTGCGCCTGGCGCGGCGGCTTCGGGCCCGAGCCCATCATGTATTGCGGGAACAGCGTGCCGAACAGATAGCCGGCGGCGGTGTCGGTCTTCGGATCCGCCATCAGCTTCTGCGTCACGGCGAGCACGCGATCGGCGAGCTTCGCGGTCACTGCCTCGGCACCGGAGATGCCCCACGCGATCTCCTCGAGCGTCTTCGATTGTTTCTCGGTCTCGATCGCATCGAGCGCGAAGCCGAGCTCCGGCGTCTTGCCGACCGCGTTGAAGTGGAACAGGCACTCGGCGGCGAGCAAGCGCTTCTTGTTGTCCGGATCGCCGAGGAACGCGGCGCAGGTCTCGGCCGCTTCGGTCGAGCCCTGATGTTGGAATGCGTAGTCGCCGATCGCCTTGAGCTCGGGACACGCGAGCGGCAACCCACCCTGTTGGAGCTCGCACGACGTGCCCTTCGCGAGCAGATCCTTGACCGCGGGATCCTTGATCTGCGGCTTGGTCGGTGCCGGTTGCGCCGCGACCGCCGCGACCGCTAGTGGCTGGTCGCTGCCGGCGGTGCTGGGTGGTGGAGCTTTGTCGGCGGCTCTACCGCAGGCCGCGAGCAGGAGGAGCGCACTCAGTCGTTGGGACATGGGTCGGTCGCGGGACTATCCCACGTGTACGCGACCGAGCGCAGGATGTCGACCTGGCCGAGGATCGCCTGGTCGGTCTCGCCGGTGCGCGAGCCGTACGGATAGGCGAACGCCGAGACGTCGAAGCCATCGTCGCGCAGGTGATCGATCGACGGTTGGATCTCTTCGCTCATGTACGCGTCGAGACCGCGCTGCTCGACGTACACCGGGCCGCGCTGATGCTTCACGCTGTGCGCTTCGATGTCGTGGCCATCGCCGGCGAGATCGTGGAGCGACTGCCGGTCGGTCGCGTTGAGCTGATCCCAGAACGCGACGAAGAACGTGATCCGCGCGTTGTACTTCGTGAACAGATCGCGGCCACTGACCCACGACTTCACGTATGCGTCGTCGAACGAGTAGGCGAGGCCGCCGCCGGCGGGGCGGAGGCCCTTCGCCATATCGCCATACGTGACGAACGCGAGGCCGCGGCTCTGCGCACCGGCGAGCACGTGCTCGACGACGTCCCACTGGACCGTATCGCCCGGGTTGTGGTTGTAGAGCTCGAGCACTTCGCCCCGATCGCGCGCGCGGTCGAGGCCGGTATCGATGCTCGCGTTGCCGATCCGCGCGTACGTATCGATGTCGATCGCGCAGTGCACCTTGCGCGCGTCCCAGTTGTAGAACGCCGAGTCGGCCTCGCCGACATCGTAATGACATGCAGCAAAGAACAGAACCGCAGCGCATGCTAGGTTCCGCGCGTGCGCTGGCTCGTGCTGTTGTTGATCGCGCGCACCGCGTCCGCGGACTCGACGGACTTCGTCGCGCGACCGCTCGTGCTCGACGCCGGCCAGGTGTCCGCGCAGCTCGTGATCGAGAACAACCTCGCGCCGAGCGGCGGCTTCGCGAGGCCGCTGTCGTTCGCACCCGACCTGTGGATCGGCGTGACGCCACGGCTGACTCTCGGGATCATTCACAGCGACCCGAGCCTAGACCGGATCCAGCCCGGCGCGAGCGTGTGCGTGCGCACGGACGACTTCATCTGTACCGAGGTGTATCGGGGCGGCGGTCTCGATGCGCTGTACGCGGTCGACGTGCCGGGGCCGTTGTCCTTTGCCCCGCACGCGCGGCTGCTGGTCCGCGATCTCGATCCGGTGAAGCCGGCGCTCACGCTCGGTGCGAGTGCGCGCTGGCAGCGCGGGCGGTTCGCGGTGTCCGCCGATCCGTATCTGCAGCTCGGCCTAGGCAACAACGATCGCGGCAATCGCGCCGAGCTGTGGATCCCGATCGTGCTCGCCGTGCAGCCGACGTGTCGCTGGGTGTTCGAGCTGCACACCGGGTGGGACAGCGACCTCGCGATCATCAACGAGGACGGCTGGCACGTCCCGGTCGGGTTCGCCGTGCGCGCGGCCGCGACGACGCACCTCGATCTCGGCGGCGAGCTCGGGTTCACGAGCCTGCTGGGGCCGCAGAACAATCCGAAGCAGCGCGTCGCGTTCCTGACGATCGGCTGGCGGAGCTAGTAGGATCGCCCGGTGAGAGCCGCGGTGCTGGGCCTTTGCATGTTGCTGGTGCTCTGGCTCGTGCTGTTCGTGATCCTGCTCGTCTCCGGTCGCAGGTTATCGCGGGCAACGCTGCACGCGACCGAGGAGCTGACCGTCGACGACGCCGCCGGCACGCCGCGGGAGCGCCGGCGCTACCGCGTGGTCCTGCAACTCACGGGCGTGTTGTTCTACGTCTCACTGCCGCTGCTCGCGGTGATCGTGGTCGCGGCCGCGATCGTGACGCTGGTCGCGTTCGACGAGATCGGGGCGACGCCGGTCATCCTGCTGATCGTGCTCGCGGTGGTCGTCATCACGACGATCGTCTCGGTCGTGCGGGTGCTGTGGTTCTCGCCCGTCCCGAAGCTCGAGGGCAAGCGCGTCGATCCGAGATCCTATCCGGCGTTCCGCGCGGTGCTCGAGGAGGCCGCCGATGCGATCGGCACGCGCGCGGTCGACGTCGTGTACCTGACCCCGGGCACCGACGTCGGCGTCCTCGAGCAGCGCACGTTGTTTCAGGCGGTGTTCGCCGCGCGGTCCCAGCGCGTGCTCGTCGTCGGCATCGCGCTGTTCGACAACCTGAAGCAGCGCGAGCTGCGCTCGATCCTCGCGCACGAGTACGGCCACTTCCGCGACGCCGACCCCGGTGGCGGGCTCGCGCTCGCGGTCCGGCGCTCGCTGCTGACGCTGCTCAACGGCCTCGGTACGTCGGGCTACGCGCTGCTCAACCCGGCGTGGTGGTTGCTGCGCGGGTTCACCCATCTCTACCTCGTGGTCTCGACCGGCGCGTCGCGCCTCCAGGAGATGCTCGCGGATCGCTCGGCGATCCGGGCGTACGGCAGCGCGGCTTTCGGTGTGGGCCTCCGTCACGTGATCACGCGCGAGGTCGAGTTCGCCTCGGAGGTCGCGCAGACGATCAACGACGTGGTCAAGAACCAGTGGTCGCTGCCGAACCTCTACGCGTACGAGCTCGAGCGCACCAAGCCGGCGGCGGTGCTCGAGGCCGCGATCCGCGAGCGCATGGAGTGCACGCCAAACCCGTTCGACAGCCACCCGACCCCGCACCAGCGCGTCGCCTGGGCCGACCAGCTCGCGCTGCCGGGCGAGCACCCGCACACCGACGACCTCGAGCCGGTGTGGGCGCTGTTCCCCGATCCCGAGACCATCGAGCGCGAGATGACCGCGATGATCCGCGAGCGAGCCCGCACCAAGCTCGGTGTCACGATCAGCGACGCGGAGTGGGACGACGACGCCGCGTGACGTTCACGATCGACAGGCGGTAGGCCGCTCGCCGAACGCGGTCGTGCCGTCGCGCAGCGTCAGGCCGAGGCAGACCACGCCGGTCGCGTCGTCGAGGCGCGACAGCGGGAGCATCTCGTCGAGCGTCATCCGATCGCCGACCCAGTCGCCGCACGGATCGCACAGCGCGGCCATCTCGAGGCGGAGCTCGTCATCGACGAGCTTCACGTCGCGGCCCTGTGCGTGTTGCTCGACCAGCGTGCGATGCCGGCGCACGAGCACGAGCATGCTCGCCGAATCGATCGGTGCGCCGGCGTGGGCGATCCGCGTGACGTTGTTCGGCTTGCACGTGCATGGCGCGACCGCGGCGTCTTTACAGCCCTCCGTGCAGGCGACGATCAACAGCAGCGCGACGAGCTTCATATCGCCGCCGCGGTGAGCGGGGCTTGTTCGCGCATCTGCAAGAACCGCAACGCCGGATAGTCCTGCTTCGCGCGGTTGAGCTGCCACTCGTTGCGCGCGAGGAACACCGTCGCGCCGCTGTGATCCTCGGCGATGTTGTCTCGGTTCGAGTCCGCGAACTTCTTGATCAACTTCGGATCATCGGCGTCGACCCAGCGTGCGATCTCGAACGACGTCGCTTCGAAGTGGCAGGGCAGGTCGTACTCGCTGCGGATCCGATCCGCGAGGACGTCGAACTGTAGAGCGCCGACGACACCGACGACGAAGTCCGAGCCCAAGAACAACTTGAACACCTGCGCGGCGCCTTCTTCGGCGATCTGCTCGAGCGCGCGACCGAGGTGCTTTGCCTTCATCGGATCGTCGGGGCGGACGCGCCGCAAGAATTCCGGCGCGTAGCTCGGGATGCCGGTGAAGTGCAGCGACTCCCCCTCGGTGAGTGCATCGCCGATCCGCAGCGTGCCGTGGTTCGGAATGCCGATGATGTCGCCGGCCCACGCCTCTTCCGCGAGCTCGCGCTCGTTCGCCTGGAACAGCATCGCGTTGTGCACGCCGAGCGCCTTGCCGGTGCGCGGCACGGTCAGCCGCATGCCGCGCGTGAAGTGGCCCGAGGCCAGCCGCACGAACGCGATCCGATCGCGATGCTTCGGATCCATGTTCGCCTGGATCTTGAACACGAACCCGGCGACGGTCTTCTCGGTGGGCTCGACGGCACGCTCGAGCGCTGGCTGCGCCCGCGGTGGTGGTGCGAGCTCGGCGACGCCCGCGAGCAGCTCGCGCACGCCGAAGTTGTTGACCGCCGATCCGAAGAACACCGGCGTGAGATGACCCGCGCGATACGACTCGAGATCGAACGGTGGGCACAGGCCCTTCACCATCGCGACGTCCTCGCGCAGCTTCGCGACCTGTGATTCGGGCAACAACTTGTCGAGCTGCGGATCGTTCAGCCCCGACAGCGTGATGCCCTCCTGCATGTACTCGCCCTTGCTGCGCTCCATCAGGATCAGCTGATCGCGGAACAGGTCGTAGCAACCGCGAAACTCGCGGCCCATGCCGATCGGCCACGACGCGGGCGTGACCTCGAGTTGCAGATCGTTCGAGATCTCGTCGAGCAGATCGAACGGGTCGCGGCCTTCGCGATCCATCTTGTTGATGAACGTCGCGATCGGCACGTCGCGCAACCGGCAGACCTCGAACAGCTTGCGGGTCTGGGTCTCGATGCCCTTCGCGGCATCGATCACCATCACGGCGGAGTCGACCGCGGTCAGCGTGCGGTAGGTGTCCTCGGAGAAGTCCTCGTGGCCCGGCGTATCGAGCAGGTTGAACGTGCAGTTGCGGAAATCGAACGTCATCACCGACGTCGTCACCGAGATGCCGCGCTCGCGCTCGACCTTCATCCAGTCCGAGCGCGCACGCCGCCGATCGCCACGCGCCTTGACCGCGCCGGCGAGCTGGATCGCACCGCCGAACAGCAGCAGCTTCTCCGTGAGCGTGGTCTTGCCCGCATCGGGGTGCGCGATGATCGCGAACGTCCGCCGCCGAGCGATGGGGGCTGGAAGGTCGAGATCGGCCATGGCGCGCGAATCTACGGGATGACTCGCGTCACGGCAAGCCGCCCATCCGGTGCAGAAATCGTGAGTGAAAAACGGACCGAGCAGCGTATTGTCCCCGAGATGAAGGCTGTCTGGCTCGTGTTCTTCGGCTCCGCCACCGCCTTCGCCGGACCGCACGTCGATGCGAATGGCGTCCTCGTCCGCGATGCCAAGAGCTGCGGCACGACCCGGGTTGCCCACCCGGTGGCCGGCGCGGCGCTGTTCTCGCAACCCGCGACCACGACCCGCACGATCTTTCTCAACAAGCACGGGGGCGTCTACAACATCACGAACGGCATGACCGACGCCTCGACGAACACGGCGAACGTGATCGCGACCGGCGACAACCAGACCCACACCAACATCACGATCCCGCCGATCGATACGGTCTTCAACTGGCCGTACATCGTCGCGTGCGTGAAGACCCAGTACAAACCGTACAACATCGTGATCACCGAGACCGAGCCGACCTCGGGCAACTACGTCGAGGCCGTCGTCGGTGGCGATGGCTCGACCAACGGCTTCACGGCGCAAGATGGCATCCTCGGGGTCGCGTCCGCTGACAACTTCTGCGGTGTCACCGAGAAGGGCATCGCGTTCTCGTTCGCGCACAACCACATCGGCATCGCCCAGCCAGACGACGAGCTGTGCGCCACGATCGCGCACGAGGTCGGTCACCTGCTCGCGCTCGAGCACGAGATCTCGACGCCCGACACCATGTCGTACGTCCCGTTCGCGACCGCCGGCGTCAAGAGCTTCACGATGCCGAGCTCGCACTGCGGCACCGACACCCAGGACCAATCGAGCTGCTCGTGCGACATCGTCGGTGGCGCCAACCTGACCAGCTCGGCGGTGCGCCTCACCCAGTTCGTCGGCCTGCGCCCGACCGAGACCCTCCCGCCGACCCTCGACGTCTCGGCGCCCGGCGACCACGTCAAGCTGCCGCCTTCGTTCAGCGTCGTCGCGACCGCGACCGATGACACCGCGATGGATCAAGTCGACGTGTTGTTGAACGGAACGACCATGGGCGCGAGCACGATTCCCGCGGGCACGACGTACACGAT
>JBDTJY010000168.1:0-22315 GCA_039935615.1 Kofleriaceae bacterium
GGAGGTCGATACGATCGTGAAGCAGCTCGCCGAGAGTGCGGCGCCCGGTGATGTCGTCGCGGTCTTGTCATCGGGCAGCTTCGACGGGTTCCACGACAAGTTACTCGACGCGATCGGCGATGCGATCCGCCCGGCCCAGCGCGCCGACATGGACACCGTCCGCCAGATCCTGCAGCTCGTGAACCTCTCCGACGAGCAGTCGCGCGACGATCAGTTCCAATCGTTCTTCGTGCTACGCAACGAGAAGGGCAACGTCGGCTGCGTCTCGCTCGAGGTCTACGGCGACGACGCCGTGCTGCGTGCGCTCGCGGTCGATCCTGAATTCCGCGGCGCCGGCTACGGCTGGATGCTCGCCGACATGGCTGTCGGCCAGGCGCGCTGGCGCGGGGTCCGCCGGATCTACCTCCTGACCGAGAGTGCGAGCGACTTCTTCGCGGCGAAGTTCGGCTTCCGCGTCGTCGATCGCACGACGCTGTCGAGGTCGATCTCGGCGTCCGAGACGTTTGCCGCGAACGCCGGTTCCGCGCGCGTCGCGATGCGCTTGGATCTGTAATCGGTGATCGAGCTGCTCGACACCGCGCGAGCGGCGGCGCAGGCGGCGTCGGAGTTGCTCGCCGGGGCGCGCGCCGCGGACATTCGCGCGAAGGGCAATCCGCGCGACCTCGTCACCGAGTGGGACCTCAGGAGCGAGGACGTGATCCGGCGGACGCTCGAGGAGCGCGCACCGGGCATCGCGATCCTCGCCGAAGAGGGCGGCGAGTCCGGTGCAGGCGCGATGCGCTGGCTGGTCGATCCGATCGACGGCACGGTGAACTTCGCGCACGGATTTCCGATCTGGTCGATCTCGATCGCACTCGAGGACGAGCACCGGCGCCCGATCGTCGGCGTCGTCGCGGCACCGGCACTCGGTTGGTGGTTCGAGGCATCGCTCGGAGGTGGCGCGCGCGGCAGGACCGCGCCCGGTGCGACCGAGTTGTCGCCGCTGGCGGTGTCGACGCCCCGCACGCTCGAGGACGCGATCCTGACGACCGGCTTCCCGTACGATCGCGGGACCAACCCCGAGAACAACTTCGCGCAGTGGGAGCACTTCCAGCGGATCGCCGGTGCGTGCCGGCGGCTCGGATCCGCGTCGCTCGATCTTTGCCTGGTCGCGCGCGGCTGGATGGACGGATATTGGGAGCGCAGGCTCAAGGCGTGGGACATCGCCGCGGGCGCCGTGATCGTGCGCGAAGCAGGGGGCACCGTGACGAACGCGACGGGCGGTCCGTTCGACGCCCACCAGGGCGAAGTTGCGGCGACGAATGGTGCTATTCATGAGGAGCTGATCGCCGAGCTACTCAGGAGCCGCACATGATCCACAAGATCGCGCTGGTAGTTTGTCTCGTCGCCACGGTGGTGAACGCGCAACCGGCCGGGCCACCCGCGCCGGCACCGAAGGTCCCTGCGGCGAAACCGCCTGTCCCGAACAAGGCACCCGCGACGCCGCCGCGTGCGACGCCAAACGTCGCGCCGGTCGATCCATACGCGGATCCCAAGCCCGATCCGAAACCTGCCGCCAAGACGCCGGCCGAGAAGAAGAAGCCGAGCGCTCCGGTCGATCCGTACACCCCGTCGACCGACAACCCGATTCCGTCCCGCGTCGGCCTCTCGGATCTCACCGCGGTGCAGGGCCTGCTCGCCGTGCAGCGGCTCGACGGTTGGCTGCTCTACGATCGCGACGGATCGAATCCGATCGCGGTGAAGCTCGTCGCGCCGAGCGGCCACCCGCAGCGCCCGTGGTTCTATCTGATCACGTCGACCGGCGAGCCGATCACGCTGGTCCACAACTCCGAGCTCCGCCAGTTCGATCATCTGCCCGGCAAGAAGCTCACGTATCTCGGCTATCGCGACTTCGCGAAGCAGCTCGCCGTGATGCTCAAGGGCGTCAAGCAGATCGCGCTCGAGTACTCGCCGAAGGCCGCCGTGCCGAACATCTCGCGCGTCGATGCCGGGACGCTCGAGTTGATCCGCGCGACCGGCGTGCAGGTCCGCTCGTCGGAGACGCTGGTCCAGTACACCAAGGCGATCTGGGGTGACGCCGGCCGCACCGCGCACTTCATCGCGGTCCACCACATCGTCGAGCTCCGCAAGGAGGCGCTCGCGCTCGTCGCGCAGCGGATCTCGTCGCACACGCCGATCAACGAGCTCGAGGTCCAGCAGAAGTTGATCAAGGGCATGGCGATGCGCGGCCTCGTCGGTCCACCGCCGGTCGTCGCCGCCGGCGTCAACACCGCCGACCCGTACTACGTGCCGACCGCGGCGCGCACCGCGTTCATCCAGCTCGGTGATCCGATCGTGATCTCGATCGCCGCGAAGGTCGACAAGCCCGATGGCATCTACGCGGCGCAGACCTGGGTCGCGGTCGCCGACAAGACCGTGCCCGAAAAGATCGCGACGGCGTTCCAGACCGTCGCCGCGGCGCGCGACGCCGCGGTCGTGATGATCACCGATCGCGGTCGCAAGCACCGGCCGGTGACCGGCGCCGAGATCGATCAAGCGACGCGCGCGTTCATCAAGAAGGCCGGCTTCGCCGAGCAAGTCATGCATCGCACCGGTCACTCGATCGATAGCGACCTGCAGGGCGGCGGCGCCGACCTCGACGACTTCGAGGTCAAGGACACGCGGATCCTGACGCCGGGCACCGGCTTCACCGTCGGGCCGGGGCTCTACTTCGCCGGCCAGTTCGGCGTGCGCAGCGAGGTCTCGGTCTACCTCGCGCCCGGCGGTCCGGAGATCACGACGCCGAGCCAAGACGACGTCGAAGCGCTGCTCAAGTAGATGGTCGAGCCGACCGTGTCGGCGCTGATCCTCGCCGGTGGCAAGGCGACGCGACTCGGCGGCATCGCGAAGCACGAGCTCGTGATCGAGGGGCGAACGATCTTCGAGCGCCAGGTCGCGGTGCTCGCACCGCGCGTCGTCGAGATCCTCGTCTCGGGCGCCGCCGTCGCCGGGTATCGCAGCGTGGTCGATCGCGTGGCCAATGCCGGCCCGCTCGCCGGCATCGCGGCCGGGCTGGCGGCGACGACCACCGAGTGGTTGCTGATCGTCGCGGGCGATATGCCGGATCTCACCGGCGAGCTGGTCGATGCGCTAGTCGCGGCGCGCGCACCCGAGCTCGATGCGGTCGGCCTTCGCATCGGCGAGCGCCCGGAGCCGCTGTGTTGTCTGCTCCACGTGCGGACGCGGGAGTCGCTCGACCGCCGGCTCGCCGCGGGGCGGTTCAAAGCGAGCGGCCTGCTCACCGATGAGGGCCTGCGTGTACGCTGGCTCACCGACGCCGATCCGGCGGCACTTCGCAACCTCAATTCGCCCTCGGATTTGCCCAGGTAACCGGTCGTTTGGTTTCGGGATTTGTTTCGATTTACGTTTGCGATCGGTTCCGGTAAATACACGCTGCCGTGCGCATCGGTCCGATCCACATCGACGTCCCCGTGATCCTCGCCCCGATGGCGTCGGTCACCGACCTGCCGTTCCGCACCGTCTCGGAGGAGCTCGGCGTCGGCTTCACGATCACCGAGTTCCTCTCGGCGCACGCGCTGTCGATGGGCGACAAGAAGACGACGGGCAAGCTCACCGCCTCGCTCAACGGCCGCCAGTTCGGCGTCCAGATCTTCGGCCGCGAGGAGCACATGATGCACGACGCCGCGAAGATCGCCGTCGCGATCGGGGCGTCGCTCGTCGACATCAACATGGGCTGCCCGGCCAAGCGCGTCGTCGCCGGCGAGTGCGGCTCCGCGCTGATGCGCGAGCCCGAGATCGCGCAGCGCCTCGTGCGCGCGGTCGTCGCCGCCGTGCCGGCGAACATCCCGGTCACGGTCAAGCACCGCGCGGGTTGGGATCAGGGCCACCGCAACGCGCCGGAGTTCGCGTGCGCGATGGTCGAGGCCGGCGCGCAGATGATCACGGTGCACGGCCGCACGCGGACCCAGGGCTTCTCGGGCAAGAGCGATCCGGAGATCATCCGGCTCGTGCGCGAAGCACTGCCGAGCCACATCCCGCTCGTCGGCAACGGCGACGTCAACACCGTCGAAGACTTCGTGCGCATGCGCGAGGTCACCGGCTGCGACGCCGTGATGATCGGCCGCGGCGCGCTCGGCAATCCGTGGCTGTTCTCGCGGCTGCGCGAAGTCTGCGCCGGTCGCCCGGATCCCGGTGCGCCGACGCTCGAGGAGCGGCTCGCGGTGTATCGCCGTCACGTCGACCTGATCGAACAGTTGCGCGGTGGCCCGCGGACGCTGCACGAGGTCCGCAAGGCATGTGCGTGGTACGCGCGCGGCCTCTACGGCTGCAACGCGCTGCGGATCCGCGTGTGGGAAGCGCCGGATCTCGCGGCGGCACGGCTGCTCGTCGAGGACTACTTCACGCAGTTGATCGAGCGCAAGCACCGGCTCGGGCTCGAGCCCGAGCTCGGCGAGCGCGACCAGATGAACGCGGCGTTTATGGGTGAGCCGGCGGCGGTGGTCTCCGAGGAGCACGCGGCGTAATGCTTCGCGCCACGCTGCGCGCGGACGACTTCCTGGTCGCCGAGAGCCGGGCCATGCGCGCGGTCGCGGCGCAACTCGACGAATACGCCGATGGCGGCGCGCCCGTGTTGATCACCGGCGAGCACGGCACGGGGCGCGAGCTCGTCGCGCGCGTGCTGCACCAACGCAGCCCGCGGCGCAACGCGCACTTCATCACGGTGCGGCCGACGTTCGAGAGCTCGGAGATCCAGAAGGTCGATACCGACGACGCGTGCGAGCGCGCGCATCGCGCGTTGCGTGCGGCGGCCGGTGGCACGCTCGTCGTCAAGGACATGATCGACCTCAGCGCGCCGTCGCAGCGCACGCTGAAGCGAGCGATCCGCGATCGCAAGCAGCCGAGCCAGCACGACGTGCATGTCGTCGCGACCGCCGATGTCGATGTCGAGCATGCGGTCGACGCCGAGATCGTGAAGCGCGATTTCTACGAGCTGTTCGCGGCGCGCCGGATCGAAGTGCCGCCGCTGCGCGAGCGCGCCGACGATCTGCCGATCCTGTCGGAGCGCTGGATCAAGCACTACGCGGCCGAGGTCGGGCGCACGAAGCCGACGATCTCGTCGCGCGCGCATACGCGGCTCGCCGAATATCCGTGGCCGGGCAACGTCGCCGAGCTCAAGTCGATCGCGCGCCGCCTGATCGTTCGCGTCCAGCGCAGCAAGATCGAAGCGGGTGACGTCGACGAGGTGCTGCCGGTCGTCGCGACGCGCGTGCCGCTCGAGGACCTCGCGTTCGAGGAGATGGTCAAGGCGAAGCTCGCGGGCCTGCTCGCGCGGATCGACGGCTATCCGGCGCACGATCTCTACGAGAAGGTGCTCGCCCGCGTCGAGCGTCCGCTGTTCGACCTCGTGCTCGCCCACACCGGCGGCAATCAGCTCAAGGCGGCCGAGCTCCTCGGGCTCAACCGCAATACGCTGCGCAAGAAGCTCGCGGAGCTCGGCATCGAGAACAAGAAGAAGGGCCGCGCGGATCGCGCCCTCGACGAAGCGTAGCGACGCTTAGCGACGCTTAGCGTCGCTTGGGGCGCACGATCACGAGGACGAGCAGCGCGATCGCCGCGACGATCGCGCCGAGCCAGAACGTCGCCGGCGCGCCGACGCGGTCCCAGACCAGGCCGGCGGTCACGCTGCTCGCGATCGTGGCACCGCCGGTCGCGAGATAGAAGATGCCGAGCGCACGACCGCGATGTTGTGCGGGAGCGTGATCGGCGATCAGCGCCTTGCCGACGCCGTCGGTGAGCGCCGTGAACAGGCCGTAGAACGCGAACAGCGGCCAGATCAGCGTCGGCGTCGCGACCGCGAAGCCGGCGTAGGCGATCACATAGACCGCCCAGCCGATGCCGACCAGCGTCCACCGACCGATCCGATCGCTGAGCGCACCGGCGGGATACGACGCGAGCGTGTAGACCAGGTTGTACATCGCGTACGCGGCGACGACGGTCCACGGCGACAGCCCGACGTCCGCGGCGCGCAGCAGGATGAACGTGTCGCTCGAGTTCGCGATCGCGAACACGAGGAGGATCGCGAGGGTCTGCCAGTAGGCGCGCGGCAACGCGGCGGACGACGATGGCGCGTCGGCGACCGGTGTGGGGTCGGGCCGCGCGGGCTCGCGGATCAGGAACGTCAGCGCGACCGCGCCGAGCCCCATCGCGGCGGCGATCGCGAACACGATGCGGAACGGATGCGGATCGATCAGCGCGCCCGGCGTGGCCTTGCCGTTCGGCGAACCGGCCAACCACCACAGCAGGATCGCCGAGGCGATCACGCCGACAAACGCGCCGGCGGTGTCCATCGCGCGATCGAGGCCGTACGCACGCCCGCGGATCTCGACAGGCGTGACGTCCGCGATCAGCGCGTCGCGCGGGCTCGATCGAAAGCCCTTGCCGAGCCGGTCGACCGTACGGCCGAGCAACACGAACGGCCACGAGGTCGCGACGACGAGCACGGCGCGTCCGATCACCGGCAGGATGTAGCCGAACCGCACCCACGGCATCCGGCGGCGAAACCGATCGCTGCGCATGCCGGCCCACGCGGCCATGATCGCGACCGTGCCTTGCGCGATGCCTTCGATCCAACCCATGTCGGTCGCGGTCGCGCCGAGCACCGCGACGATGAACATCGGCAGCAGCGGATAGATCATCTCGCTCGAGACATCCGCGAAGAACGAGACGCCGCCGAGCAGCCAGACTTGTTTGGGGAGCGGCTTAGTCACGCAGCCTCGGATCGAGCCACAGATACACCAGATCGACCAAGAGGTTCGCGACCGCAATCGCGATCGCCGATACCAACACCACGCCCAAGATGAGAGGAAGGTCGACTTCTAATACCGCCTGGAGGACCTCCCGGCCGAGCCCGGGCCACGCGAAGATCGCTTCGGTCACGACCGCACCCCCGAGCAACACACCCAGGTCGAGGCCGATCAGCGTGACGAGCGGGCCGAGCGCGTTGCGCAGCGCGTGGCGTACGACGACATCGCGCTCGCGTACCCCTTTCGCGCGCGCGGTGCGGACGTAGTCCTCCATCATGGTCTCGACCATCTCGGAGCGTACGACGCGCGAGTAGTACGCGACGCCGACCGTGGCGAGCGTCGCGGCGGGCAGCACGAGGTGATGGAGACGATCGAGCACGCCGACGCCGTAACCGCCGATCGGAAACCAGCCAAAGCGATACGCGAAGAAGTACAGGGCGAGCGTGCCGATGAAGAACGTCGGGGCGCTCTGCCCGAGCAGGCCGATCAGGTTCGCGCCGTGATCCTGCCAGCGGTTGCGACGGATCGCGGCGATCACTCCGAGCGGGACGCCGATCAAGAGTTGCAGCGCGATCGCGGCGAGGGCGAGCTGCGCGGTCGGCCACACCTTCTCGGCGATGATCGTCGCGACCGGGCGCTCGCTGCGATAGCTCTCGCCGAGATCGCCGCGGAGGAGCGCCGCCACGTAGCAGCGGTATTGGCCGGCGATGCCGCGATCGAGGCAGTAGTGCGCACGGACCCGCTGGATCGCTGCTTTCGAGGAGTGCGCGCCGAGTAGGGCGCGCACCGGATCGGCGGGGATCGCGGCGGTCATCGCGAACGTCGCCGTGATCACGAACCACACGACGACGATCGACCAGCCGAGCCGGCGCAGGACGAGGCCGATCATTTGTCCAACCACGCGCGCGAGTAGTCGCGAATCCAGATCGGGTGCACCGAGTAGCCGGCGACGTACGGTTGGATCACCTCGGTCATCGCCTGGTGGTACTCCCAGATCCACGGCGCGTCGTCGTAGAGGATGCGCTCGGCGCGGTGGTACATCGCTTCGCGCTTGGCGCGGTCGGGCTCGCCGCGAGCGGCGCCGAGCAGCGTGTCGAGCACCGGGTTCGAGTAGAACGAATCGTTGTTGGAGTTCTCGTCCTGGATCGCCGAGCTCGCGAAGCGCACGTCGAGGAAGTTGGTCGGATCGGGGAAGTCGGCGAGCTGCGTTGCCTTCGCGAAGTCCGCGCCGTGGTCCTTCAACCCGATGGTGGTCACGTACGTCGCGTACGACAAGACCTGCACGTCGATGTGGATCCCCACCTTCTCGAGGTCGCTCTGCAACGACCCCGCGAGTCGCTCGGCCTCGTCGTCGGCCATGATCGTGTACGTGGTCGAGAACCCGAACGGATAGCCGGCCTCGGCGAGCAGTCGCCGCGCCTTCGCCGGATCGTACGGGTAGGGCGCGATCGTCGCGTCGCGCCCGAACATGCCGGGCGGCAGGATGCCGTGCGATGCGACGGCGGCACCGTTCAGCAGCTTGACGTCGTGGTCCTTGTCGACCGCGTAGTTCATCGCCTGACGAACGCGGCGGTCGTCGAACGGCGGCTTCGTGACGTTCATCCGCGAGCCATACGCGTTCATGAGGACGCGGTTCTGGACGTAGGGCGCCCACGCCTTCTGGTCGATCAGCCAGAGGTAGTCGGGCGACGAGAGTTTCTCCGCCGCGTCGAGCTCGCCGTTCTCGAACATCAGGAACTGCGTGTCGCGCCGAACGTTCTCGAGGATCTCGATCTGATCGAGGTGGATCGCGCTCGCGTCCCAGTACCGCGGGTTCCTCGCGAGCACGATCCGCCGGCCCTGCTCCCAGTCCGCGACCACGAACGGCCCGGTGCCGAGGCTCTCGTGCTGGATGTTGGCGCCCACGCGCTCGACGAACTTCCGCTGTTGCGGCGACGTGAACGACATCGCCAGGATCTCGAGGAACGCCATGTTCGGCGTCGCGAGCTGGATCACGAGCTCGCGATCGTTCGGCGTCGTGATGCCGGAACAATGCTCGGCGTGGTTCGCGACCACGTCGGCGCTACCGGCGATATCGCTGAGGAACGGCCCGAACGGCGAGCGTGGCGTCTTCAGCGCGTGTTCGAGGCTGTAGACAAAGTCACCGGCGACGACCGGCGTGCCGTCGGAGAACGTGATGCCGTCGCGCAGCCAGAAGTGATAGCCGAGACCATCCGGCGAGACCTCCCAGCGCGTCGCGAGGTGAGGGACGAGCTGCAAGCCCGAAGCGTCGTCGCCGCGCACCGCCGGCTCGTAATCGACCAGGGTCTCGTACACCGCATGCACCGGGTAGGCGCTGACTTCGTCGTAGGCGATCACCGGATCGATGGTGCGAATCTGATCCTTCACCGCGAACCGCAGCGTCCCGCCGTTGCGCGGCGTCGTGCTGCCGGCCGCGTGAAACCTCGGCCCGCGGTCGGGCGGGTTGCAGGCGATCAACAACAGCAGCGCCCACTTCATCGCCGGTCCTTCGGATCGAGCGCATCGCGCAGGCCGTCGCCGACGAGGTTGAAGCCGACGACCGCGATCAGGATCGCGATGCCGGGCGCGAGCACCAACCACGGCGCCGTCCGGTAGTACGCCTGGCCGTCGTACATCATGCGACCCAAGGTCGGCGCGGGCGGCGGTACGCCGAGCCCGAGATAGCTCAGCACCGACTCGGCGAGCACGTTCTGCGCGAACCCGAGCGCGGTGACGACGATCACCACGCCGGCGACGTTCGGTAAGACGTGCTTCACGATGATCCGCCACGGGGACGCGCCGAGCGCGCGGGCGGCCAGCACCATCTCGCTCTTCGCCAACGTCATCGCCTTGCCGCGGATCACGCGCGCCATCGTGGTCCACCCGACGATGCCGAGCGTGAGCACGACCGGTGCATTCGACGAGCCCAGCTCGGTCTCGCGGAGTAACGCCGCCAACAAGATCGCGAGCAAGAGAAACGGAAATGCGAGCACGAGGTCGACGAGCCGCATCAACGCGTTGTCGACCCAGCCACCCGCGTAGCCCGCGACGAGGCCGATCGCGAGACCGATGAGCAGGGAGCACAGCGTCGCGAGCGAGGCAATCTCGAGCGAGGTCGACGTTCCCTCGGCGACACGCGCCCACACGTCACGACCGAGGTCGTCGGTGCCGAGCGGCGCGTTCGCCGACGGCGGCAAGGGTGCCCCACGCTCCGTGAGGCCATGATCGATGTCGATCGCGATCGGATCGTGAGACGCGAGGTAGGGACGAAAGATCGCGATCACGAGCAGGATCGCGATCAACACCACGCCGACGAGCGAACCTCGGTTTGCGAAGAAGCGCTGCGCCGCCCGCGATCTCACCGGGTCGAGTATAGAGGCAGTCGCGCACGCCGCACGGCGCGGCTGCGCCCTCGCGCGCGGTGATCGGCCTAATAATTTGCGTCGATCTGTATCGAGGGTCTCAACTCGGAGTCTGTGGTGACCGCGAGAACGATCGATGGCGGAGGCATCGTCACTGCACGGTCACGATTGTCATGGGGACAGATATTCTGACGCTGCTGCGTCGTGATCATGATGACCTCGACAAGGGGCTCGTCACGCTCCTCGATCCGGCGAAATCCCTCGGTCAAATTCGCACCGCGCTCGACGGGGTTCGCCTCGGCCTGACCGCGCATGCCGAGGCCGAGGACATCGTGTTCACCCACGCGATCCGGTACAGCCCAGCACGCCCCGCGCTGGAGGCGGTCGTCGAGGAGGCCGCCCACGCGCATCGCCTGCAAGAGATCGCGCTCGCCGCGCTCGTGTGCACCCCGCTCGACACGCCCGAGTGGTACCGGCGCTGTGAAGCGTTGCGCGAGCTCGTGCTCGACCACGCGCGCTACGAGGAGGGCGGCGTGCTGCCGGCCCTGCGCGAGCTCGCGCCGGAGATGTATCCGACCCTCGCCGGAAAGTTCGCGACCGAGCGGTTGCGCCAGCTCTCGATGCTGGTGCCATCGGCGCCCGTCTACATCGCAGATTTGGCCCGCGCCAGCTAACTACAGCTCGATCTGGAGGCCGAGCTCGACGACGCGGTTTGGCGGCAAATTGAAGAACGCCGTTGGAGGTCGCGAATTGCGCGACAGAAAGGAGAACAAGACTTTACGCCACTTCGCCATCCCTGCGCGTCCCGTGGTCAGCAGCGTCTGCCGCCCCAGGTAGTACGTCGTATCGGAGGAGTTCACCGTGAGGCCGTGCTTCTCGCAACGCGCAAGGATCCGCGGCACGTTCGGCTGTTGCATGAAGCCGACGTTCGCGATCACTCGATAGAAGCCGTGCCCGAGGTCGCGCACCGCGAGCGATTGGTTGCCGACCGCGAACGGAAAGTTCTGCGTGACGATCGACAGCAACACGACCTGCTTGTGGAGCACCTTGTTGTGCTTGACGTGGTGGAGCAGCACGTTCGGCATGCCATCGGTGCCCGACGACATGAACACCGCGGTGCCCGAAACCCGCGGCAGCGGCGTCTCGGCGATGTCTTGCAGGAAGAGCTCGTCGGGAATCGTGCCGCTCTCCATCGTCTTCGACAGCTCGCGGCGGCCGCGCCACCACGTCGTCATGATCACGAACACGCCGCCGCCGACCGCGAGCGGGAACCAGCCACCGGCGGCGATCTTCACGACGTTCGCGGAGAAGAACGACAGATCGATGAACACGAACGGAATGAACAGCGCGAGCGCGGCCGGCAGCGAGTAGTGCCAGTTGCGACGACACACCAGGAAGTACAGGAACGACGTGATCGCCATCGTGCCGGTGACCGCGATGCCGTAGGCCGCCGCGAGACTCGAGCTCGACTTGAACGAGATCACGAGCGCGACGCACGCGACCATGAGGCCCCAGTTGACCTCGGGGATGTAGATCTGACCCTCGGCCTTCGACGACGTGTGCACGACCGTGACGCGTGGCGCGTAGCCGAGTTGCACCGCTTGGTTGGTCAGCGAGAACGCGCCGGAGATCAACGCCTGGCTCGCGATGATCGCGGCCGCGGTGGCGAGCACGACCATCGGGATCAGGAACGGCGTACCGCTCACGAGATCGTAGAACGGGTTCGAGACGTCGTTGCCGCGGCTGAGGTAGAGCGCGCCCTGGCCGAAGTAGTTGAGGAGCAGGCCCGGGAACACGACGGTCGACCACGCCCAGCGGATCGGCTTCTTGCCGAAGTGACCCATGTCCGCGTACAGCGCTTCACCGCCGGTGATGCACAGTACGACCGAGCCGAGCAGCAGGAACGGTTTCCAGCCCTCGCCACTCGCGAGGAAGCGGACCGCGTAGTGCGGGCTCACCGCTTTGAGGATCGCCGGGTGCGCGATGATGTACGGGACCCCTGCGGCGCCGATCGCGATGAACCACAGCAGCATGACCCAGCCGAACACGTTGCCGATCTTGTGCGTGCCCAGCCGCTGGACCATGAACAGCGCGATCAGGATCGTCACCGAGAGCGGGACGATCAGATAGCGAAACGACTCGTTGAGCTCGGCGACGCCTTCGACCGCGCCGAGCACCGACACGGCCGGAGTGATCACGCCGTCGCCATAGAGCAGGCCCGCTCCGAACAGCGCGAGCAGGATCGGGATCGCGAGGCGCGAGCGGTCGCGCTGCTTCTTGTCGTCGACGAGGGCCGCGAGCGCGAGGATGCCGCCCTCGCCCTTGTTGTCGGCGCGCAGCACGAACACCAGGTACTTGACGATGATGACGAGGACGAGCGCCCAGAAGAATAGCGACAGGATGCCGAAGATGTGGTCGTAGTTGATCGTCGTGACCACGCCGAGGTGGCCGTGCGCACCGACCACGATGTGACCGCTCGCGGCGGGCACCGCGTGCTCTTTGGTGGTCGAGATGCACTCGCCCATCGCGTAGAGCGGGGACGTGCCGATGTCGCCGTAGACCACGCCGAGCGCCCCGAGCGAGATCATCGCGAGCTCTTTGCGGTTCTTCGGGTCGTGATGCGCGCTGTGTTGTGCCGTCGGCCGATGGCCGTGCCCGGTCGGGTCGACCCGGTGACTGCCGGAATGTCCTGCGGAAGCGGGTTCGGTCACGAGTCGAGGGACGTGCGTATCACGGTCGGATCTTCGGATCTATGGGCCGCGCCGTTCCCAAATCCAGGCGTTTCCACAGCTTGACACCCGGGGGAAGCCTCGGTACCGACGACGTAGTGAACGAACCCGAACGAGCTGGCCGGCTCAAGCGATCCGTCGGCTTCTACGGTCTGATGTTCGTCTCGCTCGGCTCGATCATCGGATCGGGGTGGTTGCTCGGCGCGCTCAAGGCGGCACAGGTCGCCGGCCCGGCCTCGATCCTGTCGTGGGTGCTCGCCGCCGCGATGCTGTCGTTGCTCGCGCTCACCTACGCGGAGCTCGGTGCGGCGTATCCGGTCGCGGGCGGTGGCGCGCGCGTCTCCTACTACAGTCACGGCCCGATCGCCGGCTTCACCGCGGGATGGGCGGCGTGGCTCCAGGCCGTCTTCATCGCGCCGATCGAGGTACTCGCGGCGATCACGTACATCAACAGCACCGGGACCGCGCGCGCGCACTTCAACATGCTCGACAATGCGGGGTTGCTCAACAGCACCGGCCTGGTCGTCGCGGTGCTCCTGATGATGGTGTTCACCGCGATCAACCTCGCGGGTGCCAAGTTCATGTCCGAGAGCAACGTGTTCGTCGTGCTCTGGAAGACCGCCGTGCCGTTCCTCGCGGTCGTCGTCGTCGCCGGAACGCAGTTCGACACCGCCAACTTCACCGCCGGCAAGGGCGGCTTCATGCCGTTCGGCTTTCACGGCGTGTTCGCAGCGCTCGCGGGTGGTGTCGTGTTCGGGCTCCAGGGCTTCGAGCAAGCGGTCCAGCTCGCGGGCGAGGCGCGAAATCCCAAGCGCGATCTGTCGCGCGCGATCCTCACGGCGATGGCGATCGGCGCCCTGCTGTACACGCTGCTCCAGGTCGTGATGATCGGCGGGTTCGATCCGCTGAACATCGCGCACGGCTGGGACAAGCCGCTCGGCGACGCGAAGTCGGCCTACGGTGCGTGGTACACGCTCGCGCTCGCGCTCGGCATCGGCTGGCTCGCGAAGATGCTGCTCGTCGACGCGATCATCTCGCCCGCCGGCACCGGCGTGATCTACGTCGGCACGTCGGCGCGCCTGTCGTACGCGCTCGGTCAGGAGCGCGAGATGCCGAGCGTGCTCGCGACGACCAACAAGAAGGGCGTGCCCGTGGTCTCGATCCTCGTCGCCGCCGTGATCGGCTGCGTCGCGTTCGGGCCGTTCAAGAGCTGGAAGGATCTGGTCGAGGTCGTCACCAGCACGACCGCGATCATGTACGGGTTCGCACCGGTGGCCCTCGCGGCGCTGCACAAGCTCGACCCGGGTCGCGAGCGCTCGTATCGCGTGCCGTATCCGAAGGTGCTGCTGCCGGCGGCGTTCTGCTCGGCGAACCTGATCGTCTATTTCAGCGACTTTCCCACGACGTGGAAGTTGATCCTCGCGATGGCCGTCGGCCTGATGTTGTTCGCGATCGGCGCCCGCGTCGCACGCACGAGCTCGACGATCAACCTGCGCGCGGTGCGCTGGATCGTGCCGTGGCTCGGCGGCCACGTCGTGATCGGCGCCCTCGGCCGCTACGATGGCTACATGGTGTTGCCCGAGTGGATCGACCTCGCGGTCCTGATCGCGTTCTCGCTCACGATCTACTATCTCGCCGTCAAGATGACGCTGTCCGCCGAGGAGTCCGCTGCGGCCGTCGCCAAGGACGCGGCGCAACTCGAGTACCTCGAGGCCTCTGCAACTCCGTAGGCAGTTGCTAAGCTGGTGTCGGTGGCAACCCACGATCTAGCCGCTCACGTCCATCACGAGGACGAGGAGCAGCACAACCGCTCCGGCGAGCGCCGCACGCGCTGGGTCGTGTTGATCACGTTCGGGATGATGGTCAGCGAGCTGATCATCGGCTCGATCACGAACTCGATCGCGCTCAAGGCCGATGGCTGGCACATGGGCACCCATGTCGGCGCGCTCGGCCTGACGCTGGTCGCGTACTGGTATGCGCGGACGCGCGCGAACCACGACACCTTCAGCTTTGGCACCGGCAAGGTCTACGCACTCGCCGGGTACACCAGCGGCATCTTGCTCGTGCTGGTCGCGCTGTTCATGGCCTACGAGGGTGCCGAGCAGTTGATCAATCATCACCCGGTCGACTACGGCGACGCACTGCCGGTCGCGGTCGTCGGGTTCTGCGTCAACATCGTTTCGGTGATGCTGCTCGGGCACAAGCATCACTACGGGCATGGGCACGGGCATGATCACGAGCACGGGCACGCGCATGATCACGGGCATGATCACGACGAAGCGAAGCCCGAGGCCGGCACGCTCGACTTCAACTTGCGCGCCGCGTACATTCACATCCTCGCGGATGCGATGACCTCGATCCTCGCGATCGGCGCGCTCGCCGCGGGTCGCTACGCCGGAGTCTGGTACTTCGATCCGCTGATGGGGTTCATCGGCGGTGGCGTGATCGTCTGGTGGGCGGTCAGCCTGTGCCGGCAAGCGGGTCGCCAGCTCCTCGACGTCGTGTCGTCGCCGACCTGCGAGGGGGTCGTGCGCAAGCAGCTCGAGGCGATCGACGACGTGCGGGTCGCAGACCTACATGTCTGGGATCTCGGTCCCGGCCGACGCAGTTGCATCGTCTCGCTCGTGACGGCGACGCCGCGCGAGACCGAGTTCTATCGCAGCGCGGTGCTGCGCGCCCTCGACGTCGCGCACCTCACGATCGAGATCAACGAGTGCACGTTGCCTCACGCCGCCGACGTGGGGACTGCAAGCGCGCACGCGCACGAGCACTGACCACGATCGTTTGCACTTCGAATCGCTCGCGCGATCGCGATCTCGAATAGTTGAGTCCCCACGCGGCTGGTCTATCCTTTGCGTAAGGGCGCCACGTGAGGACTGTAATCGCCATCGCGTTGCTCGCCATCGGCTGTACCGATGCGCCCGTCGAGACCTCCCCCGTCGAGGCATCCGTCGATCAGAGCGCCACCGTCTGCGGCTCCGGCCCGACGGTGAAGGGCATCGACGTCTCGACCTATCAAGGCACGATCAACTGGACCGACGTCAAAGCCGACGGCGTCGTCTACGCGATGATCCGCGTCTCGGATGGACTCGATTCACCCGACACGAAGTTCGCCGCCAACTGGTCGGGTTCGCGCGCCGCCGGCGTGATCCACGGTGCGTATCAATATTTCGAGCCCGCGCAGGATCCGATCGCGCAGGCCGACATGCTGTTGGCGAAGATGGGCGACTTCAAGGCCGATGATCTGCCGCCGACGCTCGACGTCGAAGCGACCGGTGGCCTCGCGCCCGCGGCGGTGGCGGCCAACGTCAAGAAGTGGCTCGCGCACGTCAAGGCCGCGGTCGGCCGCGATCCGATCGTCTACACCGGCTTCTACTTCTGGCGCGACAGCGTGGGCGGTGCGGACGTGCTGCCGTCGGTGTTGTTCCACGCGCAGTACTCGACCGCGACATGCCCGAACATCGCGGCGCCGTGGACCGACTGGGCGTTCTGGCAATACACGTCGACCGGCAGGGTCAGCGGCATCACCGGCAGCGTCGATACCGATCGCTGGAACGGGACGCAGGCGCAACTGCTCGCGTTCCTCGGTCCTGCCGGCGCGTGCGGCGATGGCACCTGCGACGCGGGCGAGAGCCCGATCTCGTGCCCCGAGGATTGCGGTCCGTGCGCGACGATCGATGCGACCGGCGGCGAGGTCGACGACGGCGACGCCTGCTTCGTGCAAGGCGGCCCGGCCGACTTCATGCGCCACGTCTCGACGGCGGGCGACCAGGGCGACCTGATCTGGACGCACGCGACGAGCGATGCTACCGAGGCCAACTACAGCGATTGGAACTTGTTCTTCGCCACCGCGGGCCACTACAAGCTCGAGGTCTACACGGCCGCGGCGTTCGCGCAGTCGAAGCAGGCGAAGTACACGATCCACACCGCGACGACGGACGAGACCGCGACGATCGATCAGAGCGCCGTCGATGGCTGGCAGACGCTCGGCGAGTACGACTTCGCCGCGGGTGGCCATCAGTCGGTGCACCTCGGCGACAACACCGGTGAGGCGGTCGCCGACAACGTACAGCTCGTGTTCGACGGCGTGCGGATCACGCCGACCGACGGTGGTGGCAGTGGCTCGGACACGGGCGATGCGAGTGCGGACCCGCAGCACTCCGGCTGCAACGCCGGTGGTGGCGGTGGCCTCGGCGTGATCCTCGTCCTCGGCGGCCTGTTCCTCCGCCGTCGATCGCGGACGACTTAGTCGTTCGAGCTCTGGCGCGTGTTGCCGCGCTTGCGCGGCGTCTGCTTCGCGACGGCGGTCGGTGTGACCGCGGCGTTCAGCGTCGGCGCACCGATCATCAGGTGACCGGCGTCGTTGTCGAGATCCTCGCCGCGGATGTTGTTC
The DNA here is from genome assembly GCA_039935615.1 of Kofleriaceae bacterium. Taxonomy (GTDB): domain Bacteria; phylum Myxococcota_A; class Polyangia; order Haliangiales; family Haliangiaceae; genus JABFXX01. The sequence goes on from JBDTJY010000168.1 coordinate 17,288, forward strand.
TTGCCCTGCGACGCGACGGTGTGCGCGGTGCGACCGACCTCGGACACCAGCTCGCGCGAGTTACCGGGCCACGGCCGCAGCAGGCACGCCTCGATCAGCGTCGAGTGAATCTGCAGGCCGGGTTCGGCGGCGCGCACCGCATCGTGGACGAGGAACGCCATCTCGTCGGGGCGGTCGCGCAGCGGCGGCATCGGGATCAACGTGCCGCCGAGCCTCCGGGCGAGCTCGTGCGGAATGCCGAGGTTCTCGAGGCCCATCACGGCGCTCGTCACGAACCGCAGGTTCGGCCGCTCCATCAGCGTCGCGAGCGTCGCGAGGTTCGCCTTGCCGAGCTTGCCGACCTGCTCGAGGATCAGCGTCTCGATCTGCGGTCCGACGACGCGCTCGAGCGGCACCGCTTGCACGGTCGGATTGAACACGAGCTCGGGCTTGCCGCGGACCTTCGCGTAGCCGCGCGCCATGCGGCCCTTGCCACTGCCGGGCTCGCCGAGGATCACCAGGTTGGTGCCGGCCTGCGCCGCCGCCTCCATCTGCGTCCACAGCGCGCGCGTGCTCGCGCCGATGATCGCGTCGTAGCGATTCTCGATCGTCGCGCCCTCGAACTTGCGAATGTCATCGAGCAACACCGACACCGTGCGACCGGTCCGCACGACCGAAGGCGGCGTGACCGTGACCTCGCGATCGATCAGCGCGTGGCCACCGGCATACGTGCCGTTGCGACTGCCGAGATCGGTGACCGCGTAGCGCTTGTCCTTCCACTGGATCCGCGCGTGCTGGCGGCTGATCCGATCATCGGAGGTCGCCTGCAGGAGCTCGCGGCCGATGATCAGCCCGGCGGAGGGGACGCGATAGACCTGCACGGTCGGCTGCGCTCCACTCCAAACGATGACCACGCCGGGGACCGGGTCCCCCGTGGGTTTTGGACCGGTAGGCCCTTCCGGCATCGCCTCGAGTATACGCGGTACAACACACTATGTCGTCGGTGGTGACGTTCGATGCGGGAATGACCCTGGTCGAGCTAGACCTCGAATTTCTCGCGCACCGTCTCGCCCAGCGGGGCGTTGCCGTCGAGCCGGCCGCGCTGCGTGTGGGCGCGCCGGCCGCGTGGCGCCACTACGACGAGCGTGCCGCCGCCGGCCTCCACGACCGGCTGTGGCACGCGTTGCTCGGCGACATCCTCGCTGCACACATGCCGCCCGAGCGGCTCGCCGCCGAGGTCGAGTGGCTGTGGCAGCAGCAGCCGAGTCGCAACCTGTTTCGTGCGCCGATCGCCGACATGGTCGTCCTCGCGCGGACGTTGCGCACGCGAGGCGTGAGGACGGCGGTGCTGTCGAACTCCGAAGGTCGACTCGCCGAGTTGTTGATCGAGATCGGCGTCGCGGATGCGTTCGAGGTGATCGTCGATTCCGGACGCGTCGGGATCGAGAAACCGGATCCGCGGATCTTCGAGCTCGTGTTGGATCGACTCGGCGAGCACGCGGCCGCGCCCGTGCACATCGGCGACTCGTGGTCGGCCGACGTTGGCGGCGCGTTCGCCGCGGGCTGGCGCGCGATCTGGTACGGGCGGCGGGCGGTCGCGGTCGACGATCCGCGCGTCGCGATCGCCCACGATGCGGCCGAAGCCGCCGCCGCGCTCACTCGCTTCGGTGTTTGACGTAGACAGCGGCGAGGGCGCATGCGGGCAGGGCCGACAGCGCGATCAGGGACACCGCGATCACGCGTACGAACGTCCGCGCCGAGGCGAGCAGCGCGACCGGCGGCTTCTTCGTCAACGCCGGCAAGATCGCGACGTGGGCGATCGCGGCGATCGCGAGATCCGCGGCGATGATGATCGCCACGACCAGCGCGATCTGCTTGGCGTGTGCGCGCACGACCGCGACGCTATCGAGCAGCGGTGCCGGAAGGGGCTCGGCGAGCTGGTCGCTCGCTCCGGTCAGCGCGAACAGGCCGAGCAGCAGCAGGCCGGGGATGACGAACGCGACGCTGCCGAGGACGATCGCGAAGATCACGACGCCGATCGGCACGAGGGCACGGGCGACGTTGCCGAGCCCGTGCGCGAACGCCGCTGCTTGCGACAGCGGTGTGCCGGCCGCGATCGCGCGCACCATCGGCGCAGCGGCGGCGACGAGCAGGAGCTGGAAGATCCAGGCGGTCGCGGCGAGCTCCCAGCCGAGGCGCATCTCGGCGCGCGCGAACACCAGATCGGTCGCGACCCCCGCGCGGAGCCCGGTGTACGCGACGACGACCATCGTGATCGCCGCGATCGCGGTGAGCGGTACGAGGTAGCGGAGCCAGGTCCGGACGGTCAGCGACAGCACGCGCGCGTAGTCTACGTTATTTCGTCCACCGCTCGAGCCGGCCGCGCACGCCACCGAGATCGATCGGCGTCGCGAACGTGCGGCGCAGCCGCAGGTGCTCGGCGACCGGCGTGGTGTGCCGCGGCGCCGGGGTGATCCACACCAGCCGGCCACCCTTCGCGAGGCGGCGCGCGATCACCGGCAGCGTCGCGACGAGCAGCGCGGTGGCATCGACCTGGACGCGGCTGCCGAGCGGTGGATTCGAGATCACCAGATCGAGATCCTCGACGCCGGCGGCGGCGCGCGCATCGGCGCGGGTCCACGCGATGTTCAGCTTCGCAGCGTCGGCGTTCGCAGCCGCGGCGACGAGCGCGCGATCGTCGAGGTCGGTGCCGAACAGCTCGACCCCTCCGGCGTGGACGAGCCGGCCACACTCGATCAGCTCGAGCCCCGATCCGCAGAACGGATCCCAGATCCGATCGCGGGCGCGCGGCGCGGCGACGCGTGCGAGCGCCGCGGCGACGGTGGGGTGCGAGGCCGCGGGCACGTCGGCGACGCGATACGCGAACCGCGGATCGGTGACGCGGCGGGGAATCAACTCCAACGTGGTCGCGTCGGCGATCCGGATATCCCAGGTCGTCGCGGTCGGATCGTTGACCAGCTCGGGCGCGGCCGCGGTGACATCGCGCGCGACCCGCCAGACGACCGCGCGTTGCTTGCCCTCGGGCATCTCGAGCCGCCAGCGAATCGGGCCCTTGGTCCACGCGGCGAGCAGCGCGCGCACCGGCGCGGCCGTGAGGCCCTCGACGATCGAACGCACGACGGCCTCGGCAGTCTCGGTGGCCGGTGGACGTGGCATCCGGATCCCCGCGCCGATCCACAGCCGCGACTGGAACAGCGTCGACCACGGCGTGCCGAGTGCGAGGTGGACCTCGTCGTCGCGATCGCCGCGCGCTTCGATCGAGAGGGCACGCAATTCGTCGACGAGCAGGCCCGACAAGCCGGCCTTGCAGTGCAGCACGACCGCGATCGGCACCGGCGGAGCGACGTCGATCCGGATCTCCGATTCGCTGCCGCGCTGCGCGCCGCGCTCGGCGACCAACAACCCGCGATCGCGGCGGCGCGCGAGCTCGGCATCGCCGCCCGGGTCGAGCGCACGCAACCGCGCGACCGCACCGTCACCGCCTAGCTTGCCGAGCGCCTCGGCGAGCGTGCGGCGCTCGTCGGGCGCGACGTCGTGCGCATCCCAGCGCGCGAGCACCGCGGCGCGGACCTCGTCGAGCACCGGTGCGAGGTTCGCGAGCGAGCTGATCGCCGCACGCCGCACGCGCGGGCCCGGATCGGCGAGCGTCGCGAGCAAGCGCTCGCGCGCGACTGCATCGCCACGCCGGGCGACGAGGCCGAGCGCCTGGATCGTCCGTGCGCGGGCACCGTCGTCGCTCACACCGTCATCGAGCGCGCGCACGATCGCGATCCGCGCCGGCTCGCCGAGCTCGGCGAGCGCTGCTTGCGCGTGACCGGTCGTGGTCTCGTCGCTGCCCGCGAGCAACCCGACCAGCGCGGGCGCGTCGCGCACCGCCGGCGTGAAGCTCGGTTGCGCGAGCGCCTTCGCGAGATCGAAGTCGGCGGCGCGTGCCATCACGACCAGACGAGGTGGATGACCCACCGCGCGAAGAAGAAGCTGCCGACGGCGAGCACCAGGATCGTCGTCCACATCGCGATCTGAAACCTCACACCGCGGTCGGGTGGAGTTTCGTCAGGCACCTAGCGGCGGCTCTTCTTGCGCGCGGCCTTCTCGGCCTTGCGCTTGTCGCGTGACTTCTGGCGATCGCTCGCGCGGACCTGGCCGACCGAGCTCTTCGTGCCCGGCGGGTTGTAGCCCTTCGGCAGGCCCGGGAGATTCCCCGTCGGCAGGCCGGGCATGTTCGGCATGTTCGGCATGCCGCCACCGGTGCCGAGCAGGCCGTCGGGCAGGCCGCCACCGGCGCCCATCAGCGCGCCGATATCCATGTTCGCGAGCTTCTTCATCTGACCGAACTGCTTGAGGCCGGGAATCTTTCCCATCAGGCCGGTCGACGCGCCGAGCTGCACCATCATCTGGCGCATCTGCGCGAACTTCTGGAGCAGCTCTTTGACCTCGACCTCGGTGCGGCCCGAGCCCATCGCGATCCGCTTGACGCGACCGGGATGAAAGTCCGCGCGGCGGCGCTTCGCTTGCTTGCCGGCGGTCGTCGCGAAGTCTTCCCAGGTCGTCGCGACGAACACCTGCGGCTCGACGCGCTCTTCGACCGTCATCGACGAGATCATCGCTTCGATCTTGGTCAGCTCGCGATCGTCGAGGTTGACACCCTCGGGCATGCCGCCGCTGAAGAACGGCAGCTTCGCGAACAGGTCCTTGAGCGAGCCCATCTTTTGGATGAGCCGGATCTGCTCGAGGAAGTCCTGCATGTCGAACTTGCCCTTGAGCATGCGAAGGGCGTCTTCTTCGGCCTTCTCTGCATCGACGACTTGTTCGAAATCTTTGACGAGGCCGACGATGTCGCCCATCCCGAGAATGCGCGAGGCGAGGCCTTCGGGACGGAACTCCTCGAGCTTGTCGAGCGACTCGCCCATGCCGAGGAACTTGATCGGCTTGCCCGTGATCTCCTTGACCGAGAGCGCCGCGCCACCGCGGGCGTCGCCATCGAGCTTGGTCATGATCACGCCGTCGAGGTTGAGGCGCTTGTTGAAC
>JBDTJY010000169.1:0-35158 GCA_039935615.1 Kofleriaceae bacterium
ATCCGCCGCGTACAGCGGGATGCCGCCCAGATCGAGCAGCGTCAACATGTTCGTGTACGTCAGCTCGTACTGGAGCGACACGCCGAGGACGTCGAACTCGTGCAACGGGCGCTGGCTCTCGAGCGACACCAGCGGCAGGTCGCGCGCGCGCAACTCGGCCTCCATGTCGAGCCACGGTGCGAACGCGCGCTCGCACGCGATCCGCGGATCCTTGTTGAGCAGCGAGTAGATGATCTTGGTCCCGAGATGGGACATGCCGATGTCGTAGACATCCGGGAACGCGAGGCACACGCGCGCATCAGCGTGCTCCTTGAGCACCGACTGGTACTCGCCACCGAGATAGCGCGCCGGCTTGGCGACGCGATCGATGAAATCGGCGTAGAGGTGACGCATGGCGAGCCCCCCGTAGCTACCACATCCACCACATCCTCGTCGGTAGAAGGACTGTCCATGGAACAGGCCCCCGGCGACGAGATTTCGGCGGTAGGGTCCCGGTCGATGCATAAGCTCGCTCTCGCGGCGCTTGCCGTCGCTCAACTCGGTGCGTGTTCCAAGCCGGCCACGGCGCCCGCGAAGGACGATCTGAAGGCGGAGAAGAAGGTCGAGAAAGGCCCGACCGCGGAGATGTTCGATCCCGCGAACCTGCCCGCCGCCGGCACCGCGCCGGCGCCGGTCGCGATTACCAAGGAGCTAGACCCGATGTGGAATGCACCGATCAAGACGCTCAAGGGCGAGCCGACCACGCTCGCCAGCTACAAGGGCAAGGCGCTGATGCTCGTCAACGTCGCCTCGAAGTGCGGCAACACCCCGCAGTACGCGACGCTCGAAGCGCTGCAGAAGAAGTACGAGCCGAAGGGCTTCACGGTGATCGGCTTCCCGTGCAACCAGTTCGGTGGCCAGGAGCCGGGCAGCGCCGAAGAGATCGGCACGTTCTGCGCGACCAACTACGGCATCTCGTTTCCGATCATGGAGAAGATCGAGGTCAACGGACCGGGTCGTCACGAGATCTACAAGGCGCTTACGCCGATCCAAGGTGACGGCCGCGAAGGCGACATCAAGTGGAACTTCGAGAAGTTCGTCGTCAGCGCCGACGGCACGAAGGTCACGCGATTCTCGCCGAGCACCAAGCCCGACGATCCGAGAGTGATCGCCGCGGTCGAAGCCGCGCTTCCTAAGAGCTGACGACCTGGATGTCGGCGACGACCGCGAAGTGGTCGCTCGCGCAGACCCCGTCGTCGCGTTCGACCAGCGCGACGTCGCAGCGCTGGACCGTGCCGCGGCCGTCTTTTTTGCGACTGGTCACGAACACGTAGTCGATCCGGCGATCGAGATCGAGCGAGCGCAGCGGACGCGTCAGCTCGTTCTCGCTCGACCACGTGATGCCGTCGAGCTCGGGGTGCAGGCGCAGCCACGCGTCTTGAAAGTGCGTCCGGCGATTCGCGAGCGTGGTCAGCCCGCGCAAGAACCGGATCTCGTCGGCATCCGGCGTCGCATTGAAGTCACCGCACAGGATCTGCGGTGCATCGGTGTTGTCGCGACCGCGCGCGCGGATCGACGCATCGATCGCGTCGACCTGGACCTCGCGCGAGATGCCGTCGTCGAGCCGATAGTTGAGGTGCGTCGTGTGGATCCAGATCGGACCGCCGTCGGTCGCCACCCGTCCCGACAGCAGGATCCGTTGATCGTCGAGCGGGTTGCGCGTCGGCAGCGCGAGCGCGTGGTGCTCGAGCAGCGGCGTGCGGGTGAGCAGCGCGAGGCCCTCCTCGCCCGCTTCGGCCATGCCGCGCTCGCCGGCCTGCCACGACGACGCGCGCGCGTACCGCGTGTGCATGCCGAGCGCATCGCCGATCACGTCGGCCGTCGAGGCTCCGTCGTGAGGTTTGACCTCCTGCATGCACACGACGTCGGGGGCGAGCGCGCGGAGTTGCCGGATCGCGAGATCGAACCGTCTCTCGAGCGGCGGTTCCTTGCCCCAGAAGTTGAGCGTGACGATGCGGAGGTTCGGGTTAGCCACGGTAGATGCAGCGAGACGATTCGGTCTCCGCGACGATCACCTCGACGAGCTCCGGCAGCGTCGGCCGCAACCTCTCCCACCACCACACCGCGAGCAGCTCGCTCGTCGGGTTCGCGAGGCCCTCGACCTCGTTGAGGATCTGATGATCGAGCAACTTGACGAGCGGTTGCGCGTGGACATCGATCGCGGCGAAGTCCATCACCCAGCCGAGCTCGCGATCGAGCTCGCCCTCGATCGCGAGCTGGATGTTGTAGCTGTGCCCGTGCATCCGTGCGCACTTGTGCCCCGCGGGCACCTTCGGGAGGAAGTGTGCCGCCTCGAATCGATACGTTCGCTCGAGCCGGGTGCGCGTCGTCATGACTTTCGGCGAGTTTGTAGCACGAGGCGGTATAGAGTTGGCCTCGATGAAGAGGGTCTGGATCTGCGCCTTGCTCGGCGCGTGTGGGAACGGTAATCACGCGGCCCCCGACGCCGCTTTACCGACCTGGGACAAGACGTTACCGCCGGCGAGCGTGATGGGAACGTTCCGCGGGTTGTCGCCGGCCCGCGGCATCCTCCACCTCCACTCGCCGTACTCGCACGACGCCTGCGACAACATGCCGAGAGACGCGAACGGCGTCCCGAACGAGCCGTGTCTCCAGGATCTTCGCGCGGCGCTGTGCACCGATCAGATCGACTTCGCGGATCTCACGGATCACGACGCGTCGATGGCCGACGAAGACTTCCCGACCCTGTTCAGCCCGCGCGCCGGTGACGTGCCGGTGATCAACGGCAACGGCGATCAGATCGGATCGCGGATGACCTGCGGCGACGGCCACGTCGTGACGTTCACGGTCGGCGGCGAGAACGATCTGATGCCGATCATGCTGCATCATCATCCCGTCGCCGCCACGATCGCCGAGCGGCACGCGATCTATAACGGGATCGACGCCGCGAGCGTGCAAGCGTTCCGCGACGCCGGCGGCCTGACGTGGGTCGCGCACACCGAGCAGCACGATCTCGATCAGCTCCGCACGCTGTTGCCCGATGGCATCGAGCTCTACAACCTCCACGCGAACATCGATCCGAAGATTCGCTCGATGTATCTCGGCCTCGACTCCGCGGGCGCGATCACGGCGGCGGTCAACTTCGCCGATACCCAACCGGGACACCCCGAGCCGGATCTCGCGCTGCTGTCGTTCATCTCGCCGAGCACGCCCGCGTTGACGCGCTGGGATCAACTGCTCGCCGACGGCCACCACATCCCGGCGACGGCCGGCAGCGACGCGCATCAGAACGCCCTGCCGGTGATCCTCGCCGATGGCGAGCGCGGGGATTCGTATCGCCGCGTGCTGCGCTGGTTCTCGAACGTCGCGCTGGTCCAGGACACCCAGGACATGACGCAGATCGAGGCGGCGCTGAAGGCCGGCCGGATGTTCGCGGTGTTCGAGATGATGGGCACGCCACTCGGCTTCGACGTTCACGCCGATGCGGTGGAGATGGGCGGCACGGCAAACGTCGGCAGCACGCTGACCGTGAACGTGCCGACGATCCGCAACCTCGACCCGAGCCTCCCGACGCCGGAGATCCGCGCGAACGTGATCCGGGTAACGGCGAGTGGCCCACAAATGGTCGCTTCGTCGACGGACGCGACGGTTTCGGTGCCGCTCGATCAGCCCGGGGCATACCGGGTCGAGATCACGATCATCCCGCATCACCTCGGGCCGTACCTCGGCGACCTCGGCACTGGCTATGCAGATGTCGAGCTACCGTGGATCTATGCCAATCCGATCTATGTGGAATGAGCTACCGTAGGCCTATGAGCGCGCTCCGACTGTGGCCATTGGTTCTCGGTCTGCTGGGCGGCTGTCTCACACAGGTCAGCCAACCGCCGAACGGTGGCGATGACTATCCGCCGCCGTATGGCGATGACGGTGGCTGGGGCTCGGGCGCAGGCGGCGGCGGCGGCACGTCGGGCTACGGTTGTCACGTCGACACCGATTGCGGCAGCACGGACTACGTGTGCGCGCGCGATGGCGAGTGCCTGACGAAGACCAGCGTCCGCGTGATCCACGTGGTGTGGACGCTCGAGCAACAACCCGCGTCGCAAGCCTCGTGCGCCACGGCGCCGGCCCCGCTCGAGCTCTCGTTCTCCGATCAATTCGGAGGCAGCACGTTCGGGTTCGCGCCCGTGCCGTGTGTCGAGGGCAAGTTCACCATCGACAAGATGCCGACGATCTACACCAACGTCGCGCTCGGTTCCCAGTACGACTACGGCGCCGGCGGTGCGACCGGCACGTTCGACACGACGGGCACCGCGACCCTCGACTTGCCATACTGACCACCGTGCGCCTCGCTGTTCTCCCTTCCGTGGTCCTTTCCTTGGCGCTCGCCGCGTGTCCCGCCAACAACGCGCAGCCGTACCAGTACTGCAGCGTCGACAGCGATTGCGGTGGTGACGTCTGCGCGCGCGATGGCGAGTGCGCCGCGGCGAGCGACATCCGCGGCGTCAAGGTCCTGTGGACGATCAACGGCCAGGCCGCGAACGCGACGACGTGCGCGCCGGCGCCGGACTTCTATCTCGAGTTCTACGACACGACCTACGGCTACGATTTCGGCTACTCGCCGGTGCCGTGCATGCAGGGGCAGTTCTTCATCGACAAGATTCCGCTCCGCTACACCGAGGTCGCGCTGTCGAGCGACCAGAGCAACTTCGCGGTGACCAAGCTGATCGACGCGTCGAACATGGCGTCGTTTGATCTAAACCCGTAGTTGCATTGCCCTTCTGGCGTTCGCTGGGTAGGGTCGGCGCGTGGCGACCGCGAGCATTTCCCAGCCCGATCCTTCCAAGCGCGTCGAGGCCGACGATCCGGCGATCCTGGAGACCACCGTCGAGGAGCTCACGCCGCTCTATCGCCAGATGCTGGCGATCCGGCGCATGGAAGAAGCCGCTGCCAAGGCGTACTCGACCGGCAAGATCGGCGGCTTTCTCCACCTGATCATCGGCCAGGAAGCCGTGTGCGTCGGTGCGATCGCCGCGATCGCGCAAGAGGACTACGTCGTCGCGACGTATCGCGAGCACGGTCACGCGTATGCGAAGGGCGTCGCCGCGCGGCCGATCCTCGCGGAGCTCTACGGCAAGAAGACCGGCCTCGTGAAGGGGCTCGGCGGGTCGATGCACCTGTTCGACAAGAACACGAACTTCCTCGGCGGCTACGGCATCGTCGGCGGCCACGTGCCGATCGCTGCCGGCGCCGCGTTCGCGTCGAAGTATCGCGGCGATGGTCGCGTCGTGTTGTGCTTCTTCGGTGAGGGCGCGTCGACGATCGGCGGCTTCGCCGAGGGCCTCGCGCTCGCGGCACTGTGGAAGCTGCCGGTCGTGTTGATCTGCGAGAACAACCAGTACTCGATGGGGACGCCGACCTACCGGTCGCTCGCCGTCGAGGACGTGTCGCTGCGCGCGCTCGCCCACGGCATGGCGCGCGATCGGTTCGACGGTGACGACGTGATCAAGGTCAAGCGCCGGGTCGCCGAGGCGGTCGAGCGCGCGCGGACCACCGGCGAGCCGACGCTCGTCGAGGTCGTGACGTATCGGTTCCGCGGTCACTCGATGAGCGATCCGGGCCTGTATCGCACCAAGGATGAAGTCGAGGAGTGGAAGCGCCGCGATCCGCTGAACCGCTCGCGCGCGCACCTGCTCGAGCTCGGCGTGACCGAAGAGGCGATCGCGGAGCTCGAGGCCGACATCAAAGCCGAGATCGAGGATGCCGTGAAGTTCGCCGAGGACAGCGAACCCGCCGACGAGTATCTCAAGTACGTGGTGAAGGAGTAAGTCGTGGGCGTCATCAGCTACCGCGAAGCACTGAACCAGGCGATGCGCGAGGAGATGGAGCGCGACGCCAACGTCTTCGTCATGGGCGAAGAGGTCGGCCACTACAACGGCGCGTACAAGGTCACGCAGGGCATGCTCCAGCGGTTCAGCGAGCGCCGCATCATCGACGCGCCGATCGCCGAGATGGGCTTTGCCGGCGTCGGCATCGGTGCGGCGATGGTCGGCCTGCGGCCGATCATCGAGTTCATGACGTTCAACTTCTCGCTCGTCGCGATCGATCAGATCGTGAACAACGCGGCGAAGATCTATCAGATGAGCGGCGGGCAATATCACGTGCCGATCGTGTTCCGCGGCCCCGGTGGTCCGGCGGTGCAGGTCAGCTCGCAGCACAGCCAATCGCTCGAGAGCTTCTACGCGCACGTGCCCGGCCTGAAGGTCGTGATGCCGTCGACGGCGTACGACGCGAAGGGCCTGTTGAAGACCGCGATTCGCGACGACAACCCGGTCGTGTTCATCGAGGGCGAGACGCTCTACAACTCGACGTGGGAAGTCCCCGATGCCGAGGCCGGCGATCACCTGATCCCGATCGGCAAGGCCGACATCAAGCGCGAAGGCAAAGACGTCACGCTGATCGCGTGGTCGAAGATGGTGTGGACGTGCCTGGACGCGGCGAAGGCACTCGCCGAGGACGGCATCGAGTGCGAGATCGTCGATCCGCGCACGCTGCGTCCGCTCGACGTCGAGACGCTCGCGACCTCGGTCAACAAGACCGGGCGCTGCGTGATCGTCGAGGTCGGTTGGCCGGTCGCGGGGTTCGGAGCGGAGGTCGCGTATCAGATGCAGAAGCACTGCATGGATGCGCTCGATGCACCGATCGAGCGGGTGACCAGCGACGACGTACCGATGCCATATGCAAAGAATCTCGAAGACGAAGTGCAGCCGCAGGTGAAGGACATCGTGGCCGCGGTTCGTCGCGTTCTCTATCTGGATTGAACCATGGCGCAAATTCTTGGACTGCCGAAGCTCTCGCCGACGATGGAAGAAGGTGTCCTCGTCCGGTGGACGAAGAAAGAAGGCGACAAGGTGTCGCCCGGAGACCTGATCGCCGAAGTCGAGACCGACAAGGCGAACATGGACTTCAACGTCGAGGACGAGGGTGTCCTCCTGAAGCTGTTGGTCAAGGAAGGCGAGACCGTCAAGCTCGGCGCGCCCGTCGCGATCATCGGCAAGGCCGGCGAGGACGTCAGCGCGCTCGAGTCGCAGGCGAAGGCCGGCGGTGCGGCGAAGCCCGCGGCGAAGCCAGCGCCCTCGGCGAATCCAGCGCCCGCCGCGAAGTCCGCCGCCAAACCAGAAGCGCCGAAGACCCAGCCCAAAGCCGAGCCGAAGCCGGCAGCCAAGCCGGAAGCCAACGCCGAACCGGCGAAGCCCGCGTCACACGGCAAGCTGCTCGCGTCGCCGCTGGCGAAGACGCTGGCGATCGAGCTCGGCATCGATCTGCGGACCGTCACCGGCTCCGGCCCCGACGGTCGGATCGTCGAACGCGATGTCAAGGCGGCGGCGGAAGGTGGCGGCGCGAGACCCGCGCCCGAAGCCGAGCCCGAAACCGAAGCCGAAGCCGAGCCCGTGGCAGTAAAGGAGACCGCGATCGCGGTGCGCAACCCGCGCCAGATGGTCCCCGACGCCGACGGTGATTTCACCGACGCGCCGACCTCGAACATGCGCAAGCGGATCGCACAGCGCCTGACCGAGGCGTCGCGCGACATCCCGCAGTTCTATCTGATGCGCACGTTCGACGTCGCGCCGCTGCTCGGCTTCCGCGAGCGGCTGAACACGTTGCTCGGTGACAAGGGCAAGGTCTCGGTCAACGACCTGATCATCAAGGCCGTCGCGCTCGCGCTGCGCCGCGTGCCCGATTGCAACGCGAGTTGGGAAGGCGACGCGATTCGTCACTACCACCGCGTCCACGTCGGCGTCGCCGTCGCGATCGACGATGGCCTCGTGACGCCCGTGGTCCGCGATGCCGATCAGAAGGGCATCGGATCGATCGCCGCCGAAGTCCGCGACCTCGCGGACCGCGCGAAGAAGCGGCAGTTGAAGGGCCCGGAGATCACGGGCTCGACGTTCACGGTGTCGAACCTCGGCATGTTCTCGATCGAGCGGTTCACCGCGATCCTGAATCCGCCCGAGGCCGGGATCCTGGCGATCGGCGGCACCATCGACACGCCGGTCGTGCAGAACGGCCAGGTCGTGGTCGGCAAGCGCATGACGGTGACGATGACGTGCGACCACCGCGTGATCGACGGAGCGCTCGGTGCGAAGTGGCTCGCGGCGTTCGTCGATCTCGCCGAGCATCCCGAGTCGCTCGCGCTATGAGCGCGACCACCGACAAGCTCGTGTACGACGTCGTCGTGATCGGCAGCGGTCCCGGTGGCTACGTGGCCGCGATCCGCTGCGCGCAACTCGGCCTGCGCGCGGCCTGCATCGAGCGCGAGAGCCTCGGCGGCATCTGCCTCAACTGGGGCTGCATCCCGACCAAGGCGCTGTTGAAGACCGCGGAGGTCCTCGAGCACGCGCAGCGCGCGAAAGAGTTCGGCATCCTCGTCGACAACGTCCGGGTCGACTTCCCCGCGGTGATCAAACGCTCGCGCGATATCTCCGACAAGATCTCGAAGGGCGTCGGCTTCCTGTTCAAGAAGAACAAGATCGATTCGATCGCCGGCACGGCGAAGTTGCTCGCGCGCAGCGGCGCGTGGAAGCCCCACCAGATCGAGGTCACCCAGGCCGGCGGCAAGCGGGTCGTCGAGGCGAAGCACGTGATCCTCGCGACCGGCGCGCGCGCTCGCTCGCTGCCCAACATCACGATCGACGGCGAACGGATCATCGAGTACCGCAAGGCGATGACCCTGCCCTCGCAGCCGAAGTCGCTCGTCGTGCTCGGCGCCGGCGCGATCGGCGTCGAGTTCGCGTCGTTCTATCGCTCGCTCGGGGTCGAGGTCACGATCGTCGAATTCCTGCCGCGCCTGGTGCCGAACGAGGATCCGGAGATCTCCAAAGAGCTCGCGCGCGCGTTCGACAAGCGCGGCATCAAGTCGCTCGTCGCGCACAAGCTGACGAGCGCGGTGACGTCCGCGACCGGCGTCACGATCACCGCCGAGCCCGCGGCCGGTGGCGCCCCGCTCACGCTCGCCGCGGACATCCTGCTCGTCGCGGTCGGCGTGCAGGCGAACACCGAGGACCTCGGGCTCGAGACCCACAAGATCGCGCTCGACCGCGGCTTCATCAAGGTCGACGCCGAGAACAAGTGCGGCGACGACCTGTGGGCGATCGGCGACGTGATCGGACGCGGCCTGGCGCATGTCGCCTCGGCCGAGGGCGTGTTCGTCGCCGAGACGATCGCCGGGGTCCACGCCGAGCCGGTGCGCTACGACGCGATTCCGGCCTGCACGTACTGCTATCCCGAGATCGCATCGGTCGGTCTCACCGAGGACAAAGCCAAGGCGCAGAACATCCCGATCAAGGTCGGGCGGTTCCCGTTCCGCGCGCTCGCGCGTGCGACGGCGTCGGGCGAGCCCGGCGGCTTCGTCAAGGTCGTGTGGCACGCCGAGACCGGCGCGCTCGTCGGGGCGCATCTGATCGGACCGGCCGTGACCGATCTGATCGCCGAGCTCACGCTCGCGAAGACGACCGAGGTCAACGCGGACTCGTTGATCTACACGATCCACGCACACCCGACGTTCGCCGAAGCGATCAAGGGCGCTACAGAAGACGCCCTAGGCATCGCGATCGATCTCTGAGCGATCGCTCGATCTGGCCGAGCCTATCTGCTCGCTGTGGTCCAACCGCGCGCGTACGGCGCTGTGCGCAAGGTGCAATCACGGCAACTTCAAACGCCGGGTTGCGTGGCACGTGTGTTGAACAACTACCGTTCATCATGCACGCACGAACCACGCTCCATTCGATCACGTCGTGGGTCACGTCGCGGGTCGAACCTCGGGTCCTGCGGGTCGTCGCGGCGCTCGCGTCGTGCGAGGCATGCGGGGATATCGCATTCGGTCGGTTGTGTCCTGACTGCCGAGAGCAAGCCCGCCCACACGTTCACAACGATCCGTACGACATCGTCGGGGGCGAAGGGGGCGGCTGGTCGTAGCTCACCTGCCGCTACCGCCGCCGCTGAACTTGCCCATGCACTCGCCCAGCTTCTGACCGAGCTCGGTCGCGGTCTTGGTCTGGTCGTCGGTCAGCTTCGGCTGCTCGGGATGGTCCTTCTCCATCTGGGCGCTCCACGTGCTCATGTCGGTGCCGACCTTTTGTGCGCACGCCATGTCCTTGCAGGCGCACATCGCGTCCGAGAAGCCGCGCATCTTCACCATCGCGTCGTCGAACCAGCTCGCGGTCGCGACCGGTGCCGGCGCGTCGGCGGGGGCCGCGGGCGGCGGCGTCGGCGGAGCGGGTGGCGGCGAGCTGCTACCGCAGGCAGCGACGAAGATCAGGCAGGCAAGCGATTTCATGAGCGCCGATGCTACCTCAGGATCACCAGAGCGATCAGACGGCTTCTCATCGCCGTTATGCTATCCAACAGCGAATGTCCGAACGGGTCCACTTGCCAGTCATTGAAGGCGCGGCACCTGCACCCGCAGCGTCGACCGAGCCGCGGCGGCGCCATCCGGCGTGGATCAAGGCGACGCTGCCGACCAAGCCGGCGTTCTTCGAGCTGCGCAGCATGGTCAAGGAGCTCCAGCTCCACACCGTGTGCGAGAGCGCGAGCTGCCCGAACATCGGCGAGTGCTGGACCCGCAAGGCGCTCACGATCATGATCCTCGGCGACATCTGCACGCGGTCGTGCAGGTTCTGCGATGTCACCACCGGGCGCCCGCTGCCGCCGGATCCCGACGAGCCGCGCCGCGTCGCCGAGATGCTGGGCCGGCTGGGCCTCGAGCACACGGTGATCACGTGCGTCGATCGCGACGACCTCGCGGATTTCGGCGCCGCGCATTGGGCCGAGACGATCCGCCGCGTCAAGGCCGCGTGTCCCGCGATGACGCTCGAGGTGCTCGCCGGCGACTTCAAGGGCAACACCGAGCTCGTCGACATCGTGCTCGACGCCGATCCAGACGTGTTCGCGCACAACCTCGAGACCGTGCCGCGGCTGTCCCGCCAGGTCCGCGTCCAGGCGAGCTATCCGCGCAGCTACAAGATCCTCGAGCACGCGCGCAAGCGCGGCGCGGTGACCAAGACCGGCCTGATGCTCGGCCTCGGCGAGACGATCGAAGAGGTCCACGAGGTGATGATCGAGCTCGCCGGCCTCGGCGTCGATATCGTCACGCTCGGCCAGTACCTCGCGCCGAGCAAGCAGCACCTCGCGATCGAGCGCTACGTCCATCCCGACGAGTTCGCCGCGCTCGAAGCGTTCGCGCGCGACGCCGGCATCACCCACGTCGTCGCCGGGCCGCTCGTGCGGTCGAGCTACCACGCCGATGGCCAGGCCGCGCTCGTCCGCGAGCTGCGCGCCCAGGCGCTACATCGCTAGGTCGCCAGATCCACGATCAGCTTCACGATCAGCGCACCGGAGACCACCAGCACCATCGCGCGCACGATCCGCGCCCCACCCTTCAGCGCGAGCTTCGTCCCGACGATGCCGCCGAGCAACTGCCCCGCGGCCATCGGCAGCGCGATCTCCCACGCGATCGTGCCGCGCCACGCGAAGATCGCGACCGCGGCGAGGTTCGATGCCAGGTTCACGATCTTCGCATCGGCGCTCGCGTTGAGCAGGCTGCGCCCGCACAGCGCGACGAAGCCGACGATCAAGAACGTGCCGGTCCCCGGGCCGAAGAACCCGTCGTACGCGCCGATCGTGAACGCGAGCAGCGCCGCGATCGACTTCGCCCGCGGTACGTCGGCGTCGTCGCTGCGCTTCGGCTTCTTCACGACCATCACGACCGCGGCGAAGATCAGCATCGCGATCACGATCGGCCGCAGCGCATCCTTCGAGATTCCGAGCACGAGGTTCGCGCCGATCAGCGAGCCGCAGATCGCGAGCGGAAACGTGAAGGCCGCCTGCTTGCGATCGACCCGGCCGGCGCGCCAGAACGCCACGCTCGCCGCGCCCGAGCCCCACATGCTGCCGCCCTTGTTCGTACCGATCGCGATCGTCGTCGGTAGTCCCGCCGCGAGCAGCGACGGCAACGTGATCAGCCCGCCGCCGCCGGCGATCGCATCGACGGTCCCTGCGAAGAACGCCGCGACCGCGAGCGCCACGATCGTCCAGGCCGACAACACGCGGCCACGCTAACCGCTATCCTGATCGTATGGAAGTAACCGTCGTCGGCGCCGGCGTGACCGGACTGTCGACCGCACTCGCGCTCGAGCAGCATGGCCACACGGTACGCATCGTCGCCGCCGCGAGCGGTGCGGCGATCACCTCGTCGGTCGCCGGTGCGGTGTGGTTTCCGTATCGCGCCGGTCCGGCCCACAAGGTCGCCGTCTGGGCCGCACGCACCGCCGGCTGGCTCACCGACCTGGCACGGCTCGAGCCCGATGCCGGCGTCGACCTCCTGACCGGCTACGAGATCACGGACGATCCGAATCCGTGGTGGAAGGCCGCGTGCGAGATCCGCCGCGTCGCCGCGCCGGTCACCGGTGCGCCCGGATCGTGGACGTTCGTCGCGCCGCGCTGCGAGCCCGCGATCTTCCTGCCGTGGCTCGAGCGTCAGCTCCGCGCGCGGATCGAAGTGCGCGCCGTGATCGACCTCGCGGCCGAGCCCGGCGACGTCGTCGTCAACTGCACCGGCCTCGGCGCGCGCGAGCTCTGCGGCGACGCGGCGTTGCAACCGATCCAAGGCCAGATCCTGATCACCGCGCCCGGCGGCGTCGATCTCGCGACGACGATCACCGACGATCGCGACCCCGAGCAGATCTTCTACGTCATCCCGCGGCGCGACGAGCTCGTCGTCGGCGGCATCGCGAGGCCGTGGACGAGCGCAGGCCTCCCGCCGGTCGACGAGGCGATCACCGCGAGGATCCTGCGCCAGGCCGCGAGCCTCGGCCTGCGGATCGGCGAGATCCGTAGCGTGCGCACCGGGCTGCGTCCGTATCGGCCCGAGGTCCGGCTCGAGCGCGACGGCCGGATCATCCACAACTACGGCCACGGCGGTGCGGGGTTCACGCTGTGCCGCGGCTGCGCCGAGGACGTGATCGCGTTGCTCTAGAAACGTTTCGATGGTCGAGTCGCAGGCGTAAGCGCCGAGCGGATCTGGCGCTCCACGCGCTTACGCTGATCGCTTACGCCTACGAGGTCAGCCTAAAAACGGAACACCCCGCCGACGTACAGCCCGACCGCCGTCGCACCGACCAGCAGCAACACCGCGATCGCGATCAACACCGCGCGCGGGATCGGCGCCGAGGCACCACGCTCGGCGACGCCGCGCCCGACCACCGGCGGCGACAGTCGCTGTTCGGCCTTCGTATCGCGGGTCGAATCGGCTTTCTCGAGCTCTTCGATCGTATCGGGAGGCCGCAGCTTCTCGACCTTCGCCGGCGGCGCCTTGTCGACCGACACGACACCGCGCGAGGTCGGATCGACCTTGCCCTTGGCCTTTTGCTTCGCGACGGCTTCTTCGCGTACGTGCAGCGTCGTCGGATCGTCTTCCTCGCCGCGGCGGGCCTTCGTGCTCTCGACGACGAGCTGCTGTTGCTTCAGCGCCGCGGCCTTCGCCGGAATCTTGTCGTCGATCGCGGTGGTCTCGGTGCTATCGCTGAACGCCGCCACGTTGACCGGCGGCAACGTCGTCGGCGGCGTCAGCCGCTGCACGTTGCGCGGCTCGTGCATCCGCACCGGCGCCTTGTCATGGGGCGTCTCGTCCATCGCGAGCACCGCGGGGTGGACCAGGCCTTGGGTCAGACAGCGATCCCACGCCTCGCGCAGCGCGCGCTCGGCCTCCGACGCGTCTTTGAACCGCTTCGTATCGCTCGGCTGCAATGCGGTCATCGCGACCGTCGCGAGCGGTTCGGGGATCGACGGATCGTGGCGCGTCGGCGGCGGCGCGTTGCCCTGCACGACGTACGAGTTCGTGGTCTTGGTATCGGGTCCCTCGTACGGAATCCGCCCCGACATCAGCTCGTACATCACCGCGCCCCACGCGAACACGTCGGCCTGCGGCGTGTAGCGACCCTCGCGGATCGCCTCGGGCGGCGAGTAGCCCGGCGTGCCCATGAAGATGCCGACCTGCGTGAGATCGCTGTCGGGCAGGCGCGCGATGCCGAAATCGGCGAGCTTCCAGCGATTGTCGCCCGCGTGCAGCACGTTCGCCGGCTTGACGTCGCGATGGACGATGCGCTGGCGATGCGCGAACGACAGCGCCGACGACAGATCCAGGCCGATCTGCACGCAGCGCGCGAGCGGCAGGCGCACGCGGTCGAGGCGATCCGCGAGCGACTCGCCGGGCAGGTATTCGAGCACCATGAACGGTGCGCCGGAATCCTCGTCGACGCCGACGTCGAAGATCGTGACGATCGCCGGATGCGACATCTTCGCGGCGGCCTTCGCCTCGCGCTGGAACCGCTCGAGGAACGCCGACCGCACGCGCCGCCCCTGCTGTTGCGGCGACATGATCGTCTTGACCGCGACGACGCGATCGAGCAGCGGATCGCGCGCCTTGTAGACGACGCCCATCGCGCCCTTGCCGATGGTCTTGATCACTTCGTAGCGACCGATGGCCTGCCGGCCCTCTTCGCCCGAAAGCGAGAGCCCAGGCGGCGCCTCTGCGCGTGCTCGCGTGTTGGTACGCGGGCGAGACGGTGCGTCTTCGGCCATCGAAACCCGTGAAAAGCTTAACACGGGCCGGCGAGCAGTCCTATTTCTGGACCGCCCCGCTGCTCGATCGAGCCTGCCCCGAGATCCGCGTACCGGGTTCGACCGAGGCGGTGATGAAGGCATTTCCGCCGATCACCGCCCCGCGCCCGATCACGGTCTGACCGCCTAGAATCGTCGCATTGGCGTAAATCACGACGTCATCCTCGATCGTGGGATGGCGCCGGTGGCCCGGTTCGGGCCGGGCCGCCCCCTGCGGAATGCTCAGCGCGCCCAGCGTGACGCCCTGGTAGATCCGCACCCGATCACCGATCAGCGTGGTCTCGCCGATCACCACGCCGGTGCCGTGATCGATGAAGAACGACTCGCCGATCTCCGCGCCCGGGTGGATATCGATGCCGGTTCGCCGGTGGGCGAGCTCGGTCATCATGCGCGGCACCAGGCTGGCGCCCAGGCGGATCAACGTGTGCGCGAGCCGGTACACCGTGATCGCGTACGTGCCGGGATAGCAGAACAGGATCTCGTCGATGCCGGTCGCCGCCGGATCACTCTCGAACGCCGCGCGCAGATCGAGCCGGATCTTGCGGCGCAGGTCCGGCAAGCTGGCGAGGAACGCGTCGGTCGTGACCTCGGCCTTGTGCGTGCACTCGGCGCATTCGAGCTCGTTCTTGCCGAGCACCTGCTGCCGCTTGTGATGGTTCGCGCGATAGACCTGCCGGTGCAGCGCGACGCGGAGCTCGTCGAGCCGGCCGCGCACGAGCTTCTTGACGTCGCCGCGATCACTGCGCGGCACGTCGGGCCCGGCGTAGCCCGGGAACAACAGCTCTCGCGCGAGCTCGACCGCGTGCTCGACGCCGGCCTCGCTCGGCAGCTCGTAGCTGCCGATGTGCTGCATCTCGGCAGCGGTCGGATCGAAGTAGCGTTCGACGAGATCGTCGGCGATCGCGTCGAGCGGATCGCGCTGCTCACCCGTGACCCGCAGTGGGCGACGTTCGGTCGACACCCACTACTCCTAGCACTACTTCGGTTGGGGAGTGACGCGGAGATAGGGCTTGAGCGTCTTCCAGCCACCGGGGAACAAGGCCTTGGCATCCTCGTCCTTGACCGACGGAACGATGATCACGTCGTCGCCCTGCTTCCAGTCGACCGGGGTCGCGACCTTGTGCTTCGCGGTGAGCTGCAACGAATCGATCACGCGGAGCAGCTCGTCGAAGTTGCGGCCGGTGCTCGCCGGGTAGGTCAGCGACAGCTTGAGCTTCTTGTCGGGGCCGATCACGAACACCGAGCGCACGGTCGTGGTGTCGCTCGCGTTCGGATGGATCATCCCGTAGAGGTTCGCGACGTGCTTGTCGGGATCCGCGATCAACGGGAAGTTGAGCGCGTGGCCCTGGGTCTCCTTGATGTCGTTCGCCCACTCCTTGTGCGAGCCGAGCGGATCGACCGAGAGGCCGAGCACCTTCACGCCGCGCTTGTCGAACTCGGGCTTGAGCGCCGACAGGCGACCGAGCTCGGTCGTGCACACCGGCGTGAAGTCTTTCGGGTGCGAGAACAACACCGCCCAGCCGTTGCCGAGCCAGGCGTGAAAGTCGATCGGACCTTCGGTGGTCTCGGCCGTGAAATTCGGAACTTCGTCTCCAAGCTGTAGGGACATGATGCCGTCATAGCGGACAAATGTCCGTTCGGCAAGTGCTCAGTCCTCGGAAGCGGTTCCCCCGGAGCCCCGTGGGGTGGGCGCGGGAGCGTCGTTGATCTTCGCGATCACGGTGTCGAGCTTCTGCTCGGGGATCGTGACCCGCGTCGGCATCCCGCCGCCGAGCTCGAACAGCGCGACGAAGTCCCAGCCGGATTCGAACGGCGCGGCGATCGTCAGCATGCCGGAGTCGCGCACGATCGAGACCGCCGCCTTCGCCTGCCCCGCGAGCAGGAGGTCGGTCTTGTCGAACTGGCCCTGCGCGCCCGCGGTGTCGACGACGGCGACCCGACCGCGAATCGTGTATCGCGCCGCGAGCTCTTGGGTGCGGCCATCGCGCAGCTCGAACTCGGCCGCGGCTTCGCGGATCACGTCGTCGTGGACGCCCGACTTCATGCCGCCGACGAGGAATTGGATCACCGACCGCTTCAACTGATCGTCGCGAAACCTCGCGCGCAGCGCGCGATCGATCCTCGTCGCGGCCGGCCCCGGCGTACCGATCCGCGTATCGACCGCGCGCGCGTCGGCATCGGCACCCCGATACGGCTCTTCGCCGCCGAGGATCCACTTCGCGCCGGAGTACAGCCCGTCGAGGTCGACGTGCATGAGGATGCAATCGATCGGGCCGGTCGTGCGCACGAGCTCCGGCGTCACCATCTCGGGGCACGCGCCGTGTTGCGCTTTGGTCGCGAGCACGAACCGCGGGTCGTTCGCGAAGCTCGCGTGGCGCTCGTGATCGTGATGATCGACCCACGCGGCGAGGCGATCGCCGAGCGCCTCGAGGAACGGCTGGGTCGTCCGCTCGAACGAGATGCTGGTGCCGACCGTCGCCGCGAACGCGATATCGAGCACCACGACGCGGCCGTCGAGCGACGCTGCCTTGGGGAGCAGTCGCGGCGAGCCGAACGCGAGCTGCGGCAGGTGCACGCCCCACCATACAGCGACCTTCCCGGCTTCACCCCAGCGAACGGTCGCCGTAGAGTCCGCCCGTGCGAATCGCGGTGTTTTTGCTCCTGGCAGCCTGTGGGTCGACGCCTCCGCCGGTCGAGATGATCGATGGACCGCTGACCTGCCAGCGCTGGGGCATGGCCGCGGCCGCGAACGTTCCGGGCGCCGCGACCCATGCCAAGGAAGCGAGCCCGAGCGTCGCGGGCGATCACGGCCTGCTCGCGTTCACGTCGAGCCCCGGCGCGATCAGCGAGATCTACACGCTCGATCATTTCGGCGGCAGCACGCAGGCGGTCCACGCCGACGCGCTCGACGACGGCACCGACCAGCGCACGCCGCGATGGAACACCGACGGCACGCGGCTGTACTTCTCGCGCGGTGGCGCGCTGTGGAGTGCGGCGTACGCCGATGGCACGTTCGCGGCACCGGCCGCGGAGCCCGGCCTCGCCGGCGAGACCGTCGTCGGGATCGCGGTGTCGATCGACGAGACCGAGTTGTTCTACGGCGACAATGTCGACCCGACGCTGGCGACGATCCGCTACGCGAAGCGCGCCGCGACCGGCATGCCATGGACCGCGCAAGGTCCGCTCGCCGGGCTCGTCAACCTGTCGGGCGACGGTGCGCCGTCGCTGACCCACGACCAACTGACGCTGTACTGGGTGTCGCATCGCGACGGCTCGCCGGTGGTCTACGACGCGGTTCGCCAGATCATCGGCGCACCGTTCGGCCAGATCGAGACCAGCGCCGACCTGCCCGCCGGCGCGACCGACCCAGACATTTCGTCCCACGACAGGGTGTTCGCCTACACCGCCCACGACGATATCGTGATCGCCACGCGGACCTGCATGTAGCGGGTGAGTCACGGGCAGCGCATCGACACGCTCCAGCCATCGTGCAGATAGATCTGACGGACGGTCCCGCGATCCCCACACTGCGCGGCACCGGGCTCGAGCAGGCACAGCGACCGCTCGCCGCCATCGGCGACCAGCGCGCTGCGCCGGCCGGGCGCGACTTCACCGAGGCGCTTGCCATCGATCCACACGGTGACCGGATCGGCGCAGCCGGTATTGTCGACGAAGAACGTCGTGCGCGGCTTGGCCCGCGGCGGGGTCCGCTTCGGGACCGTATCGGGCTTGTCCTCTTCGATCACGTGGTAGCGAGCGGGATTCGTGATCGCCGCCGCGATCAGCTTCTCGCTGCACCCGATCGCGCGCAGCTCCGGCGTGACGCCTCGGCCGAGCTCGGCGCGGAGCTCGCCGGCATCCGCGAGCTGGAGCCGAAACGAATGCTTCGCCGCGGCGACCGCGAGCCGTGCGTTCGGCAACAGGCCCGCGGTCAGCCCGAGCTCGTCGTGGCGCACGATCCGCTTGAACGACGCTTCGAGATCGCTACCGAGCCGCTCGTAGGTCGCGCGCGCCTGCTGCGCTCCGGCCCACGCGGGCGCGACTTCTCCGACGGGACAGCTCGTCGGCTTGCCGTGGGCCAACGGTCCCTTGCCGGCGGCGCCGAGCATCGCGAGGATGTCGTTCTGATACGCGCGGCGCGCGTGACTCATCGCCTCGCCGAGCGCCGCATAGCTCGCGAGCTCCGCGGTCAGCGCCTCGGTGTCGCCCCACGGCCGCACGAGTCCGGGTCTCCAATCGAGCGCGATCGTGCCGTTCGCGCTGATCACGCCGAGCGCGGTGCGCGCGACCGGCAGCGTCGACGCGCGCAGCTCGGCGCGGGCTTCGTCGGGATCGCCGGCGAGCGCGTGCGCGATGCCCGCGAGGTAGTGCAACACCGGATCGTCGGGCCAGTACGCGAGCGCCGGCTCGACCTGCGCGAGCGCAGCCGCGACATCCTTGCGCGCGAGCTCGGCGGCGACGACCGCGCGCCGGGTCTCGAGCACGCGCGGCGCCTCGCGCGCGGCCTTGCGCAGGTACCACGCGGCATCGTCGGCGCGAGCTTGCGCGAAGGCGATCGCGCCGAGGTCGTGCTCGGCCGCCGCCGCGTCGGCGACGTATCTCTGGAGATTGGTGAACGTGTGGTTCGCATCGGCGAGCTTGCCGGCATCGAACTGCGCCTCCGCGATCGCGAAGCCCGGTGCACTCGACTCCGGGGCGAGCTTCGCGGCGCGCGTGTACCAGGTCAGCGCCGCGTCGAGGTCGCCGTGCTTGCGATGCGCATCGCCGACCCGCAGCGCGAGCGCGACGTTGCTCGGCCGAGCCAGCGCCACCGCCTCGAGGTTCGCGATCGATTTCGGCCAGTTGCCGAGCGCACCGTACGCCGCCGCGAGGTCGCTCTTGATCTCGAGATCGTCCGGCGCCCGCACCGCGATCGCTTCGAGCTCGGCGACCAGCGCCTTGGTGTCGCTGCGCGCCGCGTGGATCAGCACGAGCACGCGCCGCGCCTCGAGATCGTCGGGCCGGCTGGCCGTCACCGCGGTCAGTTGATGCTCGGCGCCTTTGGCGTCGCCGAGCTGCCACAGCGCCTCGCCGAGCTTCTCGCGCGCCTCGACATCCCATGGCTGCTTCGTGACGAGCCGCGCGAACAGCTCGAGCGCGGGCTCCCACTTCCCCGCCGCCGCGGTCGCCATCGCAGCCGCGCGCAGCGACGCGACATCGTCGGGCGCGAGGTCGGCCGCGTAGTTGAACTTCGCCGCGGCCTTCGCGGCGGCCTTCGGATCGTTCGGCGCCTGCCGCAGATACAGCTCGCCGAGCAGGCGCTGCGCTTCGGCGAGCTTCGGATCCAAGAACACCGCGCGCTCGAGATCGTGCTCGGCACTCTTGAGATCCGGAGTCTGGCTCGTCATCGAGCCGAGGCCGCGCCCCATCATGAACACCGGATAGATGTCCCTCGCGAGCGAGCGCGTGAGCTGGATCATCTGGACGTCGCCGATCTGCGCGGGCGCGACCTTCGCCTGCTGCCACGCCTCGCCGAGCGCACCGCCGAGCAGCACGTGGTAGCTCGGCATCGCGCCCTGGCGCTTCGCATCTCCGACGACCACGGCCTGCCCGTGATCGATCTTCCACACCAAGATCGCGATCCGCAGGTCCTCGCCGATCTTGTCGAACCAGCCGGTGATCACGTAGCTCGCGCGCTGATCCGCGGCGAACGCGGCGACGGTGTCGGCCTCGGGAGGCACCGCGGCGCCGACCCACAGCGGCGGATTGGCCGCGGCCAGCCCGAACGCCGCCTGCGACTTCGCGGCGATCTCGAACGGCGCTTCGGCGACGATCCACTCGTACGACTTGCCGTTGACGACGTGGTTCTCGAATGGCGTCACCGCGAACACCGGTGGCCCGGGCACGGGCTCCGGCACGCTCGGGGCAAGGTTGACGTCGGCGCTCGCCGTCGCCGCGACGACCGCCAACGCGGCCACCGTCACGACGTGCGACCAGCGCCAGAACCTCATAGACTGTGAGCATACCGTGGCAGAGCGCGATCAGCCGCTTCCTGTGCTTCCGCCGGTCCGCCTGCGGCGACCACGGCGCTTGCGCCGGCTGTCGATCCTGCGCGTGCTGCTGCTGTTGCTCGTCTATGGCCTGTCGTTCGCTGCGGCGGCGGCCTACTTCGTGGTCAGCACGATCAATGAAGACCTTCCGCAGGATCTGACGCAACTCCTCGACTACCGCCCGTATCGCAAGTCGGTCGTGCTCGCGACCGACGGCGACGAGATCGGAACGTTCTCGATCGAGAACCGCCAGATCGTGCCGCTCGATCGGATGCCGCCGCACGTGCCCGCCGCGTTCCTCAGCGCCGAGGATCGGCGATTCTACCAGCACCCGGGGTTCGACCCGAGCGGCATCGTGCGCGCCGCGATCAAGAACTTCCGCTCGAGCGGCAGCATCAAGCAAGGTGGCTCGACGATCACGCAGCAGATCATCAAGCAGACGCTGCTGTCGAACGAGGAGGGTGACCTCGACGACACGGGTATGTCGCCCGAGGCGATCAAGGCGGCCAAGAAACTCGCGAAGTACAAGCGCAAGATGAAGGAGGTCGTGCTCGCGGTGCGGCTCGAGCGCGAGCTGACCAAGGCCGAGATCCTGTCGATCTATCTCAACCACGTCTATCTCGGGCATGGCGCGTACGGCGTCGGGGCGGCGGCCGAGGCGTACTTCGGCAAAGAGGTCGACGACCTCACGATCGCCGAGGCGGCGATGCTCGCCGGGCTCGTCGCGTCGCCGACGAAGTACGCGCCGACCCATGACATCAAGCTCGCGCGCGAGCGCCAGCACTACGTCCTCGGCCACATGCGCGAGGATCACTACATCTCGGATACCGAGTATACGGCCGCGCTCGCCGAGCCGATCGCGCTGGTCGACGACAGCGACCTCAACCATCTCGCGTCGCCGTACTTCGTCGAGCACATCCGCCAGCTCGCGACCAAGCGCTACGGCAACAACGAGCTGTTCAAGGGTGGGCTCAAGTTCTACTCGACGCTCGATCGCAGCACCCAGGCCGCGGCCGAGGCCGCGCTGCGCCACGGCCTCGAGAGCCTCGATCGCAAGCTCGGATTTCGCGGACCGATCGGCAACGTCGCGCTCGGCCACCGCGGCGGCTGGACCGGTGGGCCCGCGCATCCGTTGACCGGCGCGAACGACGACACGTCGGCGCTCGCCGATCAACTGCTGCCCGAGCAGCGCTACGGCGCGATGATCGTCCAGCAGAAGAACGGTGCGATCACGGTCGATCTCGGCCCCAAGCGGCTGCCGCTCGTCGAGGCCGACGCGAAGGACGTCGTCGCGTGGCGCGGCAAACAGAACGAGGTGTCGAAGCTCGGCGATCTGCTCGCGGTGCGCCTCGCACCCGACGGCAATGCGGTCACGATCGCGCAGCGGCCAGCACTGCAGGGCTCGGTGATCGTGATGGACCCGCACACCGGTCGCGTGCTCGCGCTGGTCGGCGGCTACGACTGGACCGCGTCGCAGTTCGATCGCGCGACCCAGGCGAAGCGCCAGGTCGGCTCGTCGATCAAGCCGTTCATCTACTCGGCGTTCATCGAGTCCGGACGCACGGCGGTCGAGCACATGCACGACGGGCCGTTCTCGGTGCAGACCGCGACCGGTACGTGGACCCCGGCGAACTACGACAACAGGTATCTAGGCGACGTCACGCTGATGACCGCGCTGGCGTTCTCGCTCAACACGATCAGCGTCCAGATCGCGGTGCAGGTCGGGCTCGATCGGATCATCGAGATCATGCGCGGCTTCGGGATCACCTCGCCGATTCCACGCCATATCTCGATCAGCCTCGGTACGCCCGATCTCACGCCGCTCGAGATCGCGACCGGCTACGCGGGCATCGCGAACGGCGGCCGGCGGGTGACGCCACGGTTCTTCGATCTCGTCACGGATCCGACCGGCAAGATCGTCGACGATCTGCGCTCGCAGCCGATGGGGCCGCAGGTCATCTCGCCCGAAACCGACTACGTGATGATCAACCTCATGAAGGGGGTCGTGCAGCGCGGCACCGGGCGCTACGCGCTCGCCCTCGGTCGCCCGACCGCCGCGAAGACCGGCACGTCGGCGAACTTCAAGGATGCCTGGTTCAACGGCTTCACCACCGACCTCCTGTGCTCGGTCTGGATCGGACGCGATGACTCGACGCCGATCGGCGACAAGATCACCGGCGGTGGCGCGGCGGTGCCGATCTGGCTCGAGGTGATGCAGAAGGCGCATCCTCCGACGAAGGTCCGCGATTGGACGCCACCGGCGAACATCACGTTCGCGCGCGTCGAGCCGTGGAGCGGCGATCCGACGGGCCCGAATCCCGATCCGACCCAAGCGGTGTGGATGCCGTTCGTGCGCGGCACCCTGCCCGGTCGATTTCTCTCGGGCCCGGTGATTCGATCGTTCGATGATCTCGTGCCCGCGCCGGCGGTGCCGCGACCTCCCGCAACCGCGAAGTGCGGCGACCTACGGTGTTTATGATCGTGTTAGGGTGCGGCGCATGCGAGCCGTACTCGCGATGTGGCTGATCGCACTTTCTGCGATCGGGTGCCGCATCGACCTCGACAAGCACGAATACCAGGACGGGCAGTCGCGCGCGTGCAACCCACAACCGAACACGGCGAGCTGCGCCGCGGCAGTCGGCCACGCCGAGCTGTCCTATCTCCAGGCCAACATCCTCCAGCCGAAGTGCGCAGCATTCTCGGAGTGCCACGGCACCGACAAGACCCAGGATGACCTGAATCTGTCCTCCGCCATGACGTCCTACACCGGGCTGGTCAACGCGCCGTCCGAGCTCGACACCGCCCGCATGTTGGTCGTCCCCGGCGATGTGAACGCGAGTCTACTTTCTGCGATGATCGGCGCGATCAGCCCAGGAGAGGCCGTTCCGGCACTTTCCGCACTCCCGAACGGCAAGAACGGCAACGTGATCGGAACGATGCCGTATAACAACCCGACCATGTGCTGCGAGAAGATCGATGCAGTCTCAGCGTGGATCACCGCGGGCGCCCCCAACAATTGACAGTAGCGCTCGATCCCGCGGTTAGTAAGTCACCGTTCACCCTGGCGATTTACGGGGCCGCTTGCTTGACGCAGGCGCACCTCGCTCGCTACAACATTTGGGAAGCAGCGCGCGGCGGAGCCGCCCTTGTGCTGATGGGCAAGTGAGGAATTCGCGATGAGCTGGCTAAGTGATGTCTTCCAAAAAGGTGGACCGTTCTTCATCGTCAACACGTTCTTCTTGGCGGTGGTCATCGGCCTCATTGTCGAGCGCTCGATCTACTTCCTCGGACGTGGACATCTAAACGCGAAGGCGTTCCTGGAGCAGCTCCGCAAGCTGCTATCGGCGAACAACGTCGATCGCGCGAAGAAGCTCTGCGATGCCACGACCGCACCGGTCGCGCGCGTCGCGAAGGCCGGTCTCAACCGCCTCCATCGCGGTGAAGCCGCCGTCGCGCAAGCGATGGAAGAGACCATGGTCGACACGCTCCCCGAGGTGAAGACCCGGATCGGCGCGCTGTGGTCGCTGGCAAACATCTGCACGTTGATCGGCCTCCTCGGCACGATCACCGGCCTGATTCGTACGTTCAAAGCGATCGGTGATCTGTCGCCGCAAGAGCAGAAAGAAAAGCTCTCGCAGGGCATCTCCGAGGCCATGTACAACACGGCGTTCGGCCTCGGCATCGCTCTGATCTGCATGGTCGGGCACCTGTTGTTGTCGGCCGCGATGAAGAAGGTGGTCGCCGACCTCGAGGCGTTCAGCCTGCGGTTCGAGAACCTCCTGGCCGAGGGTGGCTCGGCGGCCGCGAGCCGCGCACCCGCTGCTCCCACCGAGGATCTCGAGTAGCGTCACGTGGAGTACTCCGCACAGCGGGTTCGATCGAAGGTTCGCAACGCCGTGCGGCGTCGCGAGGCGCAGATCGAACAAGACGAGATGGAGAGTGGTGAGCTCAACCTCATCCCCTATCTCGACATGGTCACGAACCTGATGTTGTTCCTGCTCGCGTCCGTCGCGGCAGGCATCGTGTTCACGCAGATCGATACGCAGTTGCCCGACAAGGCGCCGCCGTCGACCAGCACGACGCAACCGCAGCCGAACCCCGACGATCAGCCGCTCAAGATGATCGTCTCGGTCACGCGCGATCGGATGGTGCTGTGGTCGATCAGCGGCCTCGAAGGCACGCTGACCCAGCCGAAGGCGTTGTTCCCACGCACCGGTCGCGACGGCGAATCGTGCGACGGCGCATATATGTGCGAGAGCGGCTTCTGCGGCGAGACGTTGCGCTGCAGTCCGCCGCCCGCCGGGCAAGCCGCGATCACGCCGACGCCGGTGTTCGACTTCCGCGGCCTCTCGAACGCGTTGTTCGAGATCGCGAATCGCCGGTACACCGGCAAGCAGCGCAAGCCGGACAGCTATCAGATCATCCTGCAGGCGGACGGCGCGATTCCGTACAACACGATCGCGTCGGTGATGGCGGCGATGCGTTGTCGGATGCCGGAGTTCGGCAAAGAGCCGGTCGGCTGCGCGCTGCCGACCGATGATCCGGATCTCAAGAAGGCGAAAGACCCGATCTCGCCCGACAAGACGCTGTTCGACACGACGCGCGCCTCGTACGATCCCAAGACCATGGCGCTGTTCAGCGACATCCTGTTCTCCTCGGGGTTCGAGTGAGCGAGACCGGGTTCACGCGGCGTGAAGCGAGCAAGATGGTCCGCCGGGCCGTCTCGCACGTGCCCGAGGGCGAGAACATCACGCACCTCAACATCATGCCGATGATGGACATGATGACGATCCTCCTGGTCGCCTTCATCTTCCAGTTGTCGACCAGCGCGCTCGACGTCATCGCCGGCACGGTCAACCTGCCGCGCACCGACACCGACGCACCGCTGCCGCAGAAGTCGTGGACGCTCGTGATCACGCCGACCGCGGTCGTGGTCGAGGGCAAGTCGATCGTGCCGGTCACGAACGGCGATGTCGACTCCGCCGAGAAAGAGGGCGGCTCCCTCGGGATCAAGATCCCCCGGCTCAGCAGCTATCTCGCCGCGCTTCACAATGAAGAGATCAAGAAGCTGATCAACGACGGCAAGGATCCGAGCAAAGAGCCGCCGCCAGAGCTTCTCCTAATTGCCGACCGCGTCACGCCCTACCGCCTGCTCGTCGAGGTGATGTTCTCGGCGAAGGCTAAAGAGGCGGGGTTCAAGCACTTCCGGCTGATCGTCCAGAAGAACTTCCCGGTCCGCGGACCGCAGTAGCCGCTGGCTGCTCCGAGCTTTCACGCTATAGTGAAGGCATGAAGCTCGTCGGCGAACGTCGTGCGCTCGCGGCCATCGTATTCGCGTTCTTCTTCGTGATGTTCACCTTGAACGCACTGATGAACAGCGGCGGCCCGTTCGCGAAATTGTTGTGGGGGCTCTCGGCCACGTACGGCATCGCCTTCTTCGCGCTCGTCGCCGGATATTTCTGGGCGCGTTGGTACGCCGTCGGCGTTGGTCTGTTCGGCGTCATGCTCGGCGTCCTCGGGTTGTGGATGGGTCGCAACGATCCCAACGTCGAGATGGGCCAGCTCATGCTGCAGTTCGGACTGCACGCGGTCGCGACGCTCGCGCTGTGGGGCGAAGGCATGAGCCTCGCGTACGACGGTAAGTCGGCGTGGCGCGAACGGTTCCACCTGGACGAGAACGGCGTGCGCCGGCTCGGCCGCTCCGTGATCCGCGCCGGTGTCTCGCTGCCGATGGTCGTCGCGTACGCGTTCGCCCCGCGCCAGGCGAACGTCGAATCGTTCGTGATCCTCGGCCTCACTCTCCTCGGCTTCAGCGCGCTCGTGCGGATGCGGACCTGGGGCGTGTTCGCGCTCCTCGGTGCGGGTGGGATGATGCTGACGCTCGGCATGGAGCACACGCAGCTCCAACCGATCCTCGGGGGCGTGATGCTGCTCGCGGCAGCCGCTCCGTTCGTCACGCCGATGCTGCGCTACGTCCGCACCGTTTGAAGGACTGATCGGCGCCATCGTTTGATCCGTCGCGCTCGGCGCGATACCTTTGGGGCATGCGCATCGGGACGTGGGGTCTCCTCTTCTGCTTCGCGCTCGGCGCGTGCCAGCCGCTCTACGGCGGCGCGCCCGAGAAGCTGCACAACCCGGAGAAGAAGAAGCGTCCGGCCGAGCCGGCCGAAGCGGCCGACAACGTGAAGTACATCGACGATTGCCAGGCGTCGTTCCAGGACGATCCGCGCAAGTGGCATCCGATGCCGCAGTTGGCGCACCCGCTGATCGAGACCGGCGACACCGCGCTCGCGAGCTCCGACAAGACCAACGAAGCGAACGCGAAGGTCGGACTGATCCGCGAAGCGATCGACAAGTACCGCCTCGCGTTGCAGAAGGATCCGTACAGCGCCGACGCGACGCTGAAGCTCGCGGTCGCGTACGACAAGGTGCTGCGCAAGGGCTGCGCGCTCGCGATGCTGAAGCGGCTGTCGTCGCTGTCGGGCAATCCAAAGTTCGCGAACGAGGCCAACCGCGCGCTCGACGCCGTCGGCGACAACGGCACGTGGTTCAAGGGCTATCGCAAAGACGCGATGCAGGCCGCGGGACGCTGATGTCTCGAGCCCTGTTGATCCTTGTCGCGCTCGCCGGTTGTCACGCCAAGCAAGAGCTCACGACACCACCGCCGCCGCTGCGCCCGCAGGCCGAGCCGCCGGTCCCGTCGGTGAAAGAGCAAAAGGATTGCGAGCCGACCGATCCGCAGGCCGAGCTCAAGCCGCTGACGTTCGATCAGCGCTCGATCCCGGAGGGCACGCGCCTCGCCGACGAGGGCTATGCCTCGCTCAACTCGTCGCGCTCGGCCGAGATCGATAAGCTCACGCGCGAGCAGCAGGTCACCGACGCGGTGAACTCGTTCATCACGGCGCTCGCCGCCGATCCGTACAACGTCAAGGCGACGTACGGGCTCGCCGCCGCGTACGCTCGGGTCGGGCGCAAGCAGTGCTCGATCAATCTGCTAACCCGCATCCTCCAGATGCGCCCGCACTACTCGAAGCACCTCGAGGTCGAGGCGACGATCGACCACCTGCTGGGCCGCAAGCAGATCCTCGATCCCGACTTCTCCGACATGCGGCGCGACGAGCGGTTTCGCACGCTGATCCAGAAGATGTGTGAAGGCACCAACGATGCGAACTGCGTGTACGGCTCTCAGAAAGAGGGTCGCGAGCGCTAGGTCGCCACCGCGGTCTGTAAGGCCGTTTCGCTTTACCCGAGTCCTCGGGGGCGGTATGAACCCAGGACGTCATGCGCCCCACCCTGTTCGCCGTCGCTGTCGTCTCCCTGTCGAGCCTTGCCGCGGCAGGTCCAAAGGCGCCGCACCAGATGATCGATACGTCGGGCGCCGGCGCGGGGCCCACGGGCAAGGCGTCGGTCTGCGGCGTGAAGGTCTTCCCGCTCGCGGTCGGCAACACGTGGACCTACTCGAGTGTCCCGTCGCCGCTGCCGCCGGATGATCAGATCAAGCGGATCTCGCCGAAGCAGCCGAACACCGTCGTCGTCACGGTCAAGTCGATCGAGGGCGGCACCAAGGGTGCGGACACCGTCGTCACGCTCGAAGAGAAGTCGACCACCGACCTCACCACCGACAAGACCAAGCCGGTGATCGACGAGCACACGACCACGTCGACGATCACCTGCAACGCGAAGAAGTTCGATATCTCGCCGGACAGCTTCTTCTTCTCCGGCGAGCCCGGCGGCTACATCGGCATGAAGGTCGACGACGTCACTCGCAAGAACACCAGCTGGGCGCTGACCAACGGCGGCATCGGCGAGGGCCAGTGGCGCGAGGATCTCACCGCGAAGTGGACGCGCCTCCCGCACGAGGGCTCGGACGCGAAGCTCGGCACCGGCAAGATCGAGCTCGAGCGTCAGTTCACGCCGCAGCCCAAGGAATCGGTCTCGACCAAGGCCGGCGCGTACACCGCCGAGAAGCTCGGCCTGGTCACCACCGGTCGCGTCACGCTCGACAATCCGGCGCCCGATACCAAGCCGATGGAGCTCCCGGCCGGTTGGATCAGCACGATCTGGATCGCTCCGGGTGCCGGCGTGATCCAGACGCTGAACCCGTACGCGCACATGTATCAGCTCAGCGCCGCGACGCTGAAGTAGTGAAGCGACCGACCTGGCGCGTCACCAAGCCGCTGCGCGATCGGATCGCGGCGGGTCATCCGTGGGTCTACGACCGCGCGCTCGAGCCGCCGCGCGAGCTCACCGCGGGCGAGCTGGTCACGCTCGTCGACGAGCGCGGCCCGCTCGCGACCGCCCTCGCGGATCCGGCGTCGCCGATTCGCGCGCGCATCCTCGATCTCGATCCCGAGGCGAGCTGCGATGGCGCGTGGGCGTTCGCGCGCGCCGAACGCGCCGCGGCTTGGCGCACGCGCGATCCGCTGCTCGTCGGCTGCACCGGGCGCCGGCTCGTCCACGGCGAAGCCGATGGCTGCCCCGGGCTCGTGATCGATCAGTACGCCGACACCGCGGTGATCGTGTTCGATGGCCCGGCCGCGACGACGTTCTGGCGCGCGCGGCTCGACGACGTGCTCGCCGGTCTCGAGCGCGGTGGTGCCGAGCTCGCGCACGCGTGGCTGCGCGGCGACCGCAAGCTGCGCGCCGGTGGCGAAGCCGTGCGCGGTGCACCACCGGCCGAGATCGTGATCGCCGAAGACGATGCGCGCTTCGCGGTCGACGTGCGCAACGGTCAGAAGACCGGCTTCTTCCTCGATCAGCGCGACAACCGCCGCACGATCCGCCGTCACGCCGCCGGGCTCTCGGTGCTCAACGTGTTTTGCTACACCGGTGGCTTCTCGCTCCACGCGGCGCTCGGCGGCGCGACCCGCGTGACCTCGATCGATCTCGCGGCGCCCGCGATCGCGGCGATCGAGCGCAACCTCGTGCTGTCGAACCTGCCGGTCGAAGCGCACGAGCGCGTCGCGATCGACGCGTTCGAGTTCTTCGAGCAAGCGCGCGCGCAGCACCGCACGTGGGAGCTCGTGATCGTCGATCCGCCGAGCTTCGCGCCGAGCGAGAAGGCGCGGCCGGCTGCGCTCAAGGCCTACCGCCGGCTGGTCGAGGCCGGGCTCGCCGTGACCGAGCCCGGTGGCTACTTCGCGCTGGCCTCGTGTTCGAGCCACATCACCGAAGCCGATCTCCTGACAATCGCGGCCCGACCACTGCTTCGGCTCCGGAGTGTGGCTGGTGCCGCGACCGATCATCCTGTCTTGCCGGCGTTTTCTGAAGGGGCTTACCTGAAGTTCCTGTTATTCGATGTGGGGTGACTTCACGGATCGGGGCTGCAAGTTTCGTCTGGAAAATCAGCAGTTGACCGAACACCTACATATGGATACACAGCAGCCCTTATGCGAACGCCTTGGCTAGTCTGTGTCGCTTGTTCCCTGGTGGTTGGGGCGTACGAGGTCGGTTGCGGTGGTGGAGGGAATGCCAAGAGCGGAACCCCCGAGTGCAGTGACGGCATCGATAACGATGGCGATGGCCTCGTCGACTTCCCCGACGATCCGGGCTGCGAGAGCGCGAACGGGAGCGACGAAGGCCATCTCCAATGGCCGCAGTGTTCGGACGGTCGCGACAACGACGGTGACGGCAAGATCGACTTCCCGTACGACCCGGGCTGTCTCGCACCGCAGCAGGATACCGAGACCGACGACTGTCCTGACGGTCCGAACTGCCCGCAGTGCTCGAACGGCAAGGACGACGACAACAACGGCGTCACCGACTTCCCGAATGACCCGGGTTGCACGTCGGCAGCGGACAACGACGAGTTCACGGACAACCCGGCCGCGTGCGCCACCGGTACCGCCCCGTTGGCGCTGCCGTTCGACGGTCACGTGACGGGCACGATCGATCCTGTTGCGATCTCGCACCTATCGTCACCGACGTGTGGTGGTGGCGGCGGCGAACAGGTCTACGAGCTCCGCATCATGAACCCGAAAGTCGTGACGGCAACGACGGACCTCGGCGGCACGAACTTCGACACGGTGCTCTACGTCCGACCGGCCGACTGCATCCCTGCAGCCGGCGAGCTCACGTGCAACGACGATTTCATGGGCTCCACCCAGACCGGCTCGTCGTCGCTGGCGATCTCGCTCGCCACGCCCGGCGTGTACTACCTCGTCGTCGATTCTCACGACGCGGGTACCGGCGGCAACTTCGAGATGCAGGTCGATTTCCTCGCCGGTGAGGGTGAGCCGTGTGATGGCAACGCGAGCTGCGGCACGGGCCTCGTCTGTCGCATCCCGCTCGGCGGCTCGCAGAAGGTCTGCGCGAAGCACGTGTGCAGCGACGGGATCGACGACGACGGCGACGGCAAGCTCGACTATCCGAACGATCCGGGCTGCCAATCGCCCGACGACGATGACGAAACGGACACCTGCCCGGGTGTCGGTTGTCCCGAATGTGCCGACGGTATCGACAACGACCACGACGGTCAGATCGACTACCCGAACGATGTGACGTGTACGTCGGCCGCAGACAACAGCGAGTCGTGCCCGAGCAGCGATGGCGTCGCTCTGATCACTGGACCCGCGACGATGGGCGACATCAGTCTCGCCACCGTGCACGACGACGTGACCAACTCGTGCAGCTACGAGGCCGGCTCGCCCGACCTCACGTATCGCCTCGATCTACCTGCCGTGCAATCGCTGACTCTCTCGGTCACGAGCGCCGATCTCTATCCGACGATCGAGCTCTATGGCGCGACGTGCGGTGGTACCGCCGTCGGCGGAGCGGCCGTCGGTTGTCAGGAAGGCGGAGCGGTCACCGAGGGCAGTCTCGCGGCCGGCAGCTACTACGTCGTGGTCGAGAACACGTATGCCGACACCTTCGAATACGGCCCGTTCACGTTGAACGTGTCCGGCAAGATCGCGACCGGTGGCTCGTGTGAAAGCTCGCTCGTCGCCGCCGGCGTGTTGAGCTGCCCGGTAGGAGATGCATGCAAAGGCACGGTGGGCATGAGGACCTGCCAACACGCCCTGTGCAGCGACGGCATCGACAACGACGGTGACGGCAAGATCGACTACCCGTTCGATCCGGGTTGCACCGATCCGGGTGATGACACCGAAGCCAACCCGACCACGTTACCGGTCTGCGGCGATGGCATGGACAACGACGCCGATGGCACGACCGACTTCCCCGCCGACTACGGCTGCTCGTCGGCAGCCGGCGCGAGCGAGAAGTTCTGCATGACGGAGATGGACGCGACGGCGCTGATCACCGCGAAGACCACCGTCGGCACGACCGTTGGCAAGTCGAACGACCATGCGCCGACCTGTCAGTTGACCTCCGCTGCGCCGGATATCGTGTATGCACTGTCGTTGCCGGTACCGGTCGCCTCACTCGTGATCGACACGAACGGCTCGGCATTCGACACGGTGCTCTCGCTCATCGACACGCAATGCACCGCGACGATCGCATGCAATGACGACGGCGGAACGTTCCCGCAGTCGAAGCTGACGCTCACCAACATGCTGGCCGGCAACTACGCGGTCATCATCGACGCGTACCAGTCCAATAGTGGTGCGACGAAGTTGAACGTGAACGGGATCGTCGCACCGGGCACCGCTTGCACCGCGGCGGCGTTCACCGGCGCCAACGCCTGGCTCACCTGCCCGACTGGTACCACGTGTACCGGCGGCACCTGCCACTGAGGTAGCTAGGCCGCGCGAACGCGACCGCTGCGCCCGGCTTCGCGCCGGAGGGCCGCGGCGCGCGCATTCATCGTCGCTTCTTCAGCGTCGTCGCGATGGTCGTAGCCGAGTAAGTGACACAGGCCGTGCGACGCGAGGTGCAGGAGCTCCTTGTAGAGGCCGCGCTTGGCCTGGCGCCGTGCGGTGTCGAGGCTGATCACGAGATCGCCGAGCAGCGCGGCGTCGGCGTTCGCGGCCTCGCGCTGCGCGAACGCGAGGACGTCGGTGGGCTGGTCCTTGCCGCGCCAGGCACGATTGAGCTCGTGGATCGCGGCGTCGTTGCACAGGCGCAGCGCGACCTCGTAGTCGCGCTTGGCATCGTGGAGGGCGGCCGCGCGGACCATGCGAGCGACCTCGCGGCGCAGGCGCGTGCGGAGCGCGGCCGCGAGCGTGACGTCGTCGTCGAGCACGACCTCGAGCCCCATCACGACGGGTCGCGCGTGGTCTGCGTGTACACGCGAGCGCTGACGAAGACCTCGAACAGCTCGGCGTCGAGCTGGCCGCGCTTGACGTCGCCCGACAGGATATCGAGCGCCTTCTCGACCGGCATCGCCTTCTTGTAGGGGCGGTCGCTCGCGGTCAGGGCGTCGTAGATGTCGCTGATCGCCATCATCCGGGCGGGGACCGGGATGGCCTCGCCGCGCAGCTTGTTGGGATAGCCGCTGCCGTCGAGCTTCTCGTGGTGCGCGCCCGCGATCTCGGGGACGTCGCGCAGCGTGCGGCTCCACGGAATCTCTTTGAGGAAGTTGTAGGTGTGGACGACGTGGCTGTTGATCTCGAGCCGCTCGGCCTCGGTCAACGAGCCGCGCTTGATCTGGAGGCACGTCGCTTCGTCGTGCGACAGGAACGGCAGCTCGATGCCGGTCTCGTCGTGATAGTGCATGCCCGCGATCTCGGCGATCCGCTCGAAGCCGCCCTGCTCGAGCACGGTCGGCTCGTTGGCCTGGAGGATGAATCGCATGATGTCGTCGAGCTCGAGGATCTTCGCGCCGATGTCGCTGTCGACAGCGGCGAGCTTCTCCTCGATCTGTTCGCGCGACTGCTGCTGGTAGTACGCGAGCTTGGACTCGAGGCCACTGATCTTGTGGCCGCGCTTGATCAGCTGGAAGCGATGCAGGATCAGCTCGCGCTCGTGCTCGTAGAGCTTCTTCGCTTTGACGAGGACGTGCTCGCGGACGCCGACCTTGCCGAAATCGTGAAGCAGCGCCGCGTACTCGATCTGCTTGAGATCGTCGTTCGAGAATCGGACGTCGCGGAACGAGCCACCGTCGACGCGGTTGATCGCCTTGCCGAGGCCGACCGTGAGGAACGCGACGCGCTCGGAGTGACCCGACGTGGTCGGATCGCGCGATTCGATCGCGGTGACCGAGGCCTTCACGAAGCTGTCGAACAGCGTGCGAACTTCTTCGTAGAGCAGGACGTTCTCGAGCGCGATGCCGGCTTGCGACGCGAGTGCGGAGACGTACTTCTCGGACTGGTCGTCGAACGCCACGACGCCTTCCTCGAAGTCGGTCGGATCTTGGAGCTGGATGAACCCCTTCGCCCGCTTGTTGATCAGCTGGATCACGCCGATCACATCGTCGCGGGCGGAGATCATCGGCACCGCGAGCACCGAGCGAGTCTGGTAGTGATACTTGTCGTCGAAGTTGCGATCGTGAACGAAGCCCCACGGGTTGTTGCCGACGCCCGGCTCGTCGAGCTTGTAGAGATCGGGCACGTTGATCGGACGGCCATCGAGCACACACGAGCCGACGATCGACGTCGGCGTCACGTTCATCGTGAACCCGGCCGATTGGACGTTGCGCGACTCGTTCTGCGACACCGCGAAGCGCAGCGTGCGCCTGGTGAGGTCCTCGTCGTGACCCTCGACGATGTACACGCTACCGGCGTCCGAGGACGTGACCTCACAGGCACGTTTCAGGATGATCTCGAGCAGCGCATCGATGTTGCGCTCCTGCGACAGGGCGCGGCCGATCGAGATCAACATCTCGTTCTCGTGGCGCGACCGCTCGTGCTCGAGCTCGATCGTCGCGGCCGCGATGCGCAGCGCGATCGTTTCGGAGCGTGCACGCAACGCGAGCAGCAGGCGGACCATCGAGATCGGTGCCGACAGCGCCGTCAGATCCGCATCGGTCGACGCCGCATCGATCCGGCCCTCCTCGAGGTCGGCATCGCTACCGACGACGATCAGCCCGTAGTTGCCGGAGCGTGCGCGCGTGAGGTGCGGAGCGAACGCGGCCGCGTCCTTCCAGACCTCGGGCCACACCAGCACCAACATGACGGGAGTGCGGGCGCGTTGCGCGAGCACTTCGAGCTCGATCCAGCCGTCGCCTTGCCGGCGGACGCGATAGCCGAGCATCCGGCGATCGCGCGAGACCGCGGCGACCAGGTCGTCGGGAGAGCCCACCATCAACGTGGAGTCTAGCGTTGATCCGAGTTAGGAGGCATGCCGCGCGTGTCTTCGTGCGCACGATCTTCCTCGCGGGGACGCCGGACCTCGCTGGCCTCGCTGCGCGTCCGGTCGCGTGCGTCATACGCGCGAATCAAGGCCGCCACGAGCGGGTGGCGGACCACGTCGGCGTCGCTGAACTCGATCAGACCGATGCCGCGGATGCCGTCGATCAGGCCGAGCGCGTCGCGCAGACCACTGCGCTGGCCCGGCGGCAGGTCGGTCTGCGTCGGGTCGCCGGTGATCACCATGCGCGCGCCGTAGCCCATGCGGGT
>JBDTJY010000170.1:0-4273 GCA_039935615.1 Kofleriaceae bacterium
GTCGCGAAGATCACGACGTGGCTGCGCCAGCAGGGCGTGCCGGCGACCGAGCCGGTCGCGCCGCCGCCCGGCGATGCGACGCGCGGCCAGCCGCTGTACGCCACGAACTGTTTGAAGTGCCACGGCAACGAGCAGCAGCGCGGCGAGTACGTGCTGCTCGCGAACGCGCGGTTCCAGGCGCTCGCGAGCGACGCGTTCATCTACCACGCGATCGTCGCCGGCCGGCCGCAGACGCCGATGGAGCGGTTCGACGCGAAGCTGTCGATGCAGCAGATCGCGGACATCGTCGCGTACATCCGCTCGCTCGGCCACGGTGCGAGTGCCGCGATCGTGCCGCTGCCCGAGCCGACCGGCAAGGAGCCGCTGTTCGTGAACCCCAAGGGCGAGCCGCCGGTGTTCGCGCACCTCAAGGACAACCGGTTCGTGCCGGCCGATGACGTCAAGGCCGCGCTCGAGGCCAAGGCGAAGCTCGTGATCATCGATGCGCGGCCGCCGTCGGAGTGGATGACGGTGCATGTCACCGGCGCGGTCTCGATCCCGCACTACAGCTTCACGACCAACGTGGCCGACGTGATGAAGCGCGTCGCCGAGATCCCGAAGGACGCGACGATCGTCGCGTACTGCGCGTGCCCGCATCACCTGTCGGGCATCGTCGTCGACGAGCTCGTCAAGCGCGGCTACAAGCACGCGTACGTGCTCGACGAGGGCATCCTCGAGTGGCAGCGCCGCGGCTATCCGATCGTCGCGGCGCAGGGCGTGACGGCGCCACCGGCGGAGCCACTGATGGCGCCGGGCGTCATCCCATAAGACGGCCTTAAAAACCGAGCGGCTCGCCAGCATCGCATCCACCTCGGTTTTGGCGAACCGCTCGGTGAAAACCTATAGTGCAGCCGGTGTGCCACGCGGTCGCGTGAAGTGATTCAGCGACTTGGATCTGTCGAGATCTCTTGAGGATGATCCCACCGGTAGCCACTCCGAGCCGCGTGGGTTACGAGCGCTTGAGGCGGCCGAAGTACTCCTTCGCGACCGCCGATTCGGGAGCGGCCACGACCCGCGCCGGGGGCCCGTCCTCCGCGATCGTGCCGCGATCGATCACCCACACGCGCGACGCGATGTCATGCGCGAACTGCATCTCGTGGGTCACGACCAGCATCGTGATGCCGGTCGCCGCGAGGTCCTTGATCACGCCCATGACCTCGTCGCGCATCTCGGGATCGAGCGCGCTGGTCGGTTCGTCGAACAGCAACACCTGCGGATCCTGGGCGAGCGCGCGGGCGATCGCCACGCGCTGCTGCTGGCCGCCGGAGAGCTGGTGAGGATACGAGTCGGCACGCGATCCGAGGCCGACGCGCTCGAGCAGCTCGCGCGCGCGCTCGATCCCGATCGCCGGATCGACGCGGCGGACCACGCGCGGCGCCAGCGTGATGTTGTCGAGCGCCGTGAGGTGCGGGAACAAGTTGAACTGCTGGAACACCATCCCGACCTTGGTGCGCAGCTCGCGCAGCGCCTCGCCGTGGCGCGCGCCCATCCCGGGCACGAGCTTGACGCCGGCGATCTCGACCTCGCCCTGATCGAACGTCTCGAGGTAGTTGAGGCAGCGCAGCAGCGTCGACTTGCCGCCGCCCGACGGGCCGACGATCGCGATGGTCTCGCCTTTGTCGACGCGCGCGTCGATCGAGCGCAGGACCTCGAGCTCGCCGTGGCGCTTAGAGAGCGAGCGGACGGTGATCACCGCCGAGCCTCCTCTCGAGGATCCGCGCGAGCTCCGACAGCGGGAAGCTCAGCAACAGATAGAACGCCGCGCACGCGATGCCGGGAATCAACCAGCTCCGCAGATCGGCGGCCGCGATCTGCATCTGCTTGGTCAGCTCGATCACGGTGATCACGCTGACCAGCGACGAGTCTTTCAACAGCGAGACGAAGTCGTTCGTCATCGGTGGCAGCGCGAGCCGCAGCGCCTGTGGCAACAGCACGTGGCGCAGGATCTGGCGCGGTCGCATACCGAGCGCCTTCGCCGCCTCGGTCTGGCCGCGCGGGATCGCGAGCAGCGCGCCGCGATAGACCTCGGCCTCGTACGCACCGTAGTTGAGCCCGAGGCCGAGCACGGCCGCTTCGACCGGCCCGAGGTTGATGAAGTTCGCGATGCCGTAGTAGAGGACGAACAACTGGAGCAGCACCGGCGTGCCGCGGAACAGCTCGATGTACGCGCGCGCGCCGCCGCGAGCGAGCGGACCGCCGTAGACCCGCATCACCGCGAGCAGCAGGCCGAGCGGGACCGCGATCAGGAACGCGAGCACCGTGAGCTTGAGCGTGACGAGCGCGGCCCACGCGAACTGGCCGAGCATCTCGAGATCGAACGTGCGCGTGTGCGGATCGGACTTGCCGATCGAGGTCGCGGTCGCCTGGCGCGCGTCCCAGATGTGGGCCTTCTCGAGGATGCGCTGGAGCTCGCCGTCCTCGCGCATGTCGGCGAGGGCGCCGTTGATCGCCGCGGCGAGCTCGGTGTCGCCCTTGCGCATGCCGATCACGTACGTGCCGCGCGCGACGTCGTCGGGGAGGCACTTCAGCGTCGGCTGCTTGTCGGTGCAGCCGTAGCGATCGGCGATGATGTTGTCGAGCAGCACCGCGTCGCTGCGGCCGCCGATCAGATCGAGGTACGGCTCCTCGTTGCCCTCGTAGAGCAGCTCGTGGACCGCCGGCATCATCCGCAGGATGTCGTGCGCGAACGTCTGGTTGAGCGTGCCGACCCGCTTGCCGCCGAGCTCGAACACCGAGTGCACGTCGCTGTCGGTCCGGACCGTGAGCGTCTCGGCGTACACGTAGTACGGGTCGGACAGCAGGATCCGGTCCTTGCGCTCCTGCGTCGCCTCGAGCCCGTTCATCAC
Organism: Kofleriaceae bacterium; assembly: GCA_039935615.1. Lineage (GTDB taxonomy): Bacteria > Myxococcota_A > Polyangia > Haliangiales > Haliangiaceae > JABFXX01. The sequence continues at coordinate 2,886 of JBDTJY010000170.1, forward strand.
GATGTCGAAGTCACCGCGCTCGAGCGACTGGACCAGGTTGCTCCAGTTGTAGTTCGCGAGCTTCGCCTTGACGCCGAGCCGGCGCGCGATCGCGGCCATGATGTCGACCTCGAACCCGATCAGCTTGCCGTTCGCGTCCTGATAGACGTACGGCTCGCCGCCGGCCTGGTCCGCGCCCCACGTGATCTCGCCGCGGGCCTTGACGTCCGCGAGGGTGTGGCCGCGCTCCGGGCCCTTGCCGGAACAGGCTACACAGGCTGCGAGCACCAGGTAGACTGGTCCCATGGACCTCGGGCGCATGCTCGACAAGTGTATCCGCGATCAGTGGTCGATCGATGACCTCGACTGGTCTCTCGCGCCTCCGAAGCTGCCTCGCGACAAGGAACAAGCGGTCGTTCAATACTTCACCGACATGGCCGGCATCGAGCTGTTGGCCGGTGCGCTGTTCGAGGTCCAGCGTGAGAAGACCACCGACCCGGTGCTGTCGAAGATCTTCTCGACGTTCGTCGTCGACGAGAAGCGCCACTCCGCGGTCGCGCGCCGGTTGGCCGAGCACTACGACGTCCACCACTACCGGATCTATCTCGAGAGCCCGACGCTGACCGCGTTTCGCCCGCACTTCTTGCGAGTCGTGAAGCAGGCGACCGTCGAGCTCGCGAACGCGTACATCACGGCGGGCGAGCTGATCCTCGATGTCGCGCTGCTGCGCTCGTTGGACGACTATGTCGCCGACGAGATGTCTCACGCCGCGATGCAGCTGATCAATCGCGACGAGTCGCGCCACATCGCGATCGATTTTCACATGACCGAGGTCTACGCCTCCGACGAGCACATCGAGCTGATGCGACGGCGGCCGTGGCCGGCACCGCGCGACTTGCTCTCGAACATTCGCGCCGTCACCACGATGATGTGGAACGCCAAGCCGTTCCTGCAGTCGGTGTTCTTGAAGCCGATGGATCGCACCGATCCCAGTGGCAAGCGCGTCCAGGAAGCGTTCAAGCGCGTCCAGTTGCTGATGCGCAAGCCGACGGTCGCGCGGATGCCGTTCTCCAAGTTCATGACGACGATGCAGGACCTCTACAACACGCCGGTGGTCGGCAAGCTGTTCGGGTCGATGCTGCTGCGCGCGCTCGGCGCCGAGGACCGCGCCGCGCGGCGGCTGTTCACCGAGGACGAGCTCGCGCGCAGCCAGCGGATGACGTTCGACGAGATGGCCGAGGATGCGCTCGCGGTGAAGTACAGCTAGCCGTCGAATTAGGTCGCACCTATTTTCTGCGCAGATCGTGCAATCTCGGCCGAATCTCGGACGGTGAAGTCGCCAACGATGCGAAGCGGCGTCGATGTCCGCTCGAGCGCACCGACATCAATGTCGCGATGGATCGTCCCAC
>JBDTJY010000171.1:0-81155 GCA_039935615.1 Kofleriaceae bacterium
GTCGTTGCGCGGTCCGCGCGGACCATTGTTGCGCGGACCATCGTTGCGCGGTCCACGATCGTTGTTGCGCGGACCGTCGTTGCGGAAGCCGCGATCGTTGTTGCGCGGGCCGTCGTTGTTCTGCGGACCGTTGTTCTGCGGACCGTTGTTTTGCGGGCGCGAGCCGTCGTTGCGCGGGCCGTCGTTGCGCGGGCCGTCGTCGCGCGGGCCGTCGTTGCGGAAGTTCTGCTGCTGCGGTCCGCGATGGTTCTGCCGCGGCCCCTGCCCCGGTCCACCGCCACCGTTGTTGCCGTGGTTTCCGTTGCTACCGTTGTTGCCGCGCGCCTGTTGCGGCTGATTGTTGTTGTTGTTGTTGTTGTTGTTGCCGCCGCGCGGGCCGCGATTCTGCTGCTGCTGCTGCTGCTGACCGTCGCCGCGCTGACCGTCGCCACGCTGCCCATCGCCGCGCTGCTGATCGTTGCGAGGCTGGCGTTGCTGCGGCGGCCGGGCCGACAACGCGATCCGCTTGCGCGCGTGATCGATCTCGAGCACGCGGACCTTGATCCGCTGGCCGACCTTCACGACCTCGCTCGGATCTTTCACGAACTGCTCGGCGAGCTGCGAGACGTGGACCAGGCCGTCGTTATGCACGCCGATATCGACGAACGCACCGAACGCGGTGACGTTCGTGACTACACCCTCGAGCACCATGCCGGGCTTGAGGTCGTCCATCTGCGTGATGTCGTCGCGGAACTTCGGCGGCGAGAACTCCGCGCGCGGGTCGCGGCCCGGCTTCTTGAGCTCGGCGGTGATGTCGCGCAGCGTCGGCTCGCCGACATCGTCACCGACGTAGCGCGCGAGCTCGAGCTTGTCGATGATCTCGGTGTTGCCGACGAGCTCGGCGAGCGGCACGCTCGAGTCGCTCGCCATGCGCTCGACGAGCCCGTAGCGCTCCGGGTGCACCGCCGAGGCGTCGAGCGGGTTCGCCGCGCCGCGGATCCGCAGGAAACCGGCGGCTTGCTCGAACGCCTTCGGTCCGAGGCCGGTGACATCTTGCAACTGTCCGCGCGACGCGAACGCACCGTGCGCATCGCGATGCAGCACGATCTTCTTCGCGAGCGACTTGCCGATGCCGGCGACGTAGCCGAGCAACATCGCGCTCGCGGTGTTGAGCTCGACGCCGACGTGGTTGACCGCGCTCTCGACGACATCGCCGAGCCGCTTCGCGAGCAGCGCTTCCTGCACGTCGTGCTGGTACTGGCCGACGCCGATCGATTTCGGCTCGATCTTGACGAGCTCGGCGAGCGGATCCTGCAATCGCCGCGCGATCGAGATCGCGCCGCGGATCGTCAGGTCGAGCTCCGGAAATTCTTCGCGCGCGAGATCCGACGCCGAGTACACGCTGGCACCGGCCTCGTTGACCGAGACCACCGGAATGCCGGTGACCTGCGCGTCGGCGAGCGTGCGCTTCGCGAACACCTCGGCGTCGCGACCGCCGGTACCGTTGCCGACCGCGATCGCGCGCGGTTGGTGCTCCTTCACGAACGCCGTGAACTGGTCCTTCGCTCGAGCGGCCTGGGCCTCGCCCTGCGAGATGTAGATCGTGATCGTGCCGAGGTACTTGCCGGTCGCATCGATCGCGGCGCACTTGCAGCCGGTGCGCAGCCCCGGATCGACGCCGATCACCGCCGCGCCGCCGAGCGGTGCCGCGAGCATGAGGTTGCGCAGGTTCCCGGCGAAGATCTCGACGGCGGCGACATCGCTACGCGACTTGAGCTCGCCGCGAATATCGTTCTCGACCGACGGCAGCAACAAGCGCTTGAGCGCATCCGCGCCGGCGAGCTTCAACTGTGCCGCCCACGGCCCTTCGCCGTGCTCGGATCGCGTCGCCAGCCGCAGCATGCCGGTCTCGACCTTGCCGCTATCGATCGCGACATGCGCGCGCAGCACGCCCTCCGCCTCGCCGCGACGGATCGCGAGATAGCGATGCGACGGGATCTGCTTCACCGCCTCGCGGTGCTTGTAGTACTGCTCGAACTTGGTCGGCTCGGCATCTTTGCCCGGCATCACGTCGGCGATCAGCTCGCCGTGGTCGGACATCTCCTTGCGGACGTAGGCGCGGATCTCGGCGGTGTCGGCGAGTTGCTCGGCGACGATATCGCGCGCGCCGGCGAGTGCGTCCTCCGCGGTCGCGACGTGCTCGCCGAGGTACTTCGCCGCGTCGGCGGCCGGATCGCCCTCGAGGGCGAGCGCGACGATCTGATCCGCGAGCGGCTGCAGCCCACGCTCGCGCGCGATCGATGCCCGGGTCTTGCGGCGCGGCCGGTACGGCGCGTAGAGGTCCTCGAGCTCGGACTTCGTGGTCGCGGCGCGCAGCTTGTGCTCGAGCTCGGGCGTCAGCTTGCCCTGCTCGGTGATCGACGCGAGCACGGCGGCGCGGCGGTCCTCGAGCTCGACCAGGTACGACCGGCGCTCTTCGATCGCGCGGATCTGGACCTCGTCGAGCCCACCGGTGCGCTCCTTACGATAGCGCGCGATGAACGGAACCGTGTTGCCTTCATCGAGGAGCGCGATCACCGCGGCCACGCCCGATGCGGGCAGCGACAACGCGAACGCGAGTGCGGGCACCGGATCGAAGTCGTGCTTCGGGCGCGAGGACTCGGGAGCGGAGTTGTCGTCGGTCATAAGGGCTCGGGACCGTAGCCGCGCGCGGTGGCCCCCGCAAGGGGAAGCCTATATGTTCCGTCGATGTTGGATGCCGTACGCGAGAACCTGATCCGCCGGTTGCCCAAGGTCGAATTGCACCTGCACATCGAGGGCACGCTCGAGCCCGAGCTGATGTTCGCACTGGCAAAGAAACACGGCGTCGCCCTTGCTTACACCTCCGTCGAGGAGGTTCGTGCCGCTTACAAGTTCGGTGACCTCCAGTCGTTTCTGAATCTCTACTATGCCGGGTGCGACGTGCTGCGCGACCGCGACGATTTTCGCGCGCTCGCCGCGGCGTATTTCGAGCGAGCCGCTACCGATAACGTGGTTCACGCCGAGCTGTTCTTCGACCCGCAGACCCACACGGTCCGTGGCGTCGCGATGGCGACGATCCTCGAGGGCCTCCACGACGCGATGGCCGAGGCCCGAGCCAAGCACGGCATCACGTCATCGCTGATCCTGTGCTTCCTGCGTCACCTCTCCGAGGCCGACGCCCTCGCCACGCTCGACGCGGCACTCCCGTATCGCACGAGGTTCATCGGTGTCGGGCTCGATTCGGGCGAGCAGCACAACCCGCCGAGCAAGTTCACCCGCGTGTTCGCGAAGGCGCGCGCCGCCGGGCTCCACGCGGTCGCGCACGCCGGCGAAGAAGGTCCGGCCGCCTACATCCGCGAGGCGCTGACGCTCCTCGAGGTCGAGCGCATCGATCACGGCGTGCGCTGCGACGAGGATCCGGCGCTCGTGCACGAGCTCGTGCTCTCGCAGATCGCGCTCACCGTGTGCCCGCTGTCGAACAAGGCGCTGATGGTCACGCCCGACCTCGCGAAGCACAACTTCGCCACGCTGCTGCGCGCCGGGGTCGCGGTGACGATCAACTCCGACGATCCGGCGTACTTCGGCGGCTACCTCGGCGAGAACTACCGTCAGACCGCGGACGCGCTCGAGCTGACCTCCGAGGAGCTCGTCACCGTCGCCGAAAACGCGGTGCGCGCGGCGTTCATCGGCCCCGAGGAGAAAGACGCGCTCCTCGTACGCATTCGCGACGCCGCCGCGAATATCTAGATCACGCCGGCGGCGATCGCGATCGCGCGAACGTCGTCGATCGTGTTCGCCTCGGCGGCGGTCTTGTCGTCGCGATAGCGGACCACGCGCGCGAGCCGTAGCGCCAAGCCTCCCGGATAGCGCGGCGAGCGTTGCACGTCGTTGAACGCGACCTCGGCGACGATCTCCGGACGCACGTACACGATGTGACCGTCGCGATCGACCTCACGCGCGAGCAGCTCGGCGGTCTGCCACTCCAGCATCTCGTCGGTCATGCCCTTGAACGTCTTGCCGAGCATCACCCAGTCGTCGCCCTTGCGTGCACCGAGGTGAATGTTCGACAGCCAGCCCTTGCGCCGGCCACTGCCCCACTCGGCCGCGAGCACGACGAGATCGAGGTGATGGACGCGCTTGATCTTCAACCACGCCGCACCGCGACTGCCGGCGTCGTACGGCGCATCGAGCGCCTTCGCCATCACGCCCTCGTGGCCTCTCGCCACCGCGGCTTCGTAGAACGCCGTCGCCGCCGCGGCATCGCGCGTGATCAACCGCGTCGCGGCGAGCGCCCCGCCGACCTCGGTCAGCGCCGCAAACCGCATCGCCGCCGGCGCGTTGATCAGCATCTGATCGTCGACCAGCAGCACGTCGAACAGCGACAGCGACAGTGGCGCGGTCGCGCGCAGGTCGAGGCCCTTCTTGCCGAACCGCTTCATCGTGTCCTGAAACGGCAGCGGCGCACGATTCGGTCCGTACACCACGGCTTCGCCGTCGACGACCAGCCGGCGTGCCGGCATCGCACGTACCGCCGCGATGATCTCCGGCGCGAAGTGCGAGACGTCGTCGAGGCCGCGCGAATACGCGCGGACGTCGTCGCCGTCCTTGTGAACCTGTACGCGAAACCCGTCGAGCTTGAGCTCGAACGACGCCTCGCCCTCGAGCATCGCGAGCGCGGCCGCCGCGTCATCGGCGGTCTGCGCGAGCATCGGCAAGATCGGGCGGAACAGGGTCAGGCCGTAGCGCCCGAGCTCGCCGCCCTCGAGTGCGACCGCGGCCACTTCGCCGAGGTCGCTCGACAGCATGTAAGCGCGCCGCACCATGTCGGGCTGGAGCTCGGCCGCCTTCGCGATCGCCTCGACGACGATGCCGTCGCTCGCGCCCTGACGGACCTCGCCGAGCACGAGCCCGGCGAGCAGTTGCTGCTCGCCCGCGGTCGCGAGCGAGAACAGCGCGCCGAGCTGATCGCGCCGCGCGCCCGCCGAACCGGTACCGTGGAGCTCGGCGATCGCGCCGATCCGGCGGTCGACCTCGGTGAGGCTGAGGTACGGCGCGACCGCGGCGGGCGTCGCGTCGCGGACCTCCGCGATCTGCGCATAGCCAACCCCGGTCTTCTGCGGGACCTCGCCGGCGAGATAGCGCGCACCGATCGCGCGTTCCTCGATCGACATCTGGCGCAGACACGTCGCGAGCAGCTCGATCTTCTTGAGCCGGCCGCCGGTCTCGGCCACGGCCACGCTCGTGGCGGCGAGCTCGCTGAACAGCACGCGACTAGCTTATGCCCGAAATGACGAACGGCGACCGAAGGCCGCCGTTCAAATTGGTGAGCGGCGAACCGCCCGCGAGGGCCTGCAAGCAGGGTCCCCGATGGCTGTCCCTAGTGCGTGACTCGTGCCACGCGGAACTTACTGATTCTGCGTAACGTTCAGTGGCTACTCGAGTTGCACGCCGACCGCGGGTGGCAGATCGACCAGCCACACGCGTTATGATCGGGGTGGTGCTTCAGCTCGGGCGCTATCAGGTCGACCAACTGCTCGCGCGTGGTGGGATGGGCGAGGTCTACCTCGGCCGGATCACGGGCGAGCACGGGTTCGAGCGCCCGATCGTGATCAAGCTGATCCGGACCGAGCTGGTCTCGGACGAGCGGGTCGCGATGATGTTCGTGGATGAAGCGCGGATCGCCGCCGGGCTGCATCATCGCAACATCGTCCAGATCATCGACTTCGATCTGTTCGACGGTGGGGCATTCTTGGTGTGCGAGCACGTCGATGGCTGCGACCTGCGCTCGCTGCTCCACCACCTCCGCGCGCCACCGCGCTACGATATCGCCGTCTCGATCATCGCCGAGCTCGGCACCGGCCTCGAGGCGGCCCACGACGCCTCCGGCGACGACGGTCAACCGCTCAACCTCGTGCATCGCGACGTCTCGCCCTCGAACGTGTTGCTCGGCTTTCACGGCGAGGTCAAGGTCGCGGACTTCGGCGTCGCGAAGGCGCGCTCGCGCAGCTATCACACGGTGTCGAACACGATCAAAGGCAAGGCTCCGTACATGGCGCCCGAACAGATCCTCGGTGCGGCGATCGATCGCCGCGCCGACGTGTTCAGCCTCGGTGTGTTGCTGTTCGAGGTGACGACCCGCACGCGGCTGTACTCCGCCTCGGCAAATGCCCTCGCGATGCGCCAGATCCTCGACGGCGAAGTACCCGACCCGGCATCGCGCCGCCCGGGATTTCCGCCAGAGCTCGCGCGGATCGTGCGCAAGGCGCTCGCCCGCGAGCCGGCGAATCGCTACCAGACCGCACGCGAGATGGTGGACGAGCTCGATCAACTCGCGCACGCGAAGCGGTGGACGATGTCGCGCTCCGCGATCGGTGACCTGGTGCGGCTCGTGCGCTCGCGTGCCGATGCCGCGCCGCAGACTCCGACCCCGGTGTCGAGGCCGATCGCATGAGCCAGCCGGCGCGCGGTCTCGACGAGAGCATCGGCCCGTATCGGCTGGTTCGGGCGATCGGCGCCGGCGGTTCGGCGCGGATCGATCTCGCGCGCATCGATCGCGCGTACGGCTTCGTTCGTCACGTGGTGATCAAGCGGCCGCTCGAGCACCTCCGCGGCGATCCGGGCGTCGCCGCGTCACTCCAGCGCGAGGCACGGATCGGCGGCAAGCTGCGCCATCCCAACCTCGTCGCCGTGCTCGACGCGGGCATGCACGATGGCTACGACTACCTCGTCCTCGAGTACATCCAGGGCACGTCGCTGCGCGAGCTGATGCAGACCGAGACCGGTGGCCAGGTCCGCGCGCTGCCGCTCGCGGTCGCGCTCGGCATCGTGATCGATGTCGCGCGCGGCCTCCACGATGCGCACGAGCTCGCCGACGATCGCGGCGAACCGCTCGGCCTCGTGCATCGCGATATCTCGCCGGCGAACGTGCTGCTCGGCCTCGACGGGAGCGTCAAGCTCGCCGACTTCGGCATCGCGAAGGAGACCCGCGTCGCGACGCTGTCGGGATCGATGCACGGCACCGTCACGTACATGGCGCCCGAGCAGTGCCGCGGTCACGCGTTCGATCGACGCGCCGATCTGTGGGCGCTCGGCGTGATCCTGTACGAGCTCGTCACGCGGCAACGTTTGTTCTGGGCCGACAACGACGTCGCGTCGCTGCACAAGGTGCTGTCGGGTCAGGTCACGCGCCCGCGCAAGCTCGATCCGGCGCTGCCGGCGGCGCTCGAAGACCTGATGATGACCGCGCTCGCCCAGGATCCGACCGCGCGGTTTCCCGACGCGCGACGGTTTGGCGATGCGCTCGAAGCGTTCGCGGCGACTCGGGGACTCGTCGTCGGCGCGCGCTGGATCGCACGCGCGGTCGAGGACTTCGCCGGCTCGCGACCGGCGCCGTGGATCCCGTCGACGACGGTGTCCGATCTCAGGCCGATCCTCGAGGAGACCTCGCTCGTCGAGGTGATCGAACGCGACGTCGAACCGGATCCCGAGCCGCTGCTGCCGACGTTCGGCGTCGTCGACGAACGTGCGCAGGAAGAGGGCCTGGTCCCGAGCGTCGCCACCCCGACCGCACCGCGGCGCAACCGCATGGTCTACGTGATCGGCGCCGCGATCGCGGTCGGCGTCGGGCTCGGTGTGGTGTTCGCGATTCCGGCGCGCCATGCCGCGGTCGAGCCACCGCTACCGATCGCGTTGCCGGTGATCGCTCCCGTAGTCCACGAGGCGCCGCACGCGATCGAGCCACCACCACCGAGTGACGAGATCGTGATCGAAGCGACAGGCGGTGGGGCGCCCGTGCGCCCGGCGACGCATCGCCATCGTTCGCATGTAACCAATTCGCCCCCCACCGGGTCGAACGCCGAAGTGGCCAGCCAGCCGATCACCGAATCCGCCCCGCCCGCCGCGGGCAGTGCGACGAAGCCCGCGCACGTCGAGTGGAAGCCAACGATGTTGCTCCCCACCGACTCGGGTAAAACCAAGCAACCGTGATTCGCGCGTTCGGTTTGGTGATCCTGCTCGTCGCGCTCGGCGCGATCCCGGCGCGCGCGCAAACGCCGGCCGAAGATCCGGTGTACGCGGCGCACGTCGCGAACGCCCGGGAGCTCTACACCCGCGGCGACCTCGTCCACGCGCGCGAAGAATTGCTCGCGGCCTACGCGATCGATCCGGCGGCGGACTTGTTGTTCGGCCTCGGACAGGTCGAGTTCAACCTCAAGCACTACGCGAAAGCGATCGACTACTACGAGCAGTTCATGACGACGAACCCCGACGGGGAACGCGAGGCGCTCGCGCAACAAGCGATCGGCGCCGCGCGGATCGAGCTCCGGCGACCGCCGCCTCCACCTCCCCCGCCCCCACCCCACCGCGAATGGGATGGCGTCGACACGACGCTCGTCGCCGGCGGTGGCCTGCTCGGTGCGGGCGGCGCGGCGCTGCTGTACGACGCGCATCACCTGTCGCTCGATCACACGGGCACGCTCCATCAGTACGACGGCCGGATCCATCACGCCCAGATCGCACGGTGGACCGCGGTCGGTGGGTTCGCGGCGGGCGCGGCGGCGATCAGCGTCGCGATCCTTCGCTGGCGACTGCACCTCGTCGACACCACGATCGAGCTCCATCCGACCGATGGTGGCGTCGCGATCTCGTGGGAGCACCCGCTGTGAAATGGCTGGCCTTTTGTGTAGTGCTGGTCGGGTGCCTGCAAGATCACTATCGCTGCGAGGTCGATACCGATTGCAACCTCGACGACGGTGGCCGCTGCGAAGCGAATCGCTACTGCACCCACTTCGATTCGTCGTGCCAGCTCACGCAGCGCAGCTACACCGACCACTCCGACGAGCTCTCGGGCACGTGCTTCGTCGGTGAAGCCACGCCGCTCGACCTGTGCGCCACGGGCCAACCGCCGGCGCTCCCCACCGGATGCGGCGCGACGGTGTGCACGACGTTGCCCGCGTGCTGCACGACCGGCTGGAGCGAGGCGTGCGTGCTCGCGGCGCAGCTGCAATGTCCGGAGGTCGTGTGCGACACGCGGATCGCACTGACCGCGACGCGCGGAGCCAAGCTCGAGATCTTCGACCTGCGCTACGACGGCAGCGCGTGGGCGGCCCCGATCGAACGTCCGGATCTCGCGACGGTGGGTGCCTATCTCGCGCCGAGTCCCGGTGCGATCGAGCCCCGGTTCGCCGGTTTTGTCGCGTTCGATCCGCTGGTCCAGACCGGCTCGAACTACCTGACGATCGAGAGCTCGACCGGCACGCAGACGCTCGCCCTCGACAACACGCGCGACTACCACGACATCGCCTCCCTCGACTTCGATCGCGATCTGCGCGACACGCTGGTGCTCGACTGGCAGGACGCCACCGCACGCACGCAGTCGGTGCAGGTCTGGAAACTCGCGGGGGGCGACAGCCGCGACCTCGACACCGGTGTGTCGTCGCGGATGGCGTGGGGCGCGGTCGCGGATGCGAACGGGTTCGTCGACGGCTATCCCGATGGCGTCGCCGGCAACGCGAATGCCTACAAGACGCTGATCGATAGCGAATCGAATCAGAGCAAGGACCGCACGCTCGACACCGGTGTCGCGAGCCAGTTCGACACCAACAACACCGCCGGCGCCGGTGGTGCGCTGCACTCGTTCACGTGGGCCGACCTCGACGGCGACGGCGTGCTCGATCTTGTCGCGTTCGGCAACTCGATCCGCGTCCACACCGGCGCGATCAGCGAGACTCCGTTCGTCGATCTCGATTGCAATCCACCGTCGACCGCGTGCCCGGCGCCGATCGAGGTCGCCTACAACGCGGGCGCCGTGCTGCCGACGCCTGCCGGTGCGCGGATCGTGGCCGCGCCGTTTCTCCAGCCGCCGACGCCGCCGGCGCGCTACGTCTACGAGATCGACGTCCATCCCGATCACACGATCAGCTACGACAAGCTCGCGTTGCCGCCGACGACCTGCATGGACTGCGCGGTCGAAGCGATCATCGTCCGCGACTTCGACGGCGACCACCTGCCCGACCTCCTCGTGATCGAGGACACGCTGACCCTCGACCTCGCGCGGTCGTCGGTCGATCCGACGCTCCACACGTTCGATCCGCCGGTCACCATTCCGTCGACCAGCGCGACGTTCAGTGTCGTGCGCACGTCGGTCAGCGGCATGCCGCGCTAGGTCTTGAGCTGGTGCCGGCGCAACAGGTCGATCAGGTGCGAGCGATCCATCTTCGCGGTGCGCGCGGCCTGCGAGACATTGCCGTTCGACTCGGCCATCAAGCGCTTGAGGTAGCTCCGCTCGAACTCGCCGACGACGAGCGCGCGCACGTCTTTATACGGGCCGATCGGCTCGTCGTTGCCATCGCGCGACGGCTCGTCCCACGACGCCGGCGACGCGCTGAACGGCATCGCGCCGACGACGATCATCGCCTCGACCGCGTTGCGCAGCTCGCGGATGTTGCCCGGCCACGGATGCTTCGCCCAGCGCGCGAGCGTCTCGGCATCGAACACGGTCTCGATCGGACCGACCGCACCGAGCTCTTTCGCGAAGTGCTCGATCAACATCGTGATGTCCTCGCGGCGTTCGCGCAGCGGCGGCAACCACATCACCACGACCGCGAGCCGATGATAGAGGTCGTGGCGGAACCGGCCGGTGTTGACCTCGGAGCGCAGGTCGCGATTGGTCGCGGCGACGACCCGGCAGTCGACCGCGAGCTCGACCGTGCCGCCGACGCGCCGGATCCGCTTGCGCTCGAGGACACCGAGCAGCGCGACCTGATCGGCCGCCGGGAGCTCGCCGATCTCGTCGAGGAAGATCGTGCCTCCCGCCGCGCGCTCGAACGCACCGACGTGCGCGCGATCGGCGCCGGTAAACGCGCCGCGCTCGTGGCCGAACAGCTCGCTCGCGAGCAGCGACGAGGCGAGCGCGCCGCAATCGATCGTGACCAGCGGACCCTTCGCGCGCGGCGAGCGCTGGTGCAGCGCCTCGGCGACCCGCTCCTTGCCCGTCCCGGATTCGCCGACGACGAGCACCGACGTCGGCGTCGCCGCTACGCGCTCGATGTCCGCGAACATCCGCACCATCTGCGGCGACCGCGCGAGCATGCCGCCGAGCTCGTGCGTGCGGCCATCGAGCTGTACGGTGCGGCGGCCCGCGTCCTCGAGCCGGATCGTCGTGCCGCCGAGCTTGACCAACGTGCCGGGCTGGACGAGCGCGCGCTCGACGCGCACCGCGCCGACGTACGTGCCGTTGGTCGAACCGAGATCCGTGATCGCGATGCCGTTCGGCTTGACCGCGATCTCGACGTGGTACCGCGAGACCGTGAAGTCACCGATCGCGAGGACGTTGTCCTTCGCGGTGCCGATCGACAGCACGTCGGTCGACGTCGCTTCCTTGCCGCGATCCGGACCGTCGACCACCTCGACCCGCAGCGTCGTGATGACGTGTTCGACCGGGCGCTCTTGAAGCTGGGTTGCGTCCATGAACCGTGTAGGACCCGACACGACCCCGGTCCGTTAACCCTAGAACACGAACGGATAGCTGAACGAACCGCCGCTCTGGGTCTTCGAGAACGACGCCTTGGACACCGCCGCCTGCACGCACGCACCGAGCGACGCGTCGGGCGCGCTCTCGACCGTCACGTTCGCGACGCGGCCATCGCCGCCGACCTTGACGTGAACCTTCACTTTGCCCTTCGCCTGGGACTTGTCACCGCACGAGCTGACGCGCGCCTTCACGTTCGCGATGCCCGACGAGATCATCGAGCGATCGAGACCGTCCGGAAGATCCGCTCCGCCAGACGGCTTCGCCGCTCCGCCGCCAGCCGGCTTGCTGCCGCCACCCTTGCGGAACTTCGAGCAGCACGAACCCTCGTAGTTGTTGAGGACGCACGAGACTTCGTCGCAACCGCCACCACCGCTGTCGGGCTTCGAGGCCGTCGTCGTCTCGGGCTTCTTGTCGGGCTTGCTCGTCGCGACCGCCGTGTGCGTGGTCGTCGTCGCCGGGCGCTCCGGCTTCTTCGCCGCCTTCGCGACGGTCGCCGTGGTCTCCGGCTTCTTCGTCTCGGGCGTGGTCGCCGTCGTCGTGTCGGGCTTGGTCGCCGTGGTGTCGGGCTTGGTCGCGGTCTCGGCGGATCCCGCCGCGACACCGGCGGTGTCCGAGCCCTTCGCCGGTTCCGTACCCTTGGTGTCGGTGCCGGCGTTCTCGGGCTTGGCCGTCGCGCTGCCGGTCTCGGCGGTCGCGACCTGGGCGGGCTTGTTGCCGCCCTTCATGAGGATCACGACCATGATGATCGCGACGACGGCGAGCAAGCTCACCGCGGCGATCATCATGTACATCATCTTGTTGTTCGCGCCCGACCGCACGGTCGGCACGAGGACGGCTGGCTCCGAGAAGCCGCCGCCGCCGAACACCGGGAGGTCGTCGATCGAACCGATCGACGAGGCGGTCTGCGCCTTGCCCATCGAGGCACCGCCACCGCCCATGTACGCGCTCGCCATCGAACGAATGTCGATCAGGCCCGAGCCTTCACCACCGGCCGCGCCGGTCGCGTGACCCGCGCCACCGCTCTGCGACGACGGCGTCGAGATCGCCGGCTTGTCACTCGCGAGCTGCGCGAGGTTGTTGAGCGAGAACAGCACCGAGTTCTCGTTGCGCTCGCCGCGCATCTTCGCGTTCGCAGCGGCTGCACCACCGCCACTCGAGGCCGCGGCCGCCGGCTTCGCGCCGAACAGGTCACCGCCGTCGTCGTCTTCATGTTGCGACGCGCGGCCACTGCTCGCCGCGGCGAACAGATCGCCCGGATCGCTGCGCGACGTGCCGCCGTCATCGTTGCCCGAGCCGAACATCGCACCGATCGCAGCGGCGCCACCGCCACCACCACCGGTGGCCGAGGTGGTCGAGCCCGAAACCACGAGTGCGCTGAACACGTCGACCTGAGCGAGCGGCAGCCAATCGGCAAAGCCTTCGCGCCACGTGAACGTTTCGGCGTCGACTTCGCCCGAGGCGAAGCGCTGCTGGACCTCGGCGACCGTCATCGGGCCGACTTGGTCCTGATTGATCACGAGGTGCCAGACGGCATCGTCGGCCGCGGGCGCTTGATCGCCGGCGCCGCCGTCGTAGCCGTAGTCATAGACGCGGGTGTCTTTCTCTTGCGCGACCGGGGCTGGCTCGGCAGCGCCTGCACCACCGCGAACGACGATGATGTTGCTGCACTTCTTGCAGCGGATCTTGAAGACCTTGCCTTGGACCTTGTCGTCCGAGATCGAGTACTTGGCCTGGCAGGCATCACATACGATCTTCATAGCGAATTCCTATCGAGCGCAAAAACAGAAGCGGCGCCCGCAGCTAAGACCCCCAGCTGCGAACATGCTTGGAGAAAAATCGTATCACGCGACCAGGGCCTAGGCGAAAGGGTCATGTAGGCGGATTGTCTCGCTGCGGTCCGGGCCCACCGACACCAGACAGAACGGGACCCCGGCCATCCGTTCGATCGTCTCGACGTAGGCGCGTGCCGGGCCCGGCAAATCGGTGACGTCGCGCGCATCGGCCGGCAACGGTCCCCAGCCGGCCTGCCGCGCATATATAGGTTCGGCCCGCGACAGGTCATCAGGATCGGTCGGAGGCTCGTCGAGCTCCTTGCCGTCGAGCTTGTAGGCAACGCAGATCTGAACGTCCCCCATTCCCGACAACACATCGAGCTTGGTGAGGGCGAGGGACTGCATGCCCGAGAGCCGCACGCCCATGCGCAGCGCCGGCAGATCGAGCCAGCCACAGCGCCGCGGTCGACCGGTGGTCGCGCCGTATTCGCCGCCGGCCTTGCGCAAGCGCTCGCCTTCGTCGCCGTGCAATTCGGTCGGGAACGGACCTTCACCGACCCGCGTCGCGTACGCCTTCGTGATCCCGACGACGGTATCGATCTGCGTGGGCCCGATGCCGGCGCTCTGGCAGGCACCGGCCGCGATCGTCGACGACGACGTGACGTATGGATAGGTGCCGTGATCGAGATCGAGGAGGCAGCCCTGCGCACCTTCGAACAACACGTGACGACCCTCTTGGATCGCGCGCGCGACGTGACGACCGGCATCGCCGGTGTAGGCGCGGAGCTGCTCGCCGGCGGACAGTGCGGCGTGGATCCAGCTCTTGATCTCGTCGCCGGTCGGGCGCGTGCCGCCGAGATGCTCGATCACCGGAATCAGATCCTCGACGTTCGATTGCACGAGCTGCGTCAGCCGATCCGGCCTCAGCAGATCTCTCATCCGGATCCCGCGCCGCGCTGCTTTCATCTCGTACGCCGGGCCGATGCCTCGGCGCGTGGTGCCGATCGCGCGGCCTTGCTTCGCGCCGTGATCTTCGCGCAGCCCGTCGACGAGCTTGTGATACGGCAGGATGACGTGCGCGCCGAGTCCGATCAGGAGCTCGTTGCGCATCAAGAGGCCGCGCTTCTGGC
The DNA here is from genome assembly GCA_039935615.1 of Kofleriaceae bacterium. Lineage (GTDB taxonomy): Bacteria > Myxococcota_A > Polyangia > Haliangiales > Haliangiaceae > JABFXX01. Next base: position 14,433 of record JBDTJY010000171.1, read on the forward strand.
AGTCCGCGATCTCCTCGAGCAGCGTGTGCGGATCGATCACCATGCCGTCGCCGAGCACGCACGCCTTGCCGGGGTGACAGACGCCCGAGGGTACGAGGTGGGTGACGAGCTTCTTGCCGTCGATCACGAGCGTGTGGCCGGCGTTCGCTCCGCCGCCGTAGCGCACGACGACATCGGCGCGCTCGGTGAACAGATCGACGACCTTGCCCTTACCCTCATCACCCCATTGAGCACCGACGACGATGACGACCGACATCAGTGCTTTAATAGCGCGATCAACGAGGCGGTGTCCCCTGCCCGAGCCGCTTGGATCGCTGGCCCCGCGTCGGTTTCGCGCGAATCGGCGTAACTCACGCGATCACCATGGATTGCGGCGTCGAGACCGGCACCGATCAGCCAGGCCGGATCGGTGTGATCTTGGACGACACATCGCACCCCGGCGGTCCGCAGCGCTCCGGCGAGCACGCGATCTGAAGTCGCTACACCGAGCGTCGCGAGCGGCGCGGCGATCCCGCTCGTGCGTTGCGCTTGCGCGATGCTCTCGAGATCGATCGCGAACCCGGTCGCGCGCGCCGGTCGACCGTAGCGTCCGATCAGCTCGTCGTAGCGACCGCCGCGCAGGATCGCTTCGGGCGCACCGGTCGCGAACGCCGCGAAGCGCATCCCGGTGTAGTAGTCGAAGCCGCGCAGATCGCCGAGGTCGATCGTGAGCTCGCGCGGAGTCGCGAGCTCGCCGAGTGCCGTCAGCGTGTGCTCGATCTGGCTGAACGCGGCGTGGACCGAGTCCGGCCACGGCAGCGCGCGCGCGCGCTCGATCGTCGCGTGCGCGGGTCCCCACAGGTGGACGAGCTCGATCGCGAGCGCCGCGATCGCCGGCGGCAGCGCACGCGCGGCCACGCGAACGCCCGCGCGATCCTTGCGCGAGATCGCCGCGACCAGTGCGTCGCGCGCGGCCGGATCGGTCGCGGCGTCGAGCACGAACCGCGCCGGTGCGACGTGGCCGAGATCGAGGTGCGCATCGAGCTCCAGGCGATCGAGCACGGCGGTCGCGACCGCCAACACCTCGGCGTCGCCGGCGTCGCTCGCATCGACGAGCTCGATCCCCGCCTGCAGGATCTCGCGCTGACCGTGATCGCCGGCGAGTCGCGTGACCGCGCCTTCGTAGCACAGCCGGATCGGACCGGGCACGTCGGCGAGTCGCGTCGCGACGACGCGCGCGATCTGCGGCGTGATGTCGGGCCGCAGCGCGACGATCTCACCGGTGCCGGGCTCGACGAACCGGATCGCGGCGGCCTTCGCACCGGCGCCCATCCCGCGCTCGAGCACGTCGGCACACTCGAACATCGGCGTGATCACCCGTGCGTAGCCCCACGCTTCGAACACGCTCATCACCTTCTCGGCGAGATCGCGACGGCGAGCCGCGGCGCGTGGCAGGAAATCGCGGACGCCCGAAGGCAGGCGGATCGGTGGCGGAGTCGTCACGAGCCCGAAGTCTAGCGTAGGTCGCTAGACGAGCGCGCGCTCGCGCAGCGCCGCGAACAGCTTCTGGCGCGCGTTGCCTTCGACGATGTCGCCGTGTGCGACCGCGATCCGCTCGAACGGCCAGGCCATCACGCGGTCGATCGACGCCTGGAACGCGGCCTTGTCCTCGACCCAGCCCTTCCACATCTTCGCGACGCCGAACCGTTTGTAGATCCCCATCGCGCGCAACGCGATCGGCGCGATCAGGCCCTTCGGATCCATGATCGCGAACGCGAGGTCCGCGGTGTAGAGCGTGCGCGATGGCTGATGAAAGAACACGACCTCGTTGCGCGTCGGCGCGCCCGCGATCAGGGTGAACGACAGCGCATCGTCGTGCGGCCATGGATCGCGACCGAACACGCGCGCGCCCTTGAACTCGGGTAGCTTCTCGGCGAAGCCATCGGGTCCCCACAGCTCGTGCGGCTCGAGCATCTGGATCGCCTTCGCGAGCCGCTTGTGATGGAGCAGGCTCGGCTCGACGAGGATCACGTGCTTGCCTTCGCACGCGGCCATCTCCGCAGGTGTTCCAACCGGAGAAACCAGGATGGCCTTCGTCGGAGTTTCGACGAGCATCGAGTGCAGCGGGATCACGACACCGGGGATGATCCGCAATTCGCTGGTGAAGAACCGAACGTTCGAGATGGGCGCTGACGCACTCATCGGTTCTCGGATGATCTGGGTAGCCATGACCCGACAAGGAGCAGGACTCGGGCCAGATCACCGAACGGCCTCCAGCGCTCGAGCGTGGGATCACGGGCGTCTCGGCCTCGGCCGAGCTGATCGACCGTGCGGTCCACGCTAGGCGAGCGGAAGCAGATCGATCTCGTCGGCGGCGACGCGACGCATCTCGCCATCGACGAGCACGAGCTCCGCGACCGCAGGACCGCGCGCGAGCGGGAACGGTTCGTGGTTCATCGTGACGAGGTCGTAGCTGACGCGATCGTCATCGACGATCAGCGTGCGCACGCCGCCGTGCTTGCGCGCGCGAGCGGCGGCAGAGACCCACTCGCCGAGCTCGTAGACGCACTTCGCATGGCCGGAGTGCCCGGCGATCTGCGTGAGGCCGCGCGGCAACGTGCGCGGATCGAAGCGGCGCGGCCGCGCGTGATCGAACAGCGATCCGACCGCAGGGTTCGAGGGCCGGTGATAGAGCAGGCCGCCGCCCTCCCGGCCATGGCCACCGGCGAAGTGGAGCGGCGAGAGCTCGAGCGGCGTGATCACGCCGCGCTGCCAGTCGGCGCGCACGCGATCGATCGCCGCGACGAGTACGTCGCGCAGCGCGACCGCGATCGCGTGCGGCTCGTAGACCCCCGCGAGGCCGAGCAGCGCGAGCTCGCGATCGGTGATCGCCGCGTGCGAGATCAACACGTCGGGGCGATGCGCGAGGGCGCCGACCGTCGCGAGATGAAACCGACCGGCGAGCAACAGCTCGACCACGAGCGCGCGTTGCTCGACGTGAAACGACGCGTAGTCGCGCGCGATCACGCCCGGTGGCGGCAGCCTGGGAAAAGCGGTGCGGAACTCGCCGACCGTGCGGGTGCCGGCATCGACCTCGCGCGCGAACGCGCGAGCGGCGACGAAGCCGGCGTCGTCGAACTCGGCGAGCTCCATCACGCGCGACGCATCGTGGTTGCCCAGGATGATCCGGACCTGCGCCGGGTCGTGACTCGCCAGCCAGCGCAGCAGCACGACGCCTTCTTTGCCGGCGGTCTCGGGATCGAGGTTGTCGTAGTCGAAGTGGTCGCCGATCGAGATCAACACGGCATCGGCGGCGAGCCGATCGCCCGCGAGCAGGTGATGACGATCGAGCACCTCGAGCACTTTCGCGAACGGGGCCTGCGGGTCACCCATCACGAACGTTCGTTCCATTCGTGTCCGAGCATAACCGGGAATCGGCCCCCGTCGTCCGCCGGGCGGACGCGCCGGACACGCGCGCCGTGCAACACGGTGACTTCGTTCGCACGCAGCGTTGGCGCGCGCCGTGAAACATGCGCCGGCATGCGCAAGCACTCTCTCGATCATCATCCTTCGTTTCGCGCGGTGATCGCCGCCGCGCCTCACCTGTTCGAGCTCGCCCTCGCCTCGCATGAAGACGATCTCGTGATGCAACTCGCGATCGCCGCCGGCGAGCTGGTCTCCGGGTTTCGAGCGCCGATCGGCAGCCCGACGCGAGCCGGCGCGCATCATCGAGCGTGGGTCGTGATGCGCGAGCTCGAGCGAACCGTCATCGCGCTGCGCGTGAATCACCGAGCCCCGCGGGGCGTGCTCGACCGGGCGCAGCGGGCGATCGACCGTGCCGACGTGATGATCGGCGCGTTGCCCGGTGTGATCTCGGCCGGTTAGCGACCCACCTACATGGGATTCAGTCTTTCGTTCCCGGCGATGCGACTTGTCGGGCACGCTCCCTCTAAGAGCTATGAAGATCTCGATCGCAATGCTAGTGGCCGCGACGGCATTCGCGGGGTGCAAGAAGAACACGACCACGACGACCGGTGGCGGTGGCGGCGGTGGTGGCGGCGGCGGCGGTGGTTGGCTCGTCGGCAGCTCGGGCATGATGGTCAACATCCATGCGGACGACACGACGTCGGGCTACGACACCGGCTCGGTCGCTCGGCTGTCCGGCATCGCGTGCCGCAACGAAGGCGAAGCCTGGGTCGTTGGCGACACCGGGCTCGTGCTCTACACCGCCGATGCCGGCTCGACGTGGACCTCGCAGCACGTCCCGACAACCGCGTCGCTGCGCGCGCTCGCGACGCAAGACGATGGCCCGGTGTTCCTCGCCGGTGACGGCACGTTCCTCGAGTCCGATGACACCGGCGCGACGTGGCGCGAGCTCGGCGACGGTCACACCAACTTTCGCGCGGTCGCCGCGGCGACTGACTCCGACACCGTGCTCGCGATCTCCGACGACGGCACGCTGTGGAACGACGACGGCGCTGCCCTCGCCGTCCGCGCGCACCTCGCAGGCGCGCGCACCGTCGCGGTCTCGACCGACGGGCAAACGGCGATCGTCGCGGGCGCTGGCCTGTGGCGATCGGTCGATCGCGGCGTGACGTGGCAGCCGCTCGTCACCGCGACCGGCCTCGTGTTCGACGACGTGCGGATCGCGCCGGACGACAGCGCGCTCGCGGTCGGCGCCGGTGGCGTGATCGCGATGATCGACGCGAACGGCACCGTGATCTCGCAGCACGTCGGCACGTCGGACTTCCACGCGCTGCGCATGGCGGGCACGGGTTGGGGCGACGCGGTCAGCTACGCCGCCGGCGAAGATGGTCAGGTCTGGGAATCGCGCGACGCGGGTTGGTCGTGGACGCTCGGCCCGAACGTCGGCGCCGCGGTCTACGGCATCGACGCCATCGGCGTCGGTCACCGCTAGTCGAGACAGCGCGAGAGGTCGTCGCCGACTCCCTCGGGAATCGTGACTCTCGCGGTGACGACCGTGCCGACCTGCGCGAGCTCCAAGTGATCGAGGATCTTCCCGACCGCCGTCTTGCAGTCTCCGCTGATCGGCAGCGCCGCGGCCTTCAAGCCCTTCGCCGCGGTGATCAGCTCGTAGGCGCGGCGCACGTCGAGCGCTTCGATCCGAGCCTCGATCACGAGGTTCTTGTCGCGGTTGACAGTCCACATCGCGCCCGAGCGGATCGACTTGGCATCGCGCACGGTCTTCGGCGTGAACGCCATGAACAACTGCGCGTCGGCCGGTGCGCGCTCGAGCTCGCGGCGCAACGCCGACGACAACCCGCCGGGCGCGGGCTCGACCTTGAACTTCCACTTGTCGGTCGCCGCCACCGTGATGTCGCGATCGATCACCATCGCGATCGGATCGAGCAGCAGGTAGTGCTGGCCTTTGAAGGCGTCGTTGATCCGGCGGATCATGTCGTCGTCTCGAAGCATCGTGCCCTCGGCCGCCGCGACGACATCGTGGTTCGAGAACGCGATCAGCCCCTCGCCGTTGATCGTCGACGGCGCGCTGATCACGACACCCTCGGCATCGCTCGGGATGCGTTTCAACAGCGGCTCGACCCGCGTGAGATCGCGGCGCGGACCTTCGCCGAGCATGCCGAGGCCGGGCTCGAACTCGGGGATGAACCACAGGCCGTGACGGATCGCCGCGTGGACGACGCCGAACTTCGCCATCCCGATCATCGGCCCGATCACCGCCGCTGCGATCACGACGAACCGCAGCCAGAACCGATCGAAGCCGGTGAGCGTGGACGTGCTCGGTTTCTTCGCCTCGGCCTGCTTCTTCGCGCGCGACCGCTCACCCCACGCCTGCCACGCGACCGGCAACACCGGGAAGGCGAGCCCGCCGACGATCGCGGCGAGCACCTTGGGATAGCCGCGATCGATGATGAACGCGGACGACACCAGGAATACCAGCGCGCCGAGGACGACGACGAGGACGCCGAAGATGCTGCGTTGGCGGAGCTTGCTCACCTTCAAACCGTAGCACCGCAACCGGGCGGATCACGTCGTTTCTAATGACGTGGCAAGACACCCGTGAGATCGTGGTCGATACGCCGGGCAGCGTGCGCGAACTACTTCTTCACGATCGGCACGCCGTAATTGTCGCGCAGCTCGGGATCGCCGAGGCCGAGCTTCTCGAGATCGGGGCGGACCTTCGCCATGTCACCGACGACCGCGAACACCATCTTGCCCGACGGGATCGTGGACTTCGCGACGGCGCGCACGTCCTTCGCCGTGACCTTGCGGATCGCATCGGCGTAGCGCGAGTACCAACGATCCGGCAGACCGTGGAGCGCGAGCTCGGCAAACGCGCCGGCGGTCGCCGCGTTGGTCCCGAACTGCGCGGGCAGCGCGCGGATCAGGTTCTGTTTCGATTTCTCGAGCTCGGCGTCCGGAATGTCGGTCGCGGCGAGCTCGTCGACGATCTTGATCGTCTCGGTGAGGCCGTGCGCGGTCTCCGCCGTCACGATCGCGCTCGAGATCCCGAACGGACCGCGCGCGAGCCGCCAGTCCTGGCCGGCGGAGATGCCGTACGTGATGCCGAGGCCCTCGCGCAGCTTCTGGTTGAGCCGGCTCGTGAAGCCGCCGCCGAGCGTCGTCGTCAGGACCTCGAACGCGTAGAACTTCGGATCCTTGCGCTCGAGGCCGACCAGGCCGATCCGCACGTCGGATTGCTGCGCGCCCGGACGATCGACGAGCACCAGGCGGTGCGCCGGCTTCGCGATCGGCGTCGTCGCGATCGAGCCCGCGCTCTTGCCCGCGTGCGTCCATGCGCCGAGGGTCGCGTCGAGCTTCTTGTGCAGCGCGATCGGATCGACATCGCCGGCCACGACCAGCGTCATGTGCTTCGGATCCCAGCGGTCCTTGTAGAACTGCTGCAGATCGCCGAGCGCGATCGACTTGAACGATTCGCGGAAGCCCGAGCCCGGATGACCGTACGGCGAGTCGAGGCCGTACAACATCGAGCCGAACATCACCGACACGACCTCGCGGGGACGATCGCGGCGCAGCTCGAGGCTGGTCGCGCGATCGCCCTTCACGCGCTCGAAGTCCTTCGCGTCCAGCGTCGGCTGGGTGACGATCTTCGCGACGAGCTCGATCGTCGGGTCGAGCGTCTTGGTCAGCGTGCTGACCGCGACGCCCGCTTGATCGGTCCCCGCGAACACGCCGATGCTGGCGCCGAGCTTGTCTTGCTCCTCGGCGATCTGGATCGCCGTCAGGCCCGCGGCGCCCTCGTCGAGAAGATCCGCGGTGAACGCGGCGACCCCCGGTTTGCTTTTCGGATCGGTCGCCGAGCCGGCGTTCGGCACGACGAGGCGCATCGAGATGATCGGCAGCGCGTGATTCTCGATCACGAGCAGCGCCATGCCGTTCGCGAGGCGCATCCGCTTCGCGACGGGTGGCTTGAACGTCGGTTCGGTGGTCGGGCCCGGAGCCTTGGTCCAATCGGCGATGCCGGACTTGTCGTAGGGCGCCGCGGACGCGGTGAAGCTGAGGGCGAGAACGAGCGCGAGTGACTTCGTCATTTGTGACCTGCTCCCTGGAGCTCTTCCTGTGTCGGCTTCTTGCCCGGCCGGATGATCAGCTGCACGCGCATGTTCGGCTTGAGATACTTCGCGACGACCGCCTTCACCTGCTCCGGTGTCACCGCGCGATAGCGCGCGAGGTCCTTCGCGAAGTACGCCGGGTCGTGCGCCATCACGTCGTAGCGCGCGAGCTGGATCGCGCGGCGCAGCGTCGGTTCGAGGCCGTTCAAGAAGCTCGCCTCGTGCGAGTTCACGGCGCGCTCGATCTCACCGGCATCGGGCGGTGTCGTCGAGAGCTTCGCCACTTCTTCGGAGACCTCCTGCGCGAGCTTCTTCGGATCGGTGCCCGGCTTCGCGGTCACGATGATGTCGAACGAGCCCGCGAGCTCTTGCGTGCCGTCATCGGCGCGCACGCTCTGCGCGATCTTCTCGTCGAAGACGAGCCGCTTGTAGAGCCGGCTCGACTTGCCGTCGCCGAGGATCGCCGCGGCGGTGTCGAGCGCCGCCTCGTCGGCGCTGAACGCGGCGGGTGCGCGCCACGTCAGGTAGACCCGCGGGACCTGGACGTCGTCGGTCGACTCGACCACGACCTCCTTGGTCAGCGGTGCCGGCGTCTTGTACTGCGGCCGCGCCGGGGTCGGCGCCTTCGGGATCCACGCGAAGTACTTCTCGACCAGCGCCTTGACCTCGGCCGGCTTGACGTCGCCCGCGATCACCATCGTCGCGTTGTTCGGGACGTAGTACTTCGCGAAGAACGCTTTGACATCCGGGACGACCGCGGCCTTGAGATCCGCGACGTAGCCGATCGTGTCCCAGTGATAGCCGAAGTCTTTCGGCCACAGATTCTCGGCGAGGATCAGCTCGGCGAGCCCGTACGGCTGGTTCTCGTAGCTCTGGCGCCGCTCGTTCAACACGACGTCGCGCTGGTTATCGAGCTTCTTCTGATCGAGCGTGTCGGTCAGCCCGGCGAGTCGATCGGCTTCGATCCACAGCATCTGCTCGAGAAAGTTCGAGCCTGCGACGTTTTGGTACACGGTCTCGTCGCTCGACGTGAACGCGTTCGACCAGCCGCCCGCGGCCTCGAGCAGCTTGTCCATCAGCCCATCGGGCAAGTGCGCCGAGCCCTTGAACATCAAGTGCTCGAACAGGTGGGCGAACCCGGTGCGATTCGCCACCTCGTCCTTCGAGCCCACCTTCATCCACATCACCTCATAGACGGTCGGGGCCTTGTGATCCTCGATCACGTAGACCTGGAGGCCGTTGGCGAGCTCGAACTTCGTGTAGTCGATCTTGGGCTCGTCGGCGTGGGCCGCACGCGCGAAGCCAGCGACCAGGAGGAGCGAAATCAGCCGTCTCATGGCCGTGACGCTATCACGCGAGTTTGACCAAGCCCGAGTCCGAAGCGAGTGAACGGAGTTGCGCTAACCGGCCGAACCCACTAGGGTGCAGTCACAGTCGTTGTCGTTCTCGTCCGTTCACCCCGCTCTCGGTCGCGCCCTCGCCGCCCGCAATTACGTCGAGCCCACGCCGGTGCAAACCGCGGTGCTTGCCGAAGGTGCGAGCGAACGCGATCTACTCGTTTCCGCGCAAACCGGTTCCGGCAAGACCGTCGCGTTCGGACTCGCCCTCGCTCCTCGCTTGCTCGGCACCGCCGAGCGGATGACCGCACCCGGCGCGCCGCGCGCCTTGGTCGTCACGCCGACCCGCGAGCTTGCACTGCAAGTCAGCCGCGAGCTCGAGTGGCTGTACGCCAGCACCGGCGCGCGGATCACGACCTGCGTCGGCGGCATGGATCCGCGGCGCGAATCGATGTTGCTGTCGCGCGGCGTCCACATCGTGGTCGGCACGCCCGGTCGGTTGTGCGATCACCTCGAGCGTCGCTCGTTGGTGTTGGCGAAGCTCGAAGCGATCGTGCTCGACGAAGCCGACGAGATGCTCGACATGGGGTTCCGCGAGGATCTCGAGCGGCTGCTCGATGCCGCGCCGCCGGAGCGCCGCACGCTGATGTTCTCGGCGACGATCCCGAAGCCGATCGCCACGATGGCGAAGCGCTACCAGAAGGACGCGCTGCGGATCGCGACGACGTCCGAGGGCAATCAGCATCGCGACATCGAGTATCACGCGGTGCCGATCATCCCGCGCGAGCGCGACCTCGTAGTCAGCAACCTGCTGCGCTACTACGACGCGCCCGGCGCGCTCGTGTTCTGCGCGACTCGCGATGGCGTCACCCACCTCGCCGCGAACCTCGCCGAGCGCGGGTTCTCGGTCGCGTCACTCTCGGGCGAGCTCAGCCAGCGCGAGCGCAACACGGCACTGCAGGCGTTGCGCGATCGCCGCGCGCGCGTGTGCGTCGCGACCGATGTCGCCGCACGCGGGTTGGACCTTCCGGATCTCGGCTTGGTGATCCACGCCGACCTCCCACAAAACGCGCAGGTGCTCGTGCATCGCAGCGGCCGCACCGGTCGCGCGGGCAAGCACGGGCTGTGCGTCGTGGTGGTGCCGGATCCGGCGCGCCGCTATGTCGAGCGCATGTTCGCCACCGCGCACGTCCGCGCGACCTGGCAGTTGCCACCGGGCGCCGACCAGATCGCGGCGAAGGATCGCGCGCAGCTCGGCGGCGAGATCAAGACCCTCGTGGCCGAGACCGTCACCGACGACGATCGCGAGATCGCGGCGGACCTTTTGAATGACATGCCGGCCGGCGAGCTCGTCGCGGCACTCGTGCGGATCCGTCGCGAAGCGCGGCCCGCGGGCGAGGAGCTCACGCTCCCGCCGTCGATGCGCAACACGCGGCGCGATGATCATCCCGCGCGCCCGCAGTTGCCGCGCGCGTTCTCGCGGCCGATCGATCGACCGCACGCGGCCCCGGTCGAGCGTCCCGAGCGTCATCACGGTAAGGCCACCGAGCGCCGCCCCACCGAACCTCGTGCGACCGAGTCCAAGGCCACCGAGCCGCGGACCGAGTCCCACCGGGTCGAGTCCCACCGGGCGGACGACGAGCGTCGTCCCGCGCGCGGCACCATGCCGCCTCCCGAGCACGCGCACGACGGTGCGAACGGCGCGAACGGCGACAGCGACCGCCTGCCGCGCCAGCCGCGCACGCAGCAGCCCGCCGGCAACGGCGTGTGGTTCACCGTCAACGTCGGGCGGTCGAAGAACGCCGATCCGAAATGGTTGATCCCGTTCCTGTGCCGTCGCGGCGACGTGACGAAGCGCTCGATCGGCAAGATCCAGATCCTCGCGCGCGAGACCCGCGTCGAAATTTCGCCGGCCGATGCCGCGCACTTCGCCGAAGCGATTCGTCGGCCCGATCTGAAGGACAAGCACCTTCATATCGAGCCGGTCGAGCCCGAATAAACGTCCCAATCAGGGACGGTAACAAAAGACGAAACGTAGTTCCGTCCAACCTAGCGAATTTGCATTGTGCGCGAGGGACGGTAACAAAATTGGCGCGCAGGACGGCGGATCAGAAGCCATTCGTCCGAGTTGCGGACGTCAGACACACGAGACGACCCGCTACTTTGTATCCGTCCCTCGACGCTCGTATGAAACCGATGGCTTAGCGGCAGCTACTTTTCGTCTTTTGTTACCGTCCCCGCTCAGACTCGCCGCTCAGACTCGCCCGCTCAGACTCGAGTCAATCCTCAACTCGCTGGGATCGCCGCGAGCTCTTCCCACCGCGAATAGAGCCGGGTGACCTCGAGCCGCGCGGCGTCGAGCTGCGCGATCAGCGTCGGGACCTCCGGTGCACGCTCCTTGAAGATCGCCGGATCCTGCAGCGTGCGCTCGAGCTCCCCGACCTGCGCCTCCGCGGCGAGGATCACGTCCTCGATCCCGCCGAGCTCGGCCTTCTCCTTGAACGTGAGCTTGCGCGCCGCGATCTGCTTCGTGCGTTCGGTCTTCGGCTCCGATCTCGCGGCCGCCGCGGCTTTGACCGCCGACGGGCGGCGCTCGACGTAGAACGAGTAGCTGCCCTCGTAGAACGTGACGTTGCCATCGCCCTCGAACGCGAGGATGCCGGTCGCGACGCGATCGAGGAACCACCGATCGTGCGAGACGATCAGCGCGCACCCCGGGAACGCGATCAGGCCGTCTTCGAGCGCGCCCAGCGTCGGCAGATCGAGATCGTTGGTCGGCTCGTCGAGGACCAAGAGATTGCCGCCGCGGCGCAACAGGCGCGCGAGCTGGACGCGATTGCGCTCGCCGCCGGAGAGCTGGCCGATCTTGGTATCGCCGAGCGTGTCGGGAAACGCGAGCATCCGCAGGAAGCTGCGCACGTGGACGCGGCCGCCGGGCAGCTCGACGTAGTCGTAGCCATCGCCGACCTCTTCGATCACGGTCAGCTCGTCGCGCAGCTCACCTCGACTCTGCTCGAAGTACGCGGGGCGCGTGTTCGAACCGCGCACGACCTTGCCGCTGTCGGGCGGATCGATGCCGAGGATCGTGCGGATCAGCGTGGTCTTGCCCGCGCCGTTCGGGCCGACGATGCCGATCCGATCGCCGGGCTTCATCATCAGCGTGAGGTCGCTGAACAGCGTCTTGCCGCCGAGCGCGCGCGACGCCTTGGTCAGCTCGACGATCGTGCCGCCGAGCCGCGGCCCGGTGGGCAGCTGCAGCGTCATCGTGTCGCCCTTCTTCTCGTCGACGAGCGGTGCCGCGGCGACCGCGGCGTCGTAGCGATCGATGCGCGCCTTCGCTTTGACTCCGCGCGCCTTGGGCTGGCGCCGGATCCAATCGATCTCGCGGCGCACGAACGAGCTGCGCTGATATTCGCTCTCGGCTTCGGTCGAGAGCCGCTCGGCTTGCGACAACAGGAACGCCTCGTAGTCGCCCTCGTACGTGAACGCCTGACCGCGATCGACCTCGACGATCCGCGTCGCGACCTTGTCGAGGAAGTAGCGATCGTGGGTGACCACGATCAGCGCACCTGGAAAGCTCGCGAGTCGATTCTCGAGCCACTCGATCGTGCGCGCGTCGAGGTGGTTGGTCGGCTCGTCGAGTGCGAGCACCTCGGGCTTGCCGAGCAACGCGCGGGCGAGCGCGACGCGGCGGCGTTCGCCGAACGACAGCACGCCGATCGTCTTGTCGAGCGGCGGCAACTGCAACGCCGCCGCCACGATCTGGATCTCGTGGTCCGGAACACCTTCGCGCGCGAGCGCCGCGGCCACCGGCTCGTCGAGCGGCAGCACCGGTTCCTGCGCGACGTATTCGAGGACGAGCCCCTTGCGCCACGTGATCACGCCCTCGTCGGGCGTCAGCGTCGGATCCGTCCCGCCGCTCGCGCCGTGGACCATCATCTTCAGCAGCGTCGACTTGCCGGCGCCGTTCGCACCGATCATGCCGATCCGATCGCGCTCGTGGAGCGCGAACGATACGCCGCGCAGTACGCGGCGATCGCCGTAGTGCTTGTGGAGGTCTTGAACGGTGACGACGGCGGACACGGCGCGACACCATACGCGGTCTTGATTGCTTAGGCATACTCGCGGCATGCCCGTCGTCCGCCATCGCCTGCCCAGCACCGTGCTCGCCGGAAATCCTCTCGGCGACCCGACCGAGCGCGACCTCTACGTCTACGTCCCGCCCGGCTACGACGAGTCCAAGCGCTATCCCGCGCTCCTCGCGATCGTCGGCTACGGGGGCACCGGCGGCGGGCACTTCAACGTCGACAAGATCAGCGAGCCGCTCGACGCGAGGCTCGATCGCCTGATCGCGGCCGGCACCTGCCCACCCGTGATCGTCGCGGCGCCGGATTGCTTCACGCGGGTTGGCGGCAATCAGTACATCAACAGCGCCGGTACCGGTCGCTACGAAGACTATCTGTGCGACGAGGTGATTCCGTTCGTCGACGCGCACTACCGGACGATCCCGAAAGGCAACTGGGGCGTGTTCGGCAAGTCGAGCGGCGGCTACGGCGCGATCGTGCTCGGCATGCGCCGCCCCGATGTGTTCGCGGCGGTCGCCAACCATTCGGGCGATGCCTGCTTCGAGCTCGTGTACATCCCGGACTTCTCCGGCGCGTTCGACGCGTTCCGCGACGCCGGCGGCCCGGCCGCGTGGCTACGTGGCTACTGGAACGGTCCCGTGCGGCGCACCTCGAGGCAGCTGAAGGCGCTCACGATCGTCGGCATGGCGGCCCACTACTCGCCGAATCCGGCCGCGCCCGCGGCGCACGCACACATCGACTGGCCGTTCGATCTCGAGACCGGCGAATTCCAGCCGGCGATCTGGGAGCGCTGGCGAGCGCACGATCCGGTCAACCTGATCGACACGCATGTCACGAACCTCCAGCGCCTGCGCGCGATCTACGTCGATGCCGGGACGCGTGACGAATTCACGTTGCACTGGGGAGCACGCGCGGTCGTCGCGAAGCTGCGCGCGCAGGACATCGCCGTGCGCCATGAAGAGTTCGACGACGGGCACATGAACATCACGTACCGCTACGACGTCAGCCTGCCGTTCTTGGCCGAAGCGCTGTCGCGGTAGCGCTACGAGACCCGCTCGTTGACGAGCGAGCGCAGCTCGGTGTTGCTGTACGGCTTCTCGAGGCACGCATTCGGGATCGACTCGAGGAACTGCTGCGCGTGGAGTGTGAACGCGCCGCCGGTCAGGAACACCAGCCGCTCGGTCTGCTCGGGCACCAGCACGCGCAACTGTTCGTAGAACTCCATGCCGGTCATGGCCGGCATCATCAGATCGCACAGGATGAGATCGTAGCGGGTGCCCGCGGCGATCGTATCGAGCGCGGCGGAGGCGCTCTCCAGCGCCGTCAGATCGTGATCGCTCGAGAGCGCTCGAGCGATCGCCATCCGGATCATCTCGTCGTCGTCGATCACGAGGACCCGGCCCCGGCGCGATCGTTCAGCGCGTGGTGCCCCGACCGAGACCATGCGCGCTGCGACGCTCGCGCTCGGCAGTGTGACTCGCACGATGGTTCCACGGCCCACCGCACTGGTGATCACGAGCGTGCCGTCGAGCTCGGCAACGATCCGCCGGCAGATCAGTAGCCCCAAGCCAGAGGTCTTGGTCGTGAACAACGGCTCGAACAACAACTCGAGCGCGTCTGGCGCGATGCCGACGCCGTTGTCGTGAACCTCGATGACGGCGTCACCACGCACGTCGACACTGGTCGCGATCCGCACCTCGCCGGCGGTCTCGCGAGACCCGACCGCGCTCGCTGCATTGTCGATCAGATTCACGAACACGTGCGCGAGCCGCGATTCGTTGGCGACGATCGCGGGGACCCCGACTCCGTAGCTCGTCGTGATCCGCGCACGGAGCTCGTTGGAGACCAGGCGGAGCGTCGACTCGAGCAAGCTCCGGAGATCGATCGCGGTGCGCCGGTCATCGAGCCGCGAAAACATCTTCAGGTCCTTGACGATCAGGCGAGCGCGCTCGGCGGCGATCCGGGCGTCTCGCAACGCCGGCTCGCTCTGCCGCTCCAGCACCAGATCGAGGCTCGAGATCACGGTGGCGAGCGGCGTGTTGAGCTCGTGGGCGAGTCCCGCGGCGATCAGCCCGACCGACGCGATGCGCTCCGACGCGATCGACTGGGCCCGCGCGGTCACTTGCTCGGTGACGTCACGTCCGATCGCGAGGACGAAGCGTTCGGCACCGATGACGATCGACGTGAACGAGAGCTCGACGAGCGCACTGGAACCATCCGGTCTGCGGATCTTGGCTGGCGCCATCCGACCGCCGCCGTTTGCGATCGCGTCGTAGCTCGCGGTCGCTGCGGCGTCGCGCGCAAACATGACGTCGCGAAAGCTCTTGCCGACCGGCGATTCGCTTGGATTGCCCAGGATCGCGAGCAGCAGGTGGTTGGCATCGCGGATCGTCCCGGCCGCCGAGACGACCGCGATCGCGTCGCTCGGATTCTCGGCAACGAGCTCCAGCTCGTCGGCACTCGTCCCATAACCATACTTCCCGCCCACTTCGATCAGAGTAGCTGGCCGACCGGCGGACGTGCGTACGGAAAACTACGTGGTTTGGTCGTTCAGAAATTGATCCACGTGCGCAGGAAGTGATCGTTGTAGCCGTTCGGATGCTTGACCAGATAGTCCTGGTGATAGTCCTCGGCGCGCACGAACGTGGTCGCCGGTTCGATCCGCGTGACGATCGGACGGCCCCACTTGCCGGACTCGGCGACCCGGGTCTTCACGTCGATCGCGATCTTCGCCTGCTCCGGCGTCGTCGTGAAGATCTCCGACCGATACTGCGTGCCGTGATCGTTGTTCTGATGATCGAGCTGCGTCGGATCGTGGCCGCGGAAGTACCACTTCGAAAGGAGATCCGCGTACGAGATCTGCGCGGGGTCGAACACGATCCGCACCGACTCGGCGTGGCCGGTCGAACCCGACGCGACATCTTCGTAGTCGACCTTGGTAGCGCTCCCACCGGCGTAGCCAACGTCGATCGAGAGGACGCCGGGCGCCATGCGCAAGACATTTTCCATGCCCCAGAAGCAGCCGCCCGCGAGGATCGCGGTCTCTTGCTTGCCGCTCGGCGTGAACGACAACTTCGAGGGCGACGCGTCGCTCGATGCGCAAGCCGCCAGCACCAGCAGGGAAGCCAAGACGTTCTTCATGGCTCTAGTACGAGCGAGCGCGGATCTGGTTACGGGCCGCACACCGACAGCGTAGCGCATCGATTGGGCCGGCGACGTAAGTACCTGTGGGTGGTGGGGTACGTCGCTAACTGATCTAAAGTCGGGCTGCCGTGCCCGACCTCCTCGCTATCGTCAGCAAGGCGATCTTCGAACGCGACGCGCGGGTCGCCGGCACGACCATCGCGCCCGGTCAGGTGTGGCCGGTCGACCGCTACACCAGCTCGAACAAGGCGCTGCAGTCGCTCGCCGGCGGTGGTCGGATCTTCCTGGTCACGGTCCGGCCGCCGGACGAACGGCTGTGGTTCGTCGGGGTGGTCGACGCGCCGGCGTTCAACGGCACCGCATGGGTCGGCCGGGCGAACGCGTTAGCCGCGACCGACATCTCCGCGTTGCGCCCGACGATCCGGTTCGAATCCGGCAAGGGCATCATGCAGGAGCGGGGCACGCTCGGGATGAGCCTGCAGATGCCGCGCGCGCTCGCGCCGGCCGATGTCGAGGCGATCATGGCGGTCGTGCGCGCGGGCTCGCTCGGTGATTCGGCGCGCGATGCGACGGTCACCGCCGCACCGGCGAAGCGAGCCACGGTGCCACCCGCACGCGTGATCGCCGGCAAGTACGAGGTGCTGCGCGAGCTCGGACGCGGCGGGATGGGCGTGGTGTACGAAGCGCTCCACACCGCCACCGGCCGGCGCGTCGCGGTCAAGGAGATCGCGATCGGCAACGATGCGCGGCTGGTCGAGCGGTTCCAGCGCGAAGCACGCGCGACCGGGGCGATCGATTCGCGTCACGTGCCCGCGGTCATCGATGCGGGCAGCGATCCGAACACCACGCATCCGTTCCTGGTCATGGAGCTGTTGAACGGCAGCGATTTCCAGGGCTACCTCGACGAGTACGGACCGCTGTCCGAGGATGTCGCGTTGCGGATCGTCGCGCAGGCCGCGATGGGGCTGGTGCGCGCGCACGCGGCGGGCGTCGTGCATCGCGACATCAAGCCGGCGAACTTGTTTCTCGCGCGACGCGACGGCGAGCTCGTCGTCCAGGTGCTCGACTTCGGCGTCGCGCGCGTCAAAGAGGAGCTCGCGGCGAAGCAGAATCCGACGCTGACGGTCACCGGCGTGATGCTCGGGACGCCGCTGTACATGTCGCCGGAACAAGTCGTCTCCGGTGCGAAGGTGCTCGATCAACGCACCGATCTGTGGTCGCTCGCGATCGTGCTGTACGAAGCGCTCGCCGGTGAAGCGCCGCACTCCGATTGCGAAACGCTCGGCGGTTTGATGGTCGCGATCTGCGGCAAGCCGGCGAAGCCGCTGCGCGAGCTCGCTCCGAAGGTCAGCCCCGAGGTCGAGGCGATCGTGATGCGCGCGCTCGAGCTCGATCCCGAGAAGCGGTTTCCGACCGCCGAGGCGTTCCTGGCTGCGCTCGAGCAGCAGTTGCCGTTCGGCACGAAGCTCGAGACGGCGCTGCTCGATTAGCTCAGCAGCGCAGCGCGTGTAGGTGCCGTCGGGGACGGCGTCGCGATGCACGACGAGCTTCTGGTGCGCGGCGCTCGGGCACACCCCCGGATCGCTGACGAGCTCCCAGCAGTCGGTTTGGCTCGGGCTCTCGCAGTGCGCCAGCGGCGTTTCGGTCGCGCCGAGCTGATCGACCGCGCTGCACGCGGTGAGCGGGACGTCGTCCTCGACGCACGGATCGCCCATCGCGCGGCGCAGCGTCGCGCCGAGCGTGGCGGCCGCCGGCGTCAGATCCTCGTTGCAGATCGAGCTGATCGCGCCGCGCGCGCCGAACTGATCGGCGAACCACGACAGGCGAACCGCTTCGTCGGCGTCGACGGGGGTGTTGCTCTCCAGCCACTTGCAGGAATGCCCGATCGCGGGGACCGCACTCGTGGCTCCCGACGGCGCATGGAGCACGATCGAGACGTCACTCGGACCGACCACCGCGGCGAAGACAACGCGTCGAGGATCGGTCGCTTGACCGCGCGTAGCCCATCGACGAAGTCCGCCGGATCTTCGATCAGCGTCGAGTCGGTCTTCGGCACGCAGCGGGTGCGTGGACCCGGCGATGTCATGTCGGGCTCGGCGCAGGTCAGGCCGAACTGCGCGCAGCGAAAATGGCTGAGCGCGCCGAGCGTCGCATCCGCAGGACCGAACAACGACGGATCGAGCGCCGAACAATCATCCTCGTCGGCGAGCACGATCACGCCGAGCGCCGCTTGGGTCGCCGGAACCCGACGTTGCTCGGACTCGTCAACGCGGCGCGCATCGCCGCGAGCGGCTGCTGAAATCCGCAGCCGTTGCTCCCGACGGCGAACAGTTGGGCGACGTCGGCCGGATCGGTCGCGAAGCGATGCATGTAGAGCTCGCCGCGATCGCCCGTGGCGGAGCACCCGCCCTGCGACGCTCCGCCGATCGTGGGACCGATGCCATTCACCGTGGACGAGCCCAGCTCGGGCGTGATCACGCCGAGATGCAGATCGGGTGGACCATCGAGCGAGATCGCGGACACCAGCGCCGGCACCGCGAGCCGGAGGTTGACCTGGTGATCAGCGGTGCTCACCTCGTTGTCGAGGACGAACAACACGTCGAGCTCGTGGTTTTGTTGCGCCGGCAACGCGACCAACTCGTGGGTCGTCGTCGCGTCCCGGGCCGGTGCGTGGCATCGCCGCATGCAGCCAATGCAACGAGCACTACCCCCTTCGGCTCGGAATCGTAGCGCGCCACGTCATTCGGGTTGGTGCCGGAAGGGGCATGTTTCCGCGGCCAGATCCGCGACCGGCTAGTCGAGTAGCCGGTGGCTTCGATGCCACCGCAAGCGACCGAGATCTGGGTCGGTGAACCCGGCCCATCCCGTGCACTTGGTGCCGGCGCGATGTCTTCCAAGATCGAATGCACGGCCGTGAACGAGCTCATCGATCTGGTGCAGCACCGCCCGTTAGCCCGCGATTCCGGTGAGGAATTGCTGTTTTCAGCGCCCCGCGAGGCCAACCTGCGACGCCCCGCGGCCGGGACCCAACCCCCACCGATGGGGACTCCGCGTCCGATCGGCCTGTTCGCGGTCGAGCTCCCGATCGAGCCGACCGAAGCCCGCGCGACGATGCCCAAGATCTCGACCCGCCGGCAGGTGTTCGAGCCGACCCCGCCGCCGCAACTGGCCGACGAGCTCGAGACCACGGACGTCCCACGCCCGAGCATGCGCGCCGAGCTCCCCGTGATGGTCAAGAAGCTCGCGCTGCCGGCCGGCATCGTGTTGATGATCAGCATCGGGGTCGGCGCCGCCATCTCGATGTCGCGCCATCACAACCTCGCCGACACCAAGAGCCCGCCGGCATCGATCAACGTCGCCGCCGCGTTCACGCCGCCAACGATCGTGGTCGCGCCGACGCCGGTGGTTCAGCCGGCTCCGGCTCCCGCGCATGCGGCGAAGCTCGTCGAAGTGCGCCTCGAGTCGACGCCACCAGGTGCCACCGCGACGCTGCTCGATACCAGCACTGGCAACTCGACGCCGCTCGGCACCACGCCGGTCGAGGCCTCGGTCGATCCATCGAAGAACTACGACGTGCGGTTCGAGCTCGAAGGGCGGCCGTCGCAGACCGAGCACCTCGATCCGGCGCAGAGCCGGATCGAAGTCGCGCTCGTCGATCCGACGCCGGTCGTCGTCGCGTCCGCACCGGTCGTCGCGACGAAGGGCAAGCATCATCGCCACCACGCGACGTCGGCGAAGAAAGCGGCGACCAAGCGCGTCGCGACCGCGCCCACGACGCACAGCCGTGCGGCCGCACCGCCCGCCGCCGCGCACGACCAGGTCACCGCCCTCGCCTCGATGGGCGGCACCAAGGACAGCAAGAAGGCGAGCGACGTCCCCGGCAAGCTCGCGGTCACCACCTCGGTGCCGTGCGCGATCCTGCTCGACGGCGCGAACACCGGTATGACCAGTCCGGCGACGTTCTCGGTCGCCGCCGGTCATCACAGCATTCGCCTGATCGCCGCGACGCAGCACATCAACAAGCAGGTCGGCGTCGACGTGACGGCGAAGAAGACGACGCGCGTCAACCAGACGTTCTGATATAGATCGCCGCGTGAAGCGGCTGGGACTCGTGCTCGTTCTCGCGGCGTGTGGCGACAACTCGTCGGTCACCGCCGTGCCGGTGGTTTCGGGTGCCGCGACGTTGTCCCTGTCGAGCGATCAGACGGCGGTCGCGTTCACGCGCGGCGATCAGACGCTGCTCACGTTCCACGCCGACGCGTTCGAGGTCGGCACCGTCGACGATCTCGATAGCGGCGATAGCTTCGATCCGTATTGGTTGTTCATCGATTCGCCGGTGATGCCGGAGTCGCTGACCTGGCACGTGCTCGATCCGAACACGGCGATGACGGTGCGCTCGTCGAGCGCGACCGAGCTGGTGCTCGAGCTCGACGCGAATGGCGCGACCGCGACGGCGACGTTCACGACCGCCGCCGCCGACTGCTTCACGCTGAAGCTCGACGCGACCACGAGCCACCAGCACGTCGCGTATCTCCGCGTGCGTCCCGATGCCGACGCGACCGAGGGCTTCTACGGGCTCGGCGAATGGGGCGACAGCGTCAACCATCGCGGCAAGCTCCGGCCGATGCAGATGGAGGCCGACTTCGCGATGGAGGGCACCGATAACGAGGACCACGTGCCGGTGCCGCTCGTGATCGGCACGCGCGGCTGGGGCATGTTCGTGATGAGCGATCGCGTCGGCACGTTCGATGTCGCGCGGCAATCCGCGACCCGCATCGATGCGACGTTCGGCACCGGCGAGGTGAGCGACCAGGGCCTCCTCGTGCATCTGTTCTCGGCGCCGGCGCCCCTCGACGTGCTCGCGCATTACTTCGACGTCACCGGCTATCCGGGCGTGCCGGCCCCGTGGGCGTACGGCCCGCTGTTGTGGCGCGACGGCAACGCGAGCCAGGCACAAGTGCTCGACGACATTTCGCAGATCCGCACGCGCCACCTCGCGACGAGCGGCATCTGGTTCGATCGGCCGTTCGCGACCGGCGTCGAGACGTTCGACTTCGATCCGGTGAAGTTCCCCGACGCGCCGGTGATGCTCGCGGCGCTCCACGATGCGGGGTTGCGCTACGGCGCGTGGCACACGCCGTACACCGCGCCCGCCGACAACGACGAGGATCCGGCGGACACGCAACACGACTACGCGGCAGCGCATGGGTTCTTTCCACCGCTCACCGGTGTGCTCGTCAATCAGTGGGGCAAGCCGATCGACTTCACGAACCCCGACGCGTACGCGTGGTGGCAGCACAGCCTCGACGCGTACACGTTGCCGCTCGGCGCCGGCGGCCTTGGCGTCGAAGGGTTCAAGCTCGACTACGGCGAGGATGTCGTCGTCGGGCTCAACGGCCAACGCACGCCGTGGTTGTTCGCCGACGGCCGCGACGAGCGCACGATGCATCGCGGCTACACGCTGCTGTATCACCAGATCTATCGCGATCAGCTCGCACCCGACGGCGCGTTCCTGTTGACCCGCACCGGACGCTGGGGAGATCAGACCAAGGGCATGATCATCTGGCCCGGTGATCTCGATGCGACGTTCGATCACGCCGGCGACTTGGTCGGCGGCACGAAGGCGGTCGGTGGTTTGCCCGCCGCGCTGATCAAAGGTATGAGCCTCGCCGCGTCGGGCTTTCCGTTCTACGCGTCGGATACCGCGGGCTATCGCCACTCGCCCGCGACCAACGAGTGTTGGCTGCGCTGGGTCGAAGCGAACGCGATCGCGAGTGCGATGGAGGTCGGCGACTCGTCGAGCCAGCAGCCGTGGGAGTTCACCGCGAACAACGGCCGCACGCAGCACACGCTCGATACCTACGCGAAGTACGCGACGCTGCACCTCCGGCTGTTCCCCTACGCGTGGACGCTCGCGCAGGCGATCGCGACCACCGGCCGACCGCTCGTTCGACCGCTCGGCCTCGCCGCGCCCGAGCTCGGCGAGCATCCCGACGACGAATTCCTGTTCGGCGACAACGTTCTCGTCGCGCCGATCGTGACGGCCGGCGCGACGACCCGCGACGTCAGCTTTCCCGCCGGCGATTGGTACGACTGGTGGACCGGCGAGAAGATCACCGGCCCGACGACGAAGACGGTCACCGCGGATCTCGACACGCTGCCGCTCTATTTTCGCGCCGCGATCCCGATGTTGCGCGACTCGATCGAGACGCTGGCGCCGGTCGCGACCGGCTCGCTCGTCGATTCGTTCGCGACGGATCCCGGCGTGTTGTGGGTGCGCACCGCGGGCGCGACCACCTCGACGCTGTACGACGGCACGCGGATCACCACCGACGGTGGCTTTCAGATCACGGCCGGCAGCGTCTACACGCAGGGCGCGCTGTTCGAGGTGATCGCGCATACCCAGCCGACCGGCGTGCACGCCGGTGCGACCGCGCTCGGCGAAGCTGCGAGCTTGGCCGCGCTGGAGTCCGCGGCTACCGGTTGGTTCTGGGAGCCCGCGACCGGCGGCACGCTGTGGATCAAGGTCGGCAGCGATCAGCTAGCGACTATTGACCCGTAGCGGGCTCGCTCGGCTGCATGCCCGCGCGTCGGGTCATCCGTTGCGCGCGCATCTCCTCGCGCCGCGCCTGCATGCCGGCCGCGAGCTCGTCGACCGAGATGTCGCCATCGTTGTTGGTGTCGAGCGCGGCCGGATCATCGAACTTCATCCGGCCCTTCAAGCCCGCGAGCTCGTCGGGCGTGAGCTTGCCATCGCCGTTGATATCGAGCCGGCTGCGCATCTTCGCGGTGCGGTCTTTCATCGCGGCCTCGCGCTCCTCGTCGCTGATCTTGCCGTCGCCGTCGGTGTCCATCCTCGCCATGCGATCGCCGTGATGGCGGCCCTCGTCGGGCAGCGCCGGCGTGTCGGAGCCGAGCGACGGCGCCGGGGTGAGCGTCGGCACGGGACGCGGTTGCATGCGCGCGGTCGGTGTCGCCGCGGGTACCGGATCGGCCGGCTGCGGCTGAGGCGCGGAGTCGGTGGTCTTGCACGCGGACGCGACGACGAGCAGCACTAGGGCGATGCGCTTCATACCGACAGCCTAACCACATCCGTTGCGACATGCGGGACACGTAAACATATTGTCATCTAGACCGCGCAAGCATCGAGGAACGCGAGGTCTTCGAGGCCGAGGTCGATCCTCGAGCTGGCGAGATCGAGGCGCATGTGCTCGGCGCTCGTCGTGCCGGTGAGCGGAAGCATGCCCCGCTCGCGGGCGAACGCGAACACCAGTTGCGCGGTCGTCACGCCGAGCCGCGCCGCGATCGCGCGGACGTCGCGATCGTGGTTCACGACATCCTTGTTCGCGGTGAGCAGCGAGAACCCCTGGTAGACGATCGCGTGGTGCGCGCACACCTCGCGCACGTCACGATCCCAGCCGGTCGACGCGTAGCAGCGGTTCTGCACGAACGCGGGCGGCACCTTCGCGAACGCGACGAGGTCCTCGAGCTGCTGCGCCGAGACATTGCTGATGCCGACGAGCGCGACCGGGAGCGACTCGATCGCGCGCCAGGCCGCGTGGTCCTCCGCGGTCAGATGGTCGCGCGCCGAGGGGCCGTGCAAGACGTAGCTATCGATCGCGCCGAGGTGCGCGACCGAGCTCTCGTACGACTGCGCGACCTGCGTCGCGATCGGCGCGTGCTCGTCGTACGGCAGCCGCTCGTCTTGGCCGCCGCGATGGGTGAACTTGGTTTGGACGAACAGGCCGGTCACGCCGGCGGTGGCGATCCCCTTGCCGACCGCCTCCTCGAAGTAGTGCTTGCGCTGGTTTGCGGTATCGATCGCGCGGAACCCCTCGCGCAGCGCGAGCTCGACGAGGCCCTGCGTGCGGCTCTCCTTCCACGCCGTGCCGTACATCAGATCTGGGACGTCGATGCCGCGAATCTTCATGCGCGCACATGGTACGAGACGCCATGGCGATCGGGACTCCCAAAAGTGCGCATGCCACCCGCGTCTTGATGCTCGGCTCCGGCGAGCTCGGCAAAGAGGTCGCGATCGAGCTCCAGCGCTTCGGCGTCGAGGTGATCGCGTGCGATCGCTACGCCGATGCGCCGGCGATGCAGGTCGCGCATCGCAGCCACGTGGTCGACATGCTCGATCGCGCCGCGCTGCGTGCCGTCGTCGAGCTCGAGAAGCCGCACCTGATCGTCCCCGAGATCGAGGCGATCGCGACCCAGGAGCTGGTCGCGCTCGAGGCCGAGGGCTGGACCGTGATCCCGACCGCCGACGCCGCGCGGTTGACGATGGATCGCGAAGCGATTCGCCGCGTCGCCTCCGAAGAGCTCGACCTGCCGACCGCGCGCTATCGCTTCGCCGACACGTTCGACGAGCTCGCCGCCGCCGCGGATGCGCTCGGCTGGCCGGTCGTGATCAAGCCGATCATGAGCAGCTCGGGCAAAGGCCAATCCGTCGCGCGGTCCGCGGCCGATCTCGAGCACAGCTGGAAGTACGCGCAGACCGGTGGTCGCACGGGAGCAGGCCGCGTGATCGTCGAGGAGTTCATCCAGTTCGACAGCGAGATCACGATGCTCACGATCCGCGCGGTCAACGGCACGTCGTTCTGTGATCCGATCGGCCATCGTCAGGTCGGCGGCGACTACATCGAGAGCTGGCAGCCGCACGCGATGACGGCGAAGCAGGTCGAGCGCTCCGAGGCGATCGCGAAGCGGATCACCGATCGGCTCGGCGGACGCGGCGTGTTCGGCGTCGAGCTGTTCCTGTGCGCCGACGACAAGGTGATCTTCAGCGAGGTCAGCCCGCGGCCGCACGATACCGGCATGGTCACGATGGCGACGCAGGTGTGGAGCGAGTTCGCGCTGCACGCACGCGCCATCCTGGGCTTGCCGATCGCGAGCATCCGGAGGCACTCGGCGGGCGCGTCGGTCGCCCTGCGCGCGGACGGTCCGATGGCCTCGCCGTTGCTCGACGGCCTCGAAGCCGCGTACGCGACACCCGACATCGACGTGCGGTTCTTCGGCAAGCCGAATGCGGTCCCGCGCCGGCGGCTCGGCGTGGTGTTGGCGACCGCCGAGACGGCGCCGGCCGCGCTCGCGAAAGCGACCGCGATCGCCGGTACGGTCACACTCCGCGACGCGTGAGTCGGCGCCCTACCCGGCGCCCGCGCGTGGCTGCGAAGAAATAGATCGGCAAGTAACGGCACACCGCGGAGTGCGCGGCATCACGCGGCAATGGTTCGCACGTAGGCCACCGATTGCACGGCGACGAGTCACAACGAGATATGCGACTCGAGCAACTGCAGCGTGTAGCGGTCGACGCGATCAAGACGAACGCCCTGCGCCTCGCGCTGCGCTCGCCGAGTGCACAGACGCAGGTACTCACCGAATACCTGTGGGTCGAAGAAGGCGCCGAATCGACCGCGTTGGAGCGCTCGCGATCGGTCGCGCCTCCCGCGTGGCTCGCGAAGTTGATCGCGGCGCAACTCGCCGACGAGCGTCGGCACGCCGGGCTCTTACGTGCGCGACTCGCCGTGCTCGGCATCACGTCGCCGCGCAAGCCGCCCGCGATCGCGCACGCGAAGCTGTGGTGGATCCAACGTGCCTGCGCGCCGTACCTCGACTCGTTCGCGGCAGGTCCGGTCGTCGTCTTCCTCGCGGTCGCGGCGCGGTTCGAGGCGACCGGCGTGCGCGTGTTCGCGCGGCACCTCGCGGTGCTCGATCACGATGCCCCGGACGCCGCGGATGCCGTCCTGCTCCGCGAGATCGTGGCGGACGAGCGCCGGCACGCGAAGAGCTGCGCCGCCGCGGCGCAACGGCTGGTGCGCGATGACGAACAGAGAGTCTTCGGAGAGCTGTCGGCGCGGATCGCCGAGATCGATCGCTCGTTCGGCGTGACGCTCGCGGTCAGCCACTGGGTCCAGGTCGCGGCGCTCGCCGCGCGCGACCGCCTGAAAGGAGGTCCGCAACTCGAGTCCGTTACCGCGGGCGTCACACCGAACGATCGATCGGCGGCGGCGTCGTGAGGCTCGATCCGCGGATCGCGATCATCTCGGACAGCGTCGACAACATCGACGGGGTCGCGATCGGACTGCGCCGCCTCGTCGCCGCGGCCACGCGCGCGGGTCATGCGATGACGCTCGTCGGGCCCGCCGGTGCCGGCGCGCCGGCCGACGACGTCGTGCGAATCCCCGCCGCGATGAGCGCGGCGCTGCCGATCTATCCGCAATACACGTGGAGCGTACCGGAGCTCCCGGCGCTGACCGCACACCTCGCGCGCACCGCGGACCTCGTGCAGCTCGCGACGCCGGGCCCGATGGGCCTCGCCGGCTTGATCGCCGCGCGCATGCTCGGCCTGCCGGTGCTCGCGCAGTATCACACCGAGGTTCCCGAGTACGCGGCGCGCCTCACCGGTCTGCCGTTCGTGAAGGAGCTCGTCGGGCCGTTCGTCGGCTGGTTCTACCAGCAGGCGGATCTCTGTCTCGCGCCATCGCTCGCCGTCGCGGATCGGTTGGTCACGCTCGGCGTGCCCGAAGCGCGGATCTGTCGCGTGCGCCGCGGGGTCGACCTCGCGCTGTTCGATCCGGCGCGCCGCGACCGGGCGATGGTCGCGCGCTACGGCATCGCCGCCGAGGCACCAGTCGCGCTGTACGTCGGACGGTTGTCGCGCGAGAAGAACCTCGAGGTGCTGCGCACCGCGTGGCTCGCCGTCCACGCCGCGCATCCCGACGCGCGGATGCTCGTCGTCGGCGAAGGCCCGCAAGCGACCGGGCTCGACGGCCCGGGCGTGATCCGAACCGGCACGCTACACGGTGCCGAGCTCGCGACCGTGTTCGCCTCGGCCGACGTGTTCGCGTTCGCGAGCGAGACCGAGACGTTCGGCAACGTCGTGGTCGAGGCCGCTGCGAGCGGCGTGCCCGCGGTCGTGGCGAGCGCCGGCGCCGCCCACGAACATGTGCTCGACGGTGTGACCGGCATCGTCACCACGGGCGCCCCTGCCTTCGCGCACGCGATCGCGGCGTTGCTCGGCGATCCCCAACGCCGCGCTCGGATGGCGACGGCGGCGCGCGAGCACGCGCTCGGCTACGACCTCGACGCCGCGGTCGCGGCGACGTGGACGATCTATCGCGACGTGGCGGCGCACCGCCGCGCGAAGGCCGCGTCGTGATCTCGATCGTCGTCGAGACCTGGAACCTGCGCGGCGTGATCGAGCCGCTGCGCGAGCTCCTCGCCGCGCTCGCACCCCAGCGCGACGGCGCCGAGCTGATCATCACGCACGCCGGGATCCCGCCGGTGCTCCGGCGCGAGCTCGGTGAGGACCTCGAGTGGATCGAGCTCGAGCCGGAGGCCGGCTACTACGATCACAAGAATCGAGGTTTCGCGGCCGCACGCGGCGACGTGATCGCGTTCATCGACGGCGACTGCGCTCCGGCCGCCGACTGGCTCGCCGAGCTCACGCGCCCGATCGTCGACGCGACCGCGCGCGTCGTCGCCGGCTACACCTCGTATCGCGGCGAGCTCGCGGCGCTCGCGAACCGGCTCGATTTTCCGTACTTCCCGCACGACCGCGCGCGCGGCACGGTCCGCAACTTCTTCGCGAACAACGTCGCGTTCGCCCGCGACGCGTTCACGGGCTATCCCGAGCTCGCGATGTTCCACGGCCAGTGCCAGGTGCTCGGCCTGCAGTTGCTCGCGGCGAACATCGCGATCCACCACGCGCGCACGGCCCAGGTCGTCCACGCCTGGCCCGGTGGCGCGAAAGCCTGGATCGAGGCTCGCCTGCTGCGCGGCGCCGATACCGCGGCGCTGTTGCCGTACGTGCTCCGCCACTACTCGCCGCGCGGCGCACGGATCGCCGCACACCTCGGGCGCGTCCCAGCGCTCGCCGTCCTCGCAGCGCGCGCGATCACCGGCACCGCGCTCGCGCTTCGCCACGGACCGCGTGCTCGCGGCCTCGCGCTGGTCGCCGGGGTCACGCTCGTCGATGCGATCGGCTGCGCGGCCGGCCCCGCCGTGTACCGCGCGCTCGCGTGACGCCGGAATCGATCCTGGCGGCGCTCGGCATCTACGCCGGTGTGTTCGTCGTCGCGGCGATCTCGTCGGTGTTCCCGCTGCTGTTGATCGAGGTGTTCCTGATCGCGGTCGCCGGCACCGCGTGCGCGCCGCTCCTCGTGGTCTGCGCCGCCGCGGGTCAACTCGCCGGCAAGCTCCCGATCTACGCCGCCGCGCGCGCCGCCGGCACGCTGCGAGGCCCGCAGCGCCTGCGCCGGTGGCTCGAGCGCTGGAGCAACACGCCTCGGCTCGTGCTCGCGGTCAGCGCGGTCGCCGGGTTGCCGCCGTTCTCGCTGATGGCGACCACGGCCGGCGTGCTCGCGATCCGCACCCGAGCGTTCTGCGCGATCGTGTTCTGCGGTCGCGCCGTCCGGTTCGCGATCGTCCTCGCGATCGCCGCGCACTACTGATCGATCTACTCCGCACCGCCATTCGGCGGCGCTGACTAGCCGGCAAAGCCGGCTAGTCGGCCGCCCGCTTCAGGATCAGGAAGATCGGCACCGGATCGTTCGCGCGCGCGGGGTGCAACGCGCCGCTCGACACCAACCGCGCCGGATCGACGCCGCGCAGGACCAGCGCGTCGACGATCGCCTTCGCGCGGCGCTCGCCGAGCGCGATCTGCCCGAGCGCGTTGGTCCGCGCATCACGGCCGTACGCGATCACCTCGAGCTTCGTGATCGACGGATTGCCATCGAGCGTTCGAGCGACCGCATCGAGCATGCGCGACGAGGCCACGGTCATGGTCGCGGTCGTGCCGACGAACCGGATCGAATCGAGGATCTCGATCGACGTGTCGACGACCACGACGCGGCGGCGCGCGGCGGCGCTGCCGGCCAGCGCGCACACCATCCACAGAGCGGTCAGCGATCGCACTATCTGCATGTCGTGACAGGTCGGCGCGACCCGCGCCAGTGACACGAAATATCGCGACCAGGTTACTTGGACTTACGGAGGACGACCCACGGCGCCGGCGGCCGCACGCAACACGGTCCACAGGTCGTCGCTCACGCGATCCGTCCACGTCGCGCGGTCACCGTGCGCGGTCCGTCATCGCCGAGGGGGGCCACCACGACGATCGCCGGCGCCACCTTCGCGATCACCGTCGCTTGCTCGCGCGGCGCCGCATCGGCGTCCAACGTCGCGGCTTCGGGCGTGCTGGTCGCCGCGACGTGCAGGGTCTTCCACCACGCGACCGCCATCGCCTTACTCCAGGCGTGCTCCGTCGGGATCGCGATCTCGGTCAGCGCCGAGGCGAGCGCACGCGCATCGTGTGGGCGATCCTCGGGGCGCTTCGCGAGGCACTGCACGATCAGTTGCTCGAGCTCGGCCGGCAACCAGCTGTGGACGACCGCGCGCAGATCCGGAATCGGCTCGTTGACGTGCGTGCGGATCAGATCGTCGTTGGCGACGCCCGGATAGACCTCGCCGCCGGTGAGCAGCCACCACGCGACGCAACCGAGTGCGTACAAGTCACCGCGCGCGTCGAGCGGGGCACCGACGGCTTGCTCCGGCGGGATGTACCCCGGCGTGCCGATCACCGAGCCTTCGACGGTCAGCCGGTCGGTCTGCCCCGTCGTCCCCGGTTGTGGCGACACCAGCTCGATCGCCTTCGCGACCGTCTTCTCGACCGGCTCGGCGACGTTGTGCGCGATACCGAAGTCGAGCAGCTTCACGATATCGACCTCGTCGGCCGCGCGGCACAGGTAGAGGTTCGCCGGCTTGATATCGCGATGCAGGAGGCCCGCGTCGTGCGCTTCCGCGAGCGAGCCACAGGCCTGCGCGATGATGCTGATCACGCGCGCCGCCGGCTGCGGTCCGTGCTCGCGCACGAGCTGCGACAGGTCGAGGCCGTCGAGCAGCTCCATCACGAAGAAGAACGACCCGTCCTGCGTGACGCCGTAGTCATAGAGCTCGATCGTATTGCGCGAGCGCAGCGCGGCGAGCGTCTGGGCCTCGCGCCGAAACCGCTCCTGGATCAGTGTCGCGTGGGCCGGATCCGCGAGCACGTCGAGGCGCACGAGCTTGATCGCGGCGTGGCGCGCGAGCAACTGATGTTCGGCGCGCCAGACCTCGCCCATGCCGCCGGTGCCGAGCTTCGACACCAGGCGATAGCTGCCGAGCTCCTGCGCTCGCTCGCGCGCCGACTTCGCTTCCGCGCGCGCCGCGACCACGGTCCGCCGCATCCGCACGAGGTTCCACGCGAACATCAGCGCGACGCCGAGCGCGATCAGCAGCGCCGCGGCCGACGCGATGATCGCATCGCGCCCGAGCCGCCGCGTCGCATCGAACAACACGTGCTCCGGCACGAGCGTCGCGAGCATCCAATCGACCGGCGCCGAGCTGCCCGCGCGATTCGCGCCGAGGTGCGCGGTCGACGCGAAGTACTCGCCCTCGCGGGTGTCGAGCGAGAAGAACCTCTGTTCGGTCGAGGGCGCGTTCGCCATCGCCGCGAACAGCGCGTCGAGCCGCGGATCTTTGTAGTCGGTGTACTTCAACACGCGCTGCTCGTTGGTCGCCACCGTCGGCACCGGCACCGATGGATACGCCAACATCGCGCCCTCGCGCGTGAACACCGCGGTGCGCGCCCCCTCGATCGGCGGCTGACTGATCGAGCCCGACAGACTCTCGACATCGAAGTCGATCGTCAGCACCGCGACGAGCTCGCCGTCGACGTACACCGGCTCGGTCACCGTCAAGCCCGTCTTGTGCGAGGTCGAGAACGTGCGCGGCTCCATCCACACGCGGCGCTTCGCCTCGAGCGCCTTGAGATAGTGCGGCCGGGTCCGCGCGTCGTACGTCGACGGCACCTTCCCGATCTCGTGCATGCCACCGGCGAACGAATAGTCCGTGCGATCGCCGTCGCTCCGACTCTCGGCGGTGAGCACCTCGTCGCCCTTCTTGTAGGTGCTCCACAGCTCGCCGACCGGGAACGCGATGCTCGTGTTGTAGATGCCGGGACGGCCGACCACGAGATCGTGGAGGCGCTGCATCGCATCGGGCGTCGCCAGCGCGGGCTCGGCGAGGAGGCGCAAGCCCGCGAGCACCGGATCCGCTTGATCGAGCGTGATCTCGACATCGCGCTGGACCTGGATCGCCTGCGCGACCAACTGCCGGCGCACGAGCGTCTCCGCACTGTCGTGCGTCGCCTTGCGGCCGAGCATCAACACGACGACGCCGACCGAAACCACCAGCAGCGGCAGGATCACGAGGACGCTGGCGGGCGACGCGAACCACCGCCCGAACCGGTCGCGCGACCGGTCCCCCAGCGTGGTCTTGCTCTCTGCCACGCTACAAGCTTACACGGCTAGCGTGACTCCACCGCGGGTCGCACCCTGATCAAACGTCCAAGACACAATCGCGCGTCGCATGGGCTTGGCACGCGAGGATCAGCCCGTTCGCGCGGTCGCTCGGCGTCAGCGCATCCTGAACATCCATCTTGACCTTGCCGCTCAGCAACTTGGTCTTGCACTGGCCGCAGATGCCGCTGCGGCACTCGAACGGAATCGCGACGCCGGCTTCTTCGGCGACCTCGAGCACCGAGAGCTCCGCCGGCTGCTCGGCGTTGACGCCGGACCGCCGAAACGACAGGCTCGGAATCACGCCCTCGGGCAACGTTTCGTCCTCGACCGCCGCCGCGGCGAGCTCGACGGGCGGCGTCGAGATGAACGCCTCCTGCTGGATCTCCGCGTCGGGGATCGCCATCCCGACGAGCAACGCCCGCATCGCCGTCATCATCGGCTCGGGGCCGCACAGCATCACCGGCCCGTGCGTGAAGCTCGGGACGAACGTCGCGAGGAACTCGCTCGTGATCTGGCCTCGCGCGCCGGTCCACTCGACGTCGGGATCGTTGGTCAACGTGATCAACACGTGGAGGTTGTTCCACCGTGCCTGGAGATCCATGAGCTCGTGCGCGAACACGATGTCCTGCTTCTTGCGCACGCTGAACACCAGGAACATCTCGCCGGTCCAGCCGCGATCGGTGAGGCTGCGCACGACCGACATCATCGGCGTGATGCCGATGCCGCCCGCGATCAGGACGACGCGATCGGCCTCCGGCCCGGCGAAGAAGAACTTGCCGGCGGGTGCGGAGACCTGCACGAGCTCACCCTCGTGCCAGGTGTCGTGGAGATGCTTCGAGCCGTAGCCGTTCGCGGCGCGCTTCACCGAGATCTCGACGTAGTGATTGCGCGTCGGCGCCGACGCGATCGTGTACGAGCGGTTGACGCGCTTGCCGTCGATCGTGAGCTTGAGGTTGATGTACTGACCGGCGATGTGCTCGAACGGCAGCGGGCCACCGCTCGGGTTGACGAAGCGGAACGTCTTGACGTCGTGGGTCTCGTCGAAGATCCGCGCGATCTTCAGCGCGCCCGACCAGAACAGCTTCTTCCTCGGGCCGGCCATCTTCGCCGCGGCGAGCTTCTCGTGCGCCATCACGAGGTCGCGCCGGAGGTCGACTTCGTGCGCGACCACGCGATAGATCAACAGCGCGCCGATCGCGATCAGGAACGCGGTCGGCTGGCGCGTATCGGACTTGACGAGCAGCAAGTAGTGGATGCCGCCCGCGGCGACCGCGAGGTAGGTCAGGCGATGCAGCAGCTTCCACCGCTTCGGTCCGAGCCGACTCACCATCGTATCGGTCGAGGTCAGCGCGAGCGGAAGCATCAGGACGAGCGCGCCGAACCCGAACCACAGGTATTCGCGCTCGACGATCTCGGTGGCCGTGCTCGCGACCGAGCCCGCGCGATCCCACCAGAAGAAGATCAGAAAGTGCATCAGGATGTACGTGAAGCCGAGCACGCCGAGGTTGCGCCGGATCGCGACCAGCGCGTTCCACTTCGTGAACCGGCGCAGCGGCGTGATCACGAGTGACAGCGTCAGCAACACGAGCCCGACCAGCCCGGTCGTGTGGATCGCGAAGTTGACCTCGTTGACGCCGAGCTGGTGATGATAGCCGTCCCAGATCAGCACGGCCAACGGCACCAGTCCGTTGACGATCACGAGCCACTTCGCGAAGTGGGTGTCGATCAACCTTCCGCCGGGCAACTTTCTGCGGGGGAGCTTAGAAGTCGACATCGAGGTTCATGCCCGCGTACAGGCTCGCGACTTGATCCGCGTAGCCGTTGAACGGCAGCGTCGTGCGCCGACCGATCTCACCGATCCGCTGCTCGGTCGCCTGGCTCCACCGCGGGTGGTCGTGCTTCGGGTTGACGTTGCCGTAGAAGCCGTACTCCTTCGGCGCGTACTGCTGCCACGTCGACGGTGGCTGCTTCTCGACGAGCCTGATCTTCACGATCGACTTGATGCCCTTGAAGCCGTACTTCCACGGCAACACGAGCTTGACCGGTGCGCCGTCTTGCGGTGGCAACACCTGGCCGTAGAGCCCGGTCGCGAACAGCGCGAGCGGATGCATCGCCTCGTCGATCCGCAGCCCTTCGATGTACGGCCACTTCAACACGCCGGTCTTCTGTCCCGGCATGCGCGCGGGATCGAGCAGCGTCTCGAACGCGACGAACTTCGCGCTGCCCTGCGGATCGACCGCGTTCAGCAGCTTCGCGACCGAGAACCCGGCCCACGGCACCACCATCGACCACGCCTCGACGCAGCGGTGGCGATACACGCGCTCCTCGATCGGCGCGAGCTTGCGAAATTCGTCGATCCCGAAACGCTTCGGCTTGTTGCACAGCCCGCCGACCTCGATCGTCCAGCCGTCGGTCTTGAAGTCCTTCGCGGCCGACGCGACGCCGTCTTTGTCGGTCGTGAACTCGTAGAAGTTGTTGTAGTTGAGGATCGACGAGCGCGGCGTCAGCGACTCGCCATCGACCCACGTGCTCGGCGTGTGCGGCGGTTTGACGAGATCCGGAATCGGCACGCCCTCGGTCGTATCGAGGTCGACGCCGTTGAGCTTCTTGTAGAGGAACGCGGTCCCGGCCGCGGTCGCCGCGAGCAGGCCACCCCGCATCAGCGTGCGACGGTCGAAGTACATCTCACGAGGCGTGATCTCGTGGTTCAGGTTGTCCGCCATCGGGTGTGCTACGCGTGGGCTCGCGCCCGGTTACAGTTCTTAGAACACGAACGGATACGTAAACGTCAAACCTTTGGTGGTCTTGGCAAAGCTCGCGGCGCGCAGCGCCTGAGCGACGCAGGTGCCGAGCTCCGGGGCCGGCGCGTCGGCGACCGTCGCGCTCTTGACCGTGCCCTCGGGGCCGACCGTCATCTGGATGCTGACCGTCCCTTTGGTCGCGAATTTTTCGCCGCACGCGATCACGCGCGGCTTCACACCTTCGATGCCGGTCTTGACCTGCACCTTGTCGAGCGATTCGGCGATCCCCGGCGCGGTCGGCTTGAAGCCGTTGTCGGCGGGCTTGTAGCGAGCGCAGCACGCACGCGCGTACTTCTCGAGCACACACGACACTTCATCGCACGTCGGATCTTCCGGTGGCACGGTCGAGGCCGAGCCGGTCGCGACCACGGGCGTGCCGGTGCCGGCATCGGCCGGCGTCACCGGATGCCCGGTCGCATGATGATGATGTTGGGTCGGCACGCTCGCGCTACCGCTCGGCACGTCGATCTCGATCTCGGGGATCGCAGCGTCGGGTTCGACCTCGGCGACGGCTTCGGTCGCATCGATCGGTGCCGACACGGGCGGAGGGGCCACGACGGGTGCATCCGCGACGACGACCGCGACCTGCTGCTGGGTCTCGGGCTCGGTCAGGAAGAAGTGCACGAACGCGATGCCGGCGGCCGCGGCCAGCAGCGCGAACGCGCTCCACTTCGCGAGCCGCTTGGCGACCGAAGGTCCCGCGGCCGGGTAGACGAACTTGCCGCGCGGCAGATCGTTGAGCGAATCGCGCGGCTTCGGCGGCTCGGTCGGCGTCCGCGCCGGGCGCTCCGTCGATTTCTTGTCGGGCACGTGCAACGCCGGCGGCTGCTTCGGCGTTGGCGGCGGCTCGGTGATCGGACGCTTGCGCGGCGGTGCGGCCGTCGTCGGCGCCTCGTCGGGATCCGGTGCGGCCCGGTGGGTCGACAGCTCCTCGCTCGCCGCCGCCGCCTTCGCGAAATCCTCGTCGGTCGCGGGCTCGAGCTCCGCGGCGTCGAGCTCGGCGATCTCGGTGGTCGGAATCCGCCGCTCCGGCACGGGCGCCGGGGTCGGGGTCGGGGTCGGGCGCGGGGTCGGGGTCGGGGTCGGGCGCGGCTTCGGCTGTTTCGGCGCGAGCTTCAACGGCGGGTCGAGCTCGCCCGCCTCTTTCGCGAGATCCGCGAGCGACACGACATCCTGCGGCAGCGGCGTCTTCTTCTGGAGCGCCGGCGGCACGCGTTTGATCGCCCCGCTCTTCTGATCCTTGACCGCGGCGACCGGCCGGTTCTCCTCGGTGATCTCTTCGGAGGTCTTGGTCTTGACGCCGGTGACGTGCGGGACGTGAGGGATCGCCTTCATCGGCGGAATCTGGATCGTCGGCGGCTTCTGGCGCGGCGGATCGACCTTCGGCAACAGCTTCACGCGCGCGAGCGGCTGCGGAGCGGCGATGTCGGTGAGGTCGGTCGTGTCGCCGACCTCGTTGTCGTGGTTGTCGTCCTCGTCGGCGCCGGGCGGCAACTTCGGCAACAGGTTGCGAATATCGATCGCCGGTTTCGTGACCGCGTCGTTCGACTCGCTGCGCTTGAGCGTGCGCTCGAGCTCGTTGCGATCGATCTGCCGGGTCACATCCGGCATGGGCTCCTTGCGGATCACGTGCGGGCCGGTCTTTTTCTTCTCCGCACGCGCCCCAGCACTGACCGCCGGCAGGCGCGCCGAAATCCCCGGACCTGCCTCGGTGCGCTCCGCGTCGATCTTGTGCGGCACCGCCTCGGGCAGCGGCTGCTCGAGCGTCGGCGCGGCATCGCGGGCCGCGGCCACCAGCGGCGCGAGCCGTGGAATCTGCTGGATCAAGTTCTTCGGCTTGGTCGCCGGATCGAGCTGCGGGAGGATCAGCTTGTCCATCGCCTCGCGCACCGCGCCCTTGACCGCGGGCAACACGAACACGAACGTGCTCGTGCACTGCGCGGCCTCCGCATTCGACAGCATCGCGGACGCACCGATCTCCTGAAAGGCGAGCCAGCGGAACAGGTCGGTGAATCCGGGCACCGGTTGCGTGACGAGCGGGCGCAAGGCGTTGCCCGCCGCGACGCTCTCCGCGACGCCGGTCGCGATCACGACGTCGACGTTCGGATCGCCGATGAACTGTTCGAGCTTCGCGCGGATCGCCTCTTCGACATCGGCGACGATTTCGCGCGCGACGATCGCGAGCCCCTTGGACTCGGCACGTTCGCTAATCGAATCGGCGATCGAGACGTCTGCGGCTGCAGGATCCGTCGCGATTACGAGCTCCGCGATGTGGACACGAAGTGTTTCCACTCACGGCAATCTTAACCCAGACTTCGACCCGCCGAGGCCGACCGGCTCTCCAACAAGCGATTCACCGTCGCCCGGACCTCGGTCGAATAGCAGGGCTTGAGGAGCACCGGGGTATCCAGGTCCGGTACGCCGCCCGACGAGAAATGCGCGCGAATCCCCTGCCGCACCTCGAGGCCGCTCATGTTGGGCATCCGGAGGTCGCACAAGATGACGTCGAACGCCTCGCCACCGCGGATTCGTGCAACGGCGACCTCGGGATCGTTCTCCACGAGGTCTCGTAGTTGCGCAGCATCCGCACGAAGCTCCGAGCGAGCGCCGCATGGTCGTCGATCACGAGGATCCGCGGGCGCACCATCGGTGGTTCCACGATCCGTGGAATCCCGCCGGTCACGGCTGCGCTCCGAGCGCATGGCCGAGTTGATCCGAGAACGTCATCACGTCGATCGGCTTGGTGATGTAGTCGACGCAGCCCGCGGCGCGGGTATCGAGCTCGACCTCGGGGCCGGCGCTCGCGGTCATCGCGACGATCGGCAGATGCGATGTCAGCGGCTGTCGGCGCAGGCTCGCCATCAGCGCGATGACCGCGTCGGGGATCAGTCACGACGAAGTGCGCGCGCGCCACGCCGGCTGCGACGGCTTCCTCGAGAAGCCGTTCGAGAACGATGTGCTGATCGCCACGGTCGCGCGCTACGTGCGGTAGCGGCGAGCGCCGGCGCACGGCCGAGCCGCGGCGCGCGGAGATCGGTGCCCAACTCCGCGCAGCTCCCGAGCGGAGCGACGGCACATCGGTTGCTCTGTCCCTCTCGAAATGCTGGACGACGACCGTCTGTTCCGACGCTCCGAATCCGTTCCGGGTGAAGCGATGGACTGGACGATCGTGCTCGGACGTGGGGCGATCGGCGCGGAAACCTACACGCTCGCCGTGCTCGGACCGAATGACTTGTCGCCGCCGTTCGCGGCCGACCACGTGTTCACGCAGCCCTCGTCCAGAGAGGTCGCGACCAAGCTCTACACCGCGCTGGCGATGCTGCGCCAATGGTCGCCGTACGCGATCGTCACCGTCACGGTGGGTGACTACGCACCGGCCTCCGAGATCACGCGCGCGCGGGAGCTTGCCGGGCGCCATCGCGATCAGGTCGTCGTGATCGAAGGCGAATCGACCGACGCCGAGGTGCGTGGCGAGCTCGTCTTGGTCGGCACGGTCCGCGCCCTCTGGGATCTCGGCCGTGCCGGTGCGCCCGCGCTGATCGAGCTGATGGAGCAGCTCGTACCGCTGATCGATAGCAACGACGAGGACGCCGCGATCAGCGGTATCTACAGCCTCGCGCCGGTCGTCGATTTTCACCGCGAGATCCTGCAGCGCTCGCCGGACCGGTTGCTCTCGCTCGACGAGGGCGCGACCCCGTTGCACCGCGCGGTGACGGTCCGCGAAGCTCCGCCTCTCGCCGCCGCGTCGTGACGAACTAATGTTTCGATGAGACGCGATCAGCGCAGCTTCGCCGCCGCACGCAACGCGGCGCGCTGAATGCGGTTGATCCCGATCCTCGGGCGGCTCACCTTCATCGTCGCTTCGACCGTCTCGAGCGTCGCATCACCGCGCCGCACCAGCACGGCCGCCGCGACGGTCGCCGAGCGGCCGTGGCCGAACGCGCAGTGGATCAGTGCCGGTCCCTCGGTCGCGACCACGCGGTCGACCGCGGACGCGATCTGCTCGGGCGATGGCGAGCGCGCGTCGAGCGTAGGGATCGAGACGTAGCTGCGGTGGTCGGTGACGCCGCGCGCCGCCGGAAGCTCGGCGCACAGATCGATCACGATCTTGATGTCGGGCCGGAGCTCGGACGTGCGCGGCCGGCGACCGACCCACACGCCCGGCGCGACCTCGTTCGCGACCGGCTCCTTCGAGAACGCACGAACGAATTCGTGAGCGAGCCACTGCCAGACGAAGATCGGCGCCCACACGACCCAGGCATACCAAGGCAAGCGGCCGTCGGGCTGCTTCATGAATGCGCCCGGCGCGCTGGCGAGGTAGACGAACCAGGCGGCGACCAGCACGGCGACCGGCCACCAGAAGATCCAGGCGTAGGGAATCGTGGCCGCGACGTACCCGAGTACGAGGGCGAGCACGAGGAACGCGTGATGAACCACGGCGTATGTCTACCACCTCTCCTAGCAGCGGGCGGCTTCAGGCGTGAACGCCGGCGAGCACGAACGCGCCACCGAGTCCGGCCGCCATCTCTTCGGGCGAGATCTTGCCGTCGTGATTGACGTCGAGTGCCTCGAACACCTCGTGCGACCCACCCCACTCCTCGCGCGTGATGAAGCCATCGCCATCGAGGTCGAACGCCTTGAAGAACTCGTGCGCGGCCGCACCCGCGCGGGTCTTGCGATGGATCGCGCGATAGCGCTCCTCGAGGAGCTTCTCGAGCGCGAGGATCGCCTTCGAGAAGCCGGAGATGCCCTCCTCGAGCTTCTCGTGGGCCATCTTGTCGGCCTCGTGCGCCTTGCGGAACGAGGCCTCGTCGTACGTCAGCTTTGGCAGGTCCATCGTCATCGCTTTGGCGGGGTCGAGCTTGCGCTCGAGCGTGCCTTCCTTCGACGACAGTTCGCCGAGGAAGTTCGGCGCGATCGTGAGCAAGTCACAACCGGCGAGCTCGGTGATCTCGCCGAGGTTGCGGAAGCTCGCGCCCATGACCTGCGTCTTGTAGCCGTGCTTCTTGTAGTAGTTGAAGATCTTCGTCACCGAGACCACGCCCGGATCCTCGGCCGCGGGATAGCTGTCCTTGCCCTCGGCCTTCTTGTACCAGTCGAGGATCCGTCCGACGAACGGGCTGATCAGCCGGACGCCGGCCTCGGCACACGCGACCGCCTGGTGCATGCCGAACAGCAGCGTCAGGTTGCAGTTGATGCCCTCCTTCTGGAGGATCTCGGCGGCCTTGATGCCTTCCCACGTCGACGCGATCTTGATCAGCACGCGCTCGTTCTTGATGCCCGCGGCGTTGTACTGCGAGATCAGGTAGCGGCCCTTCTCGACCGTCTTCTGGGTGTCGAACGACAGCCGGGCATCGACCTCGGTCGACACGCGACCCGGCACGATCTCGAGGATGCGCAGCCCGAACTCGATCGCGAGCCGATCGAGCGCGAGGGCGATCACCTTCTTGTCATCGCCGTTCGCCTGACTCTCGCCCCACTCGAGCGCGCCCTCGACGACATCGCCGTACTCCGCCATCTGCGCGGCGGCGGTGATCAGAGAGGGATTCGTCGTCGCGTCTTGCGGCTTGAACTTCTCGATCGATTTGAGATCGCCGGTGTCGCACACCGCGACCGTCATGCTGCTGAGTTGCTCCAAGAGAGTCGTCATCGCTGGCCTCCTCGCACCGTGTTGGTCTCGAACGCGTGAATCAAGTCCTCGAGCCCCGCGATCCGCGCGCGGAGGTCGTCGCCTGTCTCGGTCTGGCCGACGAGTCGCGGCGCCGCATAGACCTCGACGTCCGACACCGTCGGCACGATGTCTTCGCCGCGCGTGACCGCCGCATCGGCGCTCTCGAAGTGGTGGTGTTGCGCGAGGTAGATCCGCTCCGCGTCGAGGACGAGCGAGAAGCCCTTGTCGCCGTACGCGGCGGCGAACGCGCCGTCGATCGTGATCGCGCGGCCGCTGGCCTTGACCGGCTGTTCGCCGGCGTCGAGCTTGACCGGCACGTGGCCGTTGATGATGTAGCCGTGCTCGGGATCGACGCCGAACTCGGTCAACACGCGCGCGCAGAACGCCTTGTCGTGGAGCAGCTTGAAGTACGGGTTCTTGACCTCTTCGTGCGTCGCTTTGTCGGCGACGAAGTACTGCTCGAACGTCGTCATCCGGTCCTTGCCGAAGCACGGCGAGAGCGGCCCGGTCCACAGATAGAAGATCGTGTCGAGGTCGGCCATCGCGCGCTTGCGCAGGCCGCGCTGGATCACGAGCCCCAGCGCATCGAACAGCGCCTTGCCGGCGAGCGGCACGCCGTCGACCGTGAACGGCAAGAAGTTGCCGGCCGCGTCGACCGGCACGCAGCCGTGAAAGATCGCGCAGCGATCGCGCCGCAACGACATCTGCGCGTGTGACGCGACGAACGACCACTGCCGCCACAGCGTCGGCGATGCGATGAACGCGGTGGCCAACGCATCGATGCACGCTTGTTCGCCGGCGCTCAGCTTGTCCGGATCGGCCCAGTCGATCGTCGGGAGCTTGGTATCGACCAGCGGATACGTCACGCCGTACAGCGTGACCGTGCCGGCCCTCGGATCGATCGCGCGCAGCACGTCGCGGTGCGCGAGCTGCCACTCGGGATGGCGCTGGAACAACGCGCCCTCGAGCTTGAACTGGATGATCGCGATCGCCTTCTGCATGCGCGCGTAGAGCAGCGTGTTCGCACCGGCATCGCCCTTGACCTTGAACTGCGCCGCGTCGTCGTCGCCGTACGCGTCGCGCGCGAGCTGCGCGAGTGGATCGAGTGAGATCCCGAAGCCCTCTTCGAGCTGCGCGATCCGCTGATAGCGCAGCGACAGCCGCACGACGGTCGCCACCGCCGCCGGTTGGCCGAGCATCGCGGCGAGCCAGTTCGCATCGTGGTTGCCCCACGTGACCTCGACGTTCGGCTGTTGCTCGAGCAACTCGATCACCTTGTCGAGCCGCGGTCCGCGATCGCCGAGGTCACCGGCGACGATCAACTCGCCGACCGCCAGGTTGCGAATGATCCGCGAGAGCAAGCGCACCAGTTCGATCGACCGATCGTGACGCACGAACGGATCGACGAGCGCTGCGATGAACTCCGGCGTGCGGGTCAGCTGGTTCGAGAAGATCAGCTCGCGCAGCACCGGGTCGAGCGGATCTGGAATGATCTTCTCGACGTGCTTGATCGTATAGCGCCGCGCGAGCTCGCGAATGATCGTGACCGCGTGCCCGACGAACGTCATCAGGTCGCCGCCATGCGCCAACCACGACTCGCGCGGATAGTAGATCACCGTCAGCAGCTCGCCGAGCTCCGCCGCGGAGAGCTGCCCGAGGAAGATCTTCTCGAGGAACGGGCGCAGCGATCCGGATGCGTTGTTGATCACCTGGCGCAACTTGACGTACTCGCCGTGGACATCGCTGACCACGTGCACCGTCATCTTCGGCAAGCGCAGGATCGCTTCGAGATTCGCGAGCTCGGCGATCGCGTGCTCGATCGTCGGGTACTGCTGCGCGAGCGCTCTGGTGTACGCGGCGTCCACAAACGATCCGTACCATCGATAGCCGCGCTCGTGTCGTTGTGGTCTGCTCTCGGGCCATGGCGCTCACGGCATCTCCTGCTTGGA
This sequence comes from Kofleriaceae bacterium, assembly GCA_039935615.1. Lineage (GTDB taxonomy): Bacteria > Myxococcota_A > Polyangia > Haliangiales > Haliangiaceae > JABFXX01. The sequence goes on from JBDTJY010000171.1 coordinate 56,299, forward strand.
AGTCCCTGGTTGCCCACAAGGCGACGCTGCAATCGACCACCATGCGCGAGTTGTTCGCGGCGGATCCGCAGCGCTTCACGAAGATGTCGCACGAGGCGTGTGGAATCTTCGTCGACTATTCGAAGCACCGCACCACGGACGAGACACTGAAGCTGCTGTTCGCGCTCGCGAACCAAGCCGACGTCACCGGCTGGCGCGACAAGATGTTCAACGGCGACAAGATCAATGGCACCGAGCACCGCGCGGTGTTGCACACGGCGCTGCGCAATCGCTCGAACCGGCAGATCTTCGTCGACGGCAAAGACGTCATGCCCGAGGTCAACGCGGTGCTCGCGAAGATGCGCGACTTCACCGAGCGGCTCCGCGGCGGTCGCTGGAGAGGTCACACCGGCAAGCAGATCACCGACGTCGTCAACATCGGTATCGGTGGCTCGGATCTCGGCCCGGTGATGGTGACCGAGGCGCTGCGTCCGTACTGGCAAGAGAACCTGCGGGCGCACTTCGTCTCGAACATCGACTCGACCCACCTCGCCGAGACCGTGCGTCACCTCGATCCGGCGACGACGCTGTTCATCGTGGCGAGCAAGACGTTCACCACGCAGGAGACGATCACGAATGCGACGTCCGCCCGCGCGTGGCTGCTCGACACACTCAAAGACCAGAACGCGGTCGCGAAGCACTTCGTCGCGCTGTCGACCAACGCGAAGGCGGTCGCCGCGTTCGGCATCGACGTCGCGAACATGTTCGAGTTCTGGGATTGGGTCGGCGGTCGCTACTCGCTGTGGTCCGCGATCGGCCTGTCGATCGCGTGCGTGATCGGCATGGATCACTTCGAGGAGTTGCTGACCGGCAACTTCGAAATGGACGAGCACTTCCGGACCGCGCCGATCGAGCAGAACCTGCCGGTCATCCTCGGCATGCTCGGCGTCTGGTACTCGAACTTCTGGGGCGCCGAAACCCACGCGATCCTGCCGTACGACCAGTACATGCATCGCTTCAGCGCCTACTTCCAACAGGGCGACATGGAGTCGAACGGCAAGGGCGTCGACAAGAGCGGTGCGCGAATCACCGACTACTCGACCGGCCCGGTGATCTGGGGCGAGCCCGGCACCAACGGCCAGCACGCGTTCTATCAACTGATCCATCAGGGCACGCGCACGATTCCGTGCGACTTCATCGCACCCGTCGAGACGTTCAATCCGATCGGCCACCACCACGACATCCTGCTCGCGAACTTCTTCGCGCAACCCGAGGCGTTGATGCGGGGCAAAACGCCCGAGGAAGCGCGCGCCGAGCTCGTCGCTGCGCAGCTGCCGGCGGATCAGATCGACGCGCTCGTGCCGCACAAGACGTTCACCGGCAATCGCCCGACGACGTCGATGATCGTCCAACGGATCACGCCGAAAACGCTCGGCGCGCTCGTGGCGATGTACGAGCACAAGATCTTCACGCAGGGCATCGTGTGGAACATCTATTCGTTCGACCAGTGGGGTGTGGAGCTCGGCAAGCAGCTCGCGCAAAAGATTCTTCCGGAGTTGGAAGGTGTCGCGCCGGTGACGTCGCACGACGTTTCGACAAACGGCCTGATCAACCTCTACAAGACTCGGCGCCCGAAAGACTGAGCCGAGAGAACGTGCGATGTTCGGGCCGGGGGCGTCTTCATTTATGACCGAGGCCGAGCTCGATCTTCTTTCGATCAACACGATCCGCACGCTCAGCATGGATGCGGTGCAAGCCGCGGACTCAGGGCATCCCGGAACGCCGATGGCGCTCGCTCCCGTGGCGTACACGCTGTGGAACCACGTCCTGGCGTTCGACCCGGTCGATCCGATCTGGCCGAACCGCGATCGCTTCGTGCTGTCGGCCGGTCACGCCTCGATGCTGCTGTACTCGGTGCTCCACTTGACCAAGACCCAGGCGGTCAATCCGAAATACGAAGCGCTCGGCACGCCGTCGGTCTCGCTCGACGACATCAAGAAGTTTCGCCAGCTCGATAGCAAGTGCCCGGGTCACCCGGAGTATCGCTGGACCTCGGGCGTCGAGACCACGACCGGTCCGCTCGGTCAGGGCTTCGCGACGAGCGTCGGCATGGCGATCGCGCGGCGCTGGCTCGCGGCGCACTTCAACAAGCCGGGCTACTCGCTGTACGATTACGATGTCTACGCGATCGGCGGCGACGGCTGCATGATGGAGGGCGTCTCGCAGGAGGCCGCGTCGCTCGCCGGCCACCTCGGGCTGTCCGAGCTGTGCTGGATCTACGACAACAACCACATCACGATCGAGGGCCGCACCGAGCTCGCGTTCTCCGACGACATCGCGACGAAGTTCATCGGCTTCGGCTGGAACGTCACGCGCGTCGGCGACGCGAACGACGTCGAGATGTTGAAGCGCGCGTTCGCGACGTTCCAGGCGACGACCGATCGGCCGACGCTGATCATCGTCGACAGCCACATCGGCTGGGGCTCGCACAAGCAAGACACGCACTCGGTCCACGGCTCGCCACTCGGCGAGGACGAGATCAAGTACGTCAAGAAGCAGTACGGCTGGCCCGAGGATGCCAAGTTCCTCGTGCCCGACGGGGTCTACGAGCATTTTTCAGCGCACCTCGGTGCACGCTCGCAGAAGGCCCACGCCGCGTGGACCGCGATGTTCGACGCGTACAAGAAGGAGTTCCCGCAGCTCGCCGAAGAGCAAGCGCGGATGCAGAAGCGCGAGCTGCCCGAAGGGTGGGACAAGGACCTGCCGGTGTTCGCGGCGGATCCGAAAGGCCTCGCGGGTCGCCAGTCGTCGCAGACGGTGTTGAACGCGCTCGCGAAGAATATCCCGTGGCTGATGGGTGGTTCGTCCGATCTCGCACCGTCGACACTGACCCGCCTCACGTTCGACGGCGCCGGTGACTTCGAAAGGGCAACGCCGGGCGGGCGCAACTTCCATTTCGGCATCCGCGAGCACGCGATGGCCGCGGCGCTCAACGGCATGGCGCTGTCGAAGCTGCGGGTCTACGGCTCGGGCTTCTTCGTGTTCAGCGACTACGCGCGGCCGTCGATCCGGCTGTCGTCGATCATGGAGATTCCGGTCATCCACATCTTCACGCACGATTCGATCGGCGTCGGCGAGGATGGCCCGACCCATCAGCCGATCGAGCACCTCGCGTCGCTGCGCGCGATTCCCGGCCTGATCGTGTTCCGTCCCGGCGATGCGAACGAGGTCGTCGAAGCGTGGCGGTGGATCGCGCAGTCGCGCCACCATCCGGTCGTGCTCGTGCTATCGCGCCAGGCGATGCCGACGCTCGATCGCACGAAGTACGCGCCGGCCGCGGGCCTCCACAAGGGCGCGTATATCGTCGCGGATTCGGATCAGCCCGACGTGATCCTGATCGGCACCGGCACCGAGGTCGGCCTGTGCATCGCGGCGCACGAGAAGCTCGTCGCCGCCGGCGTCAAGTCGCGCGTCGTCTCGATGCCGTCGTGGGAGCTGTTCGAGGAGCAAGACGCGGCGTATCGCGATGCGGTGTTGCCGCCGGCGATCACGGCGCGCGTCGTCGTCGAGCAGGCCTCGAACTTCGGCTGGGAGCGCTACGTCGGTCGGACCGGCGCGATGATCACGATGCGGACGTTCGGCGCCTCAGCACCGCTCAAAGAATTGCAAACCAAGTTTGGCTTCGCGCCCGACAACATCGTCGCCGCTGCGAAGGCGCAGCTCGCCAAAAAGTAAGGAGACCGAAGATGCAGCTCGGAATGATCGGACTCGGCCGGATGGGCGCCAACATGGCGCGTCGGCTCATGCACAATGGCCACAAGATCGTGGCGTACGACCGTAGTGCGGACGCGGTCAAGAGCCTCGCCGGCGAAGGCGCGACCGGCGCCGACTCGATCGCGGCGATGGTGGCGGCGATGCCGAAGCCTCGCCACATCTGGATCATGGTGCCGTCGGGCGCGCCGACCGAATCATGCGTCGTCGACCTGATGAGCAAGATGGAGGCCGGCGACACGATCATCGACGGCGGCAACTCGTTCTTCAAGGACGACATCCGCCGCTCGAAGATGGTCGCGGAGAAGGGTATCCACTACGTCGACGCCGGAACGTCGGGCGGCGTGTACGGCCTCGAGCGCGGCTACTGCCTGATGATGGGCGGCGAGAAAGAGATCGTGCAGCGCCTCGATCCGATCTTCAAGACGCTCGCGCCCGGTCGCGGCGAGGTCGAGCGCACGCCCGGCCGCGAGAAGATCACGGGCGGCACCGCCGAGGATGGCTACCTGCACTGCGGTCCCGTCGGCAGCGGCCACTTCGTCAAGATGGTCCACAACGGCATCGAGTACGGAATCATGCAGGCGCTCGCCGAGGGCTTCGACATCATGAAGGGCGCGAACAACGCCAGCGTCGAGGAGCAGCATCGCTTCGAGCTGCCGGTCTCGGACATCGCCGAGGTCTGGCGCCGCGGCAGCGTGCTGTCGTCGTGGCTCGTCGATCTGACCGCGAAGTCGCTCGTCGACGATCCGCAGCTCAAGAAGTTCGCCGGTAGCGTCCAGGACTCCGGCGAAGGCCGCTGGACCGTGATGGCCGCGATCGAAGAGAACGTCTCGGCGGATGTCATCGCCGCCTCGCTGTTCACGCGCTTCCGCTCGCGCCAGGACCACTCGTTCGCGGAGAAGCTGTTGTCGGCGATGCGCTTTCAGTTCGGCGGTCACGTCGAGAAGCCCGCCGGCGGATGAGGTTCAGGAAGTTCGCCGATCTCGAGGCGCTGTCGCGCGCGGCCGCCGACGACTTCATCGAGCTGGTGAAGGCGTCGACCGGTACCTTTCACGTCGCGCTGTCAGGCGGCTCGACGCCGAAGAAGTTGTTCGACGTGCTCGCCCTCGAGCGAGCCGCCGTGCCGTGGGAGCGCGTCGAGCTGTGGTGGGGCGACGAGCGCTCGGTGCCGCCGGATCATCCCGATTCGAACTACGGGATGACGAAGCAGCACCTGATCGATCCGCTCGGCCTGGATCCCGCGCACATCCACCGCCTCGAGGGCGAGCGCCCTCCGATCCAGGCGGCGGCCGACTACGAGCGAGCGCTCGTCGGAGCGCTCGGCGCACCGCCGATCTTCGATCTGGTGTGGCTCGGCATGGGCCCCGACGGCCATACCGCGTCGCTGTTCCCGAACAGCCCCGGCGTGCGCGACAAGACCAGCTACGTGATCGCGAACGCGTGCGACTCGCCGCTGACCAAAGGTCCGACGACGCGCCTCACGATCACGTTCCCCGTGATCGATGCCGCGCGCCACGTGCGGTTCCTCGTCGGTGGCGCCGACAAGGCCGACACGCTCGCGCAGGTCCAGAAGGGCCCGAACGAGCGCTATCCGTCGTCGCTGGTCACCGGTGTCGACACGGTGTGGCTGATCGACGAGGCCGCCGGAGCCAAGCTCGCTTGATCCTCGCCGGTGACATCGGCGGGACCAAGACCACGCTCGCGCTGTGCGATGACCATGGCGCGATCCAACGCGAAGCGACGGAGCAGAGTGGCGATTGGTCGTCGCTCGAACAGATCGTCGAGAAGTTCGCACCTGGCTCGGTGCGCGCCGCGTGCTTCGGCGTCGCCGGCCCGGTGGTCGACGGCGTCGCGAAGATCACGAACCTCCCGTGGACCATCGCGACCGCGTCGCTGACCACGCTGCTCGGCGGCGCGACCGTCGAGCTGCAGAACGATCTGCAAGCGACCGCGCTCGGGATGCTCGTGATTCCGGACAGCTCGTTCGCGGTGCTCCAGCACGGCGAGCGGCCGGCGCGCGCGACGATCGCCGTGATCGCACCGGGCACGGGCCTCGGCGAAGCGACGCTGCTCCACGACGGCCGCGACTATCGCGCCCTGCCCTCCGAGGGCGGCCACGCCGACTTCGCGCCCGGCAGCGAGGAAGAGATCCGGCTGTTGCGCTATCTGCGCGGCCTCTACGGCGAGCACGTCAGCTACGAGCGCGTGCTCTCCGGTCACGGCATCGCCGACCTCTACGACTTCTGCCGCACGCAAGCCGACTCGACCGAGCCGCCGTGGCTGACCGCCGAGCTGACGACCGGCGACAAGAACGCCGCGATCACGAAGGCGGCGCTCGCGAACCACGACACCTGCGCGGTGCGAGCGCTCGCGATGTTCGTCGACGTGCTCGGCGCCGAAGCCGGGAACCTCGCGCTGCGCGGGCTCGCGACCGGCGGCATCATCATCGGCGGTGGCATCCCACCGAAGATCCTGCCGGCGCTGCAGACCGGCGCGCTGCTCGCTCGGCTCACCGCGAAGGGCCGCTTTCAGACCTGGACGCGTGCGCTGTCGGTGCGCGTCGCCCTCGAACCGCGTGCGGCGCTCCTCGGCGCGGCACACCGTGCAACCCTCCTGTAGGAAATTATGGCGGAACAACCCAAGCGCAAGCCTCCCAGCAACTCGGTCGTTGGCGAGATCCTCGGAACGGTCTCGACGAAGCGGCGCAAGCCCGACCCCACCGCGATCGTGATCTTCGGTGCGACCGGCGATCTCAGCGGTCGCAAGCTCGCGCCGGCACTGTTCAACCTGATGATCGATCAGTCGATGAGCGATCCGACCGCGATCATCGGCGTGTCGCGCGGCGCGCTCTCGGCGCAGGCGTTCGCCGATGCGATGAAGCCGAAGGTCGCGGAATTCTCGCGCCAGAAGGTCGAGCCGGCCGCGTGGGACAAGTACGCGAGCCTGCTCGACTACGTCGGCGGCGAGTTCAGCGACGACGCGACGTTCGAGAAGCTCAAGGAGCGACTCGCCGTCGCCCGGACCAAGGGTGCGAAGAACACCGTGTTCTATTTCTCGACGCCGCCGTCGGCGTTCTCGGGGATCCTCGAGAAGCTCGAGAAGCACAAGCTGATCGACAAGAAGGTCCAGGGCCCGAGCGTCCCCGGCTGTCGCGTCATCGTCGAGAAACCGTTCGGTCGCGACCTCGCGAGCGCGCGCGCCCTCAACGAGATGATCGGCAAGTACCTCGACGAATCGCAGATCTATCGCATCGATCACTACCTCGGCAAAGAGACCGTTCAGAACATCTTGGTGCTGCGGTTCGGCAACTCGATCTTCGAGCCGCTGTGGAATCGCAACCACGTCGACCACGTCGAGATCACCGCGGCCGAGTCGATCGGCATCGAGGGTCGCGGCGCGTTCTACGAGCAGACCGGCGTCGTGCGCGACATCATCCAGAACCACCTGCTCCAGGTGATGTCGCTGGTCACGATGGAGGTGCCGGCGTCGTTCGCCGCCGACGACGTGCGCGACGAGAAATCGCAGGTCCTGCGCTCGGTCCGCAACATGACGCTCAACGACGTCGCGAACTTCTGCGTGCGCGGCCAGTACCGCTCGTATCGCGACGAACAAGGCGTCGCGCCGGATTCGCAGACGCCGACCTACGCGGCGATGCGCTTCATGATCGATAGCTGGCGCTGGCAGGGCGTGCCGTTCTATCTGCGCGCCGGCAAGAAGCTCGCGGAGCGCCTCACCGAGGTCAACATCCACTTCAAGTCGGTGCCGCTCGTGCTGTTCAAAGAAGAGGCCGCGGGCTCGGTGCTCCAGCCGGCCGTGCTCACGTTGCGGATCCAGCCGCACGAGGGCATCTCGCTGCGCTTCGTCGCGAAGGTCCCCGGCGAGAACATCAACGTCGGCAACGTCGTGATGAACATGACGTACGCCGATGCGTTCAATCGCCCGATCTCCGAGGCGTACGAGCGGTTGCTGCTCGACTGCATGCGTGGCGATGCGACGCTGTTCAATCGGCGCGACTCCGTCGATCGCGCGTGGGAGCTGATCCAGCCCGTGATCCAGGTCTGGGAAGCCACGCCGGGCGTCCACGTCTACGAGGACGGCACGCAGGGTCCCGCGGCGGCCGACGAGATGATGGGGCGCGAGGGCAATAGCTGGCGCGAGCTCGTGCCGAGTCACTGATAAGCCGCTGAAACATTTCGGGAAGGAAGCCCCACTAGCCGTCTACCGGGCCCTGCGTATGCCTGAGGGTTTGGTCCCCGGCGACGACGCAGGCGCTCCCATGATCCTGGAATCGCGTCGCCTCCCGCGTGGCACGGCGGGTGCTGATAGGAAGGTCATGACCCAAAGCCCCTTTGTCTCGATCTCTCCGTCGGACCTCCGCGGCGTCACCGGAGGTGCGGTGCGATGCGCCTCTGGGGGCGGTACCCAAGACCAGAGCGCCGCGCTGCTCCAGACCGTGACGCAACTACAGAGCTCGATCTCGAGCCTCGCCCAGAACAATCAAGGCAACAGCAGCGACCAGATGATGCCGATGATGATGGCGATGATGATGAAGAACCGGCAGGGCTAGCGTTCCATCGCGGCGATCTTCGCGAGGCGACGCACGTGGCGCGGCTCGTTGGAGAAGCGCGCGCCGAGAAATGCGGTGACGAGCTCGGGAACGAGCTCGGGCCCGATGATGCGCGCGCCCATGACGAGGATGTTCATGTCGTCGTGCTCGACGCCCTGGTGCGCCGAGTACGTGTCGTGACAGACCGCGGCGCGGATGCCCTTGAGCTTGCACGCGGCGACCGACGCGCCGACGCCGCTGCCACACAGCAGGACGCCACGGTCGACGCTGTGCGCGATCACGGCGTCGCCGAGCGCCTTCGCGTAATCGGGATAGTCGACCGGATCGGTCGAGTTGGTTCCCAGGTCAAGGACTTCATGACCGAGGCGCTGCACGACCTCGATCACGCGTGCTTTGAGTGGGAAACCTGCGTGATCGACCGCGACTCCGATCTTCATGCGGATAGGATGGCCCCGTGACGGGCCCACATCTACTGATCACGGTCGCGTTCGCAGTCTGGGCGATCGTGATGGCGGTCGTGATCGTGCTGCAGCGGCGTTCGCCGGCCGCGACGATCGCGTGGATGATGGTCCTCGCGTTCCTGCCGATCCTCGGCTACGTCGTATATCGGCTGATCGGGCCGCTGCGCTTGAAGCGGCGCGCGCTGCGCCGCCGGCTGACCAAGAAGCTCGTCGACGAAGCGCAGGGCGCGCTCCAGGAGATCACGGTCGAGTCACCGACTCGCCATCGCGAACAGCTCGCGCGCATCGGTATCTCCGCCGGAGAACCGCCGCCGCTCCATGCCGAACAGGTCGAGCTGTACTGCGAGGGTCGCGAGGCCTACGCCGCGATCGCCGAGGCGATTGCGGCCGCGAAGAACCACGTCCATTGCGAGTACTACATCTGGGAGAACGACCACAGCGGCAAGCGGTTGCGCGACCAGCTGATCGACTGCGCGAAGACCGGCATCGAGGTCCGCGTGATCGTCGACGGCACGGGCTCGTCGCACGCCAACCGGAAGTTCTTCAAGGAGCTCGTCGCGGCGGGTGGCGAGGTCACCTGGTTCAACCCGGTGTCGCTGTTCGGGATGCGGCGGCGGCGCGCCGACTTTCGCTCGCATCGCAAGATCGTGATCTGCGACGGCCGCGTCGGGTTCATGGGCGGCATGAACATGGCCGACGACGAGACCTCGGAGTTCAGCGGCGCGACCGCGTGGCGCGACACCCACGTCAAGCTGGTCGGCTCGACGGTACGCGCGCTGCAACGAATCTTCGTCGAGGATTGGCTGTATGCCGCCGGCCAGCTGCTGCCGTTCGAGGAGCAGTATTTCCCGACGCCGACCGCCGTCGGTGGCGATGTCGTGCAGATCATCTCGTCGGGACCCGACCTCGGGGTGTTCGCGATCCACAAGATGTACTTCGCGGCGATCAACGGCGCGGTGCACCGGTTGTGGCTGACGACGCCGTACTTCGTGCCCGACGACGCGATCCTGGCCGCCGTGATCTCCGCGGCGATGCGCGGTGTCGACGTGCGCTTGATCGTGCCGGCGAAGGGCGACAGTCGGTTCGTCGATCTCGCGGCGCGCAGCTATTTCCCCGAGGTCGTCGCGGCCGGCGTCAAGCTCTACGAGTACACGCCGCGGTTCGTGCATTCGAAGACGATGGTGATCGATGACGATGTCGCGATCGTCGCGAGTGCGAACCTCGACAACCGCAGCTTCCGCCTCGACTTCGAGATCGCGGCGGTGATCTACGGCCACACGCTCAACACGCAGCTCGCCGCGGCGTTCACGCGCGACCTCGAGCAGTGCGGCGAGGTCAAGGCCGAGGCGCTCGCGGACCTGACGTTCTTCCCGCGCCTGTTCCAGTCAGGGGCGCGCCTGCTGTCCCCGCTGCTGTGACCTGACGCTTCGTATGCGTGCCGACGTAGACCGCCCCCATCCCACCGACGGCGAGCAGCCCGTCGATGCGATACTTGTCGTCGAGTATCGTGCCCGGAGACAGCTCGCGCGGCTCGGCCAGTTCTCCGACTCCAGGAAGTCTAACAGCTACAAACGGGGCGTGCCGGTTCGAACCTGCGGCGCGCGATCGGGCCGGTGCAGGGCCGCGCGCCACGAGCGGGTCCAGGCCGCGGCGGTGTCATCCCACACGACGCACCGCAACGCATCGTTGCGCACGATCCGTTCGGGGAGCTCGCAGCGCAACGCGCGATCGAGATCCGTCGCCACGCCATCGACGTGATACGGATTCGTGACGATCGCGTCGATCATACGTTCGGCGGCACCACAAAATTTCGACAACACGAGCACGCCCGGATCGGCCGGATCCTGCGCCGCCACGAACTCCTTCGCGACCAAGTTCATGCCGTCGCGCAACGGTGTCACGAGTCCGACATCCGCGAACCGATACAACCGCGCGAGCGTGTCCTGATCGTACGAGCGATAGAGGTAGCGCACCGGCGTCCAATCGGCTTCGCCGTAGGCGCCGTTGATCCGGCCGACCAGCGCCTCGACGCGCGACCGCAGCTCGGCGTAGTCGGGAACGTCCGCGCGCGTCGGCACCGAGACCTGAATCAGCGAGACCTTGCCGCGCCACTCCGGGAACCGCTCGAGCATCCGCGCGAACGCCTCGAGCCGCTCCGGAATGCCCTTGGAATAGTCCAAGCGATCGACGCCGAGGATCAGCTTGCGGTCGCCGAGCATCGTCTCGTACGAGCCGAGCTCGGTCGTCGCGGTACTCCTCGCAGCCTCCGCGATCCGATCCGGTTCGATGCCGACCGGAATCGTCCGTACGATCTCGGCCGCCCGCTTGCCGGCATCCGTGCCGAGCAGCCCCTTCGCGGTCGCGATCAAGTTGTCGCGCCAGCGCTCGCACTGCACGCCGATCAGATCGAACCGCAGCAGGCCGTCGGCGACCTCGTTCGACCACGGCATCGTGCTGAAGATGTCGAGGGGCATGAACGGGACGTGCAGGTACAAGCCGCGCCGGCCGGTGTGACCGAGCGCCTCGAGCTCACGCGCGACCAGCATGAGATGAAAGTCCTGCACCCAGACCTCGGCGGAGTCGCCGCCGATCTGGGTCACCGCTTGCGCGTACGCGCGGTTGACTTGCTGGTAGCACATCCATTCGTCGTCGACGTAGCGCACGCGACCGACGAACCCGTGCATCACCGGCCACAGGCTCTGGTTGCAAAACCCCGCGTAGAACCGCTGCCGCCACGTCGGCGGATAGTCGAACTGCGCGCGCGACACCGGATCGCCGTGCTCGATCCGCACGCGTAACCCGGGCTCGCGCTCGAGCCCGCTCCAGCCGAGCCAGATGCCTTCGGTCTCGTGCAGCGCCGGCGCGATCGCCGAGACCAGGCCGCCGACTTCTTTCGAGCGGCCCGCGCTGAGGTTTGGCAGGCGGTTCGACGCGACGACGAGCGTCGGCGCACCGTACGGCCCGGCCGGCTGCGCGAGCGAGATCTCCGGATCCGTCACGTGCCGCCTCGAGCGCGACTCGACGAGCCAGCGCAAGAACCGGTGCACTCCATCGACATCGGGCAACCGAAACCGCGCCGCCGTCAAGCGCGGTTCGATCGCGACGAGGATCCCGAGATCGAGGTCGCGCAAGCTGACGAACATGTCTTCGTCGGTGGTGTCGTCGCCGATCGCGAGCATCGTCGCATCGGGCTGACCGCGCCCGCGCAGCCACGCGATCGCGACGCCCTTGTGCGCCGCGCGATGGCGGATCTCGATCGCCTCGACGACCGGCAACCGCTCGAGCTCGCCGTTGGTCTCGAGCCATTCGTCGACGAGCACCTCGGCCGCCGTCGCGATCGCGGCGTGCTCGGTGCTCGCGACCAACCGCCAGTGCAAACACACCGAGCACGATTTGCGCTCGACGATCGTGCCTTGGTAGCGCTGCGCGAGCGATCGCAGCGAACGCTCGATCTCGTCGAGCTGCGGCACCGGCGGCAGCGCCGCTTCCCACACGCCATTGCCACAGCGCCACACCCCGTGCTCCGCGGCGAGCGCGACGTTCGGAAACCGCGCCGGCAGATCTTCCATCATCTCGCGCGGACGCCCGCTGACGAGGCCGAGCGTGACGCCCGGCGTGTTCGACAGCGCGGTGACGAGCGCTGCGGTATCGCCATCGATCTTCGCATCGTGGGGCGTCGGCGCGAACGGGACCAACGTCCCGTCGAGATCGAGCGCGATCACGAGGTGAGGTATCGATGCGAGCTCTTGCCAATCAACCATGGTTCGCCGGTCCTCCGGGGTCTGGAGCCCCGAGCGAGGCCGCACACCGTGCCACCACTCGCGCACTGATCGCGTCTCTAACGTCTAGGAGCGTACGGGAAACCATGACGTGCGGATACGTTACAAGTGTCGTACCAGCGCTCAGCCGCGAATGCGGATCCTCGAGGTCACGGCCTCCGTCGAGATGGTCTCCACCGGATCTCCAAGATCGTACGTGTCGTACGGCGCCGACCTCCGAGCAGCGCCGTTCAGCTCGTGATCGATCTCGCACGCCGCCGGTCGCAGGTCGTAGCGTTTCGCGAGCATGCGCTCGACGACCTCGACGAGCCCGTACGCCACGTCGGGACATCGTGGTGCGAGCGCCGGGAGCTGCCGGTTGAAGTGCTGGAGTAGGATCTCCACCGGTGTGTTGCCCTCGAACGGCGGTGTGCCGGCGAGCATGTGATAGGCGATCACGCCGAGCGCATAGACATCGCAGTGACCACCTGTCGGACCACCGCGGGCCTGCTCGGGCGCCATGTACGTCGGCGTGCCGATCGCTTCGTCGTGGTTCGTGAGACGCACGTTGGTTTGGTCGAGGGCGATGCCCCAATCGAGTACGCGCACCGGGTAGGCACCGGTAGGTGTGAGATAGATATTGTCCGGTTTGAGATCGCGATGCGTGATGCCGCGCGCGTGCGCTTCCGCGAGGACGCTCGAGATCGCGAGGACGATCGCCTGCGCTTGCGCGCCGTCGATCCGGCCGCTGCGCAGGCGGGTCGCGAGGCAGGTTCCATCGACGAGCTCCATCGCGATCCACGGGCGATCATCGTCGAGCAACCCGACCTCATGAAACCGCGGCACGCCGGCGTGCGGCAGCGTCGCCAGGATCTGCGCCTCGCGGAGCATGCGCTCGCGTGCTTGCGCGCCGAGCTGGGTGTCGCTCCGCTGGACCTTGACTGCGACCACCCGCTCGCTGAGCGCGTGGTGCGCACGGTAGACCGTGCCCATGCCACCACTGCCGACGACGCCTTCGACGCGGTAGGCGCCGATCACATCGCCTTCACGGAACTCGCTCTGCATGAACTTCCGACGGAGTGTTCATGCAGCGTGCCAGCGTGCGGTAGAGCCACATTCGCCTCGCACGATCACCGGTTGCGAACCGGCAAGCTGTTTGCAAACACGTCCTGCATGTCCGCCCCCCAACCTCATTCAGACCTCGAACCCGGCTGTGTGGTCGGTTCGTATCGAATCGAGAAGGAGGTCGGACGCGGCGGGATGGGGAAGGTGTTCAGCGCCACGCACTGCGTGTTGCCGCGCCGTGCGGCGATCAAGATCATGCATCCGGAGCTGTGCCGGCAACCCGGCATGGCGACGCGCATGGTGCAAGAAGCTTCGATCCTCGAAGACATCCGTCATCCCGGGCTCGTCCGGATCTTCGAATGCAACATCCTGCCGGATCACCGGCCGTACATCGCGATGGAGCTCGTCGACGGTGACACGCTGACCCAGAAGCTCGGCGAGCTCGGCCGCATGCCGTGGGCCGACGTCGCGATGCTGCTCGGCGATGTCGCCGACGTGCTCGCCGCGGTGCACACCCGCGGCATCGTGCATCGCGATCTCAAGCCCGACAACGTGCTGCTCACGCCCGCCGATCGCGACTATCCGATGCGCCTGATCGATTGGGGGGTCGCGCGGCTCGGGCCGGTCGGTCGCCTCACGATGGAAGGCATGACGCCGGGCACGCCGATCTACATGTCGCCGGAGCAAGCCTCCGGTCAACACATCGCCGCACCGTGCGACATCTACTCGCTCGGCGTGATCGCGTACGAAGCGCTGACCGGGCAGCCACCGTTCGACGGCCGCACGCTCGCCGAGGTCGTGTGCAAGCACATCACGTCGAAGGCCGCGCCGATCAGCGAGAAGTGCACCGCACCCGCCGCGCTGTGCGAGCTCGTCCATCGCATGCTCGACAAGGATCCGAGCAAGCGTCCGATGGCGGTCGACATTCGCCGCCTGACGAAGGCGATGATCGATGCGGTCGACGAGCTGGCCGCCGACGAGCTCGAGATCACGATCATCGAGGGCAGCGAGCCCGAGACCCAGGTGGTGCAGCCGGCCGAGCTCGAGTTCGGTGTCACCGAGCTCCTGCCGACGATGCGCAAGCCGCGGTGGACGCCGCAACTCGCCGTGCCGGAGCACGTCGCACGCAAGCCGATCACGCCCAAGCACCCACACGATCAGGTCTCCGGTGAGATCGTTCCACGTCGCCTTTTGAAATAGCTCGACCTCTTGAATCGCTGAAAAGGAACCTGCCATGACCAAGCTCTCGACCGCAGATGTCACGAATGAAATTGAAGGCCGCCTCGACGGACTCAAGCACAGCGTCAAGGAGTTGCTCGATCACGGCATCGCCGACAGAGCCGGCGCGGTCAAGGACTCCGCGATGAACGGCGTCGAGTACGTCGGCTCGCAGATCAAGAAGCATCCGATCGCGGCGCTGGCGATCGCCTTCGGCATCGGCTATCTCGCGATGCGCATGATCCGACGGTGATCCATGCACCTGCCTAAGCTCGAAAAGCTCGTCGAGCATCCCTGGGCGCTCGTCGCCTTCGGTGCCCTGGCCGGCGTCTGGCTCGCGACCAAACACGAACGTGTCGACGATCCCGAGCGCGGCATCGTGATGGGGTTGATGGGCGGCCTCGCTCTCAAGCTCGTCCGCGATGCAGCGCTCGCCCAGATGGGTAAGATCGCGCACTCGTGGATCGCCGAGCCAGAGCCTCCGCCGCCGACCCCGTTCGCGAGCTAGCGTTCAGGCACAGCCGTCGGGGCCGCACGCGGCGCCCTCGGCGAACGGCTCGAGCTGCACGCGCTCGGCCCAGGCTTTCTCGAGCACCTGCTTCATCGTCTCGACGGGCTGCGCACCCGACACGCCGATCTTGTTCGCGAGGACGAAGAACGGCACGCCGGTGATCCCGAGCTCGCGCGCCAGGTCCTCGTCGGCGCGCACGTCGGCGGTGTAGCGATCGCTGTCGACGACGGCACGCGCTTCGGCCTCGTCGAGCCCGACGTCCTTCGCGAGCGCGACCAGCACGTCGAGGTCGCTGATCACGACGCCCTCGGTCATGTACGCCTTCATCATCCGCTCTTTGAGCACGTCTTGTTTGCCGTGCTCGAGCGCCCAATGCAGGACGCGATGCGCGTCGAACGTGTTGCCCGACTTGGTCGCGTGGAGCTTGAGGTCGAGCCCGGCGGCGGTGCCGGCGCCGATCACGCGATCGATCATCGCGATCGCCTGCGCCTCGGGCACGCGGTACTTCTTCGCGAGCCGCTCGACGTTGCTCGTGACCTCGGTGCGCTGCTTCGGCGCACTCGGATCGAGCTCGTAGGCGCGCCAGACGACCTCGACCTCGTCCTTGTGCTCGAAGGTCTCGAGCGCTTGTTCGAGGTGGCGCTTGCCGATGTAGCACCAGGGACACGCGATGTCGGACCAGACGTCGAGGCGGAGCTTCTGCACGCACCCACCATAGCGCTGGCTCTCTCGGCCGGCCACTGCCCGGTCGGCCCGGTTGCGGACGGCAAGCTATGGCGTGTTATCGGGCTGCGCGTCGACGAACGAGGCGATGTGCGCCGTGAAGTCCATGTTCGGAATCGCGACCGTGCCGCCGGTACCACCGAGCGGCCCGACGATGAACGTGATGTCCTTCGCGATACCGACGTTCTCGTAGGCCGTGACGTCCGTCGTCGCGTTGCCGTACGCCGCGACCGGCACCCAGCCGAACGTCGTGATCAGCCGCTGCAGCCACAGCGTCTTGTAGGCCGAGGCCTCCTCGACATCATTGGCGGTGATCAACGGCCCCGTCGGGAAGCTCTCGTCGCGCAACCACACGCGCGACTCTTCGCGCAGCACGCGCGGCCGCGCCGTCAGATAGATGATCGGATACTTCTTCGCGTCCCACGCCTGCAGCATCGTGTTCGCGGCGCCCATCATCAGCGGCACGTACGTCGCGTCGGGGATCTGCATCAGACTCTGGCTGTCGTCGGTCGTCAGCGTGCCGTCGATGTCGGTGATCACGACCTTCGAGCCCGGCGGCAGCAGCAGGTTGTAGTGCTCGGCGCAGCTGCCATCCGCTTCGAGCATCGAGTACAGCGGGTGATTGTTCGCGGCGGTGAACGTCGCCCCGATGTCGTACTCGCCGTTCGCGTCGGTCTTGGCGGTGCCCTCGCTCGCCCACGCCGTGCCGTCGTAGCTCCACAAGCTGACGTTCTCGCCGGGCAGGTCCGTCGAGAACAGGCCGCCGGTCACGGTCGTGCGCGCCTTGACGCCGTGATAGGCCATGGTCGCCGACGGCGCGTCGCTGTCGGCGATGAAGACGTTCGCGGCGAGCCCGCCGGGATTGCCGAGCAGGTCCGACGCTTGATCTTTGTTGCGCGGATCGTTGCCGACGAGGGTCTCGTTCGCCGCCTGTTGCCAGCCGCTCGACTCGGTGCGAAACGGCAGGCCGTCCGGTGCCGGGCACTTCAGCGAGGTGTCGCTCGTGAGCGGCGGCAGGTTGTCATCGCCGGAGCACGCGGAGAGCACGAGCAGGCCAAGCAAGAGCGATCGCATATCGGGGCAGTCTACAATTAATTGATCACGACGGGCGCCGGCGGCACGAGGATGATCACGTCGCGCTGATCGAGGGGCGTACAGCCACCGGCGAGGACCTGGATCGTCGCGTGGAAGATCTGGGCATCGCTGGTCTGCGGGATGAAGTCGTTGAACGCGTCGACGTTGAAGCCGACCTGCGTGCCCGGCGTCACGTTATGGAACGTGGTCGCGTCCATCGTCGGGTTCGGCAGCACCGGCGGCGGCGGCGGCAGCACGAATGTCGCGGGCACGATCGCCTTCAAGAAGTCCGCGGTCGTGTGACCGGCGGGCAGCGCGACGCCGTTGACGTCGGTGGTGACGCCCATCGCCACGCGCGTGACATCGAACGTCGCGAACCGCGTCAACATCTGGATGCCGGTGACCACACTCGCCGAGACGCCGGAGCCGGTGGAGGTCGCGAGGAACACGAGCGGACACAGTCCATTGCCATCGGGCGCCTGGCCGACGCCATTCTGACCGGTGCAACACTGGCCGGTCGCGCAGCCCGTCGGGCGCGTCCCCGTGAAGTCCCACGCGACAGGCGGCACGCGCGCACCCGTGGACGTCGAGAGGTCGGTCAAGTACTCGACGCCGTTGCAGCTATTCGTGGTCGGAATCGCGGCGATGCCGACGGTGCGAGCGCAGATGCCGGCGAGCGCCGTCTTGGTCTGCGCGCGCGAATGGGCGAAGGTCGCGACGGTACCGGCGTACGCGTTCGAAGCGCTGTTGCACGTGGTGGTCTCGCCGACGCCGTGCGACG
Source organism: Kofleriaceae bacterium (assembly GCA_039935615.1). Lineage (GTDB taxonomy): Bacteria > Myxococcota_A > Polyangia > Haliangiales > Haliangiaceae > JABFXX01. Next base: position 74,207 of record JBDTJY010000171.1, read on the forward strand.
GTGCGTCCGTGATCGCGACAATCACCGGCATCGTGCCGGCGCGGAAGCCGACGCCACCAACGCCGGTGTGGTTCGCCGGCACGCTGGTCGGGCTCGGGCCGGTCAAACCTTCGCCAGTCGCCGCCTGATAGATCGATTCAAACCCACCTTCGGGAAGGTCGTTCCCGCAACCGATCGGTGTGCCCGGCCCGGATGAAAGCGAGGCGACGCCGGTCGACACCAACGAGGTCGTCGGCGTGATCGTTTGTTTCAGCATGAACGGCTGATCACAATTCGCGGTGCCGTAGGGGCTGAGCGGAAAGTCGGCCATCGCGCCTACGCCGAACTGGCTGTTCGCGACCGCAGTCTGGACGCCCGGGATGATCGTCCCCGTGAGTGCGGTTTGAAGCGCGTTGATCTCACCGGCCATCGATCCGGTGACATCCATGAGGAAGAACACGTCGAGCGCGGGCACCGTGGTCGCGAACGTCAGCGGCCGCGTCATCGTGCCGGCGGTGTCTTGGTACGGCAGGATGAAGAAGAAGTCCTGCGGGCGATGCGCGACGATCGTGATCTGCGCGATGCCATCGAGGTTGTCGACGGTCGCGGTGATCTTCGACGTCACCGCGGTCGCGACGGTGAAGCCCGGCACCGACAGCGCGGCCGCCGTCATCGCACCGACCGCGGGGTTCGCGACGGCCCACGTCGCTTGCGCCGTCAGATCTTCTTGGGTGTCGTCGGCGTAGGAGCCGGTGACCGTGAAGCCTTGCAGCGCGGGCGTGTTGAGATCGAGCTCGAGCAGCGGATTGAGCGGCGTCACCGAGAGCGACACGAGCGTGTGCGGCAACGGTCCGGAAGAATCATCACCGGAGCTCGCGTCGCCTCCGCCATGACTGACCTTGGATGGACCGCACGCAGCAAGCGCAAACGCGATCACGCAGAGATGACGCATGTGGAGCCCCCGAATGTTCGAACCATAACCTGAAACGTCGTCGAGACCTACGTTCTGATCGTTACGCGGTGCAACAGACTCGACGATCGCGATGGTTCAACTGAAGCTCGACCGCGCGCAACTCGATGGTGTCTGTTGTCCCCAGCGCTGCGCCATAGAGCACATCTCCGACGATCGGATGACCGAGACTGGCGAGATGCGCCCGGATCTGATGGGTGCGCCCCGTCGCGAGCTCGAGCTCGAGCACCGTGTGTGTGGGAGTGCGCACGACCACCCGGTAATGGGTGATCGCCGGCTGGCCACCGACGACGATCGCCCGGCGATAGTCGTTTGTCGGATCGCGGCCGAGCGGCTGATCGATCGTGCCGGCGTCGCTCGCGACCCGGCCGTCGACGGTCGCGCGATAGCGCCGGAGCATCGAGTGATCCGCGAGCTGACCGCGCAGCCGATCGTGCACCGCGGCGTGCTTCGCGATCGCGATGAGGCCACTCGCCCCGCGATCGAGACGGTGTGCCGGGCGCGGTCGCCATGCCGCCCACGGTTGATCGGGGCGCGCACCGGCGTGCCACAACAGCGCGTTGAGCAACGTGCCGCGGCGGTGCTCGCCGAGCGGATGGACGTGGATCGCGGCGGGCTTGTCGACGATCACGAGGTCGTCATCCTCGAAGTGGATCACGAGCGGCACGTCCTCCGGAACGAGCGACTCGGGCAGCGCGAGCACCGACAGCTCGGCGCCGGCCGCGACGAGGTCGTTGATCTTGCCGACGTTGCCGTCGACCGCGATCGCCCCCTCTGCGATCAGCGGGCCGATGCGATCGATCGCGACGACGGCGAGGTGTTGTTTCACCAGGTCGACGAGACGGCCGGAGCGGGTCGTTCGATAGCGCATGCGTGGTCCGGTCCCGCATGTTCCCACGTCACGGCGGCGAAGGCCGTCCGGATGATTCCGTGACGAGCCTCGGCAGGTCGGCGTAGCTCGAGAACTCGATCGCCTGGCCGCGCGCGACCAGCGGTGCGAGCTCGTCGGTGTAGCCGGGAATCTTCACGAACACGTGCGGGATGTGCTCGTACGCGAGCACGTCGGTCGCGCGATTGCCGATCGCGAGCTCGGGGACCACGCCGACCGCCGCGAGCGCCGCGAGTAGGTGGCGCTTGTGCTCGAGCGCGCCGCTGCCCGGCCGTGCGAAGTGCGCCGACGTCAGGATCGGACCGCGCGGATAGCCGTGCGTCGTCAGCCAGCGCCGCGTCAGCTCGAGGTACGCGTGCGGTCGGGCGGTGAGGTAGATCGGCTGCATCCCGCTCGCGAGCGCGCGCAACGCGGCCGGCGCCCCGGGTTGATCGTCGAGGTCGCTCTTGAACAGGACCGCCTTGACGATGCCGTTCTCCGTCGAGGTCAACGTGCCATCGACATCGGTGACGAATGTCGCCGCACCGATCGGCGCGACGTAGGCGAGAAAACCGGCGCCCTTGCCATCGCCCGCGACCGCGAGATAGAGCGAGTGCAGCCCGGCCGGTAACCGCGCCGCACCCGCGAGCGAGATCGCGACGTGACCATCACCGTCGCTGCGCGTCGCACCGAGCGAGTGCCACGCCTCTGTGGCGCCGGTGGTCTCGCACGCGAAGATCTCGACGTCCTCGTCCTCGATGCCCTTGTCGACCGCCAGGTAGCCGAGGTCGCCTTCGATCGTCTGCGTCGTCGCGAGCTCGCTCGTCACGAGATCGATCCCGCGGTGGCGCGGCTCGCCGAGCCGATGCGCCACGCGATTCCCGCGATGGCGAAACCTCGACTCGCCGTGCGCGCTCGGCAGGATCTGGCATCCGGTGGCCGCGCCGGCGTGCCAGTCGGGCAGCGTCGACGGTGGGACCTCCGACACGCACGCCGCGAGGAAGATCAATAACCACCGCATCCCTCTACGACGCGCGCCCGCTATTTCGGTTCGCCACTCCGCCCAGAGTTGCCAGGATCTCCCAATCGCAGCCGGGTCACGCGGTCGCGCTGCGCCGAGTAGATGCTGCGCCGGCCGGCCAGCACGTACGACATGATGCAGACGATCGCGACGTGCGGCAGGGCGTTCGCTCCGAGGAGCTCGACCGCCATGACCGACAGCGCGAGCGGCGTGTTCGAGGCGGCGCCGAACACCGCCGCGAGGCCCACGCCCGCCGCGAGCGGCTGCGGAATGCCGAGCAGCGGTGCGAGCGCCGCGCCGAGCGTCGCGCCGATGAAGAACAGCGGCGTGACCTCGCCGCCGAGAAAGCCCGCACCCAGGGTGACCGCCGTGAACAGTAGCTTCAGCGCGAACACGTACGCCGGGGTCGGCGTGTCGAACGCGTGGACGATGCCCGGCACGCCGAGCCCGAGGTAGTCACTCGTGCCGACGAGCTGCCACAAGCCGACGACCACGGCGCCGCCGAGCGCCATCCGCCACGCGAGGTGCAGGGGCTCGCCGCGTCGCTTCAAGAAGTGCGTGAGCTCGATGAACACCGCGCTCGCGGCGGCGACCGCGACCGCGACGGCGAGCCACTTCACCGCGAGCAGCGGGGTCAGCGGCGTCGCCGCGAGCGTCGGATACACCGTGTGTACGATCCCGCAGCCGCGCGTGACCTGATCGCCGACGACCGCCGCGACCAGGGCGGGCACGAGCGCGTCGTACTCGATCCGACCGAGCACCACGAACTCGAGCCCGAACACGGTGCCCGCGATCGGCGTCCCGAACACCGAGCCAAACCCGCCGGCGACCCCGGCCGCGAGCAACTGGCGGCGCAACGCGGGCGGCAGCTTGATGCGGTGCGCGAGCCAGTCGGCCATCGACGCCCCCATCTGGACCGCCGTACCCTCGCGCCCTGCACTACCGCCGAACAGATGCGTCAGCACCGTGCCCGCGAGCACCATCGGCATCATCCGGAACGGAATCTCCGGACCGGCGTCGTGGATCGTATCGATCACGAGGTTGTTGCCGGCCTTGATCGACGCGCCGAACCGCGCGAACACGGCGCCGATCGCGAGGCCGGCCACGGGCAGCGCGAACACCAGGGTCTCGTGGTCGACGCGGAACGCCGTCGCCTCCGCGAGCAACCACAGGAACAGCGCCGAGGCCGCACCGCTGGCCGCGCCCACCAGCGCTCCGAGTCCGATCCAGATCAGGAGTTTTTTCAACATGAGTCCTACACCCGCCGTTGCGCGGAAGTTGTAGGAGTCATTGGCGTCTCCGATGGACGCGGGTATCGGCGGACTCCACCGCCATCGCTGTAGCCACAGCATAGCGCATCTTTTCGCCCGGCTGGATCATCTTGGGGGCATGAGAAAGCACATGCGCCTCGAGTACCGGCTCCGCGATGACGTCGACGTCGAGGCCTACCTACCGCTGGTCGCCGAGTTCGTCACCAACCTGCGCAACGACCACCGGACGACCGACTACACCGCCTACCGCGACGCCAAGGATCCTCGTCATTTCGTCCACGTCGGCCACTTCGACGAGGACGTCGCCACGGCGTTCCAGACCCAGGCGTGGTTCAAGGGCTTCACCGCGAAGGTCCGCGAGCGCACGGACAGCCCGCCCGACGTGGTCATGCTGTCCCCCGTGATCTGACGACGCGAAGCGGTATGAAGCCGAGCCGCGGCGCGCGCGCGATCAGCGATACTGCGCCCATGAACCACATCGAGATCCAGACCCCGGACGGTAAAGCGCCGGCGGTGTTCTGGGACAACCAGGGTCCGAGCGTCCTGTTCCTGATCGACGGCATCGGCATGCGGCCGGCGATCGTGGACGTCGCCGCGAAGATCGCCGCGAAGGGCTATCGCGTCGTCGCGCCGGATCTGTTCTATCGGCTCGGCACGTACGAGGCTCCCGATCCGAAGACGTTGTTCAGCGATCCGGAGCTCGGCAAGGCGTGGTGGGGTCGCGTCGTTCCGATCATGACGGCCGCGAACGTCACGAAGGATCTGACGGCGTATCTCGATTTCCTGAACGTCCCGAAGGTCGGTGTGGTCGGCTATTGCATGGGCGGCCGGCTCGCGTACTCGGCGGCGGCGTTGTTCCCCGATCGGATCGCGGCCGCGGCGGCGTACCACCCGGGTGGACTCGTCACCGACGGGCCCGACAGCCCGCACCTCGTCGCTGCGCAGGTCAAAGCGAAGGTCTACATCGGCGCGGCCAAGGAAGACCGCAGCTTCGATGCCGCGCAGATCAAGACGTTCGACCAGGCGCTGACCCACGCGCACGTCGATCACACGATCGAGGTCTACGATGCGAAGCACGGCTGGGTGCCTTCGGATACGCCGGTCCACGACGCGGCGGCGACCCAGAAGCACTACGACACGCTGTTCGCGCTGTTCGAGTCGACGCTGCGCTAGGGATGCAGCACGGCGCCGCCGACGAAGTCGCCGCGCCACTTCGCGTGGAGCGCGGCCTTGAACTCGGCGAGCGGATACGTGCGCGACACGTAGGGCGTCAGTTGCCCGGCGGTGACCCACGCCATGATCTGCGCGAGCCGCGCCGTGCGGATCGACGGATCGTTGACCGTCGAGATCACGGTCGGGCAGCCGAGCACGTCGAGCCCCTTCATCATGATCAGGTTCGTCGGGAGCTGATTGACCGCGCCCGGCGTCGCGGCCCAGCCGACGATCAAGTAGCGCGCGCCGAAGTGGACACAGCGCAGGCTCGCCGCCGAGAGGTCACCGCCGACGCCGTCGTAGACCACGTCGACGCCGCGGCCGTTCGTGAGGCGCTTGACGTCGTCGCGCAACGCCTGCGTGCCGATCACGTGATCGGCGCCTTGCTGTTGGACGACCGCTAGTTTCGCCTCGGACCGCCCGGTCGCGATCACCGTCGCACCGACCAGCTTCGCGACGTGGACCGCGGCGAGCCCGACCGAGCCCGACGCGCCGTGGATCAACACGGTCTCGCCGGCCGCGAGCCGACCGCGCGCGATCAAGCAGTGATAGGCGGTCTCGTAGTTGCCGAAGAGGTTGCACGCTTGATCGAACGTCAGCGCGCCGGGAATCGGGTGCACCGCTTCGACCGGCGCGATCGCGAACGAGGCGAACCCACCGTCGCGATGCGCGCCGAGCGACCGCGGACCCGCGAGGAACGGATCGACCACGACGCGCGCACCGACCACGAGCCCGGTCTCGGCACCGGCCCACGCGACCGTGCCCGCGTACTCGAGCCCGGGCGTGTACGGCGGCTTCGGGACGTGCTGGTACTGGCCCGCCGCCATGATCAGATCGACCCAGCCGACGGTCGCACTCGCGACGGCGACCACGACGTCGCGCGCGCCCAACCCTGCCGGATCCGGCATCGGTTGGTCGACCAGCGACGCGAACTGATCGATCGCGTCGAGCGGTTGCTTGCCGAGCTCGCTGATCACGACGCGTTGACCCATCGACCGCGTGCATACCGCAGTAGGATCGCGCCACGCCATGTCGGAGCGCACTCTCGTCGCGTCGGCTACGAACTTGCTCGTGCGCGGGTTCCAGGTCGTGCCGACCGATCGCGAGGCGCCCGACGGGCTCGTGGTCAACGCGCTGTTCGCGGTCGCGCGCGCGATCCTGCGCGGGCTCGCGTTCAAGCTGCCGGCGCGCGCGATCGCCGTGATCGAGGCGGAGCCCGCGAGCGCGAAGTGGCCGGCGATCCTGGTCGACCAACTGCCGCGGCTCGCCGAGCTGTGCGCGACGCTCGGCCTCCACGTCGTCGTCGCGCGAGACGAGCTCCGCACCGTCGCCGCGTACACGCGCGAGGCGCTCGCCGCCGGCGATGATGTCGTGATCGTCGGCATCGACAAGCGGTTCAGCCAGCTCGTGAGCGATCGCGTGTGGTGGTACGACGCGAACAAGGACGCGCGCTACACGCCCGAGATGGTCGTCAAGCGGTTCGGCGTCCCGCCCGCGCAAGCGGGTGAATGGCTCGGCCTCGTCGGCGACGACGATCAGATGCCCGGCGTCGCCGGCATCGGCGCGAAGGGTGCGACCGAGCTGCTCAAGGCGTATCCGGACGTCGAAGCGGCGCTCGCCGACATCGC
>JBDTJY010000172.1:0-11475 GCA_039935615.1 Kofleriaceae bacterium
CGGATGACGAGCTCGCGTCGGCGACGAAGCTCGAGATGACCGCGGACCCGGCGAAGCTCGCCGACTGCACGTTCTACATCGTCGCGGTGCCGACACCGATCGACTCGAACAACCGCCCCGACCTAACGCCGATGATCTCGGCGTCGCGCACGATCGGTCCGCACCTCAGGAAGGGCGACATCGTCGTGTTCGAATCGACCGTGTACCCCGGCGTGACCGAAGACATCTGCGGTCCGGTTCTCGACGAGAAATCCGGTCTCAAGAACGGCGTCGACTACTTCCTCGGCTACTCGCCCGAGCGGATCAACCCGGGCGACAAAGAACACACGTTCGAGCGGATCGTGAAGGTCGTCTCGGGCCAGGGCCCGGAGGCACTCGAGCGCGTCGCGAAGGTGTACGGCTCGGTCGTCACCGCTGGCGTGCATCGCGCACCTTCGATCAAGGTCGCCGAGGCCGCGAAGGTCATCGAGAACACGCAGCGCGATCTCAACATCGCGCTGATGAACGAGCTCGCGCTGATCTTCGATCGCATGGGCATCCGCACGCAGGACGTGCTCGACGCCGCCGGCACCAAGTGGAACTTCCTGAAGTTCACGCCCGGCCTCGTCGGCGGTCACTGCATCGGCGTCGATCCGTACTACCTGACCATGAAGGCCGAGGAGCTCGGCTATCTGCCCGAGGTGATCCTCGCCGGTCGTCGCGTCAACAACAACGTCGCCGCGTTCCTCGCGCAGAAGACGGTCAAGTACCTGACCTCGATGGACGTGCCGCTCAAGAAGGCGAAGGTCGGCATCCTCGGCCTGACGTTCAAGGAGAACGTGCCCGACCTCCGCAACTCGAAGATTCCGGACATCATCCGGGAGCTCGCCGAGTTCGGCATCGACGCGATGGTCCACGACCCGCTCGGCGATCCGAAGGAAGCGCACGAGGAGTACAAGGTCCACATCACGCCGCTCGAGAAGTTTCAGGGCCTCGACGCGCTGATCCTCGCGGTGTCGCACAAGGAATACCTCACGGACATCGACGCGATCTACGCGCGCGTCCGCGACGGTGGCGCGGTGATCGACGTCAAGAGCGTGCTGCCGACGAAGCAGCCGCCGCGCGGCATCCGGCAGTGGAGCCTCTGAGACCGTGAGTCGCTACGACGACGTTTGCGCCGATCTGGTGAACTCGCCGAAGCGTTGGTTGGTGACCGGCGTCGCCGGCTTCATCGGCTCCGCGCTGCTCGAGCGGTTGCTCGATCTCGGTCAGAGCGTCGTCGGCGTCGACAACTTTCTCACCGGTCACAAGCACAACCTCGACGATGTCCTCGCGATCAGCCCCGACGAGCGCTTGCAGTTCAAGTTCATCGAGGGCGACCTCCGCGATCCGGACGTCGCGAAGAAGGCGGTCAAGAACGTCGACATCGTCCTGCATCAGGCCGCGCTCGGCTCGGTGCCTCGGTCGATCAAGGACCCGATCTCGTCGCACGAGCACAACGTCAACGCGTTCTTGAACGTGATCAACGCGGCGAAGGATGCCGGCGTCGGTCGCGTCGTGTTCGCGTCGAGCTCGAGCGTGTACGGCGATCATCCGGCGCTGCCGAAGACCGAAGATCGGACCGGCCGGTTGCTGTCGCCCTACGCGGCGACCAAGCGCACCGACGAGATCTACGCGCAGACGTTTCACGAGGCGTACGGGCTCGGCACGATCGGCCTGCGCTACTTCAACGTGTTCGGTCGCCGCCAGGATCCCGAAGGTGTCTACGCCGCCGTGATCCCGCGGTGGACCGCCGCGATGATCGCCGGCAAGCCGTGCGTGATTTTCGGCGATGGTTCGTCGAGCCGCGACTTCTGCTACGTCGACAACATCGTGCAGGCGAACCTGCTCGCCGCGACGGCGGATGCGGCGACCACCGGCACCGTCTACAACTGCGGCTGCAACGGCCGCACCGATCTGAAAGAGCTGTTCGCGATGATCCGCGACAACCTCGCGAAGGATCATCCCGCGCTCGCCGACGCGCAGCCGGTGTTCGAAGCGCCGCGCGCCGGTGACATCGCGCACTCGCAGGCGTCGATCGACAAGATCAAGGACGCGCTCGGCTACGCCCCGACCCATCAGGTCGCCGAGGGCATGGCCGAAACGGTCGCCTGGTTCGCGCAGCGTCTCGCGAAGAAGTAGGTAGTATCGTCGGACCTAGATGTCCGACGACCTGCTGCCGAAGCCCGAGCCGAAAGAGATCGACGAGAAGCTGGCGCTCCAGCTCAAGCACCTCGCCGAGGACTCGGTGTTGAAGGGCGTGCCGTACGGCGACGAGAAATGCGCCAACTGTCTCTACTACCTCAACCCCGACGACAAGCTCGCCTACTGCTGGCATCCGAAGCTGCGCATCCTCGTCGGTGCCGAGTGGTGGTGTCAGTGGTGGGAGAAGCTCGAAGAATAGCCCGTGAGGTTCGAGGATAAAGCGATCGACGGACCCGAGCTCCAGCTGGAGCAGAACCAGCAAGGTGCAGAGCTCGAGCGCGAGGACGAACAAGAAGTTCCCGAGATCCGCGTCGAGGAGCTCCTCGAATCCGAGCGCGAGAACATCGTGCTCGCGGCGATGCGCGAGATCCTCGAGCGCCGCCAGGTCGTGATCAACGATCTGAAGTTGCCGCAGCGCGAGCTGCGCGCGCTCGAGGCGCTGAAGGCGGCGGTCAGCGGCAAGGACGGCGAGCTGTCGCAGTTCGTCTACGCGACCGACCGCAGACATTTGCTCGAGCAAGCGCTGTCGGTGTTGCAGCCGCGCGTGATGCACGACGTGACCAAGCCGTTCCTGGATCTCGTGCAGCGCGTCGGCTCGTTGCGGCACGACCTCAAGGAGCTCGAGGACGCGCAGGACAACTTGCTCGAGGCGCATCGCGAGGTCGGCTTCGCGAAGGCCGACCCCAATACGACCGATACGACCGACAAGCCGAAGCCGAAGCCGGATCCCGATGCGGATCTCTCGCTCGATGGACCGGAGCGAACCTTCGCGAAGCCGCCGACGTCGCTGACCGGCGAGCGCAAGGAACAGCCGACGTTGCCGTCGACGCTCGATGGACCGGAGCTCCCGCCCGAGCCCGAGCCCGAGACCACGGTCGGCTCGAAACAGGATCTCGCGGAGGCCACGATCGTCGAGCCGCAGCGCTTGAGGACCAAGCCGTTCTGGAAGCCGCAATGAACCAAGGGCCGCTCCCGTGGATCGACGCGGTGATCGCCGAGATCCGGTTGCACGCGGAGGCCGCGTTGCTGCGCCGGCTCGACGTCGGTGCGGGTGATCCGCGATCGCCCGCGCAGATCTATCTGCGCGATCCGGCGGCGCAGGCGCGGATCGCGGGAGGCACGTTGCGGCCGCACGGCTCGCACAAGCAGGCCAACGCCGAGGTCGTCGCCGCGATCGACGAAGCGAGTGCGCGCTCGGCCAAGCTCGTCGCGCCGGCCGCGTCGCGGTTCACGATCCTGACCCAGCGGCTCGGCATCGCCGCGACCGCGAGCGGGCTCGTCGCGGCGACGCTCGCCTACGCGCTCGACCTCGACACGCGCGAGCTCGTCCACGCGCTCGCACCACGCCGCAAGCCCGCGCTCTACCTCGAGACCTGCGCGGATCTCCTCGCGCTGTCGCCGCACGAGCTGCTCGCCGCGACCGCCGCGAGTGGCGCGCTCCGCCGCGGCCGCGTGATCCACATCGACGGCGATGGCCTCGATGCCGCGATCGAGCTCGCGGCGCCGGTGCTCGCGTGGCTGCTCGGCGACGACGCGCTGCAACCGCCGCTCGCCGAGCTGTGCGAGCTCGTCCCGGTCGAGGCCGAATCGATGGTCGTGTTGCCGGCCGCGGTGGCCGCCGCCGTCGACGAGGTCGCCGCGCGTGCGAACGCCACCGTCGCGGTCGTGCTGCGCGGTCCACGCGGCAGTGGCCGGCGCGCCGCCGCATTTCGGCTCGCGAAGCAGCTCGGCCGGCCGATGCTCGTGATCCCGATCCCCGCGCTGGTCGTCGCGGAAAAACGAGCGCAACGCCCGCTGCTCGCGAGCGCACTCGCCGCGGCGCGGCTGCGCGATGCGATGCCGTTTCTCCACGACGCCGACGCGCTCTACGACGAGAGCGGCAACCTCGCCGCCGAGCACGCCGACGCGATCAGCGCGATGCCCGGCGTGATCGTCGTCGCGTCGACCGGTCGCGGCGGCCACCTCGATCTGCGCCGGCCGTCGCTGATCGTACCGATGCCCCGCACCGACCTCGACGATCGCGAGAGAGCCTGGGCGCACGCACTCGCCACTGCGAAGGGGCCCGTCGTCGAAGCGCCGGTGCTCGCCGCGCGCTACGTGATCGGCCCCGGTGCGATCGCCGAGGTCGTCGCAGAAGCGGCGCGCCACGCCGATGCGGCGAAGGTCGGCTTCGATCTCGATGTCCTCGAGGGTGCGGTCGGTCGCCGGCTATCGCTGCGGCTCGGGACGTTCGGCAGCGTCGTCGCGCGCAAGGCGCTGATGAGCGAGCTCGTGCTGCCCGACGACGTGATCGACACACTGCGCGACATGATCGCGATGGTCCGCGAGCGCTCGCAGATCCTCGAGCGCTGGGGCTACCAGCGCCACCTCGGCATCTCGCGCGGGGTCGCCGGCCTGTACTCCGGCGAACCCGGCACCGGCAAGACGATGGCCGCGTCGGTCGTCGCCTCGGAGCTTGGCCTCGAGCTCGTGCGCATCGATCTCTCGGCGGTGGTGTCGAAGTACGTCGGCGAGACCGAGAAGAACCTCGGCAAGATCTTCGACGAGGCGCAGGACGCGCACGCGATGCTGCTGTTCGACGAGGCCGACTCGCTGTTCGGCAAACGCACCGAGCTCAAGAGTGCCCAGGATCGGTTCGCGAACCTCGAGGTCAACTACATCCTGCAGCGGATGGAGACGTTCGACGGTGTCAGCGTGCTGACGACGAATGCCGAGTCTGCGATCGATCCGGCGCTGCAACGCCGCCTGAATTTTCGGATCCGGTTCCCCGAGCCCGAGGTCGAGGAGCGCGAGAAGTTGTGGAGACAATTGCTGCCGCCCGCGACCGGCCTGGGTGGGGTCGATTTCCACGAGCTCGCCGAACGCTTCGACATGACGGGCGGTTACATCAAGAATGCGGTCGTGCGCGCCGCCGTGATCGCGGCTCGCGCCGGCCGCTCGATGATCGCGGACGATCTGTGGGTCGGCGCACATCACGAGTACGTCGAGATGGGTAAGGTGATGCCAAGTCCATGAGCGACGACGACGGCGTCCAGCCCCCTCCCAAACCGCGCAACCCGCACCTCGTGGCCGCCGCCGCGTTCGTCGCCGCGTTCGCGCTGGCGTTCTCGTGTTTCTCGTCGCGCTGGCTCGCGAACGCCGGCAGCGACGGCGAGATCATGATGGGCCTGCGCTCGACGACCGAGTGCGGCTCGGTCGGCATCTTGCTCGGGCCAAAGCCCGACGAGTGCCGCACCGAAGACAACTCCGCGTACGCCGAAGAGTGGAGAGGCATGACCGGCCAGTACTACTCGGCGTCGTGGGCGCCGTTCGGCACGATCACGACGATCGCGGTGTTGCTCGGCGCGCTCGGCCTGTTCGGCGCGGGAGTGCTCGGCCTGTCGAAGACCAAGCCGAACCTGCCGCTGTCGCCGAGCACGGTCGCGCTGCTCGGGATCATGATCTCTCTGATCACCGGCTGCGTGTTCGTCGCGACCAAGCCCGGGCCCGGCGGATTCGTCGGCGTTGGCGTGACGTTCTGGATCTTCGGCATCGGCGCCGTGATCGGAATCTTCGTCGCGACGGTGTTGGCCAAACTGAACCGGCCTGTCGATCCAGATCTGATGGACGACGCGATGAATCCCGACCAGTTCTAGCGTAGCTTTCGCGCATGTCCCTGCGCGGAAAAACTCTGTTCATCACCGGCGCGAGCCGCGGTATCGGGCTTGCCATCGGCCTGCGCGCGGCGCGCGACGGCGCCAATGTCGTGATCGCCGCGAAGACCAGCGATCCGAATCCCAAGCTGCCCGGTACGATCCACTCGGCCGCCGCGGAGATCGAGGCGGCCGGCGGCAAGGCGCTGCCGCTGCAATGCGATATCCGGTTCGAGGATCAGGTCCAGAGCGCGGTCGCGACGGCGGTCGCAGCGTTCGGCGGCATCGACATCCTCGTCAACAACGCGAGCGCGATCAGCCTCACGGGCACCGAGTCGACCGAGATGAAGCGCTACGATCTGATGCACGGCATCAACACGCGCGGCACGTTCCTCGTCACCAAGACCTGCATCCCGCACCTCAAGAAGGCCGCGAACCCGCACGTCTTGATGATGTCGCCGCCGCTCAACATGGAGACGCGGTGGTTCTCGCCGCACGTCGCGTACACGATGGCGAAGTTCGGCATGAGCATGTGCGTGCTCGGCATGGCGGGCGAGTTCAAGTCCGCCGGCATCGCGGTCAACGCGCTGTGGCCGCGCACGGTGATCGCGACCGCGGCGGTGCAGAACCTCCTCGGCGGCGATCGATCGATGAAGGCGTCGCGCAAGCCGGAGATCCTCGCGGACGCCGCGTACCTCATCTTCAACAAGTCGTCGAAGGAGTGCACCGGCAACTTCTTCGTCGACGACGAGCTGCTGAAGGCGAACGGCAAGACCGACCTCAGCGAGTACGCGACGACGCCGGGCACGACGAGCTTCTTGCCCGACTTCTTCGTCTAGATCTTGATCTTCGAGAGGTCCGACTTCTTGGCCTTCGCCGTCCTCGGGCGAGCCGCGAGGAAGCCGAACACCGCACCGACCGAGCCACCGACGAGGTGGGCCATGTGCGAGACCTGATCGTTGTTGAACGAGCGCACGACCTCGCCGCCGAGATAGATCACGGCGACCGCGATGAACGACAGCGGAATCTCGCCGCCGCGCACGTTCGCCATCGAGGCGAGCAGGATCATCATGAACGCGACGCCGCTCGCACCGAGCACCATGTTGTGACCGAACGCGAGGTTCGCGAGTCCGGTGACGAGTGCGGTCACGAGGATCATCAGCAGCAGCGGCACCGAGCCGTGACGCTCTTCGAGGATCGGACCGATCAACAGGATCAACATGAAGTTGCCGATCAGGTGCTCCCAGCTCGCGTGGCCGAGGATGTGGGAGAACATGCCGACATACGTGCGCGGTCCATCGAGGTGCGGATACGCCGAGAACCACTGGACCGATCCGCTCACGACCTGGGTCAGCACGAAGGCGACGACGGCGGCGAGCGCGAACGTCAGCACGACCGGCGCGTTGTAGGTGATGCGTAACTTCACGATCAGACCGTAGCACCCGACCACCGGCACTGCCCGATCAGTCCATGGGCGGCGGATATTCCCGTTTCCGGGCGGTTCGCACCTTGCCGGCGCGCGGCCGGAGGGCCAAATTCCGACCATGGCAACTGTTGAGATCACCGGAGAGAGCTTCAAGGGCACCATCGAGAAGGAGGGCATCGTGCTCCTCGATTTCTGGGCAGAATGGTGCGGTCCTTGTAAGGCGTTCGCGCCGGTGTTCGAGAAGGCATCGGAGGCTCACGCCGATGTCACCTTCGGAAAGATCGATACCGAAGCACAGCAGGAGCTCGCCGGTGCGGTTGGCATCTCGGCGATTCCCACGCTGATGTTGTTCCGCGATGGTGTGCTGCTGTTCCGCGAGGCCGGTGCGCTACCGCCCGCCGCGCTCGAGCAATTGGTCAGCCAGGCGAAGCAGCTCGATATGGCGAAGGTCAAAGCAGAGATCGCGGCGCACGAAGCGGAGCACGCGCACGAGCATGGTCCGGGCTGCAATCATGACCACGGTCATGATCACGGCCACGATCATGGTCATGATCACGGCCACGATCACGGCGACGGCCACAAGCACTAGCGAGAGCGTGTTACCGTCGACGCGGTGAGAGTTGCCGCTGCGTGCGCGCTCCTGGCCGCCTCCGCAGGTGAGCTCCATGCCGATCCGCGCGACGTATTCGGACTCGCGAAGGGCGCTGAGAAAGCGCTCGACTGCGCGGATGGCACCGACTTCGGCTGCGCGCGCGCGACCGATCCGCTGTCCGATTCGGTGCCGTACGCCCTCGCGAGCTGGCTGCCCGCGAAGTATCTGCTGACCCTGCCGGTCGCCGACTCGACGCACGATGCGGTCGCCGGCTACGCGCTCGGCGCGAGTCGCGATGAAGCCGGCGT
This sequence comes from Kofleriaceae bacterium, assembly GCA_039935615.1. Classification (GTDB taxonomy): domain Bacteria; phylum Myxococcota_A; class Polyangia; order Haliangiales; family Haliangiaceae; genus JABFXX01. Next base: position 8,182 of record JBDTJY010000172.1, read on the forward strand.
CAACTTCGCCGGCGCGAACGGCCTCGAGAATCGCTGGACGATCAACGGCGCGCCCGCCGACAACCTACGCACGGGTGCCGCCGATACGAAGGTGCCGCTGACATTCCTCGACGGGATCATGGTCACCGCCGGTGGCTTCGCCGCGCGCGACCGCACGTCGACCGGCGGCATGATCGACGCGCAGTTGCGCAGCGCCACCGCGGATCACGAGCTCGAAGCCCACGTCTGGTTCGGACTGTCGGCCGCCGCGCGCCACATCACCGCCGGTCCCGGGGTCTATCAAGTGCGGACCGGCACGCTCGACGCGGGCCCCGATGTCTCGGCGTCGGTGGTCGCGACCGGCCCGCTCGGCGCGTACCTCGGCGGCACGACCTGGTACGTGCTCGGCATCGCGCCGGAGGTCTCGCGCGCGACCTTCAACTTCACGGCCGCGCGCCTGCGCGACACCGACAACAACGGGTTTCCCGACGGTGGCCCCGGCGTGCTCGCGACCGACGTGATCGAGACCAATCAGATCATGCCGATCAACTACAACGTGCCGGTGATGGCGCGGGTCGGGCTCGATCGCGGTCCGCATCACCTCGATCTCTCGATCGTCGGCAGCATCGCCGATGCGACGCGCTACACGATCAACTCGACGCTGCCGGCCGGCGGCGTCGACGCGACGAACGTGATCGGCGACGCGATCGCCACGTACAAAGGCGAGTGGAAGGACACGCGCGCGCACCTCCAGCTCGCGTGGCATCACAACTCGCACACCGAATCCGCCCGCACCGACGCGGCCGCGGACCTTCCGCAACAGCTCACCGCCTACGTTCCCACGCCGCTCGCCGACGACGTCACGCTCGGCCTTCAGTGCGCCGACGGCGGCAGCAACGATCCGTATCCGGCGCTCACGAATTGCCCGGTGCCGGTCGGCTGGTTCTACAGTGGCGGCGCGGGCCTGTTGCAAGACCTCACGGCGGATCGGCTCTCGATCACCGCGGACGTCGCACATCGCTTCGACCACAACGTGGTGCGGATCGGCGGCACCGCCGAGAACTCGCTGCTGAAGACCGACTCACGGTTCACCGGCGGCGAGCAACTTCGCTCGCTGTTCATCGGCGAGCAGAGCGTGCGGCACTTCCTCGCGCCCGATCAGCCGTGCAGCGCCGACGTCACGGTGCCGTGCAGCTACACCGACGTCTCGGAGCTGCTGTACCGCACGCTCCACGCCGCCGCCTATGTCGAGGACACGTGGGCCGCCGCGCCGAACCTCACGGTCGACGGCGGCCTGCGCTGGGAGATGATGTGGGTCGGTCCGGTCCTCCACTTCTCCAACCAGCTCGCCCCGCGGCTCGGCGCCGCGTGGGATCCGCTGGGCAACGGCCGCAGCCGGGTCTGGGTGAGCATGGGCCGGAGCTACGCGATGCTGCCGGCCGGGCTCGGCTCGACGATCCTGCTCCACGACCGCACGGTCGACGAGCTCACGTTCATGGGCTCGACCTCGCGCGCGGTCAACACCGGCGAGGCGCTGCTCGTCGCGCCGAGAGTCGAACCGATCGCCCAGGACGAGCTGACCGCCGGCGCCGAGGTCGCCGCGCTGCGCCAACTGCGTGCGCGGGTCTGGGGCCAAGGTCGATGGCTGCGCCGAGGCCTCGAATCGACACCGGAGGGCTTCGATAACCCGGGGCGGGTCGATGGCATGCCGGCGTTGCGCGATACCGAGCTGCTCGCGGTCGAGCTCGAGAGCAACGCGCTCGCCGCGTTCGTCCTGCGCGTCGGCTATCTGTGGGGCCACACGACCGGGTCGTGGACCGGCGCGTACGACCCGCGGAGCGGTGCGGCGCTCTACAACTCGAGCGATTTCGACGTCACGTCGGTCAACCAGAACGGCTTACTCCCGACCGATCTGGGCAGCCGGCTGTACTTCGAGGCGCAGCGCCGCGGCCGGCTCGGGCCGGTCGACATGTCGGTGGCAACGCGGTTCACCGTGGCGGCCGGCCGCCCGCGCGACGCGCTCGGCCATGGCCCCGACGGACTTGTATATCTGATCGACCGAGGCGAGTACGGCCGCGGGCCGCTCCAGACCCAGGCCAACCTGCGCCTGGCAGCGACGTACCGGCGGTTCGAGGTCACGCTCGACCTGTTCAACCTGTTCGATCGACGCGATGCGACGAACCTCGACACCGTGTACGCGGGCGGCGCGATCCACCCGATCGAGGGCGGCACGCCCGAGGACCTCGTGTTCCTGCGAACGGACGACGGTGACAGCCCGGGCAGACCGGCGACGCGCAGCCAAACGTACGCGCAAGCCACTGCATTCCAAGCACCGTTTTCGGCGGTGCTCGGCGTGCACCGCTCGTTTTAGAGATACAATTTTTTTAGGCGAGCGTTGCGCATGGGTGGGCCCATGGCTGGCGACGTTGCCAGAGGACCAATGGCTGATCTGTCTCAGTTCGCCGAAGCGACTGCTGCCGTCAAACACTCGCCGCATGCGGTGAGCGCGTGGGAAGAAGCCGAAGGGCTCGCCGCCGATCTCGACAAGCCCGACGACATCGTCGCGCTGTTCAACGAGACGCTGGAGGCCACGCTCGAACCCGAGGTCGCCGAGATGATCGGTGAGCGCGCCGGAGCGTTCTGCGACGAGTGGTTCGGCGACGAGCCGAAGACCCTCGAGAAGATCCTGTCGCGCGTGCTCGTGCTCGCGCCGACCTCGGAGAGCGCGCTGCAGCGGCTGTCGGTGATCTTCACCGTGGCCGAGCGCTGGGCCGACGTGCTCGCGCTCTACGACCGCGCGATCCTCGCGAGTAAAGACAAGCAGGCGCGCGTGCGCCTCCTGCGCGAGGCCTCGCAGCTCGCGAAGGACGTCGCCAACCAACCCGAGAAGGCGATCGCGTACTACCAGCAGCTCCTCCCGCTCGTCCCCGACGACAACCGGGTCAGCCAGAGCCTCGAGCGACTGCTCGAGCGCCACGAGCGCTGGGCCGATCTGATCGCACTGTGGGAAGGCCGGCTCGACGGTCAGTCGAAGAAAGAGCGCGAGAAGAGTCGCGCGCGGATCACGGCGGTGTGGCTCGATAGCCTCGCCGATCCGCAGAGCGCGCTGACGGCGGTCAAGCCGCTGCTCAACGAAGCCGAGGACGACAAAGAGCCGACCGCGTTGCTCGAGCGCATCATCGAAGCGCCGAAGGCGACCAAGGGCATCCGCGATGCCGCCTTGGACCTCCTGCGCTCGCACTTCGATTCGACACAGCGCCCGCGCGAGGTGATCCGGATCCTCGAGAAGATCATCAAGATCGATCCGACCCACTC
>JBDTJY010000173.1:0-6700 GCA_039935615.1 Kofleriaceae bacterium
TGTCGCTGAAACACCGGCGGGCTCACGAGCCAGTAGACGTACGGATCTTCGCCGGTCATGGCGTGGGCGTGTGGTGGTTCTCGTCTTCGCCCTGCGGGCAGGGCAGGCCGGTGCCCGGGACCGCGCCAGTCTCCGCCTGGAGCACGGTCAGGGTCGTCGGCACCGTGATCAACCACGGCTCGACGCTCGGATCGACCTCGCCGACCTCCTCCTTCAGCTCGTTCGCGATCGCGAGATACATCGGGCTATCGACACCCGGCGCGGAGCCGCCGTTCCACGGCTGGTTATCGACGAGCCAGCGCAGCGCCGCATCCTGATAGCCCGGTCGCACCGGCACGATCACGCGCGCGAAGCCAGCCTGTAGGAAGGCCAGGAACTGCGGGTCCGGATCGCTGAGCTGGTAGAGCTGCTTCCAGTTGCACTTGCGTCCCCAGAAGTACGGATAGAACAGATAGGTGATCAGGTCCCACTCGAACGCCTGCTCGACGAACTGGACGTAGTTACCGTCGCGCATCGCCTCGCAGCAGTCAAACTCGGGATAGTCACAATCGCCCTTGCCGGGTGCCTTCATCGCTTCCGATGCGACCGGATCGCAGTTGATGTCCATCAGCCGGATGCAGGCCTTCTTGAGCTCCTGGATCGTGATCTGCTGGTTGATCGCCGGGTTCGTGCCGATGATCTGCGAGTCGGCCTTCGCCATCGCCTCGGCGAGCGCGGTCTGGTACGCCGCGAGCTTGTCCTCGTAGCCCTTCATGATCGCGGCGTAGCTCTTGATCTGCCACGCCTCGTAGGTCGCGGCCTTGCGGCTCACGATGACCTCGATCGCGATGCCATACATCCGGGTCCGACCCATCACGCCCACCGGGATGAAGTCGTCCTCGCCGGCGAGCGCCCCCGACATCGAGCCGCCGCCGGTGGCGAACTGCGAGTGCGTGCCGATGAACACGGTGATCCAGTTCGCGCCGCCATCGTGGTTCTCGGCGTGCAAACCGAACGACGAGGTGAACGACGAGCCCTCGTAGCCGTCCGGGACCTTGAAGTCGTTCTTCGCGTCGGAGAACTGGACGTTCTGGTCGAGCCCGTCGCGGTTGTAGGTCTTCGACATCGTCAGCTGAGCGTCCGGGATCGGTTCGACCTTGGCGTCGTACAGGGCGGCCCATGCGGCGTAGTTCGACACGTTGATCGAGAGGTGCGACGTCAGCCGGCCGAGCGAGCCACTACCTTCGCGCGGATCATCCGGCTTGGTGATCGACATCGAGCTCTCGATCGGAGACTTGGTCATCGCGTACAGGTGGAATGCGCCCGGCTCCGGCACCATGAACTCGAACATCAAGCGCTTGCCGTAGTTGACGATCTTCGCCTGGTAGATCTTGTTGACCCAACGATAAAGCCCGACGACGTTCGTCGCGGTCTCGTTCACGAACGCGTGCTTGTTGTTCTCCTCGTACTCCTCGATCACCTTCTGGATCTGCTCTTCGCGGGTCTTCTTGACGACGCGCTCCAGCGCGCGGTCGGTGACCTCCTTCGCGTATTTCGACGAAGCCTTGTCCGACTCCGACGACGAGTGCGCGTAGGCGAAGTTGGTGTCCGCCTGGATCTTCACCACGCCGTAGGAGGCCTGGACCTGGACGCCGAGCGTGAACGACAGGTCATCCTTGACGACCTTCTCGCTCTCCTTCTCGATCTCGAATCGATCGGTGGTCTGGGTGTCGCGCTCCTTCGTCGTCTCCTCGCTGGTCTCGGTCGTCAGGGTGTTCTCGGTGCGATGCAGAAACCGGGTATTGCGCTCGCGCGTCTCGCCGATCATCACGTTCTCGATGTGCGCGACCTCGCCGGGCTCGTAACACCACAGCACCTGCTCGACGCGGCGATAGTCGGCGATCCCGAGCGGCTTGATCCGACAGATATCCTCGTCGTACATCCCGGCGTACTCGACGTCGATCCGCCCGCCCTTCCTCGCGATCACCGGTCCGTGCGCGTGGGTCGCGGGTTCCGGGTCATACGCCCACAGGCTGCCACCGGCCATCACCACGCGGGTCTTGCTCTTGTTCATCGCCGCGAGCTCGTCTCCGGCGGAGGTCGCGGCCTCACCGAGACGCTTCAGGGCATAGCCCACCTTCGTTCCCGTGGGGATCGCGAGCTGCTCGAGGATCTTGCGCGTCGCCTTCGAGACGTCACGCAGCGACGCTTCATCGAGCACGCCGATCGCAGGAAGCTCGGCTGGCGCTTCGGCGGGCAGTTGCAAGCAGCCGTCGCCCCCCCGCTTCGGCAACGGTGGCGCAAGGGTCGGCTGTCCGCGCAGCTTCTCGACCGAGTTGCGGTAGTGCAGCGAGAGCTCGTCGTGTGCGGCCTGGTATTCCGACAGCTTCTTCGCATGTGCGTCGCTCTGCGCCTCCGGCGGTGCCGCGGGTGGGTTCGGCACGACGCGCTCGAGGTGCTCGCCGTTGAGCTGCACGGCCGACGGCAGCACGACCGTGGCCATCGCGAGCCGGCGCGCGCCGTCGTCGCTCAGCTTCGCCAGATCGTAGCCCACGAGCTTGGCGGCGCGGATCGCGCCGATGATCGCCTCGCGGGTTTCGGGCATGCCACCGACGAACGTGGCGACCAGCAGGTTGCTCCACAGCTGATGAAGCAGCGCGTTGCCCTCGATCGTGATCGGATGCGACGTCAGGTACTTCTTGATGTCGGCGACCGTCAGGGTGTTGTTGTTGCGCGCGAGCCACTCGCCGAACTGCACGAGGTCACGCGCGACCTCTTCAACGGCTGCCGGATCGCGCAGCAGCTTGTTCCCGTCGGCGTAGCGCTTGATGATCGCGCGAAGGTCGTCCGGAGAGGTCTTGCGCTGCTTTGCCTTGCCGACCTCCACCATCAACGGTGTCGCGACATCGTCGGTGTGCGTGACGAAGCCCGTCTCGAGCTCTTCGTCGGTCGGCTTGCGTGGGTTGCGGATCGTGACGAAGCGAAAGATCGTGGTGGCCGCCATGCGTCGAGCCTGCACCCCTGTGGGGCGCCGTGCCTCAGGCGAGGCTGGAGCATTTTGCGGCAGCGCAGCGATCAGGTTCCGGTCCAGCTACCGTCTTCGTTCCATGGTCACCTCTGCTGTTCGTAGCGAACCTTCGAGCTCGACCCGTCGTCGCAACCTGAAGCATTTTGGTGCACCCGGCCTGTTCGTCGTGGTGCGCGCATGGCATCGCTGGGAAATGGAAACGCGCTGGATCGACGTGAATGGCGATCGCCTGTTCACCCGGATCGACGGACGCGGCCCGCCGCTGTTGTTGCTGCACGGCTATCCCGAGACGTCGCTGACCTGGTTGTCGACGATCGCCGCGCTGCGCGATGCATACACCTGCATCGCGCCGGATCTGCCGGGGTGGGGCGAGTCCACGATCGCACACCGCGCCACGCTCGCGACATTCCTCGCCGACGTCGCCGCGTTGATCGAGCAACTCGACCTCGGGCCGGTCACGGTCGTCGGGCACGACTGGGGGGCCGCGGTCGCGTATGGCCTCGCGATTCACCACTCCGCGCTCGTGCGGCGGATCGTCACCGTCAACTTCAGTCCGGGAGGCTTCCAGGTCTGGCGCGGGATTCACTTCGGCTTCTTCGCGATCCCGCTGCTGCCGGAGCTCGCGATGTGGTTGTGGCCGGCGGCGATCGAGCACCGGCTGATGAAGTGGTGGGCGGCGCACTACGAAGCCGTGGCTCCGGAGGTCCGCGCGCGTTACTTCGAGCACGCGCGGTCGCGCCGATCTCGACGCACGACGCTCGCGAGCTATCGCAACCTCGTCTATCGCGCGCTGATCGGGTTCCCGCCGCTGCGCATGGGCCCGACGGGGTTCAGGCGGTCGCGCCCACGCATGCCGTGGGGGGTGATCTGGGGGATGAAGGATCCGATCGCGACACCGCGCGTGCTCGAGTCGCTGGAGCGCGAATTTCCGGACATCACGGTTCGGCGTCTCGCCGACGCCGGCCACTTCCCGCAGGAAGAGCAACCGGCCGGCTTCGCGACCGCGCTACGCGAGCTGATCTAGTCCGCCAGGATCTCGCCATCGCTGCGAAGCTGCGCGATCACCTGATCCATCGCGCGTTCGGAGACCGCGAGGATCGTGAGCGACGGGTTCGGTCCGGTCGCGGCCGGTAAGATCGAGCCATCGAGGACCATCAGGTTCGGCTGCCCGAACACGCGCCCGCAGCCATCGACGACACCATGGTCCCGATCGACGCCCATCGGTACACCGCCGAGGTTGTGCGGCACTTGCAGCCGATGCGTCCACTTGAACAGGACGTTCGGGAGAAAGTACGAGCGCGACGCCTTCGCGACCAGCCTTCCGATCCGATCGCAGTAACGATAGTAGTCGGCATTCGCAGCGACGTCGAAGTCGATCCAGAGCTCGCGGTCGCGCAGTGACATCTCGCCATAAGCGGCGTCGCGTCCCATCGTGAGCAACGGGATCGGCCACGTGCGCGCGATCGCGCCGAACGGCGGGATCCAGTCGCGGAGTAGATTCACGCCACGCGAGATCAACCGGTACCGATCCGGGCGATACAGCCCGAGCATGCTGACCAGCATCGCGATCAGCCACTTGCCGGGTGTCGGATAGCGTCCACCCTCGATCAGCGCGTAGACAGGCTGCCGACGGTGGCCGTGAAACTGGATGTGATCGCTATTGGTGTTGCCGAGATCCGGATCCATCGCACGCTGCGAGTAGATCAACCCGCCATAATAGAACGCGCTGGCGCCGAGCGCGACGCCCCAGGCGCCGAGCAACACCGCGACGAGACCGATCGCGAACGCGAGCCAGCAGACCCACAATGCGCGGAAGTCGATCATGAACGTGATGTAGTCACCGTTCGTGCTGTATCGCGTGCCGACGTGGGGACCGGTCTCGATGTTCGTGCGATTCGCGAGCAGGAGGCGCGTGGACCCGAGCGCGCCGGCCGAGACGACGAGGCGGCGGGCCGTCAGCTGCCCTTCGGTCCAGTTCGGCGGGCCTTTCCACGGCAGCCAGCGCCGGCGCCAGCGTTGCCACCGCGTGCGATCTGCGGCGCGCACGCGATACTTCAGGCGATAGCCGGCGCTCTCGCGATCGATCGAGGTCACCTCGTGGAGGTCGCGAATCTCGGCGCCGTGTTGTTGCGCGAGGTAGAGGTAATTGCGATCCAGCGAGTTCTTCGAATCGATGTCTCCGCCGAGGAGCGCCTGGTCGCGCGGATCCGCGTAACGCTGGCGCGCACCGTGCGGATTGGTGAACTCGGCGCCGGGCTCGCCGGCGCGCGGCGCGAAGCTGATCGCGAGCGGGAGCGCCCCCGCCTCCGCGATCTCGTCCGGATGGTTCTCGCGCAGGACTTGCTCCGCGCGCAACAACAACTGGGTCGCGCGCACGTCCGAGTACGGCGGGTAGTCCGGATAGCGCGTCGCGCACATCATCGCCTCGGCGCGTTCGTAGTACGGCTGCATCGCCTCGACGCTGAACCCGGGCGGATAGGCGCTGAAGTCTTCGCACCGCTTCATCGTCGCCGCGAACGTATTCGAGCCGCCGCCGACGCCGGAGCTCAACCACGCGAAGATGCGCTCTCCGGGGAACTGGAAGTCATGCATCCCGAACGCGTTGCGGTCCGGCTTCCAGAAGAAGTCGAGGTCGGGTTGAAAGGTCTCGCGCCTGATCCACGCACCGCGCTCGAGCACGACGACGCGTTCGCCGGCCTCGCTGAAACGGAGCGCGGCAACGGCACCGCCGAAGCCAGAGCCGATGATGGCGACGTCGGTGTCGAAGGTCATGCGAGCTCAGGAACGTGAGTGTCGGGTAGACCCGCGCGGCCGAGATGATGCCTCCGGCTCGTATGAAGGATCCTTGCCATACGCGGTGAACAGATACGCGAGCTCGAGCTCGATCGTCTGATCCACCTCGCCGAGGAGCTTCTTGCGTGTGTAACTCGCCGTCGCCTGAAGACGGGCGCGTAGTAGCCGAGCGGATCCGTCGTGCCCTTCGCCAGTTTCACGATCGTCGGCGGCTTGACCTCGACGCAGTCGCCGAGGCCGAAGAACTCGAAGTTGTCGGGGTCGGTGCGCGGTTTGGTGTTCTCTGCGATCGCGGTGACTGCGACGCGCTCGACGCGGATCGAGCTGGCGAGGTGATCGTGATCGTGGAACACGTCGCTGATGTCGAACCCGCGCACCGGATCGCGCACGCCAGTGAACTGCCACCCCGTGACCGCATCGGTGATCTTGCCGATCGCCGTGTCCCCCATGTCACGACCATCCTGCCTGCACGTTGCCCACGATCAATTCGTGGAGCTGCCGCATTTTGGGGCAGGGGTCCCCGTTCCTTCGAGGCGAGGCCTCGTGCAGTGTGACCGCGGGGGAGGAACGACGATGGACGAGCTCGCAGAACATTGGCCGTATCCGGCGGTGTTGACCCAGAGCGTGAAGGCCTATCCCGTGGTGCAAGTCATGCCGCGGATCGGGCCACAGCAAGTCGCTACGTGGCCTCGGCCGATGTCGTCGCGCGTCGCCGCGTGGCGCGACCGGATCGGAGGTGGGACCACGAACCAGATCTACGTCCACGTCCCGTTCTGTCCGTTCATCTGTCACTTCTGCCCGCTCTACAAGGTCCAGACGCCGCGCGAGCGCACGGACCCCAGCAAGGAGCGGTTCGTCCAATCGCTCCTCGCCGAGATCGATCTGTGGGCGGCCGCGCCG
>JBDTJY010000174.1:0-13064 GCA_039935615.1 Kofleriaceae bacterium
CGACGATCGATATCGACGATCACCTGAACGCCGAGGGTCGCGTGATGGAGGTGCTGTCCGAGCACAACTGCCAGGGCTGGCTCGAGGGCTACGTGCTCACCGGGCGGCATGGCCTGTTCGCGACGTACGAAGCGTTCGCGTTGATCGTCGCCTCGATGGCGACCCAACACGCGAAGTGGCTCGAGATGGCGGCGGACCTGCCATGGCGCGCGCCGGTGCCGTCACTCAACTACCTCCTGACGTCGACGTGCTGGCGCAACGACCACAACGGGTTCTCGCATCAAGGCCCCGGCTTCATGGACACGATCACGTCGAAGAAGGGCACGGTCGCGCGCGTGTACCTGCCACCCGATGCGAACTGCTTGCTCTCGGTCGCGGATCATTGTCTGCGCAGCAAGAACTACGTCAATCTGATCATCATCGACAAGCAGCCGCAACTCCAGTGGCTCGATGCGGCGGCGGCGCAGGCGCACTGCGCGAGTGGTGCGTCGGTGTGGACGTGGGCGAGCACCGGTGGCGATCCGGATATCGTCCTCGCGTGCGCCGGTGATACGCCGACGCTCGAGATCGTGTCAGCGGCCGCGTGGCTCCGCGCGCATGCTCCGGAGCTCGCAGTTCGCGTCGTCAACGTCGTCGATCTGATGAAGCTGTACTCGCCGCGCGAGCATCCGCACGGCATGACGGACGAGGAATTCACGACGCTGTTCACGCTCGACACCCACGTCATCTTCTCGTTTCATGGCTACGCCGGCGCGATCCATCAACTGCTGCACGCTCGACCGAACGCCGTGCGGTTCCACGTCCGAGGCTACAAAGAAGAAGGCAGCACGACGACTCCGTTTCAGATGGTCGTCCTCAACGAGACCAGCCGGTATCACCTCGTGATCGACGCGATCCAGCGCAGCCGTACGAGGCTGCCGAACGCCGCCGCGTTGATCGCGGAGTGCCGCGACATGCTGACTCGGCAGGCAGCCTACGTCGCGGAGCACTTCGAAGATCTGCCCGAGATCGCCGAATGGACCTGGGCTTGACGATCCTCGCGATCAACTGCGGTTCGTCGTCGTTGAAGTTCGGCGTGTTCGATGGCGAGGTCGCGGTTCGCCGCGGCCACGCCGAGACGATCGACGAGATCCTCGAGCTTGTCGATCATCCCAGCGCGGTCGGTCACCGCATCGTCCACGGCGGCCCCGACCACGCCGCACCGGCGATCGTCGATGGCGAGCTGCTCGCGACGCTGCACCGCGCGCTTCCGTTCGCGCCGCTGCACCTGCCGATCGAGCTCGCGGCGATCGACGCGGTTCGCAAGCGGTTGCCCGGCGTGCCGCAGGTCGCGTGCTTCGACACCGCGTTTCATCGCACCATGCCCGCGGTCGCTCATCGCTACGCGCTGCCCGGCGCGTTGTTCGACGCAGGCGTTCGCCGCTACGGCTTTCACGGCCTGTCGTACGAATACCTCGCCACCGTCGTGACCACGACGAGGCGCGCGGTGTTCGCGCATCTCGGCAACGGAGCGAGCATGGTCGCGATCCGCGATGGCGCTGCGATCGACACCACGATGGGTCTCACGCCGACCGGAGGCCTCGTCATGGGCACGCGCTCCGGCGATCTCGATCCGGGGGTGATGCTGTATCTCCTCGGCCAAGGCTACGACGCTCGCGCGCTCGCGACGTTGATCACGCACGAGTCGGGATTGCTCGCGCTGTCGAGCACCACCGCGGACATGCAGAAGCTGCTCGAGGCGCGCGCGCACGATCCTCGCGCCGCGCTCGCGGTCGAGATCTTCGCCTACCAGGCGAAGAAGTGGCTCGGGGCGTTCGTCGCCGTCCTCGGTGGCATCGACACCCTCGTGTTCACCGGCGGGATCGGCGAGCACGCACCGGCGATTCGCTCGCAGATCTGCCAGGGCCTGGGGTGCTTGGGGATCGAGCTCGACGCCGATCTCAACGCCCACGACGCGCCCGTGATCGGACGCGGCACGTGCGAGGTTCGGGTCGTCGCCACCGACGAGGAGGCGATGATCGCGCGCCACACGCGCGAGCTCACGATCAGCTGACGGCCGGGAGCGTGAGCGGTTGACACGGAACTGACGATACGGGAACTACGCAATCGCGTGGACGAGCTGATCGATGTTCTCGACGAGCTCTGCGATGTCCACGGGCTTCGCGAGGTGGACCTCGAAGCCAGCCGCGCGCGAACGCTGGACGTCGGCGAGCGACGCGTGCGCCGTCAAGGCGATCGCCGGGATCGTCGATCCCGCCGCGCGAAGCTCGCGCAAGAGGCTGTAGCCATCCTCATCGGGCATCGCGAGATCGCAGACCAGCGCGTGCGGGGCCTCGTCGGCAATTCGCACCCTCGCAGTCGCCGCCGAATCGGCGGTGATGACGACCGCACCGGCGCGATCGAGCAGCACCGCCAACGCATCTCGAACGCGAGGATCGTCGTCGACCACGAGCACGCGGATTCGGGTCAGGGCGTGGCTCGCGCTGGGGACCTGGACGACCGCGGGTCGTTGTGTACACGGCAGCGTGAGCGTGAACGTCGCGCCGCGATCGGCCCCCAGACTGCGTGCGGTCAACGTGCCTTGATGCAGCGTCGCGAGCTGCCGCGAGATCGCGAGCCCGAGGCCGAGGCCACCGGCGTGACGCGTCAACACATCGTCGCTCTGGCTGAACGGCTCGAAGAGCTTCGGCAGGAACTCCGGTGCGATGCCGCGACCGCTGTCGGCGATATCGATCGCGACGACGTCGGTTTCGCGGGTCGCGGCGACGAGCACGTGCCCCGGTGACGCGGTGAACTTCACCGCGTTGCTCAAGAGGTTGTCGAGGATCTGGCGGACCCGGGTTCGATCCCCGAGCACCGGGCCCACCGGCGCGCCCGGATGACGCTCGATCACGATCCGCTTCGCGACGGCGATCGGCATGATCGACGCGATCGCAGCGTCGAGGACCCCGTCGAGATCGACGGCTGTGGCATCGATGTGCAGCTTGCCGCTGATCGCGCGCGACACGTCGAGCAGGTCTCCGACGAGCCGTGCTTGGGTCTCCGCACTCTGATGGATCGCATCGATCGCGGTCGCGTGGAGCGCTGCACTCGAGCTCGGATCGCGCAGGATCCGCTCCCACAGCAACATCGTCGTGATCGGAGACCGCAGCTCGTGCGACACCGCCGCGAGAAACTGATCCTTCATCGCGTTCGCGTGCTCGGCGTCCGCACGCGCCGCGCGCTCGTAGGCGAGGTTCTCCTCGCTCCAGCGATTGCGCGCGTCGTCGATGTCGGTCGCGATGCCGTACCACCGGGGGTCCTCGCCGATCGTGGTGAACCGGAGCAGGTGCCAGCGAACCAGGCCGTCGCTCCGGCGGATCCGCACCTCGATCGGACTCGAGCTTCGTCGCCGCGCGGCCTCGCCAAACGCGTACGTCGAACGCTCGACGTCGCCGGGATCGATCGAGTACTGCCACGTGCGTGTCGTCGAGTCCTCACCACGCGTGTAGTTGCACCACGCGCGGCTGAAATAGTCGGCCGTTCCCCGCCTCGGCCCACTCCACACCAAGGCGTCGGCCCCGCAGCCGAGCCGGTCCAGCAGGGTCGCGTCGGTGATGTCGGCGCACGCGGCGATCACCGCGTCACCGCTGCGCCGGCGATGCAACGTCACCGCGAGATAGGTCGGGTAGATCGTCGGGACGACGAGCTCCGCATCGTGGTGCTCGATCCCGGTCGCCAGGGTGGCGCGCACGCGCGCGTGCAACGCGTCCGGACACGGCCCGACTCCGAACCGTGCTCGCCACGCCGCGTTGGTGTCGTCCGGAATCGACGAGCTCCCGAACACGGCAGCAGGAAACGCGAGCTCGTCGAGGAATGTCGAGTTGTCGTCGAGGACCGCATCGACGAGCGTACATGCGAGCTGGAGCCGACGAGGAATCGGAGTTCCGGTCATCGCCAGCAGGTCGGTCACAACGGCAGTCCTCCGTTGCGCGCCGCGATCCGTTGCATCTGCACGATCGAGTGCACGGACAGCTTCTTGCCGATCCGCTGGCGATGGGTCTCTGCGGTGCGGACCGAGATGAACAAGCGCGTCGCGACCTCGTCGTTCGACCGGCCGCGGATCAGCAGCTCGAACACCTCGCGCTCGCGGCGCGTGAGCTGGACCAACGGATGGGCTGTGGTCTCGAGGAGCGCGGCCTCGATCGCGTCGTGTGGCACGCTCGACGGGAGGTAGCGCACACCACCGAGCACCAGTCGGATCGCAGCCAGGATCTCCGGCACGGACTGAGTCTTCAGCGCGTATCCGCCGGCGCCGGCTCGCAGGATGTCGGCGATCAAGCCCGGCTCGTCGATCACCGAGAGCACGAGCACCTTGCACCTCGGTTGGATCACGAGTAACTCGGTGCACAGCGTGAGCCCGGAGGTCTCGGGCATCATCACGTCGACGATCGCGAGATCGATCGTCACTACACGCGCAAGTGCACACGCCTCGGCGGCGCTGGCGCCCTCGCCAACGACCTCGAGGTCGTCCTCGAGTTGCAACGTGAGTCCCAAGCCCCGGCGGAACAGCGGGTGGTCGTCGACGATTGCTATCCGAGCTTTGTCCAACACACCAGTCGACCACATTTCAGGGAGATACCCCGACACGAATTGGTCATCGCGCGGCTACGTGTAACTACGTAGGAGGCTTGGACATCTAGCGCTGACGGAGTGCAACGATTCGCACGCGGCGACTGTGGCGCCAGCGCCCACCAACGGCCACGTCGATCGAGCAGACGCTGGTCCCCGTCGTCGGTGCTGCGGTCGATCAGCGCGCCGGTGACACCCTGCTCGCGAACAAGATCGAACCGCTCGACGCTCGCTCGAGTCGTTGAAGTAGACTGATCGCGATGAAGCGCTTGATCGTGACGGCGCTCGTCGCTTGTTCGTCGAAGAGCAAGGTGCCGCCCGACGCGACGCCACCGCTACCCGAGGCGCCGTTGCGCGATGCCACCGGCGACGCCGACATGCGCGTGCTCGTCGCGGATCTCCTCGCAGGTCGCGCCTGCGATCAGGCGATCCATCACTTCGGCGGCATCCGGGACAAGGTTCGCAAGCACGTGATCACTGGCGAGGTGTGGATCCGCGGCTGCAAGATCACGAACGACGGCACCAAGGTCACCGCCGAGATTTCGGGCAATGGCTGGCAGTGGGTCGAGAAATCTCAGAAGAAGGCCGGCGGCACGTTCGACGTGAACCAGTACGTGAAGTTCGGAGTCACGGCGAAGCTGACCGGTGTGATCGACGTCGGCTACGACCCGGCGAAGCACATCGCGAGTCTGTGGTTCACGCCGAGCGGCGAGCCCGCCGTCGAGTTCAAGCCGATCGGCGACATCGAGGTCGAGCGCGACAGCACGTGGGCCGACGCGGTCGGCGGTCTCGGCTCGCTGATCGGGCGCTCGCCCGAGGATGCCGCCGACGACGCGGCCAGCGGTCAGGGCAAGCAGGCCGTGAAGAAGGCCGCCGCCAAAGGCTTCGAGCTCGCGATCGATCTCTGTCACAACATCACGCGGATCAGCAAGCAGCGGCTCCCGAAAGGCGAGATGCCGAAGCCGAGCATGGGCGAGACCGACAAGGTCTCGATCGAGGTCCAGCGCTACGGCGTGATGATCGAAGGCCCGTACGACGCGCACGCGGGGATGACGATCGAGACCGAGGTCGCCGGAGGCGCGGCGAAGGTCAACCTCGCGTGTCTCGCCGACGGCGAGACCACCGCGCAGGCCTTCCTCGACGAGAAAGCCAACACCGCGAAGCCGCTCGAGTCTCAGGTCGTGAGCGGTCATGCGACGCTGAAGGTCCCGAAGGAACGCTGTCCGGTCGTCGTCGTGATCCGGAGCGTCCAGCCGAACCCCGTCACGGTGAGCTTCGTACGGCCCGCGCACGAAGCGACCGAATCCAAGGGCGGCCCGCTCGCTCGCTGCACGCCGTAGTGGTAACCGATCGGATGCCTGATCGGATGCCTGATCGAGTCACCGTCGAACCTGCTCCTCACATCAGGGTCGCGCTCGGCGACACGCTGGTCGCAGAGACCACGCACGGCTACGTGATCCACGAACAGGGATTACCTGACCGCTACTACGTGCCGACCGCCGACGTCCGCGCCACGGTCTCGCCCGGCACCGGCGCTGGCACGTGCCCGTGGAAGGGCGAGTGGAAACACCTCGACGTCACCGTCGACGGCGGTACGATCGCGAACGGCGCGTGGACGTACTTCGAGGCCACGGCCGTGACGAGGCCCACGCAGGACATGGTCGCGTTCTACGAATCCAAGTTCACGATCACGCTCTGATCTGGCTCGAACTGGCTCGGATCTGGGGCAAGATGGAACACCTTGACCACGGCGTCCCCCCACGAGGTTCTGCCGCTACCGAGCGTGGTGCGCGGACTCGAGCGAGCCGCGCGGCTCGGCGGCGTCGTGACGCTCGCGGTCGGCGTGCTCGTGCTCGTCGGCTGGACGTTCGACATCGCGGTGTTGCGCAACGTCCATCCGTCGCTGCCCGCGATGAAGGCGAACGCGGCGCTCGCCTTCGTGCTCGCCGGGGCCGCGCTGGCGGTGCGCCAAGGCTGGCTGTCGCGCGTGTTGTCGGCGGTCGTGTCGCTGATCGGCGTGCTGACGCTCGTCGAGGTCATTCCCGATATCGATCTCGGGATCGACGAGCTGCTATTCTCCGACGACGCGGACATCTCCGCGCCGGGTCGGATGTCGCCGGTCACGGCGATCACGCTCGTGTTGATCGGCGGTGCGCTCGGCCTGATCGACGTTCGGTTTCGCAAGGTGCACTTTCCAGCCGAATGGTTCGCGCTCGCCGCGACGGCGTTCTCGGTGGTCGCGCTGCTCGGCAGTCTCTACGGCGTCGCCTACCTCGAGATCGGTTCGTACGAGGCGATGGCGGTCCATCCGGCGGTCACGCTCGTGATCTGTTCGCTCGCGATCCTGTGCGCGCGCCCGACGCGCGGCGTGATGTTCGTGGTCGTCAGTGATGGCCCGGGCGGAGCCCTCGCACGGCGGTTGTTACCGGCCGCGTTCCTCGTGCCCGCGATCACTGGAGCGATCCTCCAGGCCGGCGATCGCGCCGGTTGGTTCGACGCCGAACACGCGACCGCGCTGTTCGCGGCGACGAGCATCGTGTGCTTCACGGCGTTGACGTGGTGGACCGCGTCGGTGCTGCGGCGCATCGACGTCGCTCGTCGCGAAGCCGAGCGCGCGGTCCAGGTCAGCCAGGCACAGTTGCGCCAGGCGCAGAAGATGGAGGCGGTCGGTCAACTCGCCGGCGGCATCGCCCACGACTTCAACAACATGCTGTCGGTGATCCTCGGCTACGGCCACCTGCTGACCCGTCACGTCCCGAAAACCGATCCGAAATCGGTCTACGTCGACGAGATGGTGCTCGCCGGCAATCGCGCCGCGGAGCTCACGCGGCAGTTGCTGGCGTTCAGCCGGCGCCAGGTGCTGCAGCCGAGCCCGATCGATCTCGAGGAGGTGATCGCGAACATGAGCAACATGCTCCGCCGCGTGATCGGCGAGAACGTCGAGCTCGAGATCATCACGCGCGCTCCCGATCACGTGTTCGTCGATCCGAGCCAGCTCGAGCAGGTGATCCTCAACCTGGTCGTCAACGCGCGCGATGCGATGCCCGAAGGTGGCCGGATCACCGTCACGACCTCGAACGTCGATCTCGATGCCGCGTTCGTCGCGGGTCATCTCGGGACCCAGCGCGGTCATCAAGTCGTGATATCCGTGCGCGATACCGGCGAGGGCATGGACTCCGCCACGCGCGCGCAGATCTTCGAGCCGTTCTTCACGACCAAGGCGCTCGGCAAGGGTACCGGCCTCGGCCTGGCGACCGTGCTCGGCATCGTCGAGCAGAGTGGTGGCGCGATCGTCGTCGACAGCGAGCTCGGCGCCGGGACCACGTTCTCGATCTATCTCCCGAGCCATGCACCGCCGTTCGAGACGCCGAAGGCCGTGCCGATCACACCGGTCGTGCAGCACGGCACCGAGACGATCCTCGTCGTCGAGGATGACGAGCAGGTGCGCAAGCTCACGCGCGAGGTCCTCCGCACGCACGGCTACACCGTGCTCGAGGCGAACAACCCCGGCGAGGCGATCCTGATCTGCGAACAGCATCGCG
This sequence comes from Kofleriaceae bacterium, assembly GCA_039935615.1. GTDB lineage: Bacteria > Myxococcota_A > Polyangia > Haliangiales > Haliangiaceae > JABFXX01. The sequence continues at coordinate 8,154 of JBDTJY010000174.1, forward strand.
ACGAGATTCACCTGATGCTCACCGATGTCGTGATGCCGCGGATGAGTGGTCGGCAACTCGCCGAGCGGCTCGCGCCGTTGCGGCCGGCGATGCGGATCGTGTTCATGTCGGGCTACACCGACCTCAAGATCGACACGACGCTCGCGTTCCTTCACAAGCCGATCGTGCCAGTCGTGCTGCTCGCGAAGCTGCGCGAGGTGCTCGACACCTAAGGTGGATACGCGACCGGCGGCGGCGTAATGGCGATGGGCTGCAACACGAACCAGTGGAACACGCGATACGGCGCGCTCGCCTCGGTGCGAACTTCGACCTCGCGCTGGCGCAATGCGCGGATCGGAATGTTGAACGCGATCTCGTTGAACTGACCCGAGGGCGGCGCGAGCGTGATGTGGCCGAGCGGCTTGGTGCCGGCGAACAGCGCCAGCGTGATCGGCTTCGTGATCGGATCGTGGAATGGATAGGTCGGCTGACCGCCGCTGCGGATCACGATGCGCGTCGGCTTCTGCGGATCGAGGGTGATCGTGAAGCGCTCGCCATCGTGCTCGCGAATCGTGCGGCCGCCGTCGATGATGAGGCCCGGTGCCAAGACCTCGCGCTCGACCATCGACCAGTGCGCCGTCGGATCACCGAAGTGGCGACGCCCGAGTCCGCCGTGCCAGTGGTGTGCACGCTCGCTCGCCAGGTCAGCGATGTCGACACGATCGACGACCCTCCACCCCGTGTGATCGTCGAGCGGCCGTTCGCCGGTGTGCGCGTGATCCCAGTTCGCGGTGATCACCTGCATGTCGCCTTCGCCGACGAGCCGACCGCGCTTCGTCGGTAGCCCGGGCCGCAGCGACGTGTGGAGCAAGGTCTCGCCGAAGAACTCGGCGGTGCCCATCCACCCGGGGTAGTACGCGAAGTGGGTCGGGCGGCGCTCGGGCGGCAGGCTCTCGAGAAACTCGAAGCGCGCGCCGGGTCCGTTGTTCGCGATGCCCGCCTGGTCGTTGGTGACGAGGCCGAGCATGTCGTAGACCCGGCCATCGCCGTAGTACGCGATCGCGCCCGCGTCGTGAAACATCACGTTCGCGTCGGGCAGCTTGTCGTGGACGTAGTGACCGATCGTCACGACCTGCGAATTGGTGTCCATCGCACCCTGCGCGAACAGCAGCATGTTGTCGCGCAGGCCGTTCCACGCGGCGAGCGCATAGCCGGCGGCGAGGACCGCGGATGCACCGGCCCACGCGCGGCGATGCAGCGGGTTCGCGAGCGCGCGCGGCGGTGCGAGCGCACAGCCGGCGACCAGCGCGATCAGCGGGAACGCGGTCGCGACGTAGCGCAGGTTCTGAAAGCTCCAACCGCCGACGCCCGACGTGCCGACCACGGCGAACATCAGCGCGAACGGCGCGGCGATCGCGACCGTACCGGCGAGCCACCGGCGCTCGCGTCGCGCCCAGATCACGATCCGCACCGCACCGACGAGGAACAGCGCGAGGATCACGCGCGGCCACACCAGCACGCTGTCGGGTGACCAGAACAGCGCCTTCAACATCAGCCTGGCCTGCGCGACCACGGTCTCGCGCCAGTACGTCCAATCGAAGCCGGGCAGATAGAAGTGACTCTTCACGACGCCGGTGTTCGGGAAGAAATTTCCGGCGAGCAACCGATTCGCGGTCACCCACACGAGCGGAGCGATCAGCGGAACCAGCCAGCGTGCCGCGGCGATCCACTCGCGTTGGCGGAGGCGGCCGACGGCGCACGCCGCGACGATCGCACCGACGATCAGCGTGGCTTCGGGCCGCGACAGCGACGTCGCCGCGAGCACGAGCGCGAGCTTCCAGCTCGGAGGGCCGCTCGACGGTGCCTTCGCGAGCAGCAACAACGTGCCGACCAGCAGCGCGGAGGCGAAGCCGACCTCCATCCCGGCGAGCGCGCACCACGCGAACGGCCCGACGACGAGCGCGAGCACCGCCGCGACGACGCCCGTGACTTCACTGCCGGCGAGCTGCCTGACGAAGCGATAGCAACCGAGCCCGACCAACGTGAAGCAGGCGGAGCACATCCCGAACGACACCCACACGAGCGCGTGACCTCGAGCGCCGAGTGTCCAGAACGGCGCGAGCAGCATCGGCCACAGCACGCTGGTCGATCCGGCGGAGTAGCCACCGCCGGGAAAATACGTGAACGGCTGCGCGCGCCCGAACTGCTTCGCGTACGTCAGGTAGATGTAGCTGTCGTCGAGCGGCAGGCCCATCGACGACGTGAAGTGCAGCGTGGTCGCCGCAAAGCCCCACGCGATCGCGATCGCGAGCACCGCGACGCCGATCGCCGGCGCGTACGGTCGGAGCCGAGCGCCTACGGCCATCCGGCGACCGGCGGGCGGACCGCGGCCAGCGCGAGGTGCTGGAAGCGGAACAAGCGGTCGCGCTGATAGTCGCCGAGCAGCTCGAGTGCGAGCTCATTGAAGTCGAGCGAGCGCACCCAGCGGAACCCGCACTCGACGAGCAGCGGCAAGATGTCGTCGGAGCCGTGGCGGATCGGTTCGCCGAGCTCGCCGACGAACGACCGCGTTTGCTCGGCGGTCGCGTCGAGGTTCTGACCGGCGGCGAGCTTCTTGCCGACGAAGTCGAACGCGACGAGCGAGCGTGGATCGATCCCGGTCGCGAGCCGGGTCGCGGTCGCGCGGATCGCCGGCTCGGTCAGGTACATGACGACGCCTTCCCAGATCACGAGCGCGGGCTCGGTCGTCGAGAACCCGTTCGCGACGAGCCGCTCGATCGGATCCTGGTGCTCGAAGTCGCACGAGACGTAGCGCGCGGCGTCGACGGGATACCCCGGCAGAGCGGCGACGACCTCGCGCTTGGCGGCTTGGGTCGCCGGATGATCGACCTCGAAGAACTGCACGCCGGCGCGCGGCAGCCGAGCGGCGCGCGTGTCGTAGCCGGCGCCGAGGATCACGACCTGCCGGATCGACAACTGATCGACGGCGAGCCCGACGAGACGATCGAGGTATGCGACGCGCAGCGTGAGCCACAGCTCCATCGGCGCGAACCGCGCGTCGAGGCTGCGCGCGATCGCTTCGCCTTCGTCACCGGCGATCTGCGCGGCCCACGGGTCGACAAATAGCGGCTTCGCAGCGGCGCTGGCGCGCGCGCGATACGCGCACACCATCAACGCGGTCTTCGACGCAGCGCTCTTGGCATCCACGAGCCGCGTAGTACCACGGCTACTTCTTGTCGTAGTGCGCGACCAGGCCGTTGTACGCGCTTGTTACACGCATCGAGAGCTCGGTCGCGGCCTTCTGCTTGCCGGGATTCCCGGCGTGCATGTCGGGGTGATACTTGCGCATCAGCTTGCGGTACGAGGACTTGATCACCGCCATGTCCGCGTTCGGTTGAACGTCGAGCACGCGGTACCACTCGGCGAGCTGGGCTTCGTTCGAGCCGGGGCGCGGCGAGCGCGCCGAACCGCTGCTGGTGTTGCTGCTGGCCCCCGAGCTCGAGCCCGAGCCCGCGCTGCTCGGCGGCGTCCACGAGCCGCCGCCCCGCGCTGCCTGATCCTTCATGCGGCGAAACGCATCATCGGCGGCCGCGCGCTGCTTGGTCTCGCGCTCGTCGCGCTCGCGATGCACCCGCCCCGCTCGCTCGCGCGACGCCTTGTCGCGTTGCGCGCGTGCGCCCGGATTCGCGAGCGCGAGCTTCGCGAGCGGGTTGTCGAGCGGCTGCTTGGTCGCGCTACGGCCGGCCTTGCGCGCGGTGAGCTCGGCCTGCAGCGCCGCGCTCTCGACGTGGCTCAGCGGATCGTCATCGACGATCACCAGCGACGTCAGCTTCGATAGACCCGATTGCGCGCTATCCAGGATGCGCCGCGTGATGCTCACTGCAGTTAGAATAGCAGAGCAAATGGCCGAGTCGTTCGAGAGCGCGGTCGAGGCGCGGGTCGCCGGGAACTACCGCGTCGCGCTCGCCGCGATCCGGGTGGCGGTGCGCACGTTCAGCCGCAGCGAGGGTGCCAACCATCCCGACACCGCCCATGCCAGGCTCGAGCTCGGGCGGATCCTCGTCGCACGCGGCGACACGACCGCGGGCCTGCGCGAGCTCGCGACCGCGAGCCAGAGCCTGCTCGCCCATCGCAGCCGCGACACCGACCTGGCGACGCTGGTGACGCACGCGTGCCTCGTGACCGCGGCGGCGTGGCGAGCCGCGGGTCACTATCCAGAGGCGCGGCGGTGCGCACGGGCGGCGCTGCGGCGAGCGCCCGATCCGGGGTGGATCGCGGCCGCCCACAACGAGCTCGGCGTGATCGGAAAGTTCGCCGGACACTTCGACGAGGCCGAGCGTCACTATCGGGCGGCGAAGCCGTTGATCCAGAGGCTGTACGGAGCGGCGTCACGCGAGATGGCGACGTACTGGCACAACCTCGGTGGGCTCGCGCACGCGCGAGGTCGGTGGAAGACCGGCGAGCGTGCCGCGCGGCGTTCGGTCGAGATCGGGCGCGCCGTGCTGCCCGCGGGCGACCTCGAGCTCCACGCCCACGAGGTCGCGTACGCCGCGTTGCTCGACGAGCTCGGCCGTCACGACGAGTCGCTGCCGATCTATCGCCGCGCGCTCGTCGCGTATCGCCTCGCCGAGGATCGCTACGAGGTCGCGAGCACGCTGCACGGCCTCGCCGCCGCCGAACATTCGGCCGGCAGGCTCGCGGAGGCGCGAGCGCACTACACCGCGGCGATCGCCGCATTTCGCGCGTGCGTCGGCGCTGCGCATCCCGATGTCGGGCGCGCGCTCCACAACCTCGCGACGCTCGAGCGCGCGGCCGGCCACGCGACCCGTGCGAACCAGCTCTACGCGCGGGCGATCACGAACCTGCGTGCCAGTCTCGGCGCGACCCATCCGACGACGCGCGCGGCTATGGATGCGCGATCACGAGCGCGGC
>JBDTJY010000175.1:0-109360 GCA_039935615.1 Kofleriaceae bacterium
CGGCGTCGCGAGCGCGACGAGCACGCTCGCCAGCGCGATCCGGCTCTCGACCTCGTCGGCCGGCGACGGCTTCGCGAGCTGCACGGCCGCACGCAACGATCGCGCGGCGCGCTCGGGATCCGCGGTCTGGATCGCGAACGCGGCGACGAGCTGGTGGCCGACGTACGCGGTGTCGATGTCGCTGACCGCGTCCGCGATCGCCGCGATCGGTTCGAACGCAGTCGGATCGGGTTCGTCATCGTGGAGCGCGAGCTCCGCGATCGCGAGCGCGACCTCGGTCGTCACGACATCCCACGCGGGCGTGTCGGTCTCGAACGCGTCGAGCCGCGCGGCGACGTTGATCAGCGTGTCGGCGGCGAGCCTCCTCGGTTCGGGCCCGCGCCGGATCGCGACGCGACACGCCCGCACGCCGGTGAGGAACCGCAGCGTCGCGTCGTCGGGGACGTGGCGGCCGACCGCCTCGAGCGCTTGATCGGCGCCCTCGTAGTCCTGCGCGGCCATCAGCACCGTCGACAACCGGAGCAACAGCCGCGCGCGCAGCGCAGGCACCGGATGCCGGTCGAGCACCGGCGCGGCCGCGTCGATCGCGGCGCGGACCTTGGCCATGCGGTGACCGAGCAGCGGCTCGCGCTCGGCGCGTTCGACGGCAGCGGTCGCTTCGTCCATCGCCGTCGAACGTACACCAGCCGGCGGCAGGTCGAGTTGCCGTGGGCCGTCTGGTCGCCATCTACCGCGGTAGACGTTTGGCGCGCAACGTCGCTGACTGCCTGGCTCGCGAGCTCGCGCTTCGCTGGCATCGCGGTTGCTCTACTCGCAGCCATGATGATCCTCACCGGCGACGAGCTCTCCACGATCCTTGGCGGCGCTGCTGCCGCGACCAAATCGTCGTCGGGCTCGCCCGATGCGCAGTCGGCGCTCGGTCGCGCCGCGCAGCAGAAGTCCGGCACCGGGAGCCTCGATGTTTTCGGCTACGGTCAGTCGGACGGCAGCGCCGGCATCGGCGTCGAGGCGCGGCAACGGCTGACGCCATCGATCTCGATCTTTGGTCAGGGCAAGGTCGGCGTCAAAGACAACAAGCCCGACGACAGCGTGATGGGTGGCATCCGCTTCGAGTGGTAGCGAGTATATGCTGCGCGGGTGATCGCGGATGGCAAGGCGTTCGTGCGGATCGCGCAGCTGCGCGGACGCATCGCGGCACTCGCGCGCGGCGGTCGCTACGATCTGACGCTCGAGCTGCTCGGCGACCTGGTGCGCGCCGACCTCGGACTCGGGTTGCCCGCGGATGCGCTGCTGCGCGCGCGTCAGAGCGCACGACTCGCCGAGGAGCGCGGCGAGCCGATCGCCGGATCGCTGGTCGTGCTCGCCGCGACGCTGCTGTCCGCGAATGCATTCGGCGAAGCGGTCGACGCCGCGGCGCTCGCGATCGATCGCGCGGTGCCCGCGGAGCGCGCGCGGATCGAGACCATGGCGCGGCTGGTCGGCGGCGCGGGGCAACGGCGGCTGGGCCGGTTCGCCGAAGCCCGGATCCTCCTCGATGCGGCGCGTGGTGCCGCGGCGCGCCTGGGCGAACGCTCGCTCGCGGGGTTCGCCTTGGCCGAGCTCGCGTGGGTCGACCTCGCCGAGGATCGTCCCGCCGCCGCGGCGACCTGCTTCGAGTTCGCGGCGGAGTTCCTGCGCCGCGCGGAGCCCGACGGCCCGGCATATCGATCAAGCGTCGATTGCGAGGCGCTCGCGGTCGCCGCCTGGGCCACGGCCGACGAGCTCGAACGCGCGACCGAGCGCGCCGCGGTCGCCGCCGATACCGCGCGCGCGGCGCAGCGGTTCGAGCTGATCGCATACGTCGACGGCGTGCTCGCCGACCTCGCCCTGCGCGCCGCACCCGACGCCGCCGCCGAAGCGTGCGCGCTCGCCGCCGAGAGCGCGACGACCAACGCCGAAGCGCTCGCGGCGCGGCCGCCCTCGACGGACGGGCTCGAGCGCGGCCGGCAGAACCTCGCGCGCGAGCTCGTCGCCCAGGCGCGGTTGCGCCAGGTCCGCACCGCCGACGCCTCCGAGGATCGCGCGCGCCACCTCGAAGCTGGGATCGAGCTCGCACTCGCACTCGAACGGCCCCGCGCGAGCGCGCGGCTCGGCGCATTTCTGTTCGACCTCGTCGACGATGCCGAACGTGCCGCGCAGCGTCCGGTCCGCGGCGAGCTCGAGCGGCTCGCGGGTGCGATCGCGGGGCTCGGCGATCAAGAGCTCACCGCGATGGCGCGCGCGGTGCTCGCGGAGTTGTAGAATGGCGGCCACGTGGTGATCGCCGATCCACAGCCTGGCTACGAAGAGCCGAGCCAGCACCTCGCCGATTGGAGCGAGCTGTTCGCGCTCCTCGTCGAGCGGATGACGCATCTCAAGGCGCGCGCGCCGCGCGGTGCCGTGCTCTCCGAGCATGATCGCGCGCGGTTGGCGGCGACCGATCCGAAGCTGACCGAGCTCGATCGCGATGTGCGCGAGCAGCTCGCCGCGATCGCGGCCCGCGCGCGGTTCTCGCGCCGGCTCGGCGTCGACCTGCCGCTCGAGATCCTGCGCGAGCGGTTCGTGCTGGCGCCAGCGGATGTCATGGTGCTGGGCGCGCTCGCGACGATCGAGCGAGGCAGCGCGTTCAATCCGTACACCGCCGGCAACGCCGAGCCGTTGCAGGCCGACGTCGCGTTCCTCGTCGCGCTGATCGCGGACGGCGACGCGTTTCTGCCCGGCGAGGTCCGGCTGCGGTTCTCGGCCGACGCGCCACTCGTGTCGCGCGGGCTCGTCGAGCTGGCGGCGGCCAACGGCTGGTCGGTCGATCCGCCACTCGTCTACAAGCGCGTGCGGCTGGCCGATCGCGTGCTCGATTTCATCGAGGGAGCGAACGAGCCGCCGCCCTCGATCCTCGGCTCGATCGCGCGGTTCACGTCGCAACCGATGCCGGCCTCGGAGGTCCTCCTGCCGGAGCCTGCGCTCGTCGATCAAGTCGCCCGTGCGCTGTCGCGCCCCGATCAAGTCGTCACGCTGATCGGCGCGCCCGGCGTCGGCCGCAAATCGATCGCGGGCGCCGCGGCACGTGCGCTCGGCCGGCCGCTGCTGGTGATCGATCTCGCCGAGCTGCCCGTCGAGATCCGCGGTCTCGACCTCGCGTTGATCCCGCTGCTGCGCGAAGCGCAACTGCAAGGCGCGGTGCTCGTCCTCGACAACGCGCACGACTACGCCGAGGGCGAAGGCCAGGCGTGGATCCACCCGCGGCTGACCACGCTGATCCGGCGGGTCCAGACCCCGCTCGCGATCACCGCCGAAAAATCGCCGGCGTGGCTGAGCCGGATCGGCCGCGTGCCGATGCAGTTCGAGGTGCCGTTTCCGACCGTCGAGGTCCAGCGCCGGTTGTGGGTTCGCCACTTGCCGCCCGGGTTGCGTCTCGCCCCTGAGCTGTCCCTCGAAGCGCTCGTCAAGCGCTACTCGGCGACCGGCGCATCGATCAAGGAAGCGTGCGAGGAGCTCGGCCGGCTCGACGTCGTCTTGCAACGCGGTGGCGTCGCGACCGAAACGCACATCATCGATGTCGTGCGCACGCGCCTCGCGCATCGCCTGTCGACGTTGGCCGCGCCGGTGCGCACGACGCTCGAGTGGTCCGACGTGATCCTGCCCGACGAGGTGCTGTCGCCGGTGTTCGAGTTTCTCAACTACGCCGCCCATCGCTCGAAGGTGTTCGGCGAGTGGGGCTTCGATCGCAAGCTGCCGTACGGCCGCGGTCTATCGGCGTTGTTCGCCGGACCACCCGGTACCGGCAAGACGATGATCTGTTCGTTGCTCGCGCACGAGCTCGGGCTCGAGCTCTACCGGATCGATCTCTCGCAGGTCGTCAACAAGTACATCGGCGAGACCGAGAAGAACCTCGGCCGCGTGTTCGACGAAGCCGCGCGCGGCCAGGTCATGCTGCTGTTCGACGAGGCCGACTCGCTGTTCGCGAAGCGCACCGAGGTCAAGTCGAGCCACGATCGCTATGCGAACCTCGAGGTCAACTACCTCCTGCAGCGCATGGAGTCGCACGAGGGCGTCGTCGTGATGACGACGAACGCCGAGACCGCGATCGATCCAGCGTTCCGCCGGCGCATTCGGTTTCGGATCCGCTTCCCGGCCCCCGACGAACACCAGCGTCTGCAGCTGTGGCAGGGCATGATGCCGAAAGAGGCGAAGGTCTCGCCCGATCTCGATCTGCGCGTGATCGCGCAGAAGTTCCCGCTCGCCGGAGGCAACATCATGAACGCACTCGTCCGCGCCGCGACCGCCGCGCAAGCCGATGGCAGCCCGATCATGCAACACCACCTGTTACGCGCCGCCGAGCTCGAGTACGGCGAGATGGGCTTCCTCGCGTGAAGTCCCGCGCCGCCGTTCGCCGCGCCCTCGCGCTGTTTCCGGATGCCCGCCGCCACGAGCTCGCCGCGCCGTTCGCCGAGCTTGCCGCAGAAGCCGCGGCGGTCGCGGAGCTGCCGTCGGGAGAGATGACCGAGCTGATCCTCAGCTACCTGTTCGATCCGAACGCGGGTGCGCTGCTCGCGACCAGCGATGCGCGCGCGACGTGGCTCGAGTCGCCGTTGTTCGTGACCGTCGGGCCCGGCAACGTCGCCTTCGTCGACGACCTGATCGCCGCGCTGATCGCCGCGCCGATCCTCGCGCGCGGCGGCGTGCTGGCACCGCGCGCGCTGGCCGGCCGGTTTGCACCGCGCGCCGACGACGCGATCGCGCTCGCCGTGTCGGCGTTGCCGCGCGATCGTCAGGCCGCGGCGCTCGAGGCACTCGCGGAGCCGCCGCCCGACCCCGACCGCCGGCTGCTCGCGATCGTGCAGTGCGGTCGCGTCGTCGCGTGGACGCCGGACTTGCTCGACGAGCCGATCGGCGAGCGCGTCGTGATGGCGCTGCTCGAGCTGCTCGTGTCGGCGAGCCCGAAGCCTCTACTCGACGAGGTCGCACGCGCACTCGGTCCGATCGCCGCGCACGGCGGCCCGGTCGGCGAGCGCGTGCGCGCCGCGGCGTTCGCGGCGCTCGACACGCCCCAGCGGCCCGCGGCGTCGTTCGTCGACGAGATCGCGACCATCGGCAAACCGCGGAATCTGCCCGATCAGGATCGCTGGATGGCGATGCCGGCGCGCGAAGCGGCGAGCGCCGCGGCGTACATCTTGGGCGTGGCCGCGCCGAGCGAGCGCGAGGCGTTCGTCGCCCATCGTTCGCTCGTGCTCGATCGCGGCGACGGCGACGACCTGTTCGAGGCGTTCCTCGCCGGCGTCGTCGCGGCGGCGCACATCCCGGCCGCGACCGAGCTCGGCGCGGCGCTGCTCGCGAACGGCGGCGAAGGCGCGGCGACGGCGTTCGCGCTCGCACAGGCGCTGCCGCTCGATCCGCTCGACGAGCTCGTGCTCGCGCAGCTCGACTCCGAGCTTCCGGATCATCGCGCGCTCGCGTGTGGTGCGTGCGAGCTGCTCGACGACGAGACGCCGGCGATCGCCGCCACGCTCGCGTTGCGCCTCGGCGATCCGTCGCCCGATGTCGCGGCGGCCGCGGCTCGGGTCTTGCGCGAGCGTGGTCGCGTCGACCTGATCGCCGATCATGCCGCGCGCGAGATCCACGCGGTCCGGCGTGCGATCGCGCTCGCCGCGACCGGCGACCTGTCCGTGCCGGTGGTCGGCGAGCTCGTGCGCGCGATGCTGGTCGCGTTCGAGGCCGACCCCGAAGGCGAAGCGCCCGGCGTCTCGCCGCTGGTCCGGCTGACGACCGAGTGCCTGTTGGGCTCGGCCGAGGGCCTCGACACGCTCGCGAATCTGATCGGCGGCGTCCCCGAATCGACGGGCCTGTTCGCGCTCGCCGTCGTCGAGGAGATCGGCGCCGAGCGCGACCTCGGCGTGCTCGCACCACCGGGGCCGCGCAGCCGGCTCGGCGCGGCCGCGATGCGGATCGCGACCGACCCCGAAGCGGGTGCAGAGCTCGGCACGCTCGCCCTGGGCCTGCTCGCACACGTCTCGGCCGGCGACACCACGCTCGCCGACGTGATCGCCGACGCGCTCGCCGCGACCGATGGCTACGCCGCGAATCTGATCGCCGCGCTCGGCGAGCTCCGTGTCGCAACGCCACGCACCGCCGAGGTCCTCGCGAGCCTGCTCGCCGCCGATCAACCGATCGGCAGCCGCGTGATCGCCGCGGCGGTGTGCGGCCGAGCGTTGCCGCGAGACCACGCCGCGTGGGCCGACGTCCGCGAGTTGCTGAAGCTCGGCACGATCGCACGCGCGGCGGCATGGGCGGCGCTGCGCGATCGCGCCAGAGTGGCGTGACCAGAGTGGCGTGGCGAAGTTGACACAACCACCACAAGGTCCATATTCGATCGGTGCATTGGGATCGCGACCTGGAGTTGATTTTACGGATCGTGATCGGAACGGTGCTCGGCGCGGTCATCGGCTACGAGCGCGACATCCACGGCCGGCCTGCCGGCCTACGCACGCACGCCGTCGTCGCGCTCGCGTCCGCGACGTTCATGGTCGTGTCGACCCACATGGTCTATTTCCAGGACTACAAGGCCGGCGACTTCGTCGAGGTCGATGGCTCGCGCATCGCGGCATCGGTGGTCTCCGGCATCGGCTTTCTCGCCGGCGGCGCGATCCTTCGCACCGGCTTCAACATCCAGGGCCTGACCACCGCGGCCGGGCTGTGGCTGGTCGCCGCGATCGGCCTGTGCGCGGGCGGCGGGATGTACGTCGAGAGCGTCGCGGCGACGATCATCGGCATCGGCGCCCTGACGATGCTGCGCCGGCTCGAGGCGAAGGACAAGGACGTGATCCGGCGCAGGCTCCACCTCACGATCACCGACGAAGCCGTGGCGATCGACATGCTGCTCGACAAGCTGTCGGCACAGAAGCTCACCGCCACGCTCGAGGGCTGGGACCAAGACGGGCCGACACGGCGTCACCTGACGTTCGCGTTGAGGCTCCCCGCGCTCGACGGCGAGCAGCGCCTGGTGACCGCGCTCCAGAGCGAGCCCGGCATCGCGCGCATGTTCCTCGACCCCGCGAATTAATTAGCCTGATACACGAGGTCGATCGTCGCGCGAAACTCCGGCGCACCGACGTCGTCGTCGAGGTGCGTGCCGGCGCGCACGGCGATCGCGTACGGCGGCCGAATCCGTCCGATCAGGCCGACCCGACCCTCGATCGGCGAAGGCCCGCGCACGTGATTGACCGTATCGCCGACGACGCCGACCACCTCGGCCGATACCTTCAACTGATCCGCCTTGCACCACAGCGAGCACAACGGCGGGATGCCGACCGTGACGCCGGCGCCCCAGAACAGCTCGTCGCCGACGACCTGGTCGGCGAACACGACCTCTCTGGCGCGCAGCCGCGTGCCACCGGTCACGGCGAGCGTGAGGTCGTTCGGCAGCGTCGCGCGCGCGATGCCCATCACCGCCGCGGTCCAGCTCGCTTCGCCGGCGAAGTCGTAGTCGTCGCCGGTCGGCAGCGTCAGCTCGGCGCGCACGAACACCGCGATCGCGCCGCGCGTCACCGCGTGGAACCGCGCGCCGAGCCCGACATCGCCCGGCACCCAGCGATCGAGCGGGCGATCATCGCCGAGGTACATCAGGCGCTGGCCGACCTGATGCGACAGCGGCAGCTTCGCGTCGACGATCACGTCGTCGCCGAGCGCCAACGCGCCGCCGAGCGTCGTGGTCTCGCGATGCGCGACCGGGAACGTCTTGATCCCGATCGTATGCAGCCGGATCGGATGATCGAGCTCGGTGAGCGTCACGCCGAGCGCCCAGTTGCCGATCGGCGCGCCGCCGTCGAAGCCGAGCTCGCCTTGCCCCGGCGGCGTGGTGTCGCGATCGACCTCGATCGCTTCGGGCCGAGTGACCGGCGTGTCGGCGTGCGCGCTGCCGGCGACCGCGCACAGGATCAGCGCCGCGCGCATCAGCCCATGATCCGCGAGCCGAGCTCGTAGACACGCGCAGCGGGCATGTGGCGATAACGCGTGACCTGCACGCGGAGCTGCGCGATCTGGTCGATCACGTCGCGCCGCGCCGCGCCCTTCGCGAGCATCGCGCGAGCGCGCTCGACGATCGCGGCACGTGCGGTCTTCGGATGATAGATGAACGTGCGCCCGAACCGGACCTCACCACCGGCGCCGACCAGCCGGAGCTCGGCGACATCGCCGACCTCGACGCCATGCAGCGTGCGCTGCTCGTTGACGTAGATCTCCGCGCCGCCGAGCAGGTCCAGGAGCTCGATCCGTCCACGCACCATCGCGACGACCTCGAACAGGCTGCGGTGCGAGGTGACGAGCGCGCGGACCAGCGGCGCACGCGGATCGCCGGCGGCGGCGAGCTCGCGGTACGACAGCGCGGCCGGCGGCAGCGACTCGCTCGCCACGCGCTCGACGACGAACCACTCGACGAACGCGGCGCTCCACGGCTCCCACAGCTCGTCGTCCTGGTGAACCTTGCCGCGGCGCAGCTCGTACTCGGCGCGCGCGGTCGCGGCGGCGTCGGAGTCAGCGGTGTGGCGGGCGTAGAGCTCCTCGGTCACCGCGTCGAGGTCCGCGGCGATCGAGCTGCTCATCGCGACCTCTCGAGCAGGGCTTTGAACCGCGCGAACAGGTAGTTCGCGTCGTGCGGACCCGGGCTCGCCTCGGGGTGATACTGGACGCTGAAGATCGGCTTGCCCTCGACGGCGAGCCCTTCATTCGAGTGATCGAACAGATTCTCGTGCGTGACGTGCACGCCCGAGGGCAACGACGCGACGTCGACGACGAACCCGTGGTTCTGCGACGTGATCTCGACCTTGCCGGTGGTCTTGTCGAGCACCGGGTGATTGCCGCCGTGATGGCCGAACGACAGCTTCTCGGTGCGGCCACCGAGCGCGAGCCCGAGGATCTGGTGACCGAGGCAGATGCCGAACACCGGCTTGCCGCTCGCACACAGCTCCTTCGCCGCGACGACGCCGTAGGTCACCGCGGCCGGATCGCCGGGACCGTTCGACAGGAAGAAGCCGTCGGGCGCGAGCGCGAGCGCCTGCGCGGCGGGCGTCGAGGCCGGCACGACCGTGACCCTCGCACCCATGTCGCGCAGTTGGCGCAGGATGTTTTCCTTGGTCCCGAAATCGTACGCGACGACGTGAAAGCTGATCGGCGGCGTCGCGATCGCGCGGTTGTCATCGAGCGCGCGCCACGACGGTCGGTCCCACTCGTACGGCGCCGCGCAGGTGACGCCGGGCACGAGATCCTGGCCGTCCATCTTCGGCGCCGCGCGCACGCGCTCGAGCACGGCCTCGATCTCGGCGACGTGCGGGGTGATCGCGCCGCGCATCGCGCCTTCGTCGCGCAACACGCGGGTCAGCGCGCGGGTGTCGAGGCCGTCGATGCCGGGGATGCCGGAGTCATCGAGCCAGCTCGGCAGCGACGCCTCGGAGCGCCAGCTCGCGGTCAACGGCGACAGCTCGCGGATCGCGAGGCCGGCGCACACGACGCGGCGCGCCTCGGCGTCCTCGACGTTGGTGCCGACGTTGCCGATCTGCGTCGCGGTCATCACGACGATCTGCCCGGCGTACGACGGATCGCTGACGATCTCCTGGTAGCCGGTGATCGAGGTGTTGAACACGACCTCGCCGATCGACTCGACGCGCGCGCCGAAGCCCGTGCCCTTGAAGACCCGGCCATTCTCGAGCACGAGCGCGGCGGGCCAGGTCATCGCATCCGCCCGTCGAGGTCATAGACGACGCGGCCTTCGACGAGCGTCATCACGGCGCGCCCTGCGAGCTGCTGGCCGATGAACGGCGAGTTCTTCGATTTGCTCGCGAGCACGTCCGGCGTGAGTTCGAGTGCGCGCTCGGGATCGATCACCGTGAGGTCGGCGACCGAGCCGATCGCGAGCGAGCCACCGGGCAATCCGAACGCGCGGGCCGGACCGCTCGTCAGCGCGGCGATCACGCGGCTCTCGTCGAGCGTGCCCATGCGAACGAAGTCGAGCACGATCGGCAGCGCGGTCTCGAGCCCGAGCATCCCGGGCGCGGCGCACTCGAACTCGACGTCCTTCTCGACCGGCGAGTGCGGTGCGTGATCGGTCGCGATCGCGTCGATGGTGCCGTCGGCGAGCGCCTCGAGCAGCGCCTCTTGATCGGCGACCGTGCGCAGCGGTGGCATCACCTTGGTGCGCGTGTCGTAGTGGCTGCACGCCTCGTCGGTCAGCGCGAGGTGGTGCGGCGTGACCTCGCAGGTCACCGGCAAGCCCCGGCGCTTCGCATCGCGCACGAGCGCCACGGTCCGCGCCGTCGAGACGTGCGCGACGTGATAGCGCGCGCCGGTCCACTCCACGATCTCGAGGTCGCGCGCGGCCATCGCGCTCTCGGCGCACGCGGGCTGGCCCTTGATGCCGATCCGCGTCGCGACGGCACCTTCGTTCATCGCGCCGCCCTCGGAGAGATCGAGATCCTCGCAGTGCTGGACGAGCGGCAGGTCGAAGGTCTTCGCGTATTCGAACGCGCGGCGCACGAGGCCGGAGTTCATCACCGGGCGACCGTCGTCGGAGATCGCGACGATGCCGGCCTCTTTCATCTCGGCGATATCGGCGAGCGCCTTGCCCTCGAGGTTGTGCGTGATCGCGCCGATCGGCCGGACGCGGACGCAGCCGACCTCTTGCGCGCGCCGCACGATCAGCTCGGTCACCGCGCGTTGGTCGTTGACCGGCTTGGTGTTCGGCATGCAGCAGATCGTGGTGAAGCCACCCGCCGCCGCCGCACGCGTGCCGGTCTCGATGTCCTCTTTGTATTCCTGGCCGGGCTCGCGCAGGTGGACGTGGAGGTCGATCAACCCGGGCACGATCCACAGGTCCTTGACGTCGATGATCCGACCGCCGACGAGGCCGCGCCCGATCTCGACGATCCGGCCGTTGCGGATCCGGACGTCGGCGGGCAGATCGACGGGACGCGCGGCCCCGGGATCCAGGATGCGGCCACCGCGTAAGACCAGATCCGACGGATCCATCGGAGCGGGTCTTACCATGGCGCGGTATGGTCGCGGCATGCCGACCGCAGGGATCGTCATCATCGGAGACGAGATCCTGAGTGGGAAATTCGTCGAGGAAAACGCGACCTTCCTGATCGGCGAGCTGCGGAGCCTCGGCGTCGACCTACGTAGAATCACGGTCATCCCCGATGTCCGCGACGACATCGCCGCGACGGTGACCGACGCCGCGGCGCGGTTCGATCACGTGTTCACGTCGGGCGGCGTCGGCCCGACCCACGACGACATCACGATCGCCGCGATCGCGCACGGCTTCGGCGTCGCGGTCGTACGCCATCCGGAGCTCGAGGCGAAGATCCGCAACTACTGGAAGGAAAAGCTCGCGGACGCGAACCTGCGCCTGGCCGACATCCCGGTCGGCAGCGAGCTGGTCTACCCCGCGGCCGGGAGCAAGTCCCGGCCGCTCCATCCAGGGGGCAAGGACCAGGTGTGGCCGGTCGTCTGCTTCAAGAACGTCTACATCCTGCCCGGCGTGCCGGCGCTGTTTCGCCGCAAGTTCGTAGACATTCGCGACCGGTTTCGCGCCGCGCCGGTGTGGGCCGCGCGGGTCTACGTCGATGCCGAGGAGGGCGAGCTCGCACCGCAACTCGACGCCGTCGTCGCCGCGCATCCACGCGTCAAGCTCGGGAGCTATCCGCGGTTTTCGGAGACCGAGTTCCGCGTGGTGGTCACGCTGGAGTCACCGGCGGCTCCCGAGGTCACCGCGGCGTTCGAGATGCTGGTCGCGCGCCTCGCGGATCGGGTCGTACGCAGTGAACCTCCGCACGCCGTGGGCTAAGCTCCGGCGCATGGCGAACTACACGGGCGCGTGCCACTGCGGTGCGGTGAAATACTCGGTCGAGCTCGAGCTCGACAAGGTGATCGCGTGCAACTGCACGATCTGCGGCAAGAGCGGGACGCTGCTCGCGTTCGTTCCTGTTGACAAGTTCGAGCTGCTCGCCGGCGAGGACGCGCTGACGCCGTACACGTTCAACAAGCACGTCATCATCCACAACTTCTGCAAGACGTGCGGCATCAAGTCGTTCGCGCGTGGCCAGAAGCCGGACGGCACCCCGATGGTCGCGATCAACACGCGCTGCCTCGACGGCATCAACGTGTTCGATCTCGACGTGACGCAGTTCGACGGCCGCAGCCGCTAGGCGAGCATCGCGAGCAGGCGGGCGACGAGCTCGCCGCGCGGCACGATCGTCTCGTTGTCGCTCTTGGTCGTGAACTCGGTGATCCGCAGATCCTTGATCTTCGCGGTGCCCGCCGCGTGCTCCTGCGATCCGATCAACACCGTCAGTGGGACGCCCGAAGCGTCGGCGTACTTGAACTGTTTGCCGAGCTTGTCATCGTTGCCGTAGACCTCGACGTTGAGGCCGGCCGCACGGAGCTCCGACGCGAGCTGCGCGTAGTCGTGCGCGAGCGCCACTTCGACGTTCATCACGATGACGTGCGCCGTCGCGTGCTTGCGCGCCGTGACGGCAGTGCCGGCGGCCTTCGCGGCGGCCTTCTCGGCCTCGAGCCGCTGCGAGAACAGCCGGGTCGCGCCGATCGAGATCCCGACGCCGGGCAGCTTCGACTTGGTGTAGAGCCCGGCGAGGTTGTCGTAGCGACCGCCCGAGCAGATCGAGCCGTACTCCGGGTGATCGTCGAGGAACGTCTCGTAGACCGTGCCGGTGTAGTAGTCGAGGCCGCGCACGATCGAGAGGTCGACCTGGATCGACTCCGCCGGGACGCCGAGCGCGAGCGTGCTGGTGTAGACGCGGCGGAGCTCGTCGATGCCCTCGCGCAGCGTCGGGTGGTCGACCGTCGCGAGCTGGTCGGTCGCGGCCTTCCAGTCGGAGGTCAGCACGTCGAGCAAGCGCTTCGTCTTGGCCTCGCCGATGATCGCCGCGACGAGGGCCTCGACTTTTTCACGGCCGGCTTTGCGCAGGCGATCGACCTCGTGCAGCACCTCGACCTGCTGTTCGATCTGCATCGACTCGAGCAGCCCGCGCAGCAGCTTGCGGTTGTTGACGTAGATCGTGAACTTGCCGAACGCGAGCTCGGCGAACACGCCGTAGATCACCGCGGGAATCTCGCTGTCGTAGCCGATCGACAGCGTGTCCTTGCCGATCACGTCGATGTCGCACTGATAGAACTCGCGAAACCGGCCCTTCTGAGCGCGCTCGCCGCGATACACGCGCTGGATCTGGTAGCGCCGGAACGGAAAGTTGAGCTCGTGCTCGTGCTCCGCGACGTAGCGCGCGAGCGGCACCGTCAGATCGAAGCGCAGCGCGAGCTCGGGCTTGTCGCCCTTCTCGAGCGAGCCGGTCGACTGGACGAAGTAGACCTGCTTCTCGGTCTCGCCGCCGGTCTTGGTCAGAAGGACGTCGACGAGCTCGAACGTCGGCGTCTCGATCGGCAAGAACCCGAAGCGTTCGAAGCCGCGGCGGATCGTATCGAGCATCCGCTGGAACTCGATCTGGTTCGCGGGGGTGAGCTCGAGCACTCCCTGCGTCGTGCGGGGCTGGACCGGCATGGTCCGGCCTTATACCGCGAACGTCGCTACTTCGCTCTGAGTGACCGCACGACCACGACCGCGGCGCCGAGCATCACGACGCCACCGCCGATCGCCCACCACAGGAGCGATCCGGACTCCTCGGGCACGGGCTGAACGCCGGGCGACATCGTCGCCGGCACCGGCGCCACCGGCGCACCGGTCGCTCGGATCGCGACCACGCCGCCCTCAGGCGCCGGGCCATCGGTCCACGATTGGGTCTCGATCAGCGTGCCATCCGCGCGCACGGCGGAGACCTCGATGCGATTGCCGGTCACGGTCACGCGCAGGTAGTGCAGCACGCGTTCGAACCTCTTGACCGCTTCGACATCGATCGGATTCGACTTCTGGCGCTTCGGATAGAGCGGCGCACCGGCGCCTCCGGACACGTAGTAGTGGATGCCGTTGTGCTCGGCGCGCTCGTAGACGTGATCGTGGCCGGAGAACACCGCGGACACCTGGTACTTCTCGAACAGCGGCGTCCAGCGCTCGCGCAGATCGATGTTGCCGCCGTGCAACGAGACCGAGAACGGCGGATGGTGCATCACGACGAAGATGTGGCGGATGCCCGGGTCCTGGCGCGCCGCGATCAGCTCGCGCTCGAGCCACGACGTCTGATCGGTCAGCGCGAACGAATAGGCGTTCGAATCGAGGACCAGGATCCGCGCCGGCCCGTAGGTGAACGCGTAGTAGCGCTCGGTATCGCCACCGTTCTCCGGCACCGAGAAGTACGCGCGGTACGTGTCGGCGGTGCGGCCCCTGCCCTGGCGATCGTGGTTGCCGAGCGCCGGGAAGTACACGTTGTCGCGGAGCAGCCGGCCCTCGATGTCGAAGAACTGCTGCCATTGATCCTGACGGAAGCCCTCGTCGACCATGTCGCCGGTGCCGAGCACGAAGTCGGGCACTTCCTGCGCGACCCGATCGAGCACGCGGCGATGCTGCTCGACGCCGTTGCGCGAGTCGCCGTAGACGACGAACGAGAACGGCACGTCCTTGCCGTTCGGCGGCGCGGTCGCGAACTCACCTTCCCAGGGTGGCGCATCGCCGACGATCACCTTGTAGCGGTAGCGACTCGACGGCTGGAGCTTGTCGATCCGCGCCTCGACGATGTGATCCGGCGGCACCTCGAGCGTGCGCACTTCAGACTCGCCGTGCGGGCCGGGTCCGGTGACGACGAGCTTCGCGGGCAGCTCCTCGTCCAGCTCCCACATCACCGTGATCGACGTCGGCGCGAGATCTTGGAGGTACGGCCCCTTCAACATCTTCGGCGCGGCACCGGCGATCGCCGTGGCTCCGAGCACGAGAAGGCAGGCCAACCGCACCTGTCGAGGATACTATGTCCCGGTGCCTGCCTTCATCGATCTGATCCGTATCGACTGGCATCTCCCGGACACGCCCGATCATCTTCAGGAAGCGATCGTCCTGGCGCACGCGCGGTGCACCGGGCGCGACCACACGCTCGAGACCGTCGTCCGCGATCTCTCGGCCGCCGTTGCGGCGCATCCCGAGCTCGTCGTCGACGCGCTGGTCGATACCGGCTACAACTCGTTCGCCCTGCTGCATGCACGTGGTGGCAGCGTGAAGCAGGTCGCTGTCGTCGAACTGCCCGAGGGCGAGACTGATCCCGTCGAGCTACCGTACGACGACCTCCCGTTCGATCTCGAGCCGAGCTACGCCTCCGAAGCAGCGCTGTCCGACGCGCTCGCGGCGCTCGCGCCGACCGAGGCCGGGAGCTGCGTTGTGACCGCGGGCGAGGACCGGTTCCTCGTCGAGGTCACGCCCGAGAGCTGGCGGATCCGCAAGCTCGTGGTCGCGAGCGAGCCAGCGCTGGTCGCGCGCCTGCTGCGGGGTGACTACGCCGAGCCCAAGGCGCCGCCTCGCGATCCGGCGGAGCGCTACGATCAAGCGCTGTACTGGCCGGGTGACATGCTCGACTTCATCCAGCAGCACGCCGTGCGCCTCGATCGCAGCCTGTCGTGGATCGCGCAGTACGCCGTGAAGGTGGCGAAGCTGTCGTCGCTCGATCTCGGTCAAGCCGTGGTCGCCCGCTCGGCCGCAGGGTTGAGCGGTGGGGACAAGCGCAAGCAGACGCTGTTGTTCCCGGGCTCGTTGCTGCAGATCCTCGAGGACGAAGCCGCGAGGCTCGACTGTTCGCTCTCGACGGTGGCGCAGACCGCGATCGCGCTCGCGAAGCGCGAGATCGAGCAGATGCCCGCTCGCTAGCTGCGGTAGCGCAGGCTCGCCAACGCACCGACGAGGTCGCGCGCGGACTCGCGGATGTAGCCGTAGCGCTTGATCAGCGTCTCGAGCGCGACGTCGGCGCGGGCCTTCGCATCCGCGTTGAGGTGGCTCTCGTTCCCCGAGAGCAGCGCCACGAGATCCGTGATGCCCTTCGTGATCGTCTTCTTGTGCTTCTCGTAGTAGGCGTCTTTGAGCCGGCGCAAGTGGTCGGAGAAGATCTCGCTCATCACCGGCTTCTGACCCTTATGGTCGAGCGACCAGGCGCCGATCTTCGCGATCAAGCCGCCGCGGAACTCGTCGGGCTTGCCGGTGACCTCGAGCGTGCGCTCGACCTCCTTCATCATCTGCTCGTCGGGATCCTGCATCTGGCCGGTCGAGAGATTGCGCACCTTCTCTTTGCGGATCGCCTGCATCACGTGCTGGATGTAGCGCTCGAACACGCGCGCGTACTCGGACTCCTCGACGAGCCCGACCGCGATCCGGACCTCGTCGTCGATCCGATCGAACAGCCGGCCGCGCGCGATGTCGACGAGCTTGCGATGATCGTGATAGCCGCCGGGCTGGACGTCCTGGCGCAGGAACTCGTAGATGCTCGCTTGCTTGGTGAGCTCGACGATCTCCTCGAGCACGACCAGCGGCGAGACGTAGTCGTAGCGCGTCGACCCGGCCGCCGCGAGCAGCACGGTCTGCATCTCGCGCGGCGACGCCCCGACCCGACCTTCGTAGATCGGATAGGTGTCCGACTCGTGGAACAGGTCCTCG
The DNA here is from genome assembly GCA_039935615.1 of Kofleriaceae bacterium. Lineage (GTDB taxonomy): Bacteria > Myxococcota_A > Polyangia > Haliangiales > Haliangiaceae > JABFXX01. The sequence continues at coordinate 16,598 of JBDTJY010000175.1, forward strand.
ATGTGCGACGTCAGCTCGCGCGCGCGATCGGTCGAGAGATCCTCGGGCACGGTGCCGGTCGAATACAGGTCGACCTTCTCGAGCGGCGTCAGCCGGCCGATCACTTCGGCGAGCGTCGACGGGAACCGCTCGATCTGCGGCTTGCGCATCCGCGACAGCACCGCCCACAGCGCCGCGACATGCGCGGTGTGCGGCGCGACGTGACGACCGCCCGCCGCTTCGCGCAGGCGCTCGGCATAGAGCCCCTCTTCGTGACGGACGTCGAGGATGAACGGTACGCGGATCAGCTCGATCCGGCCCTTGAAGCTCTGGAAGTCCGGAATCTCGCGGAACGCCGAGAGGTGGATGTCGTTGCAACTACCGATGAACGCGAGATCGAGGAACAGCGTCGCGCTCGTCATCGAGAGCTCGGCGCGCTCGACGGTGGTGAGCAGATACTTGTAATGCTCGAGCGGGCGCTTGAGCAGGTCGTCGAACTCGATCATCCCGCGATTCGCGCCGACGACCTCGCCGCCATACTCGTGCAGCGACACCGACTGCAGCGACGGCGGCAGCGCCGACAGCGTGCGATCCGCGGTGATCTGGCGCTCGCTCGCATCGACCGAGAGCTGCGGCTCGACGGTGACCCAACCCTGGCGATAGCGATGCGAGATCTCGAACCGCTCGACGCGGATGTGGCGCAGCACCTGGACGAAATCGCCCTGGTAGCTCGCGAGCAGCGCCTCGTAGATCGCCTTGTTGCGCGGCGACAGCGTGCCGCCGCGAATGTAGTCGCCGGCCGCGAAGCTCTTGCTGTGCTCGAGCACCTTGTCGAGCAAGCGCTGGCGCTCGTCGAGCGGGACCAGCAGCAGCGGATGATCGCGGAGCTCGTCGCCGAGCTTCGCGTCGATCGAGTCATCCGGTAGGTACGCGAACGTATCGACCGATTCGATCGACTCGTGGATCCCGCCGAAGCCGATGCCGCCGCGCGTGCTCTTCTGCGCCGGGAAGATCCACGAGAACCGATACAGCGCGCCTTCCTCGAGCGTCGAGTAGTGCTCGAGGCCGCGCCCGAGGCAGCGAATGAACGTCGACTTCGCCGAGCCGTTCGGGCCGTGCAGCAGGATCAGCTTGTTCGGCCGACCGTCGCGCACGAAGCTCTTCAGCACCTGATAGGTCTCGTGCTGGACGCTCTCCTGGCCGAACAACTGGTCCTCGCCGTGGGCCCACGGTGCGTCGAACAGCTTCCAGCGCTTGACCTCGCCCCACGGATACTTCACCTGGGCGGTGCCGTAGTGGTCGTAGCAATCGACGATGTACTGGGTCGACGAACGGAGCTGGCGAGTCGGCTCGGCGAACACCAAGGCGAGATACTCGGCGAAGGACATCACCCGGCGGTTGCGCGTGAAGTCCTCCCGCACCGCCTCGTGAAGGCCGACCAGAGTGGACTTCACCACATCGGGCAGATCAGCAGGCACGTACTGAAGATACGCTTAGTTCGCCGCGACCGTGATCGTGATGGCCTGCTTCTTCGGGAAGCATTGATCGACCTTGCACACGGCGAACTTCATCGTGCCCTTGATCTCGTACGAGCCGGGCTTGTCGGCGGTCGCCTTGATCGCGAACGCGAGGGACTTCTCCGAGAACGCCGAGGCATCGCCCTGCGCCTTCGAGGCACCACCGGCGGTGAGCTCGCTCTTCATCAGCTTCACGCCGTCGGGTGCTTCGAGCGTGACCTTGGTCGGGAACTCGACATTGACGTGAAAGTCACTGGTCGGCGTGACCGTGATGTTCGACGTCAGCTCGGCGCCGACCTTGCCGGACGCCGAGTCGATCGTCATCGTGCCCTCGTCGGCGTGGAGTGTGCTGCCACCGCCGACACCGCCGATCCCAGCTGGAGGTGGGATGTTGTGATTGGGGGCGTTGTTGGTTGCGCCCTTGGGGTCATCCGGGAACTGCACCTTTTCGGGGGCATTACCGGCGGTGTCCTTGTCCTGGCTACTCGCTGACTTGCCACAGCTATACGCACCGACCGTGAGAGCGAGGAGCGGGATCAGCAGCAGCGAACGCGACATGGCCGGTAGCATAGCGGATCTCGGCGCTTACGCACGAACATGCTACGCTCAAACTCTCGGTGAGAAGGGCTCAGCAGCTTGGCCGCTATCACCTCCTCGATCGCATTGCGTTCGGTGGGATGGCGGAGATCTATCGCGCAAAAACCTTCGACGCGAGCGGCCAACCCCACCTCGTCGCGGTCAAGCGCGTGCTCGCGCACCTCGCCGAGGATGACGACTTCATCCAGATGCTGGTCGACGAGGCGAAGATCGCGAGCGTGCTCCGTCACAGCAGCATCGCGCGCGTCTACGAGTTCGCACGTGCGCACGGCGAGTACTTCATCGCGATGGAGCATGTCGACGGCAAGGACATGCGCACCGTGCTCGAGCGCTGCCGGTCCAAGAAGAAGCCGATCCCACCGGAGCACGCGGCGTATATCTGTGCCGATGTCGGCTCGGCGCTGCACGCCGCCCACTCCGCGGTCGATTCGCGCGGCCGGCCGCTGCGCATCATCCACCGCGACGTCTCGCCGTCGAACATCATCTGCAGCTATGCCGGCGAAGTGAAGCTGTGCGACTTCGGCATCGCGAAGGCGACGCTGTCGCGCGTGACGACCAAGACCGGCGTCATCAAGGGCAAGGTCAAGTACATGAGCCCCGAGCAAGCGCTCGGCAGAAAGCTCGATCACCGCAGCGACGTGTTCTCGCTCGGCAGTTGTCTGTACGAGATGCTGACCCGAATTCCACCGTTCACCGCGACGAACGAGATGGACCTCCTGATCAAGGTTCGCGACGCGAAGTACCGTCCGGTCAGCGAGCTGATGCCCGGCATCCCGCCCGAGCTCGAGGCGATCGCCGACAAGTGCCTGACCCGGTCGCGCGCGAATCGCTATCAAACCGCCGCCGAGGTCGAAGGCGATCTCCGCGCGTTCCTGCGCAAGTTCATGCCGAACTACTCGCGCAGCCACCTCGGCCGGTTCATCCGCAAGATGTTCGCGGCCGAGATCGAGCGCGAGCTCCGCATGCTCGAAGAGTTCGTGATGACCGACGAGCCGTCCGACGACGTCGGCGAGTCGTTGATGCAGCCCGACGAGGACTTCGAGCCGCCGGAGGTGCCGTTCCACCCCAAGCCGACCTCGGTGTCGGTCGCCGCGTTGCGCGACTCCGATTTCTCGGGCGACTCCAACTTCACGACGATGCCGAAGCTCGACGCGGATCGGCACAGCGAGTCCAGCGTCGATGTCACGCCGAGCGTGCACGACGCCAACACCAAGATCCTCGGCGACCGCGGTCGCGCCGCGCACCCACCCACCCCGCCGAAGCGCGGGCGGACCCAGCCGCCTCCTCCGCCGCCCCCACGTGCCGGCAAGCCGTCGACCGTGCGGCCGATCTTCGACGAAGATCTCCACGCCGCGCCGACGATGATCATCGACATCGGTCGCATGCGCAAACGCGGTCGCGGCTAGATCCCTGTTCGGGCTCGCTCGGTCCCGGGCCTAGCGCAGCTCGACGGCGAGGCCGAGCACTTCGTCGCCACCGCGGACGGTGACGCGCGTGGAGCCGGTCGCATCGCCGCGCGAGGCCTCGACGAGGACGTCGCCGGTCGGCGCGTCGTGGATCCGGAACTCGCCCTGCCCGTCGGCATCCCCTTCGGCGGAGGCCGTCGCAGACTTCACGACGACGTGCGCGTTCGGGACGCGCTGGCCGCGCGCGTCCCGGACGGTGCCGCCGACGAGCGCCCCTCGCGCGAGATCGATGCGGACGTCGCGAACCGTCGTGGTGCCGGCGCGGATCGCGGCGGGCACGTCGACGTCCTGCGTGAACGGGAGGTAGCCGGGCAGCCGGACCTCGAGCTTCCAGTGTCCCTTCGCGAGCGGGCCGAGCTTCCAGCGGCCGTTCGCCTCGGTCGAGGCTTCGAGCGCTGCACCACCGGCGGCTTTCGCGGTGATCGTGACGCCCGCGAGGCCGCGCGAACCGTCGAGGAGCACGCCTTCGACGGCACCACCGAGCGGCACGACGAGACGCGCGCGGTCACCGGAGCTGCCGGCGACCGCGTCGAGCTCGACGATCGGATAGTCGGGGTGCGTGACGCGGACGCGGAGATGGCCGTGCGGCAGCATCTCGAGCGCGAACGTGCCGTCGGTGGCAGACGTGCCGCGGCGCATCTCGTCGCCGCCACCCGCGATGACCTCGAGCTGCGCGTTGCCGATCGGGAGACCCGAGGCATCGGCGACCGTACCGATCAGCGAGGCATCGGCGACCTCGAGCACGAGGTCCTCGCGCTGCTCGTCGGCGGTGGGATTCTTCGACGGCGGCAGCGTGATCGCGCGCGTGACCTCGACGTGACCGTACGCGCTCGCCTTGAGCTCGATCTGTCCGGCAACCGGACCGATCCGATACAGGCCGTCGGAGTCGGTGAAGTTGACCGACGGCGAGCCGACGTCGGGTTGCGCGGAGACCTCGGCGCCGATCACGGGTTGGCCGTGCTGGTCGGTGACCTTGCCGACGATGAACGTGCCGGCGGTCAGCACGATGTCGATGTTGGTCGCGACCTCGCCGGCCTCGAGCGAGACGCGCTTCGAGCGCGCTTCGGCGAACCCGGCGGCGACCGCGAGCGCGCTCAGCTTGCCCTTGCCGACACCGGCGATCCGATAGCGACCATCGGCACCGGTGGTCCAGATCGACGCGTGCGCCGGATCGCTGGTCAGCGACGGCGGCTCGCCGACGAGACTCGCGTTCGCCGCCGTCGGATCGATCACCGCCGACGGTCGCGCGATCTGCGCGCCCTGCGGCGGCACCGGCGGAATCGGACCGATCATCACGCCGAGCTCGCCGCGCGCGATCAGCTGCGGATCGCTGCCGAGCGCGGTGGCCGGTGCGAGCGTCGGCGCCGCGGTGCGGCCCGAGAATCGGCGCAGGCGATCCTGGTCGACCTCGCCGGAGTATTCGGTCGGGTTCGTGCCGGCGGTGATCGCGCGCACCGTCGCGCCGGCGATCGGCTTGCCGCCACCGTCGAGCACGCGCCCCTCGATCGCGGCGCCGCGCTGGAGCGCGAGCTCGGGGACGCTCTTCGCATCGATCTCGACGCCGCCGCCGGACAGATAGCCGGGTGCGTAGGCATCCGCGATCCAGTGACCGTTCGGCACGCCTTCGATGCGGAACACACCATCGTCGCCGCTACGCGCGTAGCGTGGCGCTTGATCATCGCCGGACGGGCGCAGCTCGATCGCGGCGACCAACCCCGTGCCCTCGCCGCGATCGATCACGCGACCGACGACGATCTCGCCGGCCTCGAGCCGGAGCTCGACCGGCGGGAACGGTCCCGCACCGAGCCGGCCGACGCGCACCGTGCGGGCGGCGAGCGCACCCTGCCACGCGTAGACCTGATAGCGACCTTCGGGGAGCCTCGGCACGTGGAACGCTCCCGTGGCGTCGGTCTTGATCTCGAGCGCACCGCCGATCGCCTCGCTGCGAATGCCGACGCTCGCGTTCGCCACCGGCTTGCCACCATCGGTGACCGTGCCGTCGATCCCGACCTGGCGCGCGACGACGATCCGCGCCTCGTCCGAGGGCACGGGCACGAACCGAACCTCGGCGGCGAGCAGCCCCGGGCCCGAGACCCGCAGCCGATAGCGACCGGGCACGAGGCCGTCGAGGACGAAGTGACCATCCGGGCCGGTCGGCGCGGCCACGGCCACGGTGGCAGTCGCGCTGCCGGCTCCCGCGTCGGGCGCGACGCCCGCGTCTTTCACGATCGCGGACGGCCTCGGTGCGAGCGCCCGATCGGTCCCACCCTTCTCGAGCTCGCAACTGACCTCGGCGCCGGTGACGGCAAGGCCGGCACCGTCGACGACGAACCCGGTGAGGTGGGTGCCATCGTTCGGCACCCCGGGGAGGTGTGGACCGATCGGTGCGTGCCACGCCGCCTTGCCGGAGCCCGACCCGCTGCCGGCGCCGACCGGCAGCCTCGGATGACGATGCCGCGTGACCAGGAAGATCACGATGGCGAGCGCGATCAGGCCGAGGCCGGCCAGTATCGCGAATCGCCGAGGCAGTTGTCTCATCGCGCAACAGAGATGTTAGTCTGACTTCGCTATGCCGCAGGCTTTGTTTGCCAATCAGCGAGAGGCAAATCTTTCGTCGACGATCGCTCTCGTCGAAGAGGTGCTCGGCGAGCTCGGCTACCCGGCCGAGACCGCGCGCGTGAAGGACGCATCGGCTACGAACGCGTGGCGGATCGCGAAAGGATCGGCGACGTCGCTGGTCACGCTCGTCGATCGTGCCGAGTTCACGCACATCCGGGTGTGCGCGACGGTGATGACGCTCGACGACCAGGTCGACCGCATCGCGCTGTTCGCGCACCTGCTCGAGCTCAACGCCGGGATCGCCGGCGCCGCGTTCGCGACCCAGGGCGATCACGTGCTGCTGTTGACGGAGCGCTCGACGCTCGATCTCGATCGCAGCGAGGTCCTCGACCTCGTACGCCACGTGATGACCTCGGCCGACCACCACGACGATGTCCTCGTCGCGCGGTTCGGCGGTCACCTCGGCGCGGTCTAGATCGCTTCTTTTGCGACGTCGCGGCCGCGCGGGCCTTCGTCGAGCGCGATCGACGTCAGCACGTTCGGACACAGCGTGAGCTCGGGGAAGTCACGCAGCAGGCGGCCGCGCGAATCGATCATCTTCGCATCGGAGAGCGTGACGAACTCGACCGGGCCCGCGCTCGGCTGACAGGAGGCGAGGTATCCGGTGACCCGCGCGCCCGTGTCGTACTCGATCGTCACGCGATGGCTGACGAGGTCGTGCAGCTTCGAGTAGTTCGGCATCGCGGAGCGTCATATCACGACCTCCGGATCACTTGAAGCCATCGACCTCGTCGGACTTGTCGATCTTGGGTCGGACTGCGTTTCTTACCGCCAAGGGCGCCAAGGACCCAAGGGCCGGATCGTTCCGGCGTCGCTCAGATCGTCGGGGCGACCGTCGAACCAGACCCGACGTCCAGCTTCGGCGCTTCGACCTTCGTCTCCGGCTGCGCGTCGACTTTCGGCGCGTCGGGCTTCGCCACTTCGACCGCGTCGCGTTGGGTCTCGTCCGGTGCGTCCATGTCATCCGGCGTCGCGGCCGGGCCATCGCTCGGGCCTTCACCGTTGTCGAACGTGTGGATCACGTCCGGCTTGACGTCGGGCCTGTCGCCGGTGTCGATGATCGCGATCGACTTCACGCCTTCGAGACGCTTGCGGCTCGACGACGCTTCCTTCGAACCGAGCTTGCCGCCACCTTCGTACGCGACGCGCGCATCATCGAGCCGATCGAGGTGCTCGAGCGCCGTGCCGAGGTTGTTGAACATGTACCCCGTGGCGCCGGCCTTCGTGGTCGCCTCGCCGAGGTGCGCGGCCGCCTCCTCGTACTTCTTGAGCTGGAGCTCGGTGTAGCCGAGGTTGTTCCACGCCCACACGTTGTCCTCGTTGAGCTCGGTCGCCTTCGTGAACGCCTCGATCGCGTCGTCGTACGCAAACCGGTTGAGCTCGGCGCGCCCCTTGGTGTTCCACGCCTGGCTCGACAGCGGCGTGAGCTTGACGGCCTTGTTCGCCGCCGCCATCGCGAGCCCGCGCTCGCCACTCGAGATGTAGAGCTTCGCGAGCTCCATGTGAGGCTCGCCGCGCTTCTTGTCGAGCTTGATCGCCGCCTCGAACATCAGCTTCGCATTCGCCGTGTCGCCCTTGCTCGCGAGCGCGCGGCCTTGCTCGATCGCGTCGTCGAACTTCGTCGGCATCACGAGCGCGGGCTCGAGCGCCTTCGGCTCGACCGGAACCACCGCGACCGGTTGCTGCTGCACGACGACAGGCAGCTTCGGCAGCAACGACATCGGGTCTACATGCGGCGTGGAATCGCTACCGCATGCAGCCACCGAGAACAGCAACGCACAGAACATTGAACGTTTGATCGACTTCATGACTGACCTTCTTTCTCGAGAAGGTTCATCAGCATCGCGCGTGCCATCCGACATCGCGAAGCGCGACGCCAGGTTGTGCGGCGATGTGGGTGTGGAGACACGCCGCACACGACGATCTGGACGCACGGATTACAACGTCATGCGTGCGCGTTCTACTACAGCGATGCGTGCGCTTTGATGTGCACGTTCGCGTCGAGCTTGCCGGTCGGCACCAGGTCGCCCGCGTGCAGCATCAGCGTCCCGCCGACGATCACGTTGAACGGATTCTTGAAGTTCGCGAGCGTCTGCGTCAGCACGTCTTGCCCGTCGGCGGTGAAGGTCATGTCGGTCGGCCCGAGCGTGGTGCCGGCGTGCACGATCTGGATCGAACCGATCTGCTGCGCCATCGGATCATGCGGATCCATGATCGACATCGGCGCGAGGTAGACCTGGAGCTCCGGCGTGTTGATATCGAGCGAGTTCGCGGTGACCTCGTACGTCATCGCATCGACCGTGACGTGAAGGATCGTCGTCGCGTCGTCGACGGACTTGAGCTCCGGCTTCTCGGTCAGGAGATCGATCGTCTGATGCACGGAGATCTCGAGGCCGAGGTTGCAGGTGTGCGCCGAGGCGTCGCAGGTGCCGCTGCAATTCATCGGGCACGCATTCGTCGCGGCGGTGCTGCACAGGGTCGGCGTGGTCGCGCAGCTCTTCTGGAGATACGCGTCGGCGCTGGTCTGATTGACCTGCCAACCCGAGGTGTCCACGCTGAAGCTCTTCGCGGGAAGATCGAGGTCGTACGAGGTGACGTTCGAATTGATCAGGCTACAGCCTGCAAACGCGATCGCCCCGAGCGCATAGCGAACAGCAAAACTCATAAGCAAACACCTCGAAAACTGCAGAGGTGCGGCGAGCATAGCACCCAATGTGTGGGCGACCTACAAACGTGATTCGCGCTACAGCGTGCCCGAGTGTGCGACAAGCTCCTCGGCGAGCGACCACGGATCCTTGCGATGTTCCGCAACATCGAGTGCAGGATCGGTCACATGCGACGCGAGGATGCGGGCCGCGCGATCAGCGAGCAGCGCACGCACCAACCCTTCGAGATGCGCGCGTGCGCGTGCGGTCGCACGTGTCGCAGCGCCGGGTCCCGACCACGCCGTGGCGCGATGTGCCTCGATCGCGGTCGCGAGCTCGGTGATCCCCGTACCGCGGGTCGCCACCGTCGAGACGACCGCGACCTCGTGATCATGCGCGGCGCGTAGCCCGAGCATGTGACGGAGGTCGCGCACGGTGCGGCTCGCGCCCTCGCGATCGGACTTGTTGACGACGAGCACGTCGGCGATCTCGAGCAGGCCCGCCTTGATCGCCTGGACCTCGTCGCCCAGGCCCGGCACCGACACGACGACCGTCGTGTGCGCCGCGGCCATCACGTCGACCTCGTCTTGGCCGACGCCGACGGTCTCGATCACGATCCGCTGAAAGCCCATCGCGTCGAAGACGTGCGCGATGTCGAATGTCGAGCGCGACAACCCGCCGAGGTGCCCGCGCGTCGCGAGGCTGCGAATGAACACGCCGGGGTCGAGCGAATGGCGATGCATGCGCACGCGATCGCCGAGCAGCGCTCCGCCCGAGAACGGCGAGCTCGGATCGATCGCGATCACACCGACGGTCTCGCCGGCGGCGCGGTAGTGCGTGATCAACGCGTCGACGAGCGACGACTTGCCGGCGCCGGGATTCCCGGTGACACCGACGACGTACGCCTTGCCGGTGTGCGCGTAGAGCTGCTTCACGATCGCGATCGCGTCGGGGCGCCGATCGTCGAGGTCGCGCATCAGCCGCGCCGCGGCCGGGACCTCGCCGGCGAGGATGCTCGCGACTACTTCCATCGCTGCTCCGGGCCCGGCGGCGTATAGATCTGCAACGCACGCACGTCGCTGCTCGCGGTGAACGCGTGCTTGGTGTTCGGCGGTATTTGCACGACCGAGGTCTCGGTGATCGGGAGCGTCACGCCGTTGACGAGCAGCATCCCGCTGCCGGCGAGGAAGACCAGCAGCTCGGTCTCGTTCGCGTGGACGTGCACGGGGATGATCGTACCTTTCGGGATCGTCGCGAGCGAGACCGACATCGGCCCGGTCTCGAGATAGATCTCGTGACCCTCGGCGTGGCCCTCGGCGTGGCCCTTGGGGTGGATCGGCGTGTCGAGGATCCGCGGCTTCGCCGGTGCGCTGCGGATCGCCGTGAGCTCCGGTGTCGGCAACGCGCCCGCGCGCGCCGCGCCTTCGGGGCCACCCGGCGTCACCACGACGACGAGATGCGCATCTTTGCCGAGCGCTCGGAGCTCGCGCGCGCCACCGGCCGGTACGTACGCCAGGGACAGCTTCGTCGCCTTCAGCCCAGGCGCGCTGATCTCGACGTCGCCGTCGAGCGCCATCCACACCTCGGCGCGCGTCGCGGTGCGCATCCCGGTCGTGCCACCTGCGGCGATCGCGACCTCGAAGATCGACGCGGCCGGATTGCCCGAGTTGTTCTCGTCGAGCGCGACCGCCACCGACACGTTGCCCTGCCCCGCGAACGGCACGAGCCGGCGATCGATCACGCTCTGGCCATCCGGCGCGGAGAACTTGAACGGCAACTGGATCGCCTGACCGCGCAGCGGCGGCGCCCACGGATACGCCTCGAGCAGTTGCGCCAGGCAGGCGGCGAGCTTCGGGCTCTTCGTCGTGTCGTGGACGTAGGTCACGTGATTCGGCGGACCGATGTCGATCTGCGCGGCGAGCTCGCCCTCGACATCGAACCGCACCGCCGCGACCGCCGCCCAACACTGCTGGCTCGCCGGCGACAGATCGTTCATCGCCTTCTGGATCGCCGCGAGCTTCTCGTCATCGCTGACCTGCGCCGCGTCGATCACCGGCACGGGCCGCGGCGCCGGCGGATCGCCAGGAATCACCGGCGGCGCGACCACGGGCTTCGCCATCGGTTGCCCGCACGCCGCGATCACCAACCACACGGCGCGCATCATCACGATCTCCGAACGGCTAACTTCGCCACGACTCCCTTCGGATCTGGCAACCGCCAGCCCATCGCGGCCTTCGTCGCGCACTCCGCCCATTTCTCGTTAATCTCCTCGGAGTCCGACGAGAATCCGACGGACTGGGTCTTGCCGTGCGGCCCGACGTACAGCGTGATCGTGACGTCGTGCTGGCGCGCATTCTTCTTGTCGCACTGCTCGAGCTTGACGAGCTGTCCACCCACGGCGCGCAACGCTTGATCCTCGCTCCACGGCAGCGACGAACGCGGCGCCGTGAAATCGAGCGGCAGCGTGAAGTCTGCATCGCCGCCGATCGGCTTGTCGAACGACGCCGAACGCGCGACATCGATCAAGCACTTCTCGATCGGCCAGGCGCCGAGGTTGCTCTCCGCCATCAGCTTGACCGCGGTGAGCGTGCCGTCCTTCTTGATGTCCCAGTGGATCAACACGTGACCGCCGAGCCACTTCCGGCGCTTCGCGCCCTTCATGTAGCAATCGGAGAGCTCGATGTTATGCGGCGCGAGCCCGTGCTCGACCGCTTCCTTGTCCATGTGACCATGGGCGTTGATCACGGTGACGCCCTCGTCGGGCTCGCTATCCTCGATCGGCACGCGCTTCGAGACCGGTGCCGGAGCCGGCTCCGGTGGCGGTGGCGCCGGCGGAGGCTTGCTGCCGCCACACGCGATCAATACAACGATCGGCGCGAGCCGCTTCATAGCTCAGTTGGCTTCCATCGCGAACGTGTACGAGGTCTCGTACGGCTTCGGCAGCGTCGGGAACCCGGTCTCCTGGACGTACTTGGTCGCGCAGTCGGCGACCGACTTCGCCTCGATGTCGGTCTTGATCACCTTCACCGACTCGGCGTGTCCCTCCGTGCCGATCCGGATCTCGAACGTGATGTGCCCCTTGGTCCCGCGCTTGACCTCTTGGTTCTCCATCGCGGTCGCGAGGCAGCGCGAGACGATCATCTGCCGGCGGCCGAGGTCGGTTTGGACCTCGTCCATCTTCTCCGGAGGAATCATCGCGTCTGCACCACCACCCGGTGTCGGATGCTCGGTGTTGTCGACGAGCTCGCCGCGCGGTTCCGTCTCGGACTGCTTGTGATGACACCCGAACGACCCGAACGACAAAAGTGCGATCAGCCACACGTGCGTTTTCATCTCATCCACCTTTTGCGAGGTAACCCGCGATCACCAACCGTTGGATCTCGCTCGTGCCTTCGTAGATCTCCGTGATCTTCGCGTCGCGGAAGTGCCGCTCGACGGGAAACTCCGTCACGTAGCCATTGCCGCCGAAGATCTGGATCGCTTCGCGCGCCGCGCGGTTCGCCACGTCCGACGCGAATAACTTCGCCATCGCGGCTTCTTTGCCGAACGGCTGCTTGTGATCCTTCAGATACGCGGCGCGCAGCGTGAGCAGGCGCGCCGCATCGATCTCGGTCGCCATGTCCGCGAGCTTGAACGCGATCGCCTGGTGCTGGATGATCGGCTTGCCCATCGTGCGTCGCTGCTGGGCGTAGCCGAGCGCATCCTCGAGGGCGGCGCGCGCGATGCCGAGTGCCTGTGCGGCGATGCCGATCCGGCCACCGTCGAGCGTCGACATCGCGACCTTGAAACCGCCGCCGACCTCGCCGAGGATCGCATCGTGCGGCAGGCGCACCTCGTCGAGATAGATCTGCGACGACTTCGAGCCACGGATGCCGAGCTTGTCGTCGGGCGGACCGCAGCGCACGCCCTTGGTCTTCATCGGCAGGATGAACGCGGTGATGCCCTTATGGCCCGCTGCCTTGTCGTTCATCGTGAACAACACGCAGACGTCGGCGACCGGACCGTTCGTGATCCAGTTCTTCGTGCCGTTGATGATCCAGTCGTTGCCGTCTTTGACGGCGACGGTCTTCTGCGCGGCCGCGTCGCTGCCGGCCTCGGGCTCGCTGAGCGCGAAGCAGCCGAGCAAGTTGCCCGACGCGAGCGGCTTCAAGAACTGATCGTGCTGCGCGGGCGTGCCGAACCGATAGATCGGATCGCACACCAGCGAGTTGTTGACCGACATGATCACGGCGGTCGACGCACATGCGCGCGCGATCTCTTCCATCGCGAGCGCGTACGAGATGTTGTCCATCCCCGAGCCACCGAGGTGATCGGGGATCGCGATCCCGAGGAAGCCGAGCTCGGCCATGCGCTTGACGAGCTCCGCCGGGTGGCGATGCTCCTTGTCGATCGCCGCCGCTTTCGGGAGCACTTCTTGCGTCGCGAACTCGCGCGCGGTCTTCTGCACCGCGAGCTGGTCTTCGGATGGCGTGAAATCCATGACTACTTTCCTGTGAAGTTCGCTTTGCGGCGCGGCTTGGCAAGAAATGCCGCCATGCCTTCCTTTTGATCGGCCGTCGCGAAGCAGCCCGCGAACGCCGCTTGCTCCGCCACGAGCGCCGCCTCGAGCGTCAGCGACTGACCCTCGTGGACCAGGCGCTTCACTTCGGCGACCGCGTGCGGGCCGTTGTTGGCGATCCGATCGGCGGTCGCCTTGACGCGCGCCATGAGCTCCGCCGCCGGCACGACGGCGTCGACCAGGCCGATCCGCAGCGCTTCGATCGCGTTGACGGTGTCGCCGGTCATCGCGAGCTCTTTTGCCTTCGCGACGCCGACCCGCCGCGCGAGCCGCTGCGTGCCGCCGAGCCCCGGAATCACGCCGAGCTTGACCTCGGGTTGCCCGAACGACGCGGTGTCGCTCGCGTAGATGAAGTCGCAGCACAGCGCGAGCTCGCAGCCGCCACCGAACGCGAAGCCATTGACCGCGGCGATCCACGGCTTCGTCGACGTCTCGATCGCGGTCCCGACGCGCGCGCCGGCGATCACGAACGACCGCGCCTCGTCGGCCGTCTTCGCCTGCATCTCCGCGATGTCGGCGCCGGCGACGAACGCCTTCGCACCCGCACCGGTGATCGCGACGACGCGCACGGCCGGATTGGCCTCGAGCTGGGCCGCCGCCTCGACGAGCTCGGCCATGACCTGGCTCGACAGTGCGTTGAGCGCCTTCTCGCGATCGATCGTGACGATCGCGAGCGAGCCTTCGGTGGTGATCGCGAGCGTCTCCATCACACCTTCCTCTGACCTTGCGGGTTGTACTCGTAGAACCCGTGACCGACCTTCTTGCCGAGCCAACCGGCGGCGACGTACTGGCGGAGCAGCGGGCACGGCCGGTACTTGTCGTCGCCGAGCTCGCGATGCAGCACCTCTGCGATCGCGAGGCAGGTGTCGAGGCCGATCAGATCGGAGAGCTCGAGCGGGCCCATCGGATGGTTGAGGCCGAGCCGCACGCCGGTGTCGATGTCGATCGCGGTGCCGAGGCCCTCGTAGAGCCCGTAGCAAGCTTCGTTGAGCAGCGGGATCAACATCCGGTTGACGATGAACCCGGGGATGTCGCGCGCGCCGATCGTGGTCTTGCCGAAGCGTTGCGCGAGCGCCGTGACGGTCTCGTTGGTCGCATCGCTCGTCGGCAAGCCGCGCACGATCTCGACCAGCTTCATCAGCGGCACGGGATTCATGAAGTGCATGCCGATCACGCGATCGGGACGTCCCGAGGCCGCCGCGATCTTCGTGATCGAGATCGACGACGTGTTCGACGCGAGGATCGCCTCGTCCTTACAGATCTCGCCGAGGCTCTTGAAGATCGCGAGCTTGATCTCTTCCTTCTCGGGTGCGGCCTCGACGATCACGTCGCAGTCGACGAGGTCGCGATGGGTCTGGCCGTGCTTGAGGTGAGTCATCACCTGATCGCGCGCCGGCCCTTCGAGCTTCTGTTTCTCGACCAGCCGATCGAGCTGCTTCTTGATCTTCGCGATGCCCTCGCGCGCGAAATCGGGCGCGGCGTCGACGATGATCACGTCGACCCCGGCCTGCGCCGCGACCTGCGCGATGCCCTGTCCCATCTGCCCGGCGCCGACGACGCCGAGCGTCTTGACCTCGGTGGCGGCCACTTACGGGCGCTCCACGAGCAGCGCGATGCCTTCGCCGCCGCCGATACACAGCGACGCGCCCCCGGTCTTCACGTTGGTCTCGGCCATCGCATGGATCAGCGTGACGACGAGCCGTGCGCCCGAGGCGCCGATCGGGTGACCGAGCGCGACCGCGCCGCCGTGGATGTTGACCTTGTTCGGATCGATCCCGAGCAGTTGGTTGTTCGCGATCGACACGACCGCGAACGCCTCGTTGATCTCCCAGAGGTCGACCTTCTTGGCATCCCACTTCGCCTTCGCGAGCGCGTTCTGGATCGCGGGCGCCGGCGCGGTGGTGAACCACTCGGGCGCCTGCGCGTGATAGCCCCACGCGACCAGCTTCGCGAGCACCTTGAGCCCGCGCTTCTTGGCCTCGTCGTCCGACATCAGGACGAGCGCCGCGGCGCCATCGTTGAGCGACGACGCGTTGCCGGCGGTGATGGTGCCGTCCTTCTGGAACGACGCGCGCAGCGACGGCAGCTTGTCGATCGCGCCGCGACCGGGCTCTTCGTCCTCGGTCACCGAGACGTTGCCCTTCTTGCCGGCGACCTCGACCGCCGCGATCTCGGCCTTGAACGCGCCGGACTTCACCGCGTCGAGCGCGCGCGTGTAGCTCA
Organism: Kofleriaceae bacterium; assembly: GCA_039935615.1. GTDB lineage: Bacteria > Myxococcota_A > Polyangia > Haliangiales > Haliangiaceae > JABFXX01. The sequence continues at coordinate 32,202 of JBDTJY010000175.1, forward strand.
TCGCCGCGTACTCGTCTTGCGCGCCGCGCGAGATGGCTTTTTCTTTCGCGCACAGCTCGGCGCAGTTGCCCATGTGCTGGTTCGAGTACGGATCCCACAGGCCGTCGGTGACCATGGTGTCGCTCGTGTCGAGCGCGCCCATCTTCACGCCGTTGCGCAGGCCGCGGATCACGTGCGGCGCGTTCGACATCGACTCCATGCCGCCGGCGACGCCGATCTCGATCTCGCCCGCGGCGATCGCGCGCGCGACGCCGAGCACGGCCTCGAGGCCCGAGCCGCAGACCTTGTTGACGGTCACGCACGGCACGCTGTTCGGCAGGCCGGCGGCCAACGCCGCTTGGCGTGCCGGTGCCTGACCGACGCCGCCTTGCAGCACTTCGCCCATGTGGACGAGCTGGACGTCGCCGGGTTGAATCCCCGCGCGTTCGACCGCGGCTTTGATCGCGGTCGCGCCGAGCGTGGGCGCGGGAACGGAGCTGAGAGAGCCGAGAAAACTTCCGATGGCGGTGCGGGCCGCACCGACGATGACGACGTCGCGCATGTGGAGGGCTTACCGCGCAGTGATCGGGGCCGTCAACTGTACTGGCGGAGGGACAAAGCCTTGACATTTAAGCGTGTTGGCGCGCTCGTTTTACGATCGCCGGCAGGACGTCGAGGACCGCCACGATGTCGGCGTCGGTCGTGCCGTGCCCGAGCGAGAATCGGACCGCTTCGAGGGCGCGCTCCGGCGCCAGTCCGAGCGCGAGCAGCACCGGCGAAGGCTCGAGGCTGCCGCTCGTGCACGCCGCTCCGGTCGACGCTGCGATGCCCGCGAGGTCGAGCGCGATCACGATCGATTCGCCGCGCGCGCCGGCAAATCCGGCGTTGATCGTGCCGCCGATCCGGCGGCGATCGGCGCCGTGGATCCGGACGTCCTCGATCGCGAGGAGCCCCCGCTCGAGCGCCTCGCCACGCGCGGTGATGGCGGCCCAGCCGGCGAGGTCGACCGCCGCCGCCGCCGCGCCGAACCCGATGATCCCGAGCGTGTTCTCGGTCCCGGGTCGCCGGCCGCGCTCTTGATGGCCGGCCTCGACGAGCGGCAGCGCCGCATCGGCCGCGTCGTCGACGATCAGCGCCCCGACGCCCTGCGGCCCGCCGATCTTGTGACCGGAGATCGCGATCGTATCGGCGGCGAGCACGTCCAGCGCGAGCTTGCCGGTCGCCTGGACCGCGTCGACGTGGACGAGCATGCCGCGCGCCCGGAGCTCGGGTGACATCGCACGCGGCTCGACGGTCCCGAGCTCGTGGTTGACCGCGGCGAACGCGGCGACGCTCGCTTTGGCGTCGTCGGCGTCGTCGGCGTCGTCGAGGGTGGTGACGGTCCAACCCTGACGCTGGAGCTCGGCGACCGCGCCACGCAGCGACGGGTGCTCGATCGCGGTCGTCGCGATGACGCGGTTCCGGCCGCGGCGCTCGGCGAGCCGCGCGAGGGCCAGGACCCCGAGCGTGTTGGCCTCGGTCCCGCCGCTCGTGAACACCACCTGTTCGCGCGACCGGCCGGCCAGGGCGGCGACCTGGGCCCGGGCCCGGCTGATCCGGGAGCGCACCCGGCGGCCCTCCTCGTGGATCGACGAGGGGTTGCCGACCTGATCCATAGCTTCGGCGACCGCGTCACGCACGACGGCCAAGATCGGACTAGAGGCGTTGTAGTCGAGGTAGATCCGCCGGTGCGTTGACATGAGCGAGCCCGAACCGACATATGATTGCACACGACGTGGCCGACGACGCGGGGGCGCTCCTGGTTCGGTCGGGCCTGGTCACCTCCAGCGCCCTAGACGGGGCACGTGCGCGCGTGACGGAGGTCGGTGGAACGATCGGCGAGCAGTTGGTCGCCACCGGCATCGTCAGTGATGAAGCCCTGACCGACTTCTACAAGTCGCGGCTGCTCGTCCCGCAGGTCAATCCGAATACGCTGGCGCGGCTGTCGAACACGATCATCGGCGTGATCCCGAACGACATGGCGATCGAGCTCCGGGTCGTCCCGGTGTCGCTCGATCCGGAGAACAACCTCACCGTCGCGATGAGCGATCCGTCGGACCGTCACGCGGTCGACGAGATCGCGTTCTTCACCGGCGCGTACGTCGTGCGCGCCGTCGCGACGCAGATGCAGATCGCGTGGTGCCTCGCGCACTACTACGGTCACGTCACGAACCTCGGCCAGCGGTTGTTGCGGCCCGAAGGTGGCAACGGCGGCAACGGCGAAGCGAAGCCCGAGCCGGCGGCAGCGGCGCACACCCGGACGCGCGGGATCACCGGCGAGGTCAATGCGATGCGCCATCACGGCATCGTGCCCGGCGAAGCGCAGTTCGATCAGCCGAGCGTGATCGTCGAGGCGCCGGTGCCGATCGTCGACGAGGGCTCGGGACAACAGCGCGCGGTGTCCGGAGAGATCCGGATGCGGCGCGCGCCGTCGATCCGGCCGCCGTTCCCCGAGGATTCGGGTCCCGTGATCACGATGGAGGCCGAGGACTCGACGAGCGGCCCTTCGATCACGATCGAGGCCGGCGAGCCGGACGACACCGACGACCTCCCGGTCGCCGAGGCGCTCGCGGCGCTCGAAGCGGGTGAAGCCGCCGAGCGCGACGACGATACGGATCGTGCGAAGCCGGTGCCGCGGCGCAAGCGTCCCGCCGAGCCCGATCCACCGGAGCTCGCGGCGCGCGCCGGAGAGATCGGGTTGAAGGGCGAAGCCGATCGCGAGATCGGGTCGGGGCCGAGCATCGTGATCGACGAAGCGCTCGACAGCGAGGGGGTCCCCGAGCACGTGCTGCCGGCGCACGCCGCGGCGATGGAGCAAGCGCGCGACGCGAGCGGCGAGATCGCGATCGATCCGGGGCTGCGCGATGTCTCGGGCGAGATCGCGATGGTGCGCGAGCGCCATCGCTCGAACATCAGCATCGAGACGAGCGACGACGACAGCGCGCCGGTGATGATCCACGAGTCGCTGCGCGCACGAGCCGCTGCGGAAGCGGTCGCCGATGAACCGTCCGCGCCGATCCTCCTCGATCGCAAGCGGCCGAGCGAGCCGCCGCCGGTCGTCGCACCGGCGTCCGAACGCAAGCGTGCGAGCGATCCGCCGCCGTTCCAGCCGCTGGCGTCCGACGCGGCGGAGCGTGCCGAAGAGGAGGTCGTCGAGCTCGCCGCGAAGAAGCCGGCGGTCGTGAGACGAACCGAGCGCCGCACCGAGATCGGCATCGGCATCATCGGCGGCCGCGCGCATCGCGACACCGTCGAGGGCGTGCCGTCGCAGCTCGACGACGATGTGACCGGCGAGCACAAGCAGCAGCAGCTCGCCGCCGCGATCGATCGCGCGATCGACATCGATCCGACCAAGGTCGACATGTGGATCGCACCCCCGGAGGACGATGCGAGCTCGGACGAGATCGCCGCGCCGCCCGCTCCGATCCACAACGACGACACGAGCCCGCTCGCGTCGCCGCCCCGTCCCGGCCCGATCCCTCCGCCGAGCGGTCGCGTCGAGCTGTCGAACGTCCAGCGCGCGCCGAGCATCGTCGAGGACGATGACGACGACGTCGTGCGCGATATCCACGGCGGCAAGCCGACGATCGTGATGCCCGTGATGACGCTGCCCGCCGACGACGATGATGGCTGGGGCGCGCCCGGCACCACGATCCCGCCGCCGTTCCTCGGCGCGATTCCCGGCAGCATGGAGCCGCGCAACGGTGCGTTTCCGATGCCCGATGTCGATTCGGCGCCGCTCATCGTCGCGCCACCGCTACCGCCGGAGCATCGCGCTCACACCAACACCGAGGCCGGGGTCGCGCGCGCGCTCGAGCAAGCGACGATGCGCGTACTCGACCTGATCCGCGATCTCGATCACGCACAGAATCGCGACGAGGTCATCGCCGTGATGACGGCGCACCTCTCCGAGACCCATCGCCGCGCCGGTTTCTTCGCCGTGCGCGCCGGCGAGCTGTCGCTGTTCTCGATCGCGCCGAACGTCATCCCGCTGCCGCAGTCCGCGGTGCGCCTCGATCGTCCGTCGACGCTCGCCGATGTCGTCGGCACGCGCCTGCCCTATCGCGGCCCGATGCACGACGAGATCAGCCGCGCCTTCCTCGACGCCGTGCTCGGCATGTGCCCGCCCGAGATCCTGCTCGTGCCGATCACGGTGCGCGAACGCGTCGTCGGCGTGCTGTTCGGCGAGCACCGGTTGCGTCACACGTTCGACGATCAGCTCGCCCTGGCGAGCCGCGCGGCCGGGGATGCGCTCGAGCGGATCCTGCGCGCTAAGCGCGGATGAGCTTCTCGTAGAGCCGCGTGCGGCGCTCGGCGGTGTCCTTGAGCGCGGCCCACAGCGCGGGGAACGCACCCGCCAGCTCGAACAGCGCGTGCGGCGGCAGTGCGAGCAACTCGCCGTCGGTGAGCGCGATCACGCTCGCTTGCGCCGGCGTCCGGCCGAGCAGCGCGGCCTCGCCGATGTAGTGGCCCGGTTGGATCGTATCGAGCACGACGATGCTGCCGTTCGCACGCTCGACGCGGACCTCGAGCTGACCGGTCACGACGAGGATCAGCGCGTGCGCCGTCTCACCCTGGCGGATCACGATGTTTCCGGCGCGCGTGTCGCGGCGCATGCAGCGTGCGAGCGCGGCGGCGCGACGGTTCGGCGGCAGCGTCGTGAAGAACACGTTCGCGACCGGGTCGGCGCCGAGCAGATCGACCGGGTTGGTCTGTGCTTCCTCGCGCACCACATCGAGCTGAGTGTCGCGGTTCGGCAACGCGGCGCGCAGATCGGTCGGCGGATCGATCGGCGTGTCGCGGATCGGCGGGCCTTTGGTCCAGCCGGCGACCCGCGGCAGCGGGGTCGGCAGCTCGTCGTCGAGCACGACCTGCTCGGTCGGCACCGTCGGAGGCGGCTCGTGGACCCTCGCCAGATCTTCGGCGGACAGCCGCGGGCGCTGGCGCGTATCGAGCTCGGCCGCGAGATCGAGATCTTTGGAGGCGGCCGAGGTCAGCGGCGAGATCAGGCCCGAGATCCGGCGCGCCGCTTGCGCGAGGCCCGTCGTGTCGGTCTCGGGCTTGAGCCGCTTGTGCACCGGCGTCGCCACGCGCGTCGCGACCTGCGCCGGCTTTGGGTCGCCGGGGCGGGTCTCGAGCGCCTCGTCGACCGACTCGTGGTGCGCCTCGTGGTGCGCCCCGCGCTCGGCCTCCTCGCGCGCGAGCTTCATCTGCGCCGACGTCGGATCCGCGATGTGATACGGAATCGGCCGCGGCAACGGCGTATCGATCTCGAACGACGGTCGCTGCGGAGGGACGATCGGCGGTGCCGGTGCGAGCGCCGCGGCCGGTGGAATCGACTTCGTCTTCGGCGGAATCCGCACGACCGGCGGTGAGGATTTCGGCGAGCTCGATCCGACAGCCGAGCGACCGACCGGCGGCGACGACTTCGGCGAGCTCGCTCCGGGCACCGGTCGACCTACCGGCGGCGACGACGGCGGTAACGCCGGTCGACCTACCGGCGGCGGCGCGCTCGGCGCCGGCGAGCGCGGAGCTCCCATCGCCGGCGTCCGCGCGTCGAGCTTCGGCACGTGGGGGAGCGCTGGCTGCGCTGGCTGCGCCGGCCTCGGCGGACTCGGCGGAGTCGATCCGGTGCGCGCGCGCAGCTCGTCGAGCGGCGGCGGAGAGGTCGGCGACCCCGCGCCGCGCGTCCCCGCCGGCGAGGGCACCCTCGCGAACGCACTCACCGGGGGGCGCGAACCAGTCGCCGGTGGCGGCCGCGTATCGTCGTCGTCATCGTCGTGAGGCACCGCGACGTCGTCGTCGCGCCGCGGATCGCGCGTCGGGTCGTCGACCTGAAGGCCCGGATCCGAGAACTCGACGTCGACGTCGTCGCGCGGCGCCGCACGCACCTTGGTGTTGGTCCCTTCGCCGGCCGCGGGTTGTTGCACCGCGACCGCCGGCACCGGGGTTTTCGGCTCGGTGAGCTCCGCGAGCAGCGCGTGGATCGCGATGTCGGTGGGCGCGAGCTCGAGGATGCTGCGGCACACCGCGATCGATTGCTGCTGCCGGCCGAGGGCGCGATACGCGAGCGCGACGCGTCGATAGTGCTCCACCGCTTCGGCGGCGCGTCCCGATTCCCGCAGCATCCCCGCCACGGTTACCCGCAGCGGCAGGTTGTCAGGTTCCCGCGCGAGACGCTTCTCGAGCTCGCGCAATGACGTCGTCACGATGGCGTGAGCGATACCTGGGCTTTGAAGTTGAGCAGCGGCAGGTTCTGCGGCATCGCCCAGTGTGTCGCCACGGTCTTGATACAGGTGTCGAACGTGTTGTCGAGCGACGGCGAGAACGACGCGTCCCGGTACGCACCGGTCGACAGGAAGCTCGCGTTGATCGTGAGCGTGATCGTCTTGGCCTGGATCCCGGTGTTCTTCTTGAGCGCGCCCTCGTAGCACTTCTGGATCGCGCCACGCGACTTGTTCACGAGGTCGAGGAACTCACCGCTCGCCGCGACCGCCGCCTTTTGATCGACGGGGGGATTGAGCGAACCGCCGGTGCCCGGTTTGATCGTCAGCGCGTTGCCCTCGATCACGACCGTGATCTCGGCGCCCGAGCCGGAGCCCTGGTGTGCGCGCAGATAGTCGTTCTCGTCCTGGACCGCCTTGACCAGCTTGTCCTTCTCTTCGGCGTTCTTGTGGCACGCGTCGAGGTCGGACTTGGTCTGCGGATCGGGAACCGTCTTGGTTTCGCCCTTACATCCTACGAAGAAGGAGAAGGACAGAACAATCGCGAGGCATGGACGCGTCATAGGTCTCGTCAGTCTTTGTTCTTGGGCTGCGTGGTGACGGGCTGCGAGTGGAGAATCCCCGGCCGTTCGATGAAGTCGCGAACGATCTGGCCTCCTACAACATGCTGTACGACAACACGTTCCACGCGCGATCCGTCCATCCGATTATACAGAGCTGTCGCGCCTCGCGGGCCCGGCATGGTCGCAAACCCACTACCGATTTGAGGCCCCGGATCCGTCACGATCTCGCGGACGAGTACATTCGGTCCCTGCGTACAGCGTCCGAAACAACTCTGCCATGCGACTTCGGTGTGGTCTCGCGCCGCGTTCGCTTCGAGCGAGCTGTGAAACAACTGTTGAAGCCCGCTCGATCCGCGCCTGTCGCCGCACTCGGGGCCGCGACAGATCACGATCTTGAAGCGCCGCGGCACTCAGCGATCGTAGCAGCTTAATCGTTGGCGAGTGCGTTGCGGATCACGGCGACGAGGTCGGGTTTGGTGCGCGGATCTGCCGCGACCTGACGCAACAGCTCGCGCTCGCCAGGGCCACCGTGAGTCTCGAGCGCGATCACGATCGCGCGCCCCCACGCGGGGTCGGAGCCGAGATCATCGTCCGCATGATAGAGAAGTAGATGGGAGCCGAGCGCGGGGCGCTCTTTGCCGCCGCCGATCGCGGCCATCGCGTCGATCACGAACACGAGATCCGCGACCTGCGTGGTCGGTGCGTCGAGGTGGCTCTGCAGCGCGGCGAGCGTCGCGTTGACGGTGGCCGGATCGAGCTTCGCACCGCCGAGACCGGCGATCGCCTTGGCCACCGGGCCGAGCGCCAGCGGCGAGGTCTTGCGTAGGAAATCCTCGTGCGTCGCGAGCTGATCGGCGAGCACCGCCAGGCTCGCCGGATCCTTGCGCGCGACCAACAGGTCGACGACCGAGTCCTTCAACTTCTGCGGTGCGCGAGCATCCGCCAGCACGCCGAGGAGCTCCTTGGTGACCTCGCCGCCGGGCAGCTTCGCGAGCGCCTGGACCGCGAGCTCCTTCACGCGATCGAACCGCGCATCGTGATCGCGGGCGATCGCGACGAGCGCGGCGACGGTCTCGACCCTCTCGCCTTGCGCCGGCGGCGACCAACCATCGGCGTCGAACGTCGCGCCGAGCACCGGCGCCGTCGTGCCGATGGGCTGCTGCAGGCGCACCCCGCCGTTCGCCGGATCGAGGGCGACGAGCTCGCCGGTCTGCGAGATCGCGAGGATCGCGGCGCCGGTGTCCTCGCTGGCGACCAGCTCGACGCGCGGATTCGAGTACGCCCACGCGAGCGCACCGTCGCGGGTGAAGCCGAACACGTAGCGGAAGTAGTGCACCGCGTAGCCATCGCCGCGCAGCGCCATGCCGCCGGTGGTCGCGAACAACACGCGCGCACGATCGGAGGCGGTGTAGGCGTTCTGGATCGGATCGTAGGTATCGCGGCCGTAGGTGGTGTGCTCGAGCTGCGCCGGGATCTTGACCTGGGCGTAGCTCGAGTCCGCGCGCTTGCCCGAGGACGATCTGGCATCGAGCTCGAACACGCCCTGCTTCGATCCGAAATACGCGGCCCGGCTGGTCACGCGCAGCATCGAGATTTGCTCGTCGATACCGCGGATCCGCGCGAGCGGTTTCCCGGTCGCACCGTCGATGATCGACAACCACTGCGCGTTGTACGGCTCGTAGACCACCCCGCCGTGCGCGGCCGGTGCGCCGAGCACGCCGTCGGCATCGGCCTTCCACAGTTGGTCGCCGGACGCGCCGTCGTAGCCCGCGAGCCACCACGTCGAGTTGTCCTGCTTCCACACGAGGTAGGCGTGTTCGCCCTCGGCGGCTGCGCCGACGAAGTCACCCGGCACGCTCGTGTGCCACTTCACCGCGCCGGTCTGTTGATCGCGCGCGACGAGCTGCTTCGCCTCGAGCTCGACGATAAAACTCCCACCGACCCAGATCCGCGATTGGACGTCGGCGTCCTGCTTCCACAGGATCGCGCCGCGCTCGAGGTCGTAGGCAACGATCGTCTTGTTCGCTCCCGGGCCGGCCTCGAGCACGAACACGCGCGGCGTCCGCGCCGCGTTGGTCGGTGCCGGTTGCGCGGGCAGCGTGCGATGCGCGAGCGCCGCCGCGAGTTGATCGCGATCGTTATCGTTCGCGGTCAGGTGAAACACCGCGTGACCACCGCAGGCCGCGAGCGTGGCGAGGACGAGGAGGCGGTTCACTTGCCACCTCCGAGGCGCGCTTCGACGATCTTCTCGGCCTCGGCGCGCGACTGGCGCGGCGGATTCTTCGGCGTCGCGTCGATGTAGTCGGTCAGGACGTTGACCGCGACTTGATCGGTGATCTTCGCGATCGCCCGCACGACCTCGACGCGCTCGGCGTCCGGACCGAAATCGGCGCGACGCAGCACGAGCCCGAGGCACAGCGCGAGCGCCGGATCCGGAACCTTGCCAAGCTGATCGCCGATCTTGCGAACGAGATCCGCGTCGGCCATCGCGGCGAGCGCGCGCGCGGCCGATTCTTCACCGAGCGCGAGCAACTCGAACAGCGCCGGCACGGCTTCGCGCACGTGCGCTTTGGCCGCCGCTGCGGCCGCCGCGTTGCGCACGACACCCGCCGGATCGTGGAGCCCTTGGACGACGACACCGTGCGCGACCGGATCGGGATACGTCGCGAGTGACGCGATCGCGGTGCCGCGCACCGACGGATTGTGATGGCCGGCGTAGCGCTCGAGCGACGCGACATCGGGCGGCGCGGGGTGTTTCGGTAGCGCGGCCAGCGCGTCGATCGCGACGTCGGCCCGCAACCCGAACGCGAGCGCGTCGAGCAGCGCCTCGTGCGCCGCCGGATCCGCCATGTCGCCGAGCGTGTCGGCCGCTTTGGCCGCCGCTTCCTCGTCGACACCGTCGAGCACGATCGCGAGTTGCGCGATCTCCGTCTTGCGATCGGTCTTCTTCGGCGCCGCACCCGCCGTGCTCGCGAGTGCCGCCAGCGCCAGGACCCACATCCTCGTCGTCATCTCCGTCGTGGTACCCAAAAGCGAGGCGGGATTCAACTGCGCGGATCCCGAGTGAGCTACAACCACGCCGTGGATCCAGCCGTTCTGCCGATCCTGGCGTGTCCTCGCTGCCGTACGGCGGCGCCGTTTGGCGACCTACGCACCCCGCGGTGCCGGAGCTGCGGGCTCGAGCCGAGCCACACCAGCCACGGCGTGATCGATCTGATCGACACCGAGACCGGCGAGCCGACCGCGGCAGGCTCCGAGCAGCGGTTCATGGAGAGCGATCTGGTCGCGCGGGTCTACGAGCGACTCTGGCGTCCTGCCTTCGTGCGGATGTTCGCCGGCAAGGGCGCGGGCGCGGCGGTCGGCGGTGTCTCCGGCGAGCTGTTCATCCACAAGCACAGCCTCAGCCTCGACGATCGCCCGGGTCCGTGGCTCGATCTGTCGTGCGGCCCGGGCGTGTTCGTGCGTGCGCTCGCCGCTGCGGCGCCCGGCCAGCTCGTCGTCGGCCTCGACATCTCGCGCGCGATGCTCGATGTCGCGGCGCAACGCACCAGCGGCTACACCAACGCGGTGTTGCTGCGCGCCGATGCGCATGCCCTGCCCTTCATCGACGGTTCGTTCGGTGGCGTCAACAACGCCGGCGCGCTCCACGCCTACGACGACCCCGAGCTCGTGTTCCGCGAGATCCGCCGCATACTCCGCCCCGGCGGGATCTACGTCGGCTCGACGTTCGCCGAAGCGCCGACGCTGCTTGGCCGGCTCGCGGCGCGCGCCGCCGGCATTCGCCGGTTCGAGCCCGCGGAGCTCCGCGCGTGGTTGCAGCGCATCGGCTTCTCCGACTTCGAAGAGGTGAAGCTCGGCGGAGCGTTCATCTTCCGCGTCCGCCGCCCGTAATCAGAACGTCGCGCCGACGAGCGAGAACGCCATCCCGCGCTGCGGCGCGCCGGTCACGAGCGTGGTCGACAGCGGCGCGACACCGACGCCGCCGAGGTTCCACGTGCCGGCCGAGCTGCGACCGACGAGCGCGAGCGGCGCGTCGTCCGGATCGGCTTTCTTCGTGTCGTCGTCGGGGACGTCGAGTCCCTCGTCGACGTGCCGCGTGAGGTAGAAGCCGACCACCGCGCCGCCGAGCAGGCCGAGCGAGGACAAGCCGCCGGTCAGGCGCTCGTCCCACGTGCCGTGTTTGTCGTGGATGCCGGCGTAGAGCAAAAACGGCAGCGCACCGGCGGCCACCGAGAGGCCGGCGACGCGGAGCATGCGGCGCGGCGTGGTGTTGGTCTGCGGAGCGAGCACGAAGCCGACGACCACGCCGGCGGCAGCGCCGACCGCGGAGTTCAACGAGTACGCTTCGCGCTGCGCGGGCTGCATCAGCATGCCGATCGTCAGGCCTCCGACCGTGCCGATGCCACCGAGCGTGTCGATCAGCGCGACGTCGCCGGTGGTGAGCTTCTTGTCCTGCGCGAAGCCGACGGTGCCGAGGATGCCGACCGCAGATCCGATCGTCGCGCCGACCAGCACGCCCGAGCCGGTGGTCGTGCCGCCGTTCGCGCCTTCCGCCGTGCCGCCGATCAGGCCGCCGACCACGCCACCCCACACGCTGCCGGCGCCGACGGTACGAACCTGGCTCTCGGTCGCGTGATATTTCTTCGCGATCATCGGCGCGGTGAACGCACCGACCGCGCCGAGCGCGATGCCCATCGGCACGGCGCCGGCGGCTTCGTTATCGGCGAAGAACGATCCGATCATCGCGCCGACGGTGCCGCCGAACAGCGCACCGTGCACGAGCGAGGCGGTCTTGCCGGAGTGCGTGGTCGTGTCCGCGGGCGGCGGCACGGGCTGCTGGTCGCGATCGCTGAACTTGTCGTCGGTGATCTTGACGTCGGCCGGCGGCGGCGGCGCCTCGACGATGCCGAGCGCGGCGTTCGCCTGCCTGATGATCACGCGCGCGCGCTCGGCGGCAGGACCGGTCGGCGACTTGACGACGGCCTCGACCGCGAGCTGCTTCGCATCGAGGTACATCTTGGAATCGAGCAACTCCTGCGCGCGATCGGCGAGCGAGATCGCGACCTGCTCGGCGAGCAGCGGATCCTGCGCACCCGGCGGAACCGCCGGCGGCGGGCTCCAGACGTTCGGGGCGGGCAGCGGCGGCAGCGGCGCGGGCATCGGGGACGCCGGGGGCGTTGGTTTCGGCGCCGGCGGCGTCGGCTTCGTCGCGGGTGGCTCCGCGTACGGGTCGACCGGCTGCGCGTACACGTTCGTGGCTGCGGCCAGCAGCACAGCGAAGCTCGATCCCAGCCATCGCGCCATACCCTTATGGGGTACCACCGGAGGCCAGAACGTTCAACGAAACCGGCGATGTGCCAGCTCCTATGCCGGGGATCACGATTTCGTGGCGGGCAGCGGCTCGGCCGGCGCTGCCGGCGGGATCACGAGCGGTGTGGGCGCGGCGGTCTCCTTCCAGCGCTTGCGATAGAAGTACATGAAGATCACCTGGATCGCCGACAACAGCGGCACCGCGAGCAGCGCGCCGACCAGGCCGTAGGTCGCCTCGCCGAGGAACAGCGCGAAGATCACCAGCACAGGGTGAATCTTCGCCGCCGTGCCGATGATCTTGGGGTTGAGGACGTTGGCCTCGATCAGGTGGATGCCGACGATCCACAGCACCATGACGACGCCGCGGAACACATCGACGCCGGCGTCTCCGGAGACCAGCGCGACGATCACGATCGGGACCGACGACATGATCGAGCCGAAGATCGGGATCAGGCTCATCAGACCCGCGACGATCGACAGGATCAGCTGGTACTTCACGCCGAAGATCGTGAGACCGATGAACGTGAGGGACGCGTTGATCACGCAGATCAGGAGCTGGCCGCGGATCACTCCCGACAGGCCGCGATCGATGCCGGCGACGATCACGTCGTAGTCCTCGCGCGTGTTCGTGGGGAACAGCCCGCGCATGAAGCTGTGGACCTTCTCGAGGTCGATCAGGATGAACGCGGCGATCATCAGCGTGAAGAAGAACGAGAAGATACCGCGCACGAACCCGACCACGACGTTCTGCATCACGCGCACGACATCGTTGAGCTTGCTCTGCAGCCCGACCAGCCCGCTGCGGACGTACGCGCGGAGCTTGTCCTCGAGCGTGAGCGGCTCGGGCGGCATCTCGACTGCCTGGACGTGATAGCCGCCGGTCGTGTCGGGCCGAATGTCGACGCCGTTCGGCGCGACCTGCATCGCGAACCTGCCGTCGGGCAACGGGGTCAGCGTGAACGCGGTGCCCGGCGGAATCGGGACCTCGGGGACGATCGGCTGATCTTCCTGGATCTGTTTGGCGGGCTGCAGCGACGGGAAGCGATGCTCGAGCCAGTGCGCGAGCTGCGGCGTGTACTCCTCGTTGATCCGCTTGTAGAGCCCCGGCGCTTCCTTGCCGAGCCGCGCGACATCGCGCGACAGCCGCGGGATCAGGAGGAACATGAAGCCGACGACGGCGGCGATGAACACGATGTAGCAGATGATGATCGCGAGCCCGCGCGGCATCCGGCGCCTGCCGTTCGGGCGCTTCGACATGAAGTCGACGATCGGCGCGAGGATGTACGCGATCAGGCCGGCGAACACGAACGGCAGCAGGACTTGCCGGCCGAGGATCGCGACGAGGATGATGAAGACCACGAACGCCCAGCGGCCGAGGAACCGCAGCACCGAGCCGCGGTTATCGCCGAACCAGGTCTCGCGCCGGCCGCGCGTCGGACCGGAGTCGGTCAACGTCGTCATCGGCTGGGTGATCCGCTCGATCGGACCCGTATCGATCGGGCCTCCAGGTGGATCCGCAGGCGTCATCGCGCTGCAGATATACCAGAGCGCTCAGGGATTGCGACGCACACGGTTCGAGAACCAACCGCCGACGCGTCCGAGCAGCGATCGCCGGCTGCCCGCCATCCGCAGCTCGTCCTCGGTCAAGCCGGGATCGAGGGTCGGGGTCGGCAACGCCGAATCGGGCGCCGCGCCGAGCAGGCCATCCGGTCGCACCGTCCGCGCGAGCTCGCGGCGCTCGCGGGTCTGCACCGGCGGTGGCTCGACGCCAGTCTCCATGCGGAGCGTGCCCCAGCGCCGGCACTGCCCGCAGCGCCAACTGAATTGCCCCGGCCGGTTGCCGCAGTTCGCGCACTGCCAGCGCCCGCGCAACGCCCAAGCGAGCGCACCGCGTTCACCCGCGAGCGCATCGAGCGCTTGTTTGATCGCACGATCGTCGCCGCTCGCGAGCGCGGCGCGTGCGGTCGCTACGCGCGCGGCGAGCGCCTCGGGGAACCGCGTCGCCAGATCACCGGCGAGATCGGCGCGCGCGGTCGAATCGATCGACCCCGCGCCGCCATTCGGCGCTCCGAGCTGCGCGCGGATCAGCGCGATCTCGAGGCGCGGACCGGTCTGCGCTTCGACTTCGGCGAGCGTCGCGAGCACGCGTTCGGACACCGAGCCCGAGGGTTTGTCGTCGGGGACGAGCGCGACCGAGCCTTGGGCCATCGTCGCGAGCGCCTGACTCTCGGGCTGCGTCCCTTCGGCGAGCTGCAGCCCGCCGGGCACGAGCGTGGTCTCGGGTTCGTCCTCCGCGAGCTCGTCCTCGCGCGGCTTCGCGACACCGCCGTCGATGCCCTCCTCGGCGGCGATCATGCCGGGCAACAGGTGCGGCGCGAGCCCAGGATCGGCGAGCAGCGCCTGGCGCAACCGCTCCTTGGTGCCGCGGAAGTTCTTGCGCGCGGCGGCGAGCTCGGCGGCGGCGGCGTAGAAGTGCGGCGTCTCGTCGAGCTTCTGCGCCGACTTGAGGAGGAGCTTCGCTGACTCGAGGTCATCGCGCGCGAGCGCGGCCTGCGCCGCGGCGACGAGGAGATGGTGCTCGCGCTTCGAGGTGTCCTCGCCGCGCCGCGTGCCGAGCCGCTTCCACAGGCCAGCCGCTTCGTTGAACCGCGCTTGCTCCTCGTACAGCGACGCGAGCGCGCGCAACGCACCCTCGTGACCGGGCTCGTCCAGCAGCACTTCTTCCATCGCCTTGGTCGCGCGGCGCGGCATCCCGGCGGCGCGAAAATCCAAGCCCAGCTCGTAGAGCGCGCGATGGCGGACCTTGCGGCGATCGCGCTCGCGCAGCGCGAGCGCTTGATGCACGCGAATCGCGCGCTCGTGCTCGCCGCGGGTGCGGAACATCGCGCCGAGCGCGAAGTACGGCTCGACGTCCTCGATGTTCTCCTCGACCACCGTCTTGAGCTCGTCGATCACCGTGTCGGTGTCGCGCGCGATCAAGTGGCTGATCGCGCGCATGTACGAGCGCGCATGACGCGCGGTGCGCCGCAGTTGCCGATCATCGGGGACGTAATAGCGCCCGATCAAGACGCCGGCAGCCATCGCGCCAAGGCCGACGAGCAAGAGGACGAGCGCCGCTCCCATCGCCGGTGATGTTACTACGCCGTCGCGGCCAGAAACCGCGGGTCGCTGCGAATCGTCGCGAAGTCGGCATCGTCGACGGCGAGTCGCGCATTGTCGGGCGCGATCCGGATCGCGAGCCCGAGCGCCTCGATCGCACCATCGGCGTCACCCGCGAGCGCGCGATAGCACGCGAGGTTGTACCAACCATCGCCCTGGTTCGGTTCGAGCGCGACGCAGCGCGCGACCGCATCGATCGCCTCGCGCGATCGGCCGAGCGCCTTGAAGTCGGTCGCGAGCTCGAACCACGGCTCTGCCGAGCTCGGTGCGGCGGCCGCGACGATCCGCGCGTACGCGAGCGCACCCTCGCGATCGCCGTGCTCGCGAAACCGGCGCGCCGCGGGCTCCGCGATCGCGCGCGCTTCGTCTCCGCGATCGAGGCGCAGCAACGCGGCGAGCAAGTGGAGCTCGACCTCGGTCCGCCCCGCGCCGAGCTGCGGATCGGTCATCGTCATGAAGTACACGTCGAGTGCAGCCTCGACATCACCGGCGTTCTCGAGCGCCACACCGGTGGCCAGGTCCTCGCGCCAGGTCACGCTTCACTCCATCTCGTGCCAGACGCCGTGGGTCTTCGCGAGCGTGAACTGGCCGTGGACCTGGCACTCGCCATCGCCCCACACCGTGCAGCCGTACGTGATCGCGTAGTCGGCCTTGTGGTCGCCATCGACATCGATCGCGCCGACCTCGAGATCGTTCAGCGCGCGCCTCACGCCCGAGAGTGCATCGTCCTTCGCGAGCGCCGCGCGGATCGCCTTGACATCCGCGGCGCTCGGGACGACGAACCTGACGTCGAGCGTGGCCGCGACGAGCAACACCGAGTTCGCGTACTGCCGGCGATCGATGGCGAACAGCGCGAGCTTCGCGTGGCCGTGCTCGAGCGTCGCGGCGATGTTCATGCCGACGAGCGGCTGCACGACCGCGATCGCGCCGGACGGTGCGGGCGAGCCAGCGACCGGGGTCAGCGCGGTCACCACGCCGGCGCGGGCGACGACCTCGTGGGTCGGCGAGACCTCGACCGCGGGCGCGGGCTCGAACGTGCCGAGCCACACGGTCGCTGCCACCGGCGCAACGACGGCCGGTGCGGCGCCGGCGACGCTGGACACCAGCACGATGGCGAGCGCGGCCTTCAGCCGGGAAATCCCGCGTCGTCGTCGATCGCGTTCATCACGCGCGCGGCCTGGGTGTTCGGGAGCTCCGGCAGATCCTCGAGCGGAGCGGGCTCGGTGAACGGCAGGTTGCGCAGCTTCGCGAGCTCGCGCTCGAGCCGGCTGATCAGCGACTCGTACTGACGCCGGCGCCAGACGTAGAGCATCGACCACAGCGCGAGCGCCGCGATCAACACCGCGCTCACGAGCCAGCCGGCGATCAGCGCGGGCAACCGGAGGTCGTAGTGCTTGTCGCCGAACAGCCCGGTCAGCCACGGTGGAATGGTCACCGGGATCCAACCGGCGTTCGCGACGAGGAATAACCCGGCGATCACGCCGAGCCCGATCATCGTCAGGATGACGGTCGCGATCGCGACGAGGCGCAGCCAACGGATCACGCGGTCATCGTACTACAGGCCCGCCTCGGAGTTGTTGCGGCGACTCCGTGCATGGCGTTGCTCCGTCGCCATGTCCATCGAATAGCCAAACGTGAGGCCGACGAACTTCGTCCCGGTCAGCTCCTTGTACGCGACCCCGATGTAGGCGCCGTTGCCGGTCGGGAATCCGTAGTCGGTGTAGTGATGACCGATCCGGACGCCGACCATTGCTTCGAGCTCGTCGGCAAATGGGACGCTCGGAGCACCGTCGTGGCGCTGCGGCGAGCCGGCGACCCACGCCGCGCGCGCCCACCCGATCAAGCGCACGCGACTCGCATCGAGCTCGAGGTCGACATCGAACGGCAACGCGACCGCGTCGTCGATCGCCCCGGTCGCGCCGCTCGCGACGATGCCGGTGCCGAGCGTGAGGAACGAGCTCGCGCCCAACCGCACGCCGATGCCGAGCGGGAGAAATCCAACGTCGTACGCGAAGCCGCCGTGACGACCGATGGTCGCGCCCGCCGCGAGATCGAGGCCGAGGTGGTACCCGATGGTCGCGCCGAAACCGGCGAACCCGTGTAGCCGAAATCCGGCGAGCCCGAGTTGATCGATGGTGCGCGCGCCACCCGGCGTGTCCTCGACGTGGGTCAAGAGGGTCAGCTCTTCGTGCAGATACGCCCCACCCTGCACGTCGTTCGCGAGGTTGCAGACGTCACACGCACTCGCGACCCGCGGCGCGATCGCGAGTGCTGCGCCGATCATCACGACGAGCTTCATCGGTCGGCGAACCCCAGGCGCCCCGAGCCCCACGGCACGATCAGCGCCGGTGGCCACAGGTCGATGCCGAACGACAAACCGATGATGTGGACCTCGACGCCCTCCTTGAGCCCGATCTTGAAGCCGAGCACCGGCGTCTCGACCTGCACGCCCGTGCCTTCGCTCGTCACGCCGGCACCGAACCAGCCGCGCCAATCCTTACCGACCGCGGTCGACGGCAAGCTCGCGTGCAGGTGGCAGCGCCGCAGCACGACGTCGCCGAACGTGTTCGAGTTGGGCCCCGGATAGAAGATGTAGTTGCTCTCGATCCAGTCCTTCACGTTCGGCGCGACGCGCGCGATGCACTCCGCCGCGCGCTCGGCCTCGGCACCGCGCCAGACCTTCTGGACCTGCGGATTCAAGTACGGACTGTGGCCGTGAAACGGATCGGCTTCGCTGCCGCCACCACCGACCTCGTAGATCCGCCACTCCTTCTCGCCCGGCCGACGGACGGCGAACCAGGGATGACGTGCGATGCCGTCCATCGGGTGGCCGAGGCTGCCGGTGAGCAGTGCGACCGTCGACACGTCGTTGTTTGGCATCTCGAGCGACTGCGGAAGCACCGCACACCCGCTCGCCAGCACGGCCCAGATCCAGCGCATGAACCACAGACGCACGATGGGGGTGAAGCGTGCGGTTTTTTCTCGCGCGCGCCGAAAACAACTCGGCCCACCGAGGGGTGGGCCGATTCGAGCCGCTGACGCGTCAGGTTACCGCGCGACTACTGCGCGACTACTGCGCGACTACTGCGCATCCTTCGGCTTCAGCTTGTCGAGCTTGCCGCGGAACTTGTCGCCGAGGGTGGCACCACCCGCGTTCGACGAGTTGAAGCCCTGGGCTTCTGCGGCATCCTTCGCGCGGCTCGCGCCCTTGATCGAGAGGCCGATCTTGCGCTCTGCACCGTCGGCGTGAAGGATCTGGACCTTCACTTCCTGGCCGGGTTGCAGCACCGTGCGCGGATCCTCGACGTGGTCGTCGCTGATCTCGCTCACGTGAACGAGACCCTCGACGCCCTTCTCGAGCTCCACGAACGCGCCGAAGTCGAGGACCTTGAGGACCTTGCCGTCGACGACCTTACCGGCCGGGTACGCCGTCGGGATGCGATCCCACGGGTCCTGAACCAGTTGCTTGATCCCGAGCGAGATCTTCGGCTTGTCGCCGTCGCCGGTGTCGATGTTGAGCAGCACGGCTTCGACCGCGTCGCCCTTCTGGAACAGCTCGCTCGGGTGCTTCACGCGCTGGGTCCAGCTCATGTCACTGATGTGCACGAGGCCGTCAATGCCTTCTTCGATTTCGACAAAGATGCCGAAGTCAGCAATGTTGCGGACGAGCCCCTTCACCACGGTACCCGGCGGGTACTTCTCGGTGAGTTGCTCGTACGGGTTCGGCTCGAGCTGCTTCATGCCGAGCGAGATCCGGTTCTGCTTGACGTCGACGTCGAGCACGACCGCCTCGACCATGTCGCCCACGGCGACCATCTTCGACGGGTGCTTGACGCGGCGGGTCCACGACATCTCGCTGATGTGGACGAGGCCTTCGATGCCCTCGGTGAGCTCGATGAACGCGCCGTAGTCCTTGAGCGAGACGACCTTGCCGCGCACGACGGTGCCCGGCACGTACTTCTCGGCCGCCGAGCTCCACGGATCTTCCGTGATCTGCTTGAGGCCGAGCGAGACGCGCTCGGTGTCGGCGTTGAACTTCAACACCTTCACGCGCACGTGGTCACCGACCTGGAACAGCTCGGACGGGTGATTGACCCGGCCCCAGCTCATGTCGGTGATGTGGAGCAGACCGTCGATGCCACCGAGGTCGATGAACGCACCGTACTCGGTGAGGTTCTTGACGATGCCCTCGACAATCTGGCCTTCCTTGAGGCGCTCGAGCGTCGATTCCTTGAGGGCCGCGCGCTCCTTCTCGAGCAGCACGCGGCGCGACAACACGATGTTGCCGCGCTTCTTGTTGAACTTGATGACCTTGAACTTGAAGCTCTGGTTGAGGAACGCGTCCAGGTTGCGGACCGGGCGCAGATCGACCTGCGAGCCCGGGAGGAACGCCTTCACGCCGCCGCGAATCGTGACCGAGAGGCCACCCTTCACGCGGGCGGTGATGACGCCTTCGATCAGCTCGTCGCGCTCGCACGCGGCGCTGATCTCGTCCCACACCTTGAAGCGGTCGGCCTTCTCTTTCGAGAGGACCACCATGCCCATGTCGTTCTCGCGCGATTCGAGCAGCACGTCGACGACATCGCCGGGCTTGACGCCGATGGAGCCATCCGCCATGCGGAACTCCTCGAGCGGCACCTGGCCTTCGCTCTTGTAACCGACGTCGACGATCGCAAAGTCTTTACCGACCGAGATCACCGTTCCGCGGAGGATTTCTCCCTCTTTGACACTGTCCTGGCTAAAGGACTCGGCCAGAAGCGCCGCGAAATCTTCATCGCCTTCGCCGTCTTGGGTAACCATATTCAAACAGATCTCCTGCAGATGCCGAGGTTTGGATTCGACCACCAGAGGCGCGGTCCCTCGACAGGGCGGTTTAGGTACCGCTCACCATTGTATTTGTCAACCGGAACAAACGGTTGGCCTCGTCGGTCGGGTTCGGACGGCAGAACCCCGCGGAACGATTACACCCGGTTGCAGGCAGCGACCATCTGATCGACGACCTCGGCCACGGACATCGTCGAGCTATCTATAATGACGGCGTCGTCAGCGGCCCGCATCGGCGCGACGTCGCGGCTCGCGTCGCGGTGGTCGCGCTCGCGCAGCTCGCGCAGGGTGTCCGCGAAGTCGACCGGCTTGCCGGCGAGGCGGAGCTCCTCGACCCGGCGGCGAGCCCGCTCCTCATCGGTGGCGGACAGGAAGAACTTCGCGTCCGCGTGCGGAAACACGACCGTGCCGGTGTCGCGGCCTTCGACCACGACCCGCCCGCCCGCGCCGAGCCGGCGCTGGAGGTCGAGCAGCGCCGCGCGGACCGGGCCGTGCGCCGACACCTGGGAGGCCCCCTGCGAGATCTCGGGTGCGCGGATCGCGGCCGAGACGTCCTCGCCGGCGACCAACACGCTGTTGGTCTCGCCGACGAACTTGAACTCGATCGCGAGATCGCGCGCAACCTCGGCGAGCCGTGCGGCGTCCTCCCAGGGCACCCCCGAACGGCGCGCGACGAGCGCGACCGACCGGTAGATCGCGCCGGTATCGAGCAGGCTGTAGCCGAGCTGGCGCGCGAGGGTCTTGGCGACGGTCGACTTGCCGGCACCCGCGGGGCCGTCGATCGTGACGACCAGCGACTTCACCATCGTGCGTACCCATCGGACATGGGCGGAACATAGCCGAGACCGACGGGCGTCCGGGACCGCCGCGTTGTACATTCGGAGTTGGTGGCGGAGCCGGTCACGACCGAGAGACGCTGGCGAACGTTCGCGGACGTGGTCGCGTTCGCGCTCGGCACGAACGTGTGGATCTCGATCGTGATCCTGCCGGCGATCTTCGTCGGCGCGCTCCACGGCGCCGGCCATGTCGCGGCCGCGTTGTTGCCGTTCGGGGTGCTGCTGATCGGCCTGGGCCGGCGCTCCGAGGGCATCCTGCTCGGGCTATTTCCCGCGGCGGTGCTCGTCCCGGTCTCGCTGCAGCCACAGCTCGCGTCGAGCTACGTCTACGGCCCGATCCGGTTCGCGCTCGTCGCGATCGGCGTGGTCGCGTACCTGTTCGGCGTCTCGTTCTTCACGACGTTCCACGAACCACCGGCGCCGCGCTCGGTCCGCATGCTGTCGTCGGCCCAGCAAGGTCCGGCGAGCCGGTGGCGGCGGCGCGAACGCGTGTACTGGATGCTGGTCGCGATGGCGATCATCATCCCGCTCGTGCTGATCGCGTGGGTTAACTACGACGACGGCATCGCGGACTACCTCGGTGAGATGTATCCGGGCCGGGTCGCGCTGATGACGACCGCGCTCACCGTCGGCGCGATCGTGCTGTGGCTCGGCATCTTTCACTACGCGTTCCTCGGCGTGCTGCGGCCGCATCGCACCGGCGACCGCGACCTCGTCAATTCGCTCACCCGCACGCGCTCCGAGGCCAAGGCCGGCAAGCCGCGCGCGCGGTTCTATCTGGCCGTCGCGGTCGCGCTGATCGCGATGCTGTCGCTCATCCTGTTCCGCCACCTGGGGAGGTCCTGATGTTCCGCCGCTACTTCTTCGAGGTCCTCGCCGTCGCCCTGATCGGCGGCAGCTTGTTCTTCTTCAAAGAGACGCTCGATTACCTGGCGCGGCGCGACTACGTGGCGGCGCTGCTGGTCATGGTGATCGGGGTCGCGGTGATCTCGGTGGGCAAGGAGATGGCGCGGCTCGCCCTGGTGCAGCGCGACTGACATGCGCGCGCTCGCGATCATCGTTGCGATCATCCTCGCGATCATCGTCGGCTGCGGCTCGCCGCGGTCGGTCGAGACCAGGCAGGGGCCGCCGGCGCCGCTGGTCGCGCCCGCCGCGAGCCCGGACGATGTCGTGGTCGCGACCGTGAACGGCAAGCCGGTGTGGGGCTCGTGCGTGACCGTGCAGGCGCGGCGCGGTGCGACCAAGCACGCCGCGCTCGAGCAGTGCATCGACTTCGAGCTCCTCGCGCAGCGCGCGGTCGGCCACGCCGGCGACGCCGAGGTCCGGCTCGCCACCCACACCGCGATGGTGAGCGCGCTGGTCGCCGGTGCCTACGAGGACGGCTACACGCAACCTGGCCAGTTCGGCGCGTTCTGGACCACCGCGTACAAGAAGGGCGTATTTCATTATCGCCACGAGAACTACCGCGCGTCGGCATACGTGCGCGTCGTCGTACCGGCCGGGGCGTCGGGGGCTGTCGAAGCCGACGCCAAGGCCAAGGCCGAACGGATCGCCGCGGCGGTCGCGCCCGAGACCGGCCTGCTGGGCTCGTCGTTGCTCGCGCTCGCCCAGGCCGCGGCGCCGGGGACCAAGCTCGATCACGAAGAGGTCCCCGCGTATCGCGAAGGTGCGCTCGACGACCACTACGCGAAGGCGTTGTTCGCGCTGACCCAGATCGGGCGCGCGACCGGTGCGGTGCGCACGAAGTGGGGGTGGGACGTGATCGTGTGGACCGACGACGTCCCGGCCGCGGATCCGCCCGAGGCCGACATCACCGCCGCGCTGTTACCGGACATCAAGATCGCGTACTTCGGCCGTTGGGTCGACGGCATCGCGCGATCGCTCGGCGTGCGGGTCACGCTCGACAAGGACAACATCGCGAAGCTCGAGGATCTGCCATGATCGCCCGGCCGCCCCCGGGGAGCGCGACGCGATGACGACGCCGTTCGCGGCGATCCTGCGGCGCTGCGTCGATGCGTCGCCGCACGCGATCGGTGGTTCGTTCGCGGACTCCCAGGGCGAGATGGTCGACAGCTACGCCAAGACGATGTCGGTGCACGACTGGGCCGTGCTGACCGCGCACTACGGGGTCGTGTTCGGCCAGCTGGCCGCGGCGTTCGGCACGCTGCACTTCGGCGGGCCCGAGTTCTTCATCGCCCGCCACGATCGCATCGAGGTGATCGTCCACGCGGTCGACGCCGGCTACTACGCGCTGCTCGCGTTCTCGCAGCCTCCGGAGATCGAGGCCGCGCTCGAGCGCGTGCGCCGCGCGGCGAACGCGTTGCGCGAGGAGATGCGATGAAGCGCGCGAACCGCGCGAACCGCACGAACCGACTCGGGCACCTCGGAGCGCTCGCGGTCGTCGCGTTCGCGCTCGCGCTGGGCCCCAGCCGCGCGCAGGCCGCGCCCGAGCTCAGCGACTACGACCCCCACTCGACCGCGTGGAACGGCATGGCGCAGTTCGTCGCGCTCGCCGAGGGCATGGGCTTCGAGGTCACCCCGGTCACCGAGCTCGAGTGGAGCGACCTCACCGCGAAGGACATCCTGTTCCTGGTCTACCCGCTGCGCCGTGTCGATCCCAACCGGCTCTCCGCGTTCGTCCAGGCCGGCGGCAACGCGCTGATCGCCGACGATTTCGGCGAGGGCAAGGACGCGATGACCGGCCTGGGCGTGTTGCGCGCGGAGCCCGGCACGCCGAAGGCGAGCCGCTACTACGAAGGCCGACTGTGGGCGCCGATCGCGCTCGCGACCGGCGACCATCCGATCGCGCGCGACGTCGGCGAGGTCGTGACCAATCACCCGGCCGCGCTCCATCAAGTCGAAGGTGCGACGGCCGTGGTCAGCTTCGACGACGGAGCGCTCGTCGTCGCGGGCGAGCGCGGCACCGGCAAGTTCGTCGCGGTCGCCGACCCGAGCATCTTCATCAACCGCATGCAGCAGGATCCGTTCCACGGCAACGTCGCGTTGACCGTGAACATCCTGAACTGGTTATCGCGCGGCGGTCAGGCGCGCCACATCGTGCTGTTGCGCGGCGACGTCGCGATGTACGGCGACCCGCAGCCGTTCATCGACGATCCGCACAACGGCAAGCTCGGCCACTCGATCGCCGAGCTCAACTCGTGGCTGTGGAGCCGCCACGAATGGCTGCTCACCGCGACCGCGATGAAGGCGGTCGCCGGTGGGCTCGCCGCCTGCCTGTTGGTGCTCGCGTTCGTCGCCCTGCCCGTCCGCCGCGGCCCTCGGATCGACGGCGCGTGGCTGCGGTTCTCGCGGCCGGACCGCCGCGATGATCCGCATGCGCTGATCGCCGCGGCCGACGCCAGCCCCGGCAAGCTGCTCGTGCTCGCGTGCATCCTGCGCGATCAGGCGCAGGTCTACCTCGCCGAGGCGAGCGGCCGTGCCGAGCCGCTCTACACCGCCCCCGAGGCCGAGCTCGTCGCGCTGGTGTCCACCGCGCGCGGCTCGATCGCCGGGGTCGCGCTCGCGCGCGTGTACCGCCGGCTGCGCGCGCTGCCGAGTCGTGGCCAGGCCGCCGCTCCGTGGTCGAGCGGGAGCCTGACGCGTCGCGATTTCGAGAGTCTCTACGACGATGTGGCCGAGCTGTGTCGTACTCTCGGTCACGAGTTCGCCGAAGCGAAGTCCTAGCCGATATGCAAGCAGCTCTCACCCACGACAAGCTCACCCGCGTCAGTCAGCTCGCGCGCGCGATCACCGACGAGGTCGGCCGCGCATTCATCGGTTCGCCGCACACCACCGAGGCGCTGCTGACCGCGTTGCTCGCGCGCGGTCACGTGTTGATCGAGGGCTACCCCGGCGTCGCGAAGACCACGCTGGTCAAGGCGTTCTCCGCCACGCTCGGCTGTCACTTCCGCCGCATTCAGTTCACGCCCGATCTCCTGCCGAGCGACATCACCGGCACGTACATCCTCGACATGCGTACGAACACGTTCGTGCTGCGCGAGGGCCCGGTGTTCACCAACGTCCTGCTCGGCGACGAGATCAACCGCGCGCCCGCGAAGACCCAGTCGGCGTTGCTCGAGGCGATGCAAGAGCAGCAGGTCACGATCGAGGGCGAGACCCGCTCGCTCGCGGCGCCGTTCATCGTGCTCGCGACCCAGAACCCGATCGAGCAAGAGGGTACCTACCCGTTGCCCGAGGCGCAGGTCGATCGGTTCCTGATCAAGCTCAAGATGGGCTACCCGCAGCCGGCCGACGAGAAGCGCATGCTGCTCACGTACGACAAGCCGCCACCGCCGGTGCGCGCGGTGGTCGGTCCGGACGACGTGCTCGAGATGCAGGCGCTCGCCCAGGGCGTCTACGTCGCCGAGGAGCTCGTCGACTACGTGCTCGCGCTGGTCGCGTACACCCGCAACCACGCGCGCGCCTACCTCGGCGCGTCACCGCGCGCGGGCCTCGCGTTGGTCCACGCGTCCAAGGGCCTCGCGCTGCTGCGCGGCCGCGACTACGTGCTCCCTGACGACGTCCGCCACCTGGCCTCGATGGTGCTGGGCCACCGCATCCTGATGACGCCCGACGCCGAGCTCGAAGGCGCGATCGGCGCGAGCGTCGTCGCCGAGGCGCTCGACAAGGTCGGCTACAAGATGCCCAAGGGGCAACGCGGCTAGATGGTGACGAAGGTCTCGTGATCCCGAGGCTCGCATCGCGCGGCAAGCTCGTGCTCGGCACGGCGCTGCTGTTCTTGATCGTCGGCGCGCTGCGTGGCACGCCACCGTTGGTCGCGCTCGCCGGCGCGGTGCTGGCGATCTTGCTCGCGCTCTACCTCGCGTTCTACCCGACCGCGATCCTGTTGCGCCGCAAGAAGATCGAGCTGTCGTGGTGGGTCCCGCCGGGCGATCAACCCGGCGGCGCGCTCGGCGTCGATCGCCCGTTCCAGCTCCACCTCGCGTTTCGCAACCACGGTTCGCGGCTGTTGCGGATCCTGTCCACTCACATCCTGACCGCGACCGGGCTCGAGATCCACGAGCGCCCGAGCGCGACCGTCAAGCGCGGCCAGCAGGTCGAGGTCACGACCGCGGTCAAGCCGGTGACCGCCGGCTATCACGTGCTGCACGGCGCGGCGCTCACGTTCGGCGACGTGCTCGGCCTGTTCGACATCGAGGCGTTCTTTCCGAACCCGATCGCCGTCAAGGTGTTCCCGCGCACGCTCGCGCTGCGCGCGCGGCCGGTCCGTACGTTCAACGGCGCACTCCACGAGCAGGTCGGGTTGCACAGCGTGAAGCGGCGTGGCCTATCCGGCGAGCTCCGCGAGATCCGCGAGCACTCGCACGGCGATCCGTTCAAGTTCATCGCGTGGAAGGCGACGGCGCGGCGCCAGCAGTTGATGGTGCGCGAGCTCGAGAACGAGATCGTCGCGACGCACACGCTGCTGGTCGACGTCGGCGCCGGGATGCGCCAGGGGCCGCTCGGTCGCGCTCCGCTCGATTGGGCGTGCGACGCCGCCGCTGCGATCGGTCGCACCGCGGTCGGCAACAGCGATCGGATAGGCCTGGTCGCGTTCGACACCCGGCCGGTCGTCGAGCTCCAACCCGATACCGGTCACCACCATTACCTGCAGATCGTCGATCGGCTGCTCGACACGCGCAGCATCGTCGATGCCGACCTCACCGACGTGACCTCCGGCGAGCTCGTCGCGCTGGTCGCGCGCTACCTCGCGCACCAGGAGGCGATCGACGTTCGCATCAAGGTCGCGCCGCCGCTCGACGACGCACGCTGGATCCAGATCCAGGCCGGTCCCGACGGTCAGCTCTACGACGTCGCCGCGACCGGCCGGCTCTGCAAGCGCTTGGTCGAGATCATGCTCGGCAAGGATGACAAGCGCACGCTGAAGCCGCCGAGCGTCGTCGACGACGACCTCCAGTTACGCCCGCTGCGCCTGTTCTGCCGGCTCCGCGGCATCGAGCTACCGTATCGAGGCGCCTGGGAACACGGCCGGCGAGCGGCCGGGTTCGCCGCCGCGGTCGAGCGCGCGGTCGCGAACGGCAAGCCCGATGTCGCGGTGATCGTCAGCGATCTTTCTGGCTTCGCGGAGGACGAGGCGCGCACCAAGCGCGCGCTCGCGCGGCTGCGCCGGTCTGCCGGCTCGGTGATCGCGATCGTCCCGTCCCCCCAGGGGTTCTTGCCGGTCGCCACCTCGCTCCACGGCCGCCGGGTCCGCGAGTTGATGGTGCGCGACCAGCTGGCCGCGATGGAGCCGGGACGCCGGTTACTCCTGCGCCACGGCGTCCGGGTCCTCGAAGGCGCCCCGGGTACGTCGCTGGATCAGCTTCTCCATGGCCGTCGCAACGCGGCGTAGCGTCAGCGTGCGAGATCCGGGTTCTCGACCATCGTGACGGACCAGTGATGCGCGTGGGGATGGCCCCCGACCTTGCCCGCTACCGACCCGATCGAGAGCGCGGTCAGGACCACCGCGACGGCGATGAAGACCGCGTCTTTCCAGCTGTCCCGACCGTGCCGTGCTTCGATTTCGTTCAGGTTGCTCATCGGTCCCTCCTTGCGTGCGTCCTCGATGCAGAGAACGCCCACCGTAAAATTACCAAAACCGGTGGTGGACGTCACGGTTTTGCGTGCGGGCTCGTGGTTGCGAGATCGCGATCGTCGTCGGGAAATGTGCGCCGCATGGGCGCGAGGCCCACATCGAGGCGCGGCCTCCGAATGCGGCGTTGCTTGGTCGTTACTTGCTAGACGCCGCAGCCGACCGATCGGTTTACACGTGCTGATCGGGAGCGGGTGGTTCGGCCTCGAGCTGCTCTTCCGCGTCGAGCCGCTCGGAAAGGCTCGCGATCTCACCGCGCAGCAACGCCCCACAGTGCGGGCAGAGCGTCGCGTCATCGGGCACGACGCCCGCGCAGGCGGAACAGCGAGGAACTCGGACCCGGCGCCCCAGGACGTGCCCGCCGGTCGCGCCCCCGAGCGCCACCCACGGCAGCATGCCGCGCGACGCCACGAACATCGCGATGCTGACGCCGAACACGGTACCGGCGATCAGGCCGACGCCGCCGCGATGCGTCAGCCAGCGAAACGCGTTCTTGCGCTCGACCTGGCCGACCTCGTCGTCGGGCTCGAGGTCGGTGAACGGCACCGGCGCCGGCCTCGCCATCGCCGCGACCTCGGGCGCGATGCCGAGCCGGGCCCGCAGCTCGCCGCGCTGGCCGCGGAGCGCCTTGATCCACGCGGAGACCTCGTCGCGCTGCGGCGGCTCCAGCCCGGCGGGAGCGACCGGTTTACCGTCCGGTGCTCGGACGACCGCCTGGACCGCCAGCAGGTACGCGAGCGAGCTCACCGGCACGTGGGTCGCCCGCACGATCTGGAACTCGAGCGGCTCGTACGCGCCGTTGAACCGCCCGGCCCACGAATAGTACTGGTACGCCGCGTTCGCCGCGATGACCCCGAGCCCGAGGTACACGGTCGCGATCGAGCCACGTTCGCTGTCCTGACCCTCGGGCTCGAGGATCTGGGGCTCCTGGCTGCGATACGGCCCGTCTTTCTCGTGGCGGTGCTGCAACGCGAACGCGACACCGATCTCGTGCGCGATCGTGCCGCCGACATCGTCGGTCCCGAGAAAGCCGAGCGCGAACCGTGCCTCGTCCGCCGTCACCGCGACGCACTCGACGCGGGTCGCCGGCTTGCGCTCGGTCGGCGGCGCGCCGGCGCGCCGATCCTCGATCTCGATCGTGCGATCCAGTCCCGCGTGCAACGCGAGCCTGCGGGCCAGCACCCACGTCCCGTAGCGCGTGCGGTCCCAGTGATCCGGAAACGTCTCCGCACCGGGCCGCACCGGATCCATCACGAACCGCTCCACCCCGGCGCGCGCGATCAACTCCGCCGTGACCGCGAGTAACCCGTCACGGACCGCGAGACTCGGCAGTTCGGGCTCGGCCACACGTTCATCTTAGCCCGCCGCGCCGAGTTTGCGTGGATCCCGCGAAACGCCGTTCACGACCGCACATCGGCCACCTGCGCTCGGAACCGGCATCGAGCTCGAGCTCGGGCTCGGGCTCGGGCTCGGGCTCGGGCTCGGGCTCGGGCTCGGGCTCGGGCTCGGGCTCGGGGCCGGAATTGGGCTCGGAGCCGGAACTGGGCTCGGCGCTAGACCGAGACCGGCGTCGCCGCCGGGCGCGACTTCGGCGACGCCGCGCCGAGCTTCGCGAGGTTCACGTTGACGAGCTTCGACACGCCGGGCTCCTGCATCGTCACGCCGTACAGGTTATCCGCCGACTCCATCGTTCGCTTGTTGTGCGTGATCACGATGAACTGCGAGCGATCCGTCATCTCGCGCACGATCTCGTTGTAGCGATCGACGTTCGCCTCGTCGAGCGGGGCATCGACCTCGTCGAGAATGCAGAACGGCGACGGCTTGATCAGGAAGATCGAGAACACCAGCGCGACCGCGGTCAGCGCCTTCTCGCCACCCGAGAGCTGATCGACCGTCGCGTTCTTCTTGCCCGGTGGCTGCGCCATGATCTCGATGCCGGCCTCGAGCAGGTCGACCTCGCCGCCGATCGGCGTGCCGTCGGCGTTGGTCTTCTGCAACGACAGCGACAGCGCCGCCTGGCCGCCGCGGAACAGCCGCGGGAACACTTCCTTGAACGTCGCGTTGACCGCGTGGAACGTGTCCTTGAACAGCTTGCGCGAGGTCTTGTTGATCTTGTCGATCGCGCGCTGGAGCTGATCCACGGCGCGCTCGAGGTCGGACTTCTGCGCCGACAGGAACTCGAAGCGCTTCGAGACCTCCTCGAACTCCTCGATCGCGGTGAGGTTGATATCGGTCCCCATCCGGTCGATCAGATCCTTGAGCTCGGCGAGCCGCGCGTCGTCGACGTCCGTGACATGTGCGCGCTGGTGGTAGTCGTGCAGGATGTCGACGACCGCGACCTGATAGCGCTCGGAGACGCCGTCCTCGACGACCTGACGGGTCATCTTGATCTGGCCGTGGCGGAGCTCGAGCTGGCCGAGCTCGGCTTGCAGCTTATCCGCCTGGCTCCGCAGCGCGCGCGCGACGAGCTCGATCTCGGTCAGCGCCGAGACGCGCTGCTCGTACGCGGCGCGGCCGGCATCGAGCTCGGTGACGTGGCCTTGACGATCGCCCGCGAGCTGCTCGAGCTCGAGCTGGAGCTCGTCGCAGGCGCCGCGCAGCTGCGCTGCACGCGCCGCCGCCTTGTCGATCTCGAGCGCGAGGTGGTCCGCGCGCTGGGCGAGCTCGCCATCGGCAGCCGCGAGCCGCAGCGTCGCGGCCTCCGCGGACGAGCGCTGGGCCGCGAGCTGGGCCGCGCGCACCCGCGCCTCGGTCAGCTCGCCGTTGAGGGCGTCGACGCGATCGCGGTGGAGGGTGACCGCGCTGACCAGCTCGAGCTGATCGCGCTCGAGCACCCCGATCCGGTCGTCCGCGCCGCGGCGGCGCTCGCGCGCGGCTGCTTCATCGACCGTGATCGCCGATAGCCGCGCCTCGAGCTCGAGCTGTTCGGGGCCGAGCTGGCCCAGCCGGTCGCGCAGGCGATCGAGCTCGACGCGCACGCGCGTGTCGTCCTTCTCGTGGCCCATGATCGCGATGTCGCCCTGGTGCTGCTGCGAGCGCAACCCCTCGAGCGCCTTCACGATCTGCGCGAGCTCGGTCTTCGCGGTGACCAGCCGTTGCATCGCGACGCTGAGGTCGTGCTCGAGCTTGCCGACGATCTCCTCGAGATCACGGATCTCGCGCTTCTGGGCCAGCACGCCCGCGCCTTGCGCGTCGCGCGAGCCGCCGGCGACGACGCCATCGGCCGCGACCATGTCACCCTCGAGCGTGACGATCGGATCCACGACGCCGCGTTCGTGCAGCGCGAGCGCGACCCGAAGATCCTCGACGACGACCGTGCCCGCCAGCAGGCGCTTGCCGACCTGCTCGTAGCCCTCGGCGAAGCTGACGAGGTCCGCGATCCGGCCGAGTACGCCTTCGCCGCGCACGAGGTTCGTCGCCGCGATCAGCTGGCTGCGGTCTTCGACCTCGATCGCCGACCCCGCGCCCGCCGCACCCTCGCTCCACGCCGCCGACATCCACGATGCCGCGCCGCCCTCGCCCTCGAACCGCTGCGGCGAGCTCGCCGCCGGTGCGACCGCGGAGCCCGCCGCGCTCTTGACCATGACGGGCACGAACGCGCTGCGGCCTCCGCTCGCCTGCTTGAGGAAGCCGATCGCCGCGAGCCCGACCTCGGGCTCGTCGACGAGCACGCCGCCGAGCCGATCGCCGAGCACCGCCTCGACGGCGATCTCGAGCTGCTCGGGGGCCCGCACGACATCGGCGACGACACCGCGGATCGCGGCCGCGTTGTCCGAGATCCGCTCGGCCTGCTGCATCACCATCCGGGTGCCGCGCTGGAAGCCCTCGTAGCGCTGCTCGATCTCCTGGAGCGACGTCAGCCGCGAGCGCCGGCGGTGGAGCTCGGTGCGCAGCGTCTCGACCTCGGCTTCGCCGCGGCCGACCTCGTCGGACAGCACCTCTTTGCGCGAGCCAAAGCCCTCGGTCTGGCTGCCGAGATCCAGGCGGGTCTGGCGGAGCTGTGCGAGCTCGGCGTGGACACGCTTGCCCTCGCGATCGAGCTCCTTCTGGCGCTCGACGTGTTGCTCGGTCTCGGTCATCACACGCTCGAGCCGGCGCGAGGCCTCGTCGCGGCGCCGGACCAGCGCTTCGAGCTGCGCGCCCGCGGTCGCGACCTCGGTGCGCTGGGTCGCGAGCTCGTTGCGCGCGTCATCGAGACCGCGCTGGGTCGCGGTCAGGACCTGGCGAGCATCGGCGGCCGCGGTGTCGCGCGCGGCGACATCGGCGGCCTCGCGATCGACCTGGGTGGTGAGCTGCTCGAGCTCCGCCGTACGCACCGCGAGCTCGTCGGCGCCGCGCTCGCGCTGCGCCGCCACCTCGGTGATCTCGTCGCGCGCGGTCGAGATCCGCGCATCGAGCTCGTCCGCCTCGCGGCGCTCGAACGAGATCTTGCTCTCGCCGAGCCGCAGCCGGTTATCGAGCTCGTAGACCTGCTCCTGGATCGTGACCAGCCGGCGCTCCTCGAGCCCGAGCTCCGCGCGCTCCGCGACGACGTGCGCGTCCTTGGTCGTCCATTCCGTGCGGGTCTGGTCGAGCTCGGTCCGCGTGGTCTCGACCTGGCCGGTGACGAGCTTGAATTCGCCCGCGAGCTCGAGCCAGCGATGCGACGCCTTCCAGAGCTCGATGTCCCGGGTCTCGGTCTTGTACTTGCGATAGCGCTCGGCCTTCTGGGCCTGGCGGCGCAGGGTGCCCATGCGCTTGTCGAGCTCGGTGACGATGTCCGACACGCGCATCAGGTTCTGGCGGGTCTGATCGAGCTTCTTCTCGGCCGCCTTCTTCTTGGCCTTGAACTTCGTGATCCCCGCGGCCTCTTCGATGATCGCGCGGCGATCGATCGGGCGGGCGCTGACGATCTGGCCGACCCGGCCCTGCTCGATGATCGCGTACGCGCGCGTGCCCGCGCCGGTGCCGAGGAAGAAATCGGTGATGTCGCGCAGCCGGCACGGGGTCTTGTTGATGTAGTACTGGCTCAGGCCATCGCGGTAGAGCCGGCGCGTGACGGTGACCTCGGTGAACGAGGCGAACGCCATCGCCGGCTTGTCCTCGAGGAGCTCCGCGACCTCTTCCTGAGGCGAGGCGATCGGGTTGCCTTCCGCATCGACCCACGTGCCCGCGGCTTCGGCTTCGGCTTCGGCTTCGGGGTGGTCGCCGGTCTCGTCCTCCGCATCCGGCGTGACCAGGGCATCGAGCTGCTGCTCGGCATCGCGGCTCTCGTCGCTGGTCTTCGCGAGCTCGAGGCGCTCGTGCGAGAACCCGACATCATCGAACGTCAGCGATACCTCGGCCATCGGCGCGGGGCCGCGGCTCTCCGAACCCGCGAAGATCACGTCCTCCATCGCCTTGCCGCGGAGGTGCTTCGCGCTCTGCTCGCCCATCGCCCACCGGATCGCGTCCACGATGTTCGACTTGCCGCAGCCGTTCGGCCCGACGATGCCGGTCACCTCGGTATCGATGTTGATAACGGCTCGGTCGCAAAACGACTTGAAGCCGATGATCTCGATTCGCTTGATGCGCAACGTCTTCTCCGGGTTTCCTTGGAACGCGGCCAACCTCGCAGATCCCTATGACATCGGACCCCGTGCTATCACGGTGGGGTGCCCGGCGCTCGCGCGGCGATCCTCGTGTTCCTCGTCGCAGTCACGAGCGTCGATCGTGGCTCCTGGGCCGCTCCGCAGGTCGAGATCAAGGGCAAGAGCCAGCTCTCGCTCACGAAAGTGAAGACCCGCGCGGACGGGGTCGAGGTCACGGGCCAGCTGGTCGACAAGCTCACCAACGAGGGCCTGCCCGGCCAGAGCGTCACGGTCACGATCGGCGCGGCGGTCGAGTCTGCGATGACCCAACCGGACGGCACGTTCCGGGTCGTGATGCCGGCCGACCCAGGCCCGGGCCCGGTCAAGGTCCAGCTCGGCTATCCCGGCACGCGCTCGGTCGACCGGGCCGAGCCGCTCGCGGTCACCACCGATCCATCGAAGTCGCAGGTCGAGCTCGGGATCACGAAGGTCGCGGACGAGCCCGACGGCGCGCGGCTGCGAATCTCGGCGCTCGGCGACGAGCTCGGCCCGGTCCCGGACCTGCCGGTCGAGCTCGCGCTCGCCCCGCAGAACACCGACGCGTTCCACGACGTGCTCGCGGCCAAGACGGGGAGCGAGGTCTCGCTCGGGCGCAGGCTCGCCGGTGGCCCGGGCATGTATCGGTTGCGGGCGACCTATCAAGGCGACGCGCACACCCAGGCCGCGACCAAAGAAGTGTTGATCGAGCTCGCGTCCTCGACGATCACGTCGATGAAGCTATCCGCGACCCACCTCGCCTACGAGGCCGACCTGGTCGCGACCGGCACGGTGATGGACGACGACCAGCGGCCGGTCGCCGGCGCGACCGTCACGCTGACGACCGGCGATCGCCGGCTCGCACAAGGCGCGACCACCGACACCGGCACGTACCGGTTCAGCATCGAGGCCTCGGTGCTCGGCCAGGGCGAGTTTGGCATC
This sequence comes from Kofleriaceae bacterium, assembly GCA_039935615.1. Classification (GTDB taxonomy): domain Bacteria; phylum Myxococcota_A; class Polyangia; order Haliangiales; family Haliangiaceae; genus JABFXX01. Next base: position 66,255 of record JBDTJY010000175.1, read on the forward strand.
CAGGTCCAGGCCGACCCCGGCCGGACGTACGTCAAGCCGAGCCGCTCCGAGCCCGAGATGGTGAAGGTCGCGAACCCGGCGCCGGTCCCGGTGTCGTACACGGTCGCGGCGTTCCTCGCGACCGCGCTGGCCGCCGCCGCGTTCTTCGTCGCCCGCCGGAGGCCGTGGGTGCGCCTCCGCCGGCCCCCGGCCCCGGCCGACGGCGGCGCCGAAGCCGACCTGCCCAGCGACGTCGCCGGCGGACTCGTCATCGCGAAGCCCGGACTGGTCTCGACCCTGCGCCGCGCCCAGGACGACGGGTTCGCCGGCGTCGTCCGCGACACGGTGCGCGGACGCCCGATCGAACACGCGGTCGTGTGCCTCGTCGGCGGCGCCACCGATCACGAGGTCCGCACCGGCCCCGACGGTGCGTTCGCGCTCGAGCACCTCACGGCCGGCGAGTGGCGTGCCACCGTCAGCGCCGAGGGGCACGTCAGCGAGCGCTTTGCGGTCACGGTCCCTCACCGCGGCGAGCTCCGCGGCGTGCGCGTCGACCTCGTGCCGGTGCGCGAGCGCGTATTCCAGCTCTATCGCCGCGCCGCCGAGCCGATCCTGCCCGAGCCGCGGCTGTGGGGAATCTGGTCGCCGCGCCAGATCGTCGATCACGTCCGCACCAAGCGACCGACGCCGGCGCTCGCCGACCTGACCGACTTCGTCGAGGAGATCTACTTCTCCCCCCGCGTCGCGGTCGAGAGTGCGCTCGCGCAGGCCACCGAACGCGTCGATCGGGCGATCCAGGAGCGCGCGTCGCGGCACGTCGATTCGTGACCGAGCGCGCGGTGCGCTCGCGCCGCGTCGCTTCGTTTGCGTTTACGTCGCGGCACGGACGCTGGCGCTCGCTCGGATCCGTCGTTAGACTGCCGCGCGATGCAGAATGAGCTGATCGAGCTCGCCGTAGCGATCGTCGTGATCGCGCTCGTCATGCTGGTCCTGCGGCGCGCCTCGGCCACGAGCAAGGCGCGGTCGCCCGCGAGCGCGCGCGAGCGGCTCGGCTACGACGACGAGGACCTCAAGCCCACCCGCAAGCGCCGCCGCGACCTCGAGGCCGAGGCATCGCACGCGAAGCGAGCCCCCCGCGCAGAGCCGCTCAAGCCCGTCGAGCCGAGCCCGCCGCCCGACGCCGAGACCGCGGCCGCGTACCGGGCCGGCCTCGCGAAGACCCGCGGTGGGTTCGTCGCGCGGATCGGCAAGCTGTTCGGCACGAAGCAGATCGACGCCACGACCGTCGACGAGCTCGAGGAGGTGCTGTTCACGGCCGACATCGGCCCGCGCGCCGCCGAACGCATTTTCCAGGCCGTGAAGAAGGGCATGTCGCGCACGGACCTCGAGGACAGCGACAAGATCTGGGCGCAGATCAGGGCGACCTCGCGCGAGATCCTCGCCGTCGATGCGCGGCCGCTCGACATGACCGGCAAGCAGCCGTTCGTGTTGCTGGTGCTCGGCGTCAACGGCGTCGGCAAGACCACGACGATCGGCAAGCTCGCCTCGAAGTGGAAGGTGGAGGGCAAGAAGGTGCTGCTCGCCGCCGGTGATACGTTCCGCGCCGCCGCGACCGAGCAACTCGAGGAGTGGGCCAAGCGCGCCGAGGTCGACATCGTCAAGGGCAAGCCGAACAGCGATCCCTCGTCCGTGATCTTCGATGCGATCAAGAAGGGCGTCGACGAGCGCTACGACCTGGTGATCTGCGATACCGCGGGCCGCCTGCACTCGAATGCGGGCCTGATGGACGAGCTCAAGAAGCTGCGCCGCGTCAGCGACAAGGCGATGCCCGGCGCCCCGCACGAGACCTGGATGGTGCTCGATGCGACCACCGGCCAGAACGCGATCCAGCAGGCCAAGACCTTCAAGTCCGACATGGAGATCTCTGGAATCGTCCTCACCAAATTGGACGGGTCGGCGAAGGGAGGCGTCGTCCTGGGCATCGCGGACGAGCTCAAGGTCCCGGTCCGCTTCGTCGGAATTGGCGAGCAGATCGGCGATTTGCGCCCGTTCGACCCGGGGGCATTCGTGGACGCCCTGTACGGCCCCCCGGCTGATTCAACCGGCCGATGAGCACGGATCCAGGCAATCGCAAGCACCTATCTCGTGTCTCAAGCTTGAGTCAGGAAAATTCCACGTGTTATGAAGCCTCTACGAATGCGCACCCTCCGGCATCGATCTAGGTCTGTCTTGATCGTGGCATTGGCGCTCGTGACGAGCACCGCATTTGCCGACAAGAAAGGCTCCAAACCAAAACCCGCACCTGCGAGCGGCGGCGGCGCCGGCAGCGGTGCCAAAGGTGGAGGCGATGCCGGCGGCGACATCGAGATGGATCCCGATAGCGGTTCGGCCAGCGGTTCGGCCGCGGCCGGAGCCGGTTCGGGGGGCGACTCTGGCGAGATCCAGATGGACGACGACCAGAACAAGCCCGGCGATCTCGCGGCCGATCTCAACGCGAACGATCAGGCCACCGCGGCCGTGAAGTCCGACCAGATCAAGAAGACGCCGATCTCCTGGAAGGACATCGTCGTCGTCATTCGCAAGCCGTTCTTGAAGGTCCGCCGCACCGAGCTCAACCCGTTCGTCGGCACCACGATGAACGACAACATGATCCGCCACGAGACGATCGGCGGCGAGCTCGCGTACTGGCTGACCGACGTGCTCGCGGTCGGCGTCGAGGGTCAGTACTTCGTCCACTCCTTCGAGGAGCCGTATGACTTGATCGCGCGCCAGGCCCGCCGCCTGCCGACGGTCAACCAGTACAACTGGTCCACCGCGCTCGACTTTCACTACGTCCCCGTCTACGGCAAGTTTGCCGTCCTCGATCACAAGCTGATCACGTGGGAGTCGTACTTCACCGCCGGCGTCGGCGTGGGTCAGTCCGAGGTCGTGCCGCGCGACAAGGCATTCCCCGGGTTCACCAATCTTTTGATCCAGCCGAACATCGGCGTGAACATGCGCTTCTTCCTCGCGAAGTGGCTCACGATCAACTTCGGCATCCGCGACTACCTGTTCATCGACAAGTTCGAACCGACGAACCGCTCGCTGATGAGCAACGCCACCGCCGCCGAGGCGCAGGCCAACGCCGACAGCGCGTTCGTGAACAACATCATGTTCCAGATCGGCCTGTCGTTCTGGCTTCCGACCTCGTTCGACTACACGACCTTCCGGTGAGCCCTCCAATGACGAAGATCAAGCCCACACTGATCATGTTTGTCGGTGCCGCTCTCGTCGGTGCCATCGGAACGGACGCGCTCGCGGATACCAACACGAGCGCGAGCCAGACCGGCGTGCGTCGCGAGAACGACCTCGCGAAGCAGGTCGCGGTGCGCCATCGCCGCCTGCTCGTCAAGAATCGCTTCGAGGTCACGCCGCTGTTCGAGTCGTCGATCGACGCGGACTACCAGCACACCGTCGGTGGCGGTCTCAAGCTCGAGTATCACCTCGGTGACATGTTCTCGATCGGCGTGATCGGCGTCGGGTCGACCGCGCTGCACACCGGCGTGGTCGACAAGGTGCTCGCCACCCTGCCCGATATGCCGAGCGCGACCTCGAAGGATCCGTCGAAGACGCAGTTCCTCGATCACCTCAACTCGATCCCGATCCACGGCGCCGCGTACCTGAGCATCACGCCGTGGTACGGCAAGCTCGCCGCGTTCTCGTCGGCGTTCGTCGCGTTCGACTTCTACTTCCAGGCCGGCGTGTCGTTCGCGCAGCTCAAGTCGGACTGCCCGACGAGCGTGTGCACTGACACGCACCCCGGCACGTCGATCATGTCGGGCATGGACTCGATCCCCGCCGACAACGATCCGAAGAACGACCCGCCGCTCAACGATGGCAACCGGGTCGGCCTCTACCTCGGTGGTGGCATCCACGTGTTCCTCTCGGACTTCCTGGCGCTCGACCTCACGGTTCGCGACTACGCATTCTCCGACAACCCGTCCGGCGCGGACTACAACGCGGACCAGTACGTCGGTAACAACCCGATCCTCGGCGACGACAACCGCTTCCTGCACCACCTGTTCTTCGGTGCGGGCTTGTCGATCATGCTGCCGACGACGGTCAAGCGCACGCCCTGATCGGCTGCCAACCGCGACCTGCGCCCTGCCAACCCTGTTGGCGGGGTGTTTTTGCAACTACCGAAAATCAGCTATGCTGAGCTGGATCGGGCTTTGCTCGAGCACTGACCAGACACATGCGTCGCCTCGCCCTCATCGCGCTGCTCGGCCTCGTTGCGTGTGTCACGCCGTCGATCCCGATCCCGCCTCCAGACCCTGCCCAGGCCGACTTCACGGTCACGACCCAGGATGGCGCCTCGATCGCTGCGTTCAGCTATCCCGCCGACACCAACTACGTCGGCGCCACCTACTACCTGTTCGATCACGACACCGGTGGTGGCGTGTTCCACATCGCGAACGCCGACGGCTCGATCAGCGGCCTCGCGCTAGCGGCGAGCATCGGCGATCAGGTCGTGATCACGATCGAAGGCAACGAACAAACCGTGTCGCGCTGCGTCGTCCTACGTGAAGGTACCCAGAACCCGAACGCGTACTGTTCGTTCTAGGCTGGGACTGTTCGCCCAGCCTGGAATGGCTGTGGCGAGCTGCGAGCCGCTAGAACTAGTAGCTCGCGACCGGCCACGCGATCAGCGTGGGATGCACGGTGGAGCGGACCCCATCACGTTCGAACACGATCTCCGCGGTGGTCCCCGGATGTGCATCGAAGATGTGGTTCTGGAAGTCCTGCACCGAGTGGATCACCCGGCCGTCGATCGCCAGCAGATGGTCTCCCGCGCGCAGATCCACGGCCTGCGCGGGGGTGCCCGCCAGGACCTTGTTGACCTGGAACGTGTGCGTGTCGTAGCTGATGCCCAGGAAGCCGTGATCGACGCGAAGGTCGACTGGCGCGATCTCGGTGGCCTCCACGCGGTACGGGCAATGCCGGACCGACATCGAGTCCGCGACCTGCATCGCCATCAGCGTCGTCGCGAGCGCGAGGCCCGAAGCGACACCCGCCATCGTGCATACGACGGCGACGGTGCCGAGGCCACGGCCTCGTTCGGTGGGCAGTAACGCCTCTCTACGTAGAGGCCCAGGGATGAGTGCGACCTGTGTTTCCGGCTCCGTCTCAGCAGACATCACATCGCCTCGCTTTCGGGTGCTTATTTCCAGTATAGGCAACGAGCTTCGAAACGCTATCGAGAAGTGTGGATTCGTGACGAAGATCTGCGAGCACGACCGGTGAATCTAGGAGCCCGTGTTACGGTCCGGAGCGCCATTTGAGACGGTCTCCGCGACGGCGCCGGTGGCTCCTCGTCATCGGGATTGCGGTGGTGTTGCTGTCCAGCACCGCTTTCGCGTTCTTGCGTATCGAGCTCGAAGGTCCCGATCTCGCGGACAAGATCGCGTCGGTCCTCAACAAGCGGATGCGTGGTCGCGTCGAGGTCGAGAGCGTCGAGTGGCCGACCAGCGCGCTCAAGACGGTCGCCACCGGCGGCTGGGTCCCAGTCACCGTGCGCGGCGTCAAGGTGTGGGACGATTGCGTACTCTCCGCCGAGATCCAGGCCAACGATCCCGAGGAGCTCCGCACCGGTGACCCGAACCAGGACTGCACGCCGGACGACCGCCCCGATCCGGACCCGGCGAGCAAACGCAAACCTCGCAAGCTGCTGATCGCCGCACCCCTGATCACCGCCGAGATCGACATCCACGCGCTGCTGTTCGGTCACCACGACTTCGTGTTCCGCAACCTGTGGGTTCACGGCGGCGAGGCATTGCTCGAGCAGACCCGCGAGCCGTACCCGCTCCACGCGTACGACCGCACGATCGTGAGCATCGTCACCGCGTTCTATCCGCGCATGAAGGCCGGGTTTCGCGCCGGCATCTACGCCGATGCGCCGCCGCCGATCTTCGATCTGCGCGACATCCACGTCGAGCACGTCAACCTGACCGTCCACATGGCGCCCTATACGTTGAAGGACGGCGCGATCGGCTTCGGGATGACCGCGCGGCTCGAGGACGTCAACGCGGACGCCGCGTCGACCGGGCTGCTCGGCATCGGGCCGGCGCTCGAGCAGATCGCGAAGGGCCGCGACCCGGTGCTCGCGATGGCCCCGGTGTTCGAGGCGCACGACGACAACTACCTGCACATGGACGCGACCGACCCGCTGGTCGCGAAGTTCTACGTCCGGCTCGCCCTGCGCGCTAGCCACGGCCGCGTGCGCGTGTTCGACGAGGGGCCACGCTCGGCGTTCGGGCTGCCGATCGCGCGGGGCTCCGGCACGCTGTGGGCCAAGGGGCGCAACGCGATGTACGACATCGAGCTGTCCGAGGTCGTGCTCAACCGGCTCGCGCAGATGCCGACCGACTGGGCGCACAAGGACTACGTCGCGAACACGCTCGAGCTCGACCTCCGGGCCAAGACGATCCCGTGCAAGAGCGCGACGGGTGGGCCACCACGCCTCGAGGACGGCGCCGATCTCGCGTTCTCCGGCGAGCTCGAGAACTACTGGGACCGGCCGTACGACGGCGCCTGGAACCTCGCGCTCGACATCAAGAACCTCGGCCCGACGCTGCACACCTGCATCAAGTCCAAGCTCAGCGGCGACAACCTCGGCGGCCGGATCACCCTGACCGGCCCGTTCATCGCGCTGCCCAAGGTCACGCTCGATCTCCACGGCCTCGACTACGACCTCCCGCTGATCTCCACCGCCGCGCCGCTCCACCTCACGCTCGCCGAGGTCCACGGCGAGATCGACCTCGTCAACGATCAAGGCTCGATCGAGAAGACCGAGGCGCAGATCCGCGGCGGCAAGGAGCCCGGAGAGGTCATGATCAGCGCGAACTTCGGGCTCAAGCCGTACAACGCCCGGGCCAGCGTCGATATCGTCAAGCCGATCGATATCGCGCGGTTCCTGCCGGGCAAGATCGCGACCTCGGTCGGGCGCTTCCTCGCCGGCAAGCTGACCGCGGTCGGTGACGTCGATCGCGGGTTCGCGCTCGAGGACTTCGATCTCACGCTCGGGCCGACCCCGACCGACAAGCTCGTGCGCGTCCATCGCGGCCGGCTGTTCACCGAGAACGACTTCGGCACGATCGGGATCCAGAAGGTCGCGGTCGAGGCCGGGCGCAGCCACGCGACCTTCGACGGCTACGTCGACACGCTCGCCAAGACCCTCTCGATCAAGATCGACGGAAACTTTCCGGATCTCGACGTGTGGCTACGCCGGTTCGATCTGCCGCAGTTCGCGACCAGCGCGGGGGGTGGGCAGATCGTGATCTCCGGCCCGCTCAAGTCTCCGACCGTCGGGGTGCGGCTCAACCTCGGCGGCGTGCCATGCATGGATAAGCTCACGCTCGATGCCGAGGTCAAGGGGCAGCTCGCGACGATCCATCACGTCAGCTCGACCGGCCTCGGCGGTACGCTCGACGGCAACGGCGTCGTGTCGCTCGGGACTCCGAAGGTGATCGAGAAGTTTCACCTCGAGGGCCGCAAGATCGACGCCGCTCGCCTGTGCGGGCTGGCCGGCATCGTCAAGGGCACGCTCGACACCATCGACGTCGACGTCAAGCGCACCACCGTCGTACCGAACCGCCCGCCGCTCGACTGGTTGGCGGCGCTGACCGCGAAGCTGACCGCACGCCGCCTCACCGTGCTCAACGATCCGGTGTCGAACCTGTCCGTGTGCGTCAACGGCGCGAGCGCGAGCGCCGATGCCGCATGCGGCGGTGACCGCGCCCACCTCGCGGCCGAGGATCCGAAGCTCTGCAACGACGCGAAGCTACGCGGCGGCGCGTGCGTGGTCGCCAACGCGACGCGCGACCGCGGCGGCTCGCTCGCGGCGATGGTGATCGACGTCCCCGCCGCGCGCAGCGGGCGCACGACCGTGCCGCGCCACCTCGGCGGCACGATCCAGATCGAGGACATCCCGCTCGCCGTGCTCGATCAGTTCCTCGGCCGCGGCATGATCGGCGGGCTGTTCTCGGCGACCTTGCACCTGCAGGGCACCGGCGCCGCCCCCCAGGCCTCGGGCACGTTGTGGTTGATCCGGAGCTGGTTCAAGCACGCATTCGTCGGAGACAGCCAGCTCGCGATCACGCCGATCATGGTCGGCAAGATGCCGAGCCTGTTCGTGCGCGGCACCGCGCTCGTCGGGCAGCTCACGATCAGCGGCACGATCGGCACCGTCGCGCCCTACCCGGTCGAGCTGGCCTTGACCGCGCGCCGGGTCGAGGTCGATCCGCTGCTCGATCTCGCGAAGCTGATGAAGCTGCCGGTGCCGCTCCAGGCGTGGGCCTCGGGCACGTTGACCGTCCACACCGAGCTCGCGCCCCTCGACGGCAAGGCCGCGCATCCCGAGGCGTGGGTCGAGCTGACCGAGCTCGAGGCGATCGTCGACCAGCGCTCGCGCGACGGCCGGCTGACCCCGCTACGCTTCGCCCTGCGCACGCGCAGCGACGATAGCTACGCGATGTCGCTGCACGTCACGCCGCAGACGATCGAGCTCGCGTGCCGCGACGCCACCGTCAAGGGCGGCCAGAAGCCGTGCTCGGCCGCGCTCGACACCCCGGCCGGGGTCGTCACGATCGAAGGCGGCGCGACCGCCGGTGCGATGAACCTGCACGCGACCGGCTCGCTCGCGCTCGCGAAGCTCGGGGGGCTGCTCGAGAACCAGCTCGACGCGATCGACGGCACGCTCTCGCTCGACGCCAGGGTCGCCGGGACGTTCGATCAACCGACATACAAGGTCGAGCTCGTCGTCGCGAACGAGATCCACATCCGGCCTGCCGGCGTCGAGACCACGCTGATGGTGGAGAAGGATGGTCAAGTCCTGCTGTCGGACGGCACGATCGGCTTCAACCAGCTCGTCGTCGCGGTCCAGGACGACCGCGCGCAGAACACGGCTCGCGGCGAGCTCAACGTGCGCGGCACGATCGCGCTCGCCGGGCTCAGGCCGGTCTCGTGGGGCGTGCTGATCGACGGCAAGATCGCCGGCAAGATGCTGGTCGCGCTCGCGCCGAGCTCGGTGTCGTCGGCGAGCGGCCTCGCGCGCATCGATGGCGCGCTGACGCTGTTCGGCCACGGCACGTTGCCGCAGATCACCGGCACGCTGACGTTCGACCCCGACCCCGCCGACAAGCACCCGGTCCCGTTCTCGATCTCGCCCCGCGGTGTGCGCAAGGAGATCAACCTGCTCGGCGGCAGCATCGATATCTCGACGACCCTGGCCGGCGAGCACCGCACCTACGCGCTGGCGATCAACGATAACCCGCTGACCGCGTCGCTCGATGGCGAAGGCAAGATCGAGAACGTGCGCGGCGATCTCGAGCTGCGCGACGGCACGCCGCAGTCCGCGCGCATCGAGCTCGACGCCGAGAACCTCCCGTTCAAGATCCCCGGCACACTCGATCTCCTGGTCTCGGCGAAGGATATCTCGCTGGAGCTGCCGCCTTCGTATGATCAACAGGGCACGTCGGCGTGGATCGCGCGCGGCAACGTGTCGATCGTGAGCGGCGAGTACAAGCGCAACTTCGAGCTCACCGAGGTGATCCGGCCCGCGGCGCCGACGGTGGCGCCGGCGCGTCCGTTCTGGGACGAGTACCCCGCGATCGGCAACGCCGAGCTCGCGCTCACGCTCGATGTTCGCAAGTTCGCGGTCCACAACAACCTGACGCCGAACCCGATCGAGCTCGAGGGCCCGCGGATCTACATCACCGGTACGCCGCGCGACCCCCGGTTGTCGGGCTCGATCCGGGTGCAGCGCGGCGACTTCAAGATCCCGGGCACCCGTGCGGCCTTCACGAACACGACCGGATCGATCGACTTCGCCGAGAACGACAAGGCGAGCAATCCCCACCTCGATATCACGAGCACCGCGAACTACCAGGACATCTCCGGCCAGCAGCACATCATCACGCTCAACATCACCGGCACGCTCGAGCAGCCGCTGTGGGACCTCAAGACCTCGACCGGCTACGACAAGTCGCAGACGCTCGCGCTGTTGTTCCTCGGCCGCAACCCCGAACAGCTGCGCCGGTCGCTCGGCAATCAAGCCGCCGGCTCGAACCCACAGATCATCGAGACCTCGACGAACCCGTCGGCCGGGTTCGCCGACCAGATCGTGAAGGACCTCGCCGGCCAGTGGGTCTCGGACCTGCTCGGCGACTCGTTGCGCCAGAAGGTCTCGCTCGACGTGCTGCGCTTCGAGGTCGGGTTCGGCTCGATCGGGATCGCCGCGAAGAAGAACGCCTTCGAGAACCTCAGCCTGGCCTACGAGGGCGAGCAGACGATCCGCGGCACCTCGTCGAACGTGACCGTCGAGCTCAAGACCCCGTTTCACCCGGCGCGGCGCTGGACCAACGACCGGCTCACCTTGCAGGGCATCTATCTCAACAAGAACTTCTACGATCCGGCCGAGCTCGATATCAGCGATCTCAAAGGTCAGCTCGTCTATCACCTGATCATTCCCTGACCCGGCCCTCGTGAACCGCATCGTCCGCATGGTCCGCATCGTCCGCATAGTCCGCATCCTCCGTCTCGCCTGCCTCGCCTGGGTCGTCATCGGCGTGACGTCCGGATCGACCGCGCGCGCGCAGACCGCCGCACCGCCGCCGCCCGTCGCGGCGCCGATGCCGGCCGCGGCCGTTCCAGCCCCGGCCCCGGCGCACGTCGATGCGGCGCCGGCCGAGGCCCCCTCGACCGACGACGGCACGCTGCACCCGACGCATGCCGATCGCGCGACGTGCCTGTTGCTCGACACCACCCCGGGCGCGTTGATCGAACCCGCGACGACGACCGACCAGCTCGCGACCCCGATCCCGTGGAACGACTTCACGATCGATGGTCACTTCATCCCCGGCGACTCCAAGGACACGCTCCACGCGATCTTCGAACCCACGTTCAACGAGCACCGCACGAACTTCACGGCCGCGACGTGGAAGCTGGTCGCGGCCCTCGCGGCGAGGTTCGGCTACCAGCTCGTCGGCCACGTGGTGCTCGATCTTTCGCAGGGCCCACGGCTCTCACTGTCGGTCGCGCCGCTACCGCTGGTCCGCCGGGTCTACACGAGCGTCGATAGCCACAGCCACCTGTTCGGCCTGTTCGACAAGCTGCTCGATGACGAGGTCGGCCGCCGCCTGCGCGTCCGGCCGGGCTCGTACCTGCCGTGGGAGCCGATCCGCCGCCAGTGCGCGATGGCCGACGAGCGCGACCGCGTCGAGAGCTACCTCCATGACGAGGGCTACGCCGACGCGACCGTCCAGATCGACACCGCGTTCGAGAACCCCGGCGCCGTGCAGCTCCGCGTCCACGTCGACCTCGGCACCGAGAAGTACGTCGTCGGCCTCGTGCGCGTGATCAACACGACGCCCTCCGAGCCCCTCGCGGTGTCGATCGGCGAGGTCCGCAAGATCTTCGAGCACGCGGACAACTGCTTCCCGCTCCTGCCCTGCTTCTCGACGGCACGGTTCACCCGTACGCGCTTGTTGCAGGACCTCCAGACCCTGCGCGACAAGTTCCACCAGCGCGGCTACCCGATGGTGCGCGTGACCTCGAGCTTCGATCCGCAGATCTCGTTCGATCGCCGTACTCACACGGTCAACTTCACGATCACGATCGATCAACGCCGGTTCGTCGAGATCAAGTTCGAGGGCAACACCACGGGCTCGGTCTCGGATGACGATCTACGCCGCCAGCTCACGTTCGATGCCGCCGGCAGCATCGACGACGTCGAGGCCGAGACCTCGGCCGCCGCGATCGTTGGGTTCCTGCAAGCGCGCGGCTACTTCGACGCGCGGGTCACGTTCGATCACCAGCGCCTCGCCGGGTTCGATCGGATCACGTTCCAGCTCGATCCGGGGCCGTCGCGCGAGGTCACCTCGGTGACGTTCGTCGGCGCCCACGTGATCCCGACCAGCACGCTCTACGACAAGGTCGCGACCAAGGAATCCGGCCTGCGCGGCTCGATCTTCGGCACCAACACCGCGGCGACCTCGGCGCAGCTCGCGGAGGACACACAGCGCCTGACCAACCTCTACCGGGGCGCCGGCTATCGCGAGGCGCGGGTCGACGTCACCGTGGCGACCACCCGGGCCGGGCTCGACAGCGCGGCCCTCGCCGCGGCGCTCGTCCTGGCGCAACGCGGCGGCGACCTCTACGTACGCTTCACGATCGACGAGGGCGAAGCGACCCAGCTGTCGCGGATCGTGCTCGATATCCAGGCCGAGCCCACGCAGCAACTCGCGCTGTGCAAGCTCGCGCTCGCGGAGGTCGCGACCGAGCTCGGCGAGCCGCAGTTCGCGAAGCGCGACACCTCGACCGGCGAGCCCTGCGTCGCGACCGCCGCGAACTTCGCGTTTCGCGACGAGGACGTCGCCGCCACGCGCGACCGGCTGCGCGACTACTTCTATCGGATCGGCCGCGCGCGCACGGTCGTCGGCTACGAGGCCAAGCCGATCGGACCGCACCGGGTCGCCGCGGAGTACAAGGTGCGTGCGACCGAGGAGCTTCACATCGGCAAGGTCGTGATCCGTGGCAACTTCAAGACCCGCGAATCCGTGATCCGCCGCCAGCTCGGCCTCGAGGAGGGCGCGCTGCTCACCAGCGACGCGCTCGCGAACGGTGCGCGCAAGCTGCGCAACACCGGCCTGTTCGACGCGGTCAACATCGAGCTCCCCGATCTGTGCGGTCCACTCACGGCCCAGACGGCGTGCGCCTCGGCCGGCACCGTCGTCAACGGCGTGGTGCGGGTCGAGGAGCGCTACGATCAGACCGCGACGGTCGACCTGCTCGGCGGCTACTCGAGCTACAACGGCGCGTTCGCCGGCGCCGGCTTCGCGATGCGCAACCTCGCCGGCCTCGGCCTGGTGTGGACCGTCAACGCGACGATCGGCACCAAGATCACCGACCTCGAGACCGCGTTTCAGATCCCGAAGTGGCTCGTCCCGGAGTGGTCGCCCATCGCGTTCCGCACCGACATCACCGGGCTGTACCAGCAGCAGGACACCCCGCGGTTCGGCCTGCTCACCACCGAGGGGGCCTCGATCGCGCTGACCCAGCAGTGGTCGCGGCAGCGCTCGGGGACGACGCCCGCGCGGGTGCTGACCTGGAACCTGTTTCGCTATGACTTCCGGGTCCGGACCCGCGAGGTCGACGCGCTGCGGCCGATCGGCACGAACCAGGACGAATCCCAGGTCGCGGTGTCGACGCGCACGAGCTCGGTCGGCATGACGTTCGATTGGGAGGAGCGCGCCGATCGCAACGGTACGCTCAACCCGCTGTCGCCCGAGGACGGGTTCCGATTCGAGGCCTCGGCGTCGTACGCGGAGTCGTTCCTGCTCGGCCAGGACACGTTCGTGAAGCTGTCGACCACCGGATCGAAGTTCATCCCCGTCGGCGACAACCTCGTGCTGCGCGGCGATCTACGCGGCGATTGGGGCATCCCGCTCGGCGGTGCGGTGCTGCTGCCCGAGGTCGAGCGGTTCTTCGCGGGCGGCGATTCGACCGTGCGCGGCTACTCCGATGACCGGATGGCGACCGAGCTGATCCAGGTCGGGGTACCCCCGCTCGGCTCGAACATCTCCCAGATCCGGATCATCCCGGCCGGTGGCAACATCCGGGTGATCGGCAGCGTCGACGCCCAGTTGCGGATCTGGAAGGTGTTCGCCGGGGCCTTGTTCAGCGACGCCGGCATGATCGCGAACACCTGGGGGAGCGTGACCTCGAACGATATCCGGCCGTCGGTGGGCATGGGCCTGCGGGCGCTGACGCCGTTCGGCATCGGCGCGCTCGAATACGCCGTCCCCCTCCGCCCAGAGCTGGGCGACGACCCGCGCGGAAGATTGCACTTCTACTTTGCCGCGCGCGCGCAATTTTGAGCTATAAGGCGTCCCACGATGGGACGCGGAGATAATCGCAAGACCTGGAAGATGCGCCGCAAGAAGCGCCAGACCAAGCTCAAGACGCGCATCAAGCGCAAGATCGCGACGGCGAAGTCGGCGAAGTCGGCCAAGGCGCCTGCCTCGTCGTCGAAGAAGAAGTAGTCTCTCCGGGTGACCCCCGAGCAGACTCGCTGCGTGATGACGCAGATCGTGATGCCGATGCACACCAATGGTGTCGCCGGGGTCATGTTCGGCGGCATCATGATGCAGTGGATCGACGTGTGCTCGGGCGTGGCGGCGATGCGCCAGGCCATGGGAGGCGTGCTCACGGCGTCGATCGACCGGCTCGATTTCTTGTCGCCGGTGCGGGTCGGCGAGACCGTGATCCTACAGGCCAAGGTCAACTACGCCGCGAAGACCTCGATGGAGGTCGGCTGCCGCGTCGAGACCGAGGACATGCGCTCGGGCACGCGGCGCTACGTGACCAAGGCGTACCTGACGTTCGTCGCCGTCGATGACAACGGCCGGCCGCGTCCGATCAAGCCGCTCGAGTTGGTCACCGAAGAAGATCGGCGGCGCCACGGCGAGGCCGAGTTCCGCCGCAAGGCCCGGTTGCGGGCAGCAGGGAGAGAACCATGAACGTCGTCGTCGATCGCTCGCACTGGGGCCGGCTGCGCGTCAGCGGCGCCGATCGCGTGAGGTTCCTGCAGGGCCTCACCACGATCGACGTCGAGAAGCTCGCGGCCGCCGACGCACCGAGCCACGTCTGGGGCGCGATCTTGAACCCCAAGGGCCGCGTGCTCTCGGTCGTCGCGCTCGCACCCGCCCCGGAGGCATTGATCGTCTACACCGAGCACTCGATCACCGACAAGACCCGGGCCCTGCTCGAGAGGTACGCGGTGATGGACGAGGTCACGTTCGAGCCGCTCGCTGGACCGCTCCACCAGGTGTGGGACGATCCCGCCGCGGCGTGGGCCGCGCCGTTCGTGTCCGGCGATCACCCGCACGCGATGCCCGAGAACGATCCGATCGTCGAACGCCTCCGCATCCACGCGGGCTTCCTGCGCTACGGCTGCGATGTCGACGAGGCTCACTTCCCGTTCGAGACCCCGCTGGTCGCGATGCTCGACTACGACAAGGGCTGCTACGTCGGTCAGGAACCGGTGTTCCGGGTCCACTCCCAGGGCAACTCGGCGCGCATGCTGCGCGGGTTCGTCGTCGAGGGCATCGCCCCGGTCCCGGAGCACGCACCGATCAAGCACCCCGCCAAGGACCACGCGGGCGAGGTGACCTCGCAGGTCGCGGGCGAAGCAGGCACGACGCTCGCGCTCGGCTATCTGCACCGTACGACGTGGGATCCCGGCGGCATCGTCGAGATCGACGGTCGCCGCGCGACGGTGCACGCGTTGCCGTTCCGGTCATGAAGCGGATCGTGGCCGTGATGTGGTGCGGGCTGGCGTGCAGCGGCTGCAGCTACCTCACCGACAGTTTCGGGGTCAACGAGTTCTCGGGCGATCCATTCCCGACCACCGTCGAGACCACGAGCGGAGCGGTCGTGCTCGGCATGAGCACCCCCGGCGCGACGGTCCACACCGCCGTCCTCGACCTGATGTCACCGTTCACCGTGATCGACGACGGCCCGACGACGGCGCCCCGGATCACGAACCCGCAGGTCGTGCTGTACGGCGAGCGCGCGCCCGGGAGCACCTTCGATCTGCCGCGCGCCCAGATCGACGCGCCCGACGTGATGTCGATCCATCCGTGCGCCGCGGCGGCGTGCTCGGTCGGCACGCCGGCCGCGCCCCGCCCGTACAACGCGATCGTCGGGATGAACGCGCTCGCCGGGGACGCCCTGCGGCTTCGGCTCGCCACCGACCCCTCGGTGGCGGACGTGATCTACCTGTTGCCCGATATCGCCGGCAACGAGCCGAGCCGCACGTACACGTGCGATGCGGTGTTCCCGGCACCGTACCGCGGCGGTGGCACCGCGATCGTGGGCGGCACCGAGCTGCCGTTCTCGAACACGCGCGTCACCATCGATACCTGCCTCGCGCCGGACCCCGATCCGGCGATCCTGCAGAGCCAGCGCGGCGTCGATGCGCTGTTCGTCGCGTCGACCGCGGTCGGGATCTCACTGCTCGATCGCTCCGCCTACGAGCGCTACCGCGAGCTCGTCACGACCGCACCGGCGTACGACGACCTCCCCGAGGACAGCGTGCTGCTGCCATCGGGCCCGATCGCCGGCCGCCGCACCAACATCGATCGCATCGACTTCGTCGGCAAGTCGACCTCCAATCCGCGCGCGCCGTGCCGCCAGGCCTACGCGCACCGCCTGCTCGTGCAGCACGACTGCCAGCCCGGCGATGACTGCCCGTGCATCGCGAGCGACGCCCGGAACGGCACCTATTGCGGCGTCCCCGCGATCGCGGAGCTCGCGCCGGCCGCCGGCTTCGACATCCTGGTCGTCGATGACAACGACAGCACGCTCCAGGCGCTGCGGACCGAGCTGCGGCCCGATCAGCCCGAGGTCGACGGCGTGCTCGGCACGAGCGCGCTGCGCCTGCTCGAGCTCGATCTCGATCAGCCGAACAACCGGATGCTGGCACGCTGCCAGGGCTCGGATAAGTCGACGTGCGCGATCCGGCCGGAGATCTTCAACGATCAGAGCACCGACAACCGCAAGCAGGTCAACGGCTGTATCGGGGCGATCACCGCGCCGCCCGGCGTCGTGCCGTGATCGGCACCACCGTCGAGCTCGGGCTGTCCCGACGATCGTGGCCGTGATCGGGGGCCGTGATCGTGGGCCCGCTCACGGCCACGGCCACGGTGCTTACCTTCGCAGGAGCGCGCAGCCGATCAAGGACACTCCCTAATCGAGCGAGATGAACGGGGCCGAGCCGAGCGGCGTGTTGAACCGATACGTGTAACCGACGCCGCCGTAGCCGACCACACCGCCGGTATCGAGGCCCCACTCGGCCGCGGTCATGCCGTCCTGCGGATCCGAGAACACCTTCGAATAGGCATTGAGACCGACCATCAGGCTCAGCACGTGCTCGTAGCGCGTGCCGAACGCGTACGATGCGGCGAGCTCGAGCCGCGCGCCGAGCGCCGCGTAGTTGAACACCTGGCTGCCCGCGCCATCGCTCTGGTTCGCCGGGCTCATCAGCGCGAGCTGCGCGCCGGCGAGCGGCGTCAGGCAGAACCCCTTGCCACCGCAGAAGTGTTTGTACGCCGCGATGCCGAGGTCGAAGATGTCGAGCGAGGCGCCGCCGCCGTTCATCGCGGTGCCTTCGCCGAAGTGCTGGAGCTGGATGTAGCCCTGGAGGCCAAACCGCGCCGCCGGGTTCAGCATGTAGTCGCCCTTGAACCGGATGCCCGCGGCCGAGCTACCAAACGCGTTGGTCTGGCCGACCTTGCCGCCACCTCCGAACAGGTCGACGCCGAGCGTCCAGGTATAGGTCTGCTCGGGCTTCGCGACCGCGAGCAGGTTCACCGTCGGGCGGCCGATCGCGTACGTCGGCTGCGCCGCGACCGGGCCCCCGCCGGCGGGGTTGCCGCCGTTCGGGCCAGGCGCGTCCGAGCCCATCGTGTTGGTCCCCCCGTTCGGATCGGTGCCCTCGGGTCCTGCACCACCACCGGTCGGCGCGAGCGGGACGTGCTGCGCAGCGGCCTCTCGCTTGATCAGCTCCTGGGTCTTGGTGATCTGTTCTTTGGTCTTCGGGTCGGGGTTGAGGTTGTCACTCGCGTTGCACGCGGTCAGCGCTTGCCCGAACATTCCCTGCTGGTAGAGCGAGGCGCACAGGTGGAAGTAGTACTTGGCCTCGGGCGCCCGATCGGCCGCGCTGCGGAAGCTCTCGGTGGCCTGCTTGTAGTTGCCCGCGAACATCGCGGCCTTGCCGTCTTCGTCCTGCTTCGCGGCGAGCTCCGCCTGCGTTTCGGCGTGGGCGAGGTTGAGGTATGCCGAGCCCAAAAGGGCGAGGCCGACAACGAGCCTATTCATAGTTCCTCCCGGGACGACGCTCTGAGGATATCACTTGTGGTGCTTGTGGCGGGGCTTTGCCGGTGCGCTGTGATCTGCGCTGTGATCTGCGGCATCCGACAAGGCAAGATCGATCATGCGACGAGCCGCTTCGTGCCCGCGCAGGTGCCAGTTCTCGGGATTGCCGAGCAAGACCGACACGATGATCTGCGGCTTCTCGGCCGGCGCGAAGCCCACGAACCACGAGTTCTCCATGTAGAACGGCGAGCTCGTCGCGAGCGTCCCGGTCTTGCCGGCGACCGCGACGTGGAGGTGCCGGCCGAACGACTTCGCCGCGGAGCCGAACGCACACGTTCCGACCATCATCCGCGCGACCGCCTTCGCGACGTTCTCGGCGAGCACGCGGTGCCCCGCCACGAGGTCGCGCTTGGTCCCCGCGATCGATTCGATCAGGCGCGGCATCGGTTGGGTGCCGTCGTCCGCGAACGTCGCGGCGAGCAGCGCGCCACCGAGCACGGACAACCGCGAGCCGGCGAACCCCGCCGCGGCGCGCGCGAAGTCGACGGTCTTGTCGTGGGGCAGCGCGAGCTCGGCGAACGTCGACGGCAGCGCGAAGGTCGACGGCAGCGCGGCGCCGAGCCCCAGATCGTGCGCGACCTGATCGAGCACGGACGGCTCGAGATGCTCGTACGCGAGCTTACCGACGATCGCGTTGTTCGAGTGGGCGACGGCGTAGACCAGCGACTCCTTGTTCGAGTCGCGCTTGTCGTCGCGCAGGTTCGACTCGACGACGGACCGGATCCCGCCGTGATACGGGACCTTCTCGTCCGGATCGAGGCCACCGGCGACCAGCGCGCTCGCGGTGACGAGCTTGAACACCGAGGCCGCCGGTGCCCACACATCGGTCGCGAGGCGGTAGTCGGACGTGCCGTCCTTGCCGCCCTTGGGATCCGCGGTGCGGCGGCCCGCGAGTGCGAGGATGCGGCCGTCCGGCGCCATCGCGACGATCGCACCGCGCGGCGCACGCGCCCGCTCGAGCAGCTGCTCGGCGGCGCTCTGGAGCTTCGGATCGAGCGTCAGGATCGCGCGCCTGCCATCGGCGAGCGGCGCCTCGTAGTGATCGCCGACGAGCTCGAGCTTGTCGAACCTCAGCTCGGTGGTCGCGATCGCCGCCGCGGGTGCGCTGATCGAGGCCGCCTTGTCGCCGATCGGCGGAACGAGTTGCTGCCCGCTGATCATGGCGGGCACGGCCGCCGGCGCGGGCTTTCCGCTGCCCGCGCTGGCGTACATCGCCGCGCCGGCGATCAGGACACCACCGGTGAGCATGATCGCGCGCCGCAACGCGCCTGACGTCTGGCCTGCCACTGTAGTGGATGTAACGTGGCCCGGCTGTTAGGGTCAACTTCCATGTCCGTTCGGTTGCTCGTGTTCTTGGCGGCCGTGGCCGTAGGGGCATGCACGCCCCCCCGGGGCCGCACCACGCCCCGCACGGTGCCGATGCCGAGCGTGCAGCCGGGAGAATGCGGTGTTCCGGGGCGTGATGGCGTGATGAGCAACGCACCGCGGATCGATCACGCCGACCGCGACCTCGATGGCGATGGGCGTCCCGAGATCATCGTCGTCGATCGGACGAAGTGCGACAGCCTGGGCAATTGCTACTGGAACGTGTTCAAGGCGGGGACCGCGCGCGGCGAATGCGCGCGCTACCTCGGCAACTTTGCGGGCGCGGCGCTCGAGACCTTGCGCTCGAAGGGCGACGAGAACATGAGCGACGTACGCGCGTACTGGAACTTTGCCGGCGGGCGGTTGCTGCTCCAACCGTATCGCTTCGTGCGCGGCGGATATCTCATCGATGACAACGACGTGCTCCAGTGTAAGCGCGCCTCGGACGACCGCCTCGAATGCGCGGATACCGAGCGGTGATCGTTAGCAAAGCCTGTTAGGATCTTCGACAGGTGAGCGATACGGGCCGGAACAAGACGGTGGTCACGGCGATCTCCAAGATCAGTGACCGCCCGGTCGCCAAAGAAGCCTGCCTGGTCGTCATCTACGGGCTCGAGCTCGGCAAGAAATTCAACCTCAACCGGCCCCAGATCATCATCGGCCGATCGAGCAAGGCCGACATCCAGATCGATCAAGAAGCCGTCTCGCGCAATCACTGCAAGATCATCAACACCGGCAACGCGATCATGCTGCGCGATATGGGGTCGACGAACGGCACCTACGTCAACGACGAGATGATCGACGAGTACGTGCTGCGCGACGGCGACTTCATCAAGGTCGGCCGCTGTATCTTCAAATTCCTCAGCGGCAACAACATCGAGAACGCATATCACGAGGAGATCTATCGGCTCACCACGGTCGATGGCCTCACGCAGATCTTCAACCGGCGGTACTTCGTCGAGACGCTCGAACGCGAGATCGGGCGCGCGTTGCGCTATCGCCGCGAGCTGTCGCTGATCATGTTCGATATCGACCGGTTCAAGGCGGTCAACGATTCGTTCGGGCACCTCGCCGGCGATCACGTGCTGAAGCACCTGGCGTCCGTGATCAAGACCCGGATCCGCCGCGAAGACGTGCTCGCGCGCTACGGCGGCGAGGAGTTCGCGATCGTGCTGCCCGAGATCGACCACTACAACGCGATGGCGTTCGCCGACAAGGTCCGCAAGCTCGTCGAGATCGCGGAGTTCAAGTTCGAGGACGCGATCATCCCGGTCACCGTGTCGATCGGTGTCGCCAGTCTGCGCGGCGAGATCGAGGACGCGCTCGAGTTCATCAAGCAAGCCGATACCCAGCTGTTCGCCGCCAAGGAAGGCGGGCGCAATCAGGTGAAAGGGTAGCCGTGACCCGCGACGACAGCGCGGCAGAGCTTCGCGAGAAGAAGCGAGTGCTGGCCGCGCTCGTCGTCCACGATCTGCGTAGCCCGCTCGCGGCTGCCGTCGGGTACATCCACCTCCTGCGCGACGAGCTCGGCGAGGTCAGCCCGGCCGCACGGTCCTACCTCGACGACACGGAGCTGTTGCTCGGCAAGGCGCTCGGCCTGGTCTCGACGATCCTCGACGTCGACGAGCTCGAGGACGGCATGCTGCGCGCCCAGCTCGCGCCGGTCCGCTTGATCGAGCTGATCGAGCGCGCGCGCGCCGGCAACCACGCGCACATCGAGGTCCGCGAGTTGCGCTGCGACGTCGAGGTCGCCCCCGAGCTGGTCGTGATGCTCGACCGCGATCTGTTCGGTCGGGTGATCGAGAACCTGCTCGACAACGCGACCCGCTACGCACCGCGCGGTGGGCGGTGCGGGATCTCCGCGAAGCGCGGCGCCGACCACACCCTCGAGATCGCGATCGGCAACAGCGGGCCGCCCGTGCCGGTCGCCGATCGCGCACAGATCTTCGGCCGCTACTTCCAGGTCGAGCGCCGCCGCGCGTCCGCGCGTGCGAACCGCGGCCTGGGCCTGTACTTCTGCAAGCTCGCGGTCGAGGCCCATGGCGGGACGATCCACGTCGAACAGCGCGGTGACCTCGGCGCCGTGTTCATCGTGCGCTTGCCCGAACAAGCCGTGACGTGAACTGGGCGCCGCTCTTCCTGTCCCTCCAGGTCGCGACGATCGCGATGGTGTTCGCGCTCGTCATCGGCACCGCCCTCGCACTGTTGCTGGTGTGGAAGAAGCTGCCGCTGCCCGACCTGATCGCCGCGCTGATCTCGACGCCGCTCGTGTTGCCGCCGACCGTGCTCGGCTACTACCTGCTGACGATCATGGCGCCACACAGCCTGGTCGGCCGCGCGTTTCACTGGCTGACCGGAGGCGACATCATCTTCACGTTCAAGGCCGCGGTGATCGCGGCGACCGTCGGCTCGATCCCGCTCGTCGTCGGCGCGGTCAAGGTCGGGCTCGATGCGATCGAGCCGAACTTGCTCGCGGCGGCACGCACGCTGGGCGCATCGCCCGCGCGCGTGCTCGCGACCGTGACGTTGCCGCTCGCGGCGCCCGGCATCATCGCCGGCGCGATGCTCGCGTTCGCGCGCGCGCTCGGCGACTACGGCATGACCCAGATGGTCGCGAGCTCGCGGTTCGACGGGTTCGGCATCCACAACGAGAGCCCGGCCTCGATCTTCGTGATCGACGAGCTCGTCGCCTTGCGCGAGGACTCGGCGCGCAACATGGCGATCGCGACGACGCTGCTCGGCATCGTGCTGCTCGTGCTGGCGAACCGGCTGACCCGGCGGCTACAGCGTGGCTGACCTCGTCGCGAGGTTCGCGGTCCAGCGCGGCGAGTTCGCCGTCGACATCGAGCTGAGGTTTCCGCCCGGCATCACGTGCGTGATGGGGCGATCCGGCTCGGGCAAGAGCACGATCTTGTCGGTGCTGGCCGGGCTCGCCCTGCCGGACCGCGGCACGATCCAGCTCGGCGACGAGGTCTGGCTCGATCGCGGCCGCGGCATCTGCATCCCGGTCCACCATCGCCGGCTCGCGTACGTGTTCCAGGGGCTCGCGCTGTTCCCACACATGTCGGCGCTGCACAACGTGACCTTTGGCATGCACGAAACCCCCCGTGCCGAGCGCGCATCCAAGGCACAGGCCCTGCTCGACCGGGTCGGGGTCGGCCACCTCGCCAAGCGCCGACCACGGACGTTCTCGGGCGGTGAAGCGCAGCGGGTCGCCCTTGCCCGCGCGCTCGCGTGCTCGCCGAAGCTCGTGCTGCTCGACGAGCCGTTCTCCGCGCTCGACCGCGAGCTTCGCACCCAGCTCGTCACGCTGGTCCGCGAGCTCGGGCGCGAGCTCGGGGTCCCGGTCGTCCACGTCACCCACTCGATCGCCGAGGCACGGCTGCTCGCCGATCGCGTGGTCCGGCTCGACGCCGGCAGGGTCATCGCGGAGGGAAAACCCGACGACGTCCTCGATCTCGAAGCGCTGGAATAGGCGTTGGAATCCCCACCCACTTTTTCACCCGGACCGGCCGGTGTCTCGAACCAGATCGGGTATCTTGCCGCCATGGCTGAGAAGCAAGATGCCAAGCTATCGCTCCCCGGTGGCAAGGAAGTAACACTACCGATCGTCGTCGGCACCGAGAACGAGCACGCAGTCGACATCAAGTCACTGCGCGCCGATTCGGGCTACGTCACGCTCGATACCGGTTTCATGAACACTGGTGCGACGACCAGTGCGATCACCTACCTCGATGGCGAACAGGGCATCCTGCGCTACCGCGGCTACCCGATCGAGGAGCTCGCCGAGCGCTCGAACTTCGTCGAGGTCTCGTACCTGTTGATCAACGGCAAGCTGCCGAACCAACAGGAGCGCAAGGATTTCGGTACCGCACTCACGCGGCACAGCCTGATCCACGAGGACATGCACCACTTCTTCTCGGGGTTCCCGCCGGCGAGCCACCCGATGGCCGTGATCTCGGCGATGGTGACCTCGCTGTCCGCGTACTACCCGGACTCGATGGACCGCACCAGCGATCCGAACCTCCACATCACGCGCCTGCTCTCGAAGCTGCGCACGATCGCGGCATTCGCCTACAAGAAGAGCATCGGCCAGCCGCTGATTTACCCGAAGAACTCGCTCAACTACTGCGGCAACTTCCTGCACATGATGTTCGCCGTGCCGAGCGAGGACTACCAGGTCTCGCCGGTGCTCGAGAAGGCGGTCAACCAGCTGCTGATCCTTCACGCGGATCACGAGCAGAACTGCTCGACCTCGACGGTGCGAATCGTCGGCAGCTCGGGCGCGAACCTGTACGCGTCGATCGCCGCCGGCATCCTCGCGCTGTGGGGACCGCTCCACGGCGGCGCGAACCAGGCCGTGATCGAGATGCTCGAGGAGATCCAGCGCTCGGGCACGAGCTACAAGGACTTCCTCGACGACGTCAAGAACAAGCGTGGCAACCGCCGCCTGATGGGCTTTGGCCACCGCGTCTACAAGAACTTCGATCCGCGCGCGAAGATCCTCAAGAAGATGTGCGACGAGGTGCTCACCCACCTCGGCGTCCAGGATCCGCTGCTCGATATCGCGAAGCAGATGGAGGAGGTCGCACTCAAGGACGACTACTTCATCTCGAAGAAGCTGTACCCGAACGTCGACTTCTACTCGGGCATCATCTACCGCGCGCTCGGCATCCCCACGGACATGTTCACCGTCATGTTCGCGCTCGGCCGGCTGCCCGGCTGGATCGCCCACTGGAAGGAGATGGTCGAGGACAAGGACACCAAGATCGGTCGTCCGCGCCAGATCTACACGGGAGAGAAGCTCCGCCACTTCGTGCCGATCGACCAGCGCTAGCTTGGGTTCGGGCGCTGCAGCGCCCGGGATCAGCCTGACGTCTGCAAGACCAGCGGCTGACCGCTACTTCTTGCAGCTCGCGGGAAGCACGTTGTCGCGGTACTGGCCATCCCAGTTCCCGGCGGGATCGTAGTTGCACACCCAGATGTCGTTGCCCTTGCACTGCGAGTGACCGCAGCCGACCTTGGTCGTGCCGCGCCACACGACCTGCGTGAAGTGGCCGGTGTCCATCGCGAAGCCACCGTCGGGGAACTTGTACTTCGCGATCTCGTCGTACCACATCTTCACGGTGGCCTCGGGATCGAGCACGCCCTCGGTGCCGGCGGCGAGGTTCTCGCCGTACTGCCCGCCGCTGTGGCCGAACGTGCAGCCCTTGTCGCGCAGCGTGTCGGCCCACCTCTGCGCGACCGCGGCGAGCTCGGGCGACCACGTCAGCGGCGCGGCGCAATGGTTCGCGCGCACCGCGTTGTGCGCGTCGACGAAGCGCTGGGCGATGGTCTTGGCACCGCCGGGCGACGCAACCGCGGCGACCGCAGGTGCAGGCGCAGCTGCGGCGGGTGGATCATCCGGCGCGGTGCCCGGCGGCCCACCCTGCCCGCTCGGCTCGTACTGTTGCTGCGCCGGATCGGGTTGCGCTGCGGGCACGGGGTCACCGGGCTTGCGATACATCTGGCCGCACGCTGCGGCGGCGAACATCACGGCAAGACGAAGACTCACGGGAGAGCTTTCCGACGACCCACGGCTCCAGCATGACACGTTCCGTACGCTTGCAACTGCATGGACGGCAGCGCAGGCTCGCTGCGTGCCCGTTGTTGCCGAGCCCACATCCTCCGCCGTGACGCAGGGGATCCGCGTTCGCGTCGAATCGCTATACCTGCCCGAGCAATCGTCTCCACCGGACGACCGCTTCGTGTTCGCGTACACGATCACGATCTCGAACGAATCGAAGGCAACCGCGCAGCTCCGCACGCGCCACTGGGTCATCACCGATGGCCACGGCGAGATCGAAGAGGTACGCGGTGACGGGGTCGTCGGCGAACAGCCGAAGCTCGCGCCCGGCCAGAGCTTCCAGTACACCTCGGGGTGCGTGCTGACGACGCCGATCGGCACGATGCAGGGCAGCTACCGGTTCTGGCGCGATGACGGCAGCTACTTCGACGCCGACATCGCGGCATTCTCGCTCGCCTCACCGGTCCGCGACGAAGACCTGAACTGACGCTTCTTTGCCATTTTCGCTAGTTGGGCGTTGTGCGCCCATGTGGGCAGGAAAATCTCCAAGCCTTCGCTTACGCTAGGCGTCTATAGAACGATGACGAACGCCGAGCGCGAAGCAGCGACCGCGACCGCTCTGGTCGCGGCGGCCAAGGCCGGCGACCAACGGGCGTTCGACTCGTTGGTGAAGCGCTATCGCAAGCGGATCTACGCGCTCGCGCTGCACATCACCGGTTCGGCGCACGAGGCCGACGACATCGCGCAAGAAGTGTTCTTGAAGGCGTTCCGCGCGCTCGGCGGCTTCGAGGGGCGCAGCCAGTTCTTCACGTGGGTCTACCGGATGACCGTGAACCGCTCGCTCAACGCGCGGCGAGACCGCGCGCGGCGCGGCGAGGAGACGATCGATGATCCTCGGCTCGAGCTCGCGGTCGCGGTCGACGCGCGCAACAGCCCGCACCGCGCCGCGGAGCTGCGCCAGACCTACGCGCGCCTGTTGCGCGCGCTCGACGCGCTCCCGATCGACATGCGGACCACGGTGATCCTGGTCTCGTTGCAGGGCCTGTCCCACGGCGAAGCGGGCGTCGTGCAAAAGATCTCCGACGGCACGATCGCGTGGCGCATGCACGAGGCGCGGCGCCGGCTGCACGAGGCGATGGCGCCCGAGAAGCTGCACCGAAGGCGCGGCGAGCTCAGCGCGGACCTCGCGCGCGTGCTGCACGAGTTCGGGTTGCCGGTGCTCGGCAAGGCGTAGCGCTAGAACACCTCGACCTTGCCGCCACGCTCCTCGGCCTTCGCGAACGCCGGCCGCGCGTGTGCGCGCGCGACCCACTCACCGAGCCGCTTCGGCGGGTTCGGCCAGCGCGCCACCAGCGCCTCCATCGGATACAGCATCTGGAAGTCGGCGATCGAGAGCTCGTCGCCGGCGAACCAGGGCTTGCCGGCCAGCTCCTGATCGAGGAACGCGACCGCGCGCTCGAGGTTCGGGTGGATGAACGAGCTCTCGACCTGGCTCGCGATCTTCTTGGTGATCGGCTTGATGAAGAACGGCACGGGCGCCGCGCGCACGCGGCTGAACACGAGCTTCATCAACAGGAACGGCATCAGCGAACCTTCGGCGTAGTGGGTGAAGTACTTCGCGCGCCAGTACGCGTCGCTGCCGCGCGCGGGCATCAGCCGGCCTTCACCGTGGGTCTCGACGATATATTCGAGGATGCAGCCGCTCTCCGCGATCGTCTTGCCGCCATCGGTGATCACCGGCGACTTGCCGAGTGGGTGAATCTTCTGGAGCTCCGGAGGTGCGAGCATCGTCTTGCGATCGCGCTCGTACTTGACCAGCTCGTAGGGAACGCCGAGCTCTTCGAGGAGCCACAACACGCGCTGGCTGCGCGAGTTGTTCAGGTGATGGACTGTCAACATGGGGACACTTTTCCCGTAGGATGCACGCCATGCGATTGGCGCTGGTCATACTGATCACTTCCGGATGCGCGTACATCATGCCGGAGAACAAGCAGGCTCCGTTCCCGACGATCGAAGTAAAAGCCACGCGACCACCACCGGGTCCCGATCGCGTCGTGCTCACCGCTTCGAACATCGCGATCCTCGACAAGGTCCAGTTCGATGTCGGCAAGGCATCGCTGCTCCCGGCCTCGTTCTCGCTGCTCGACGAGGTCGCCACGGTCATCAAGGACAACCCCCAGATCATGCTGGTCCAGGTCGAGGGCCACACCGACTCGACCGGCTCGGCGGACTTCAACCGCAAGCTGTCGCAGCAGCGCGCCGAGTCGGTCGTGAAGTACCTCGCCGGCAAGGGCGTCAAGGCGGCGCGGTTCGAGGCCAAGGGTTTCGGTCCCGATCGCCCGATCGCGGACAACACCACCGACGCCGGCCGCGAAGCCAACCGGCGCGTCGAGTTCAACATCGCGAAGCAAGGTCCCAAGAAGACGGTGGTCAAAGATGAATAAGCTCGTGCCCGTGTCCCTCCTCCTGGTCGCCGCCTGCAAGGCCGCCGGCATGACGCCGGAGGTCCGCACCGAGATCCAGGGCAAGGTCGAGGGCGCGCAGCCCGCGATCCAGGCCTGCTATCAGCGGTCGCTGACCACGAACCGCAAGCTCACCGGCATGATGGTCGCGACGTTCTCGGCCGACGCGACCACCGGTCGATTCCAGGACATCACGCTGCGCCGCGACGAGCCAAACGATCCGGTGCTCCGGTTCTGCGTGGTCTCGGAGCTCGCGAAGCTGCAACTCTCGAAGCCGCCCGGCGATCGCATCGTGGTCGACAGCTATCCCATCAAGTTCGAGTGGGCGAACCCGTGAAGACGCCGACACGCTCGCCGACGCACGCCGATGTCGACCTGTCGCGGCTGTCCGCGATGGGGCTCGAGATCGAGGACATCGCGCACGATGGCGAGGTCGATCTACCATCGCTCGTGATCCTCGCCGAGGATCGCGGCCGGCCGGTCAGCCACTACCTCGCGGCGATCCCGCTGACCGACGATCTCCACGTCGCCGGCGAAGGCGCGGTGTTGAAGATCTGCGCCGGCTCGTGCCAGCAGTGGGGCGCGCTGGACCTGCTCGAGCACGCCGTCGAGCGCTGGCAGCAGCGCGCCCACTTCAAGCTCGTGCCGGTGGCGTGCCTCGACCGCTGCGATCAGGCGCCCGCCTGCGAGCTGCACGGCGATCACGGCCAGCTCGTCCTCGCACCGGCGACCGCGGCGGCGCTCGACGAGGCCCTGGACCAGTTAACGTAAAGAATTCCGACATCTGTCGCACGTGTCGCATGCCGTCACAGTCTGGCGCGTGCGCTGACCAGGCGCTAGCCTGTCCCCACTCGTGCTGCGCCTGTCGAAGCTCAACAAGTTCTACAAGGTCGGAGCCCACTCGCTCCACGTGCTGCGCGATGTCGATCTCGAGATCGGCGAAGGCGAGATGGTCGCGATCATGGGCGCGTCGGGCTCCGGCAAGTCGACCTTGCTCAACATCCTCGGCATCCTCGACGACTACGACTCCGGCGAGTACTGGCTCGGCGATACGCTGATCAAGGATCTCAGCGAGCGCAAGTCGGCGAACTATCGCAACCGGTTCCTCGGGTTCGTGTTCCAGTCGTTCAACCTGCTGCCGTTCAAGACCGCGATGGAGAACGTCGCGCTGCCGCTCTATTACCAGGGCGTCACGCGCCGCCGCCGCAACCAGCAGGCGATGCAATACCTCGAGCGCGTCGGGCTCGCCGACTGGGCCGATCACACGCCCGCCGAGATGTCGGGTGGTCAGAAGCAGCGCGTCGCGATCGCGCGCGCGTTGATCGGCAAGCCACGGATGATCCTCGCCGACGAGCCGACCGGCGCGCTCGATTCGACGACGTCTGCCCAGATCATGGACATCCTGACCGAGATCAACCAGACCGGCATCACGGTGCTGATCGTCACCCACGATGCCGAGGTTGCCGCGCGCACGCCGCGCACGATCCGGATCCACGACGGCAAGATCGCCCACGAGATGCCGCCGACGCGGAGCTCGGCGGAGACCCTCGCGGTGTCCGGGTGAAGCGCGTCCTGGCCTTCATCGGACTCGTGCTCGTCGCGCTCGTGCTCGTGCTGCTCGCGCTCGGCTCGCTGCTCGGCCTCGTGCTCGGGGGGAGCGCCACCGGGCTCGTGTTCCTGCCGCTCGCGGCGTTCACGGTCCTGGTGTTCGTATCCGCGATCCTCTACGCGATCGGCTCGATCCCCACGCTCGGCCCGAGCGATCTGTGGTCGCTCGTCGCGGTGTTCTTCGCCGTCCTGATCTCGATGTTCTCTCTC
This sequence comes from Kofleriaceae bacterium, assembly GCA_039935615.1. GTDB lineage: Bacteria > Myxococcota_A > Polyangia > Haliangiales > Haliangiaceae > JABFXX01. The sequence goes on from JBDTJY010000175.1 coordinate 95,418, forward strand.
GATCGGTGGGGTGAGGTGTTCGATACGATCAAGCGCAACAAGCTGCGGACCGCGCTGACCTGCATCAGCGTCGCCTGGGGGATCTTCGTGATGGTCGTGTTGCTCGGACTCGGCCAGGGCCTCAACAACGGCATCCGCCACAGCTTCCGCGCGGAGTCCGCGAACGGGGTGTACGTCAACGCCGGCAAGACCTCGGTGCCATGGGCCGGCTACAACGTGGGTCGTAACATCACGTTCAACAACCGTGACTACGACGCCGCGCTCGAGGTCGAGGGCATCGCCCACCTCGGCAAGCAGTACTTCATCCGCGGCGGCCGGTTCGGTGGCGGCGAGATGACGATCCAGCGCGGCACCCGGTCGAACCTATTCGGCGTCAACGCGGTCAACCCCGCGGCGCTCTACCTCGATACCGCGCAGATGGCGCAGGGCCGGTTCATCAACGAGCTCGACGTCCAGACGCTGCGCAAGTCGGTCGTGATCGGCGAGCCCGTGCGCGATTACCTGTTCGGTCACGAGACCAACTCGAGCCGCGGCGATGGCAAGGTCGACGAGGCGATTGGCGAGTGGATCGTCGTCGGTGGCGTCCCGTTCCAGGTCGTCGGGATCTACAAGGACGAGAACGAGGAGAGCGCACGCCAGGTCTACATCCCGGTGTCGACCGCGCAGCTCGCGTTCAACGGCGCCGACCGGCTCGGCATGCTGATGTTCGACGTCAAGCCGGGCGTCTCGATCGCCGACGAGGGCGAGATCAAGAAGCAGGTCATCGCCCTGCTCGCGGCGTCGCACCAGTTCTCGCCCGACGACCGCCAGGCGGTCCGGATCTTCGACAACATCGAGGGGTTCGCGCGGTTCCAGCAGTTCTTCACGGTGATCTCGCTGTTCGTGCTCGTGATCGGCCTCGGCACGCTGGCCGCCGGCGTCGTCGGCGTGTCGAACATCATGATGATCGCGGTCAAGGAGCGCACCAAGGAGATCGGCGTGCGCAAGGCGCTCGGCGCGACGCCGCAATCGATCGTGGCGATGATCGTGCAAGAGGCGGTGTTCCTGACCAGCGTCGCGGGCCTGCTCGGGCTCTCGGCCGGCGTCGTGTTCCTCGGGCTGTTGCCGAAGCTGATCGACACCGAGATGATCCAGAACCCGTCGATCAAGATCGGCGTCGGCGTGCTCGCGGCGATCGGCCTGGTGGTCGCCGGGGCGATGGCCGGGTTCATCCCGGCCCGTAGCGCCGCGAAGGTCAACCCGATCCAGACCCTGAGGGACCAATGAGCGGCGCTAGATCATGATCCTCGATCGCGATAACTGGTTCGAGATCTGGGCGGTGCTGCGCGCGAACAAGCTGCGCACCGCGCTGACCGCGTTCGGCGTCGCGTGGGGCATCTTCATGCTGATCGTGATGCTCGGGTTCGGCTCCGCGATGCAGAGCGGCACCAAGCGCAACATGGCCGGCATGGCCACGAACATGATGTTCTGCTGGGGCCAGACCACGACGCTCGCGTACGACGGCATGAAGGCCGGCCGGATCGTTCAGTTCAAGACCGGCGACATCGAGCTGCTCCGCCACCTGCCCGGCGTCGATGCGGTCGCGCCGCGCGCGAAGCTCGGCAACTGGATGAGCGGCTTCAACGTGGCCTACAACGGCAAGACCGGCAGCTACAACGTGTTCGGCGATCTGCCGGCGTTCTCGAAGATCGTCGCGTTCCAGTACAAGGCCGGCCGCTTCATCAATCAGACCGATAACGACCAGAGCCGCAAGGTCGCGGTGATCGGCCAGGCCGTCCAGGACGAGCTGTACGCGCCCGACGAGAACCCGATCGGCACGTACCTCAAGATCAGCGGCGTGTTCTACCAGGTCGTCGGCGTCATCAAGACCGCCCGCTCGGGCCAGCAGGGTGACCGCGACGCCCACTCGATTTATGTCCCGTTCACGACGCTACGCAAGTCGTTCCACATGGGCGACAACGTCCAGTTCTTCGCGCTCACCGCCGCGCCCGGCACCAACGGCGAGGAGTTCGAGCAGGAGGTCCGCACCGCGCTGGGCAACGCGCACAAGATCGATCCCGACGATCACCTCGCGATCGGGACGTTCAACCTGTTCGTGCTGTTCTCGAAGTTCGACGCGGTGTTCTTCTGGCTGTGGGCGATCAGCTGGATCGTCGGCGGCCTGACCCTCGCCGCCGGCGTGATCGGCGTGTCCAACATCATGTTGATCGCGGTCAAGGAGCGGACCAAGGAGTTCGGCGTCCGCAAGGCACTCGGGGCGACCCCGGCGTCGGTGGTCCAGATGGTGCTGATGGAGACGGTCGCGCTCACCACGGTCGCCGGTCTGGTCGGCATCGCATTCGGTTGCGCGATCCTGTTCGGCGCCGACTCCGCGCTCGCGAACGTGACCGATTCACCGTTCGGCCCGCCGACGGTCGGGCTCGCCACCGTGGCCCAGGCGCTCGGCGTCCTGGTCGGCTGCGCCGCGCTCGCCGGCCTGATCCCCGCCCTTCACGCCGCGTCGATCAAGCCGATCGAGGCGCTCCGGACCGAGTAGAGGAAATCATGAAACGCATCCTGATGGGCCTGCTGATCCTTCTCGCGAGCATCCCGATCCTGGGCTCGTTCTTCTACCTCTACAAGAAGAGCCAGGCCCACCCGATCACGTACAAGACCGAGTCGGCCCAGATCATCGACATCAAGAAGAAGACCGTCGCGACCGGCTCGGTGGTGCCGCGCCAGTCGGTCGATATCAAGCCGAAGATCACCGGCATCCTCACCGAGCTCGATGTCGAGCCGGGCAAGCACGTCAAGAAGGGCGACCAGCTCGGCAAGGTCGAGATCATTCCAGACGCTCCTGCCGTGAACTCCGCGGTGAGCGGCGTGCGCACCGCCCAGATCACGGCCGAGAACGCGAAGCGCGAGCTCGATCGCGAGGAAGGGCTGTTCAAGCAGGGCGTGGTCTCGGAGACCGAGCTGTTCAAGTTTCGCACCGACTACGCGCTCGCCAAGACCCAGGCCGAGACCGCGGCCTCGAACCTCCAGATCGTCAAGGACGGCCAGACCCGCGGCCAGAAGGGCTCGACGCTGGTCGTCACCGCGACCGTCGACGGCATGGTGATCGACGTTCCGGTCAAGGTCGGGTATTCGGTGATCCAGGCCAACAGCTTCAACCCCGGCACGACGATCGCGACGATCGCGAACATGGGCGACATGATCTTCGACGGCCACGTCGACGAATCCGAGGTCGCGAAGATCAAGGAGGGCATGAAGCTCCAGATCAAGGTCGGCGCGATCGAGAAGGATACGTTCGCGGGCAAGCTCGAGTACATCGCTCCGCAGGGCAAGGAGATCGACGGCGCGATCCAGTTCGAGATCAAGGCGGCGCTGACCCAGAAGGAAGATCAGTATATCCGCGCCGGCTACTCGGCGAACGCGGACATCGTCCTCGACGAGAAACCGCACGTGCTCGCGATCCGCGAGGCACTCGTCCAGTACGACAAGGATGGCAAGCCGTTCGTCGAGACCGAGACCACGCCGCAGACCTTCGTGAAGCACGACGTCAAGCTCGGGCTGTCCGACGGCATCAACGTCGAGGTGTTGTCGGGCGTGTCGCTGACCGACAAGATCAAGATCCCGGACAACGCCGGACCCGACAAGCCCGACATGTCCGCCGGTGGCAGCGGCAGCAAGCCGCCGCCGAAGAAGAAGAGCTGACCTAGGGATCGCTCGCAGCGGCATCGGTCGACGAGCCGGGCTAGCACCGAGCGTGCCGTGATAGCGTGACGCTCGATGGCAACGTGCACCCGGCTCGGGGCGATCGACGCCGGCTCCAACGCGATCCGCGTCGTGATCGCCGAGCTAGCCGGCACCGAGCTCGTGCGGATCGAGGCCGAGCGCATCCCGGTGCGGCTCGGCCACAACGCGTTCACGCAGGGCTCGCTCGAGGAGGCGACGATCGACGCGGCGGTCGCGGCGTTCGTGCACTTTCGCGAGCGCTTCGATCACCACCAGGTCACCATCTACCGCGCGATCACGACCAGCGCGGTGCGCAACGCGAGCAACCGCGACGTCCTGTTGCACCGGCTCTATCACGAGGCCGGAATCGAGCTCGAGGTGATCGAGGGCGAAGAAGAAGCGCGCCTGGTCCGCAAGGCGGTGATGCACGCGTTCGGCCAGACCCAGACGCCGCGCGCGATCCTCGATCTCGGCGGCGGGAGTCTCGAGGTCAACCTGCGGCTCGGCTCGGCGTGGCGCGGGACCTCGTTGCCGGTCGGGACCGTGCGCCTGCTCGAGACCTTCGGGCTGCACGACGCGATCGGCGACGCCGAGGCCGGCATGGTGCGGCGCTACACCGCGACCCTGATGAAGCAGATCGCGCGGAGCTCGACCGCCGCGCCGGTCGCCGCGATCACCGGCGGCAACGCCGAGGCGCTGGCCAAGATCTTCGGCGATCAGAGCGCCATGCCCAGCTTCGAGCTCGCCGAGCTCGAGAAGGGCCTGCCCGCGCTCGTCGGCGCGACGGTCGAGGAGCGGATCGCCAAGTTCGGCGTCAAGCGCGATCGCGCCGAGGTCCTCGGCATCGCCGCGCTCGTGTTCGCGACCGCGGCGCGCCAGCTCGGGATCCAGCGGCTCGTCGCGCCCGGGGTCGGCGTGCGCGAGGGCGTGTTGATCGAGCTCGCCGAGACCGCCCGCGAGGAGCAGGCCAAGGCCGAGGGCGCGCACGACAAGGCGCTGTTGACCGCGGCGCGCGGGTTCGCGAACCGCGTCGATCACGACACGACGCACGGCGAGCACGTCCGCCTCCTGGCGCGCGCGCTGTTCCACCAGCTCCGCGATGTCCACGGCGTGCCCGATGCGATGGGCGTGCTGCTCGAGGTCGCGGCGCTCCTCCACGACGTCGGCGAGGTCGTGAACCAGCGCGGCCACCACAAGCACAGCGAATACATGATCCGGTGGGGCCGGATCCCCGGGCTCGACGACACCGGCCGCGAGATGGTCGCGCTGATGGCGCGCACGCATCGCAAGGACGCGAACCGCGCGAAGGAGCTGATCAACGCCTCACCGCTATCCAAGGAGCAGCGTGGGGTCGTCCGCAAGCTGACCGCGCTGCTGCGCGTCGCCGACGGCCTCGACACCGATCACCGCTCGCGGGTCGAGCAGGTCGTGTGCACGCGGATGGGAGAAGCGATCATGCTGGACCTCGTCGTGCGCGATGGACCTTCGCGCGATGACCCGCGCTTGCTGCGCAAGGTCGACCTGTTACGCGACGAGCTCGGGCTCGACGTGCGGCTCACCGTGGCGCGCCCGGTGGTGCCCCCCGCCACCGAGCCGAGTGTCACCGGCGGTTCGGGGCCGGTGACGCCGGTCGCAGCCAAGGTTCGTTGATCGTGTTACGCGAAGGCATGCACCGCGCCCTGCACTGTTCGGTTCTGCTGGCCGCGGCTGGCATGCTGGCCGCGGCTGGCTGTGGCACCGATCCCGGACCGACCGGGCCGCTCACCGCGCACGCCACCCACTACGACCTCGCGCTCGATCTCGACTCGCGCGCGGCACACTCGAAGGTCACGCTGGTCGCCGAGACCGCGGGCAACTGCCTGACGCTCCCGTTCCGCGCCGACAGCCTGACCGCGGTCGCGTTCGACGGTAGACCCGGGGACGGCACCCAGAACGCCGACCAGACCCTCACGATCTGCGGCGACGGCGTCGCGCAGGGCGCGACGTTCACCGTCGAGGCCGACGACACCGTGCCGCTCAAGACGCTGTCGACCAGCCAGGTCGGGTTCTCGGTCTCGAACGACACCGATGGCAACCAGCTCACGTACTTGATCTCCTGGGTCGACGGCTGCGATCAGTTCGGCCCGTGTGACCACCGCCCCGATCAGTTCGCGACCTACACGTTCGACGTCACGCACGGCGCCGACACGATGGTGCGCTGTCCCGGTGATGTCACGGACCCGAATCCGACCGAGACGATCTGCGACTTCGAGCACGACGGCGGTCCGACCTACTCGACGTTCGGCCTGATCGGCTATACCGCAGCGCCGGGCCCCACCGGCGGCTGGACCCAGACCGACAAGGGCACCTGGTCGGGCGTCCACGTCACGGTCTACGACCGGGCCTCCACCGGCATCGCTGCGGCGATCGACCCGGCGTTTCACGCGGGCTTCCTCGACTTCATGCAGGGCGAGTTCGGGCCGTACCCGTTTGGCGGCGAGCTCCGCGTGCTGACCGCGCCCACCTACTGGGACGGCTTCGAGCACCCCGGCAACATCGTGCTCGACGATCACCTCGCGAAGCAGGCCAACAGCTACACGCACCCCGTGCAGCACGTGCTCGATCACGAGATGACGCACATGTGGGCCGGCAACCAGACGACGATCGCGTCGACCTATGACTTCGTGTGGAAGGAGGCGATGGCCGAGTACCTCGCGTTCGTCTACGAGGACATGACCGATCCGACCGTGGCGCTGCGCACCTCGGAGATCTGGAAGGCCGACAGCAAGGTCGCGAAGTACTGGCCGGTCCCGCTCGATCAGCCCGCGCTGTTCGACTACTACACGGACGTCTACGGTCCGGGCCCGATGGTGCTGTTCCATCAGCTCGAGGTGCTGTCGTCGCGCGACGCGGTGCTCGCCGCGCTGCACGAGGTGCTCGGTACGCCGCACGCGCTGTCGGTCGACCAGCTCGTCGACGCGTTGCAACGCCACACCCAGCTCGACCTCACGGACTACGTCAACGCGTGGATCGAGGGCTCGGGCGCGCCGGGGTGGCCCCTCGTCCACACCGCGTTCACGCCGGGAGCGGCGCCCGGCGCGATGGGCTCGCTCGCGGTCGCGATCACGAATCCGACGACGCCCGCGCGCGGCTGCAAGTTTCACGTCGCGCTCGGCGATGGCGGCGCGAACAGCGTCGAGGTCGCCGTCGATACGTTCCACGACGGGCCGACCCAGGCGATCCCCGTGGTCCAGCCCGCGTTCACGGTCTCGACCGTCACGCTCGATCCCCACCACGAGTGCCTGGTGTTCCCATCGAGCACGCTGGCCCGCGAGGGCGGAGTCGCGCGCGGATGGAGATCACAACATTGAACGTCATGTAAGGGTTCGGCGCCTCGATCGTTAGATCGACGACCGGCGGGGTAATTCGAGGCGGAGGGCGCGCGCTGCGCTCCGGCTTTTGCTATCCAGACGGCTCACCAGAGGAGCACTTCACTCATGCGTCTTGGATCCGTCATTCTTCTAGCTTCGCTCGCGGCCTGCGGTCACAAACTCCCGGGCGCCAACGGCGTCCCCTCGGTCCCCGATCACCCGGGCATGCCCGGCGGCGCCTCCGGCGAGGTCGATCCCAACACCTGCGGCAACTACGCCGCGAGTGATGCGGGCGCGAAGCTCAAGCTGTTCCTGCAGGCGACCAAGGATCTCCAGACCACCGCGGCCGAGACGGTCAAGGTCGTCAAGCAGAGCTGCGTCATGATGGGCCAGCAGCTCGGGATGCCGGAAGGCGATCTCTCGGGCGACGACACCGACGGCATCTGCGCGAAGGTGATCACGACCTACCAGAACAACCTCAAGGTCTCGCTCAAGGCCAACGCCAAGCTCAAGATCAAGTACGTCCCCGCGAAGTGCACCGTCGACGCGAGCGCGTCGGCGAGCGCCGGCGGCGCGTGCTCCGGCGGCGCCTCGGCGGGCACCGGCGGGTCCGGCGGCGGCGGCGAGTGCAAGGCGGCCGGCGCGGTCAACGCGTCGATCAACGCGAAGTGCACCGAGCCCGAGCTGTCGATCGACTTCGACGCGAAGGCGGCGGTCGATCCGACGAAGCTGACGATGACGGTCAAGGCGATGCGCGATGGCCTGCCGAAGCTGTTCTCGGTCGCGGCGCGGATCAAGCCCCTGCAGTCGGCGGTCGAGGTGTGGGCGAAGACCGCCTCGGACCTCAAGGACATGGGGCCGAAGTTCGTGCAGTCGTTCGGCGACCAGGCGATGTGCATCTCGGGCCAGCTCGCGGCGGCCGTGAACGCGGCGACGCACATCCACGCGGACGTCTCGGTCTCGGTCAAGGTCTCGGCCTCGGCCTCCGGCAGCGTCGGCGGCTGAGCCGACGTAGTTCGAGCTGTACTACTGGCGTCGCGGCAGGCTTTGGTGTAGCCAGTCTGCCATGAAGACGCTCACCGAATTCTCGACGCTGACCCTTCGCAAGGCCGCGGCCGCTCGGGCCGCCGCCGGTGGGGCTCACAAGTCGGAATCGGCGACCGTCGCCGTGGCCGCACCGCCGGTAGGCGAACCGGCGCTCGGCGATGGAGCCGAAGCTCCGGCGCCATCCCCCGAGCACGACGCGGTAGCGGTGGAAGCCGGCCCGGAAGCCAGCGCCGAAGCCAGCGCCGAAGCCGGCTCGGAAGCCAGCGCCGAAGCCGGCCCCGAAGCCGGCCCCGAAGGCGCCGAGAGTGGCGAGCCCGAGCCGATGCAGGCGGAGGGCGCCGCGGCGCCCACGCCCGCCGAGGATGATCCGATCGTCAAGGCGGTGTCCGAGGCGGTCGGCGTGCAGGCCGACCGCGCGCAGCGCTTGATCGAGGCGCTCGACATCATCGGCGATCGGATCGACCAGGTTCGCCTGGTCCGCGTGTTCCAGGGCGAGAAGGGCCCGCATGGCGCGGTGTCGCGCGGTGAGTTCCACTACGTGATCGATCGCGTCGCCGGCTCGCAGCGCCGGCGTGACGATCGCCGTGGTGGCGATCGCGGGGGCCGCGGTGGCGGCGACCGTGGCCGCAGCGGTGGTGGCGGCGGCGGTGGCGGCGGTGGCTTCGGTGGCTTCGGCGGCGAGCGTGGCCCTGCGAAGCCGCGCGGCCTCGGCAGCCTCAAGTTCAGCGATGCCAAGCCCGACACGAAGTCCGACGACGATCGCCCAGGCCGCGGCGAGATGCCGCGCGCCGGCATCGGCTGGCAGCTCACGGCCGCTCCGCGCGACTTCAGTGCTGGCCCCCGTGGTCGCGGTCCGGCCCGTGGCCGTGGTCCGGGTGGACCTGGCGGAGATCGCCCGCGCCGTGACGACCGCGGTCGTGGCCCCGGTGGCCCGGGCGGCCCCGGTGGCGCGGGCGGCCCCGGTGGTCCGGGCGGCCCCGGTGGCCCGGGCGGCGATCGGCCGCGTCGCGATGACCGGGGCCCTCGTGGCTTCGGTGGTGGTCCCGGTGGCGGTCCGCGCGGTCCGCGCCCCGACCGCCCGCAGCAGCTCGGAGCGCCCGATGGGGCCGCACCGCAGCAGACCCAGCCGCAGGGCCCGCGCCTGGGGCCGGACGGCCAGCCGTTGCCGCCGCGGAGCAAGCGCCCCCGCAAGCCGATCGGCCCCGATGCAAATGGTAACGGACCCGACGGAAAGCCGTGGGATACCGAGCGTCGCGCGCAGCGTCAGGCCGAGCGGGCCGCCCAAGGGGCCGCACCGTCGACCGAGATGAATGAAGCGGTGACCGTGCCCGTCGAAGCACCCGGCACCGGCAACGCCGGTCAGACGCCCACCGAATAGCGCCTGAAACTTTCGCGCCGCGGCGGTGTCGACGTCATAGAATTGTTCTGGAGGAACTCATGTCGCGCACCTCGATGTCCGCCATCGTCCTTGCCGCACTCGCAGCAGCCGGCGGCGTCGCCAGCGCCGACCTGTCGCGCGGCGTGATCGCGAACTTCCGCGGTCAGCTCGTGATCACCAAGGACGATCTCCCCGAAGGCAAGACCGATCGGGATACGACCACGAAGATCAAGGCCGCGCAGCTCAAGGAGCTCGCGGGCACCAAGAACGAGGACGTCGTCGCGTGGCACTTCCACTACACGGCGTTCCTGTCGAAGACCGGGAACACGCACCTCAAGCTCGAGTTCCTCAAGGATGGCAAGCTCTCGGCCGACCAGTCGCTCGACGGCATCGACGTCAAGAGCACGGTGTTGACCGGCGATATCTCGATCAGCGAGGACGAGGGCCTCACCGCCGGCAAGACGTACAGCGTCCAGCTGATCGGGCCGGGCGAGGCGATCGTCGCGAAGACGACGCTGACGATGACCGGCGGCGGAAAGTAACTAGCTCTTCACCACGCGCTGCACGGTCTCGACGACGTGCGCCGCGTTGATCCCGAGCTTGTCGAGGGCGACGTCGCCCGGCGCCGACGCGCCGAACCGATCGATGCCGATCGCCGCGCCGCGCGGCCCGACGTGCTCGCGCCAGCCGAACGTGACGCCGGCCTCGATCGATACGCGCTGCCAGCGTGCCGCCGGGAGCACGGCCTCGCGATAGGCCGCATCCTGCTCGGCGAACAGCTCCCAGCACGGCATCGACACGACGCGCGCTGCGACGCCTTGCTTCGCGAGCTCGGTGCGCGCCTCCATCGCGACATGGACCTCGGAGCCGGTCGCGATGATGATCGCATCTTGACCGTCCGCCAGGATGTAGGCGCCGCGCTCGGCGCCGGGCGCGCCGGCCGCGGTCAAGATCGGGAGATCCTGGCGCGAGGTCACGAGGCCCGTCGGTCCGTGGTTGCGCTGCATCGCGAACTTCCAGCCCGCGATGGTCTCGTTCGCGTCCGCGGGCCGGAACACGTGGAGGTGCGGGATGGCGCGCAGCCCCATCAGCTGCTCGATCGGCTGATGGGTCGGGCCATCCTCGCCGAGACCGACCGAGTCGTGCGACCAGATGAAGATCGCCGGCTGCTGGTTGAGCGCGGCGAGCCGGATCGACGGCCGCATGTAGTCGCTGAACGTGAAGAACGTCGCGACGTACGGGCGGATCGCGCCGTGATAGTGCAGACCGTTGCCCATCGCGGCCATCGCGTGCTCGCGGATGCCAAACCGGACGTTGCGGCCGTTGCCCTCGGGATCGTAGTTACCGCCGTCGACCATCGTCTTGGTCGAGCCGGCGAGGTCAGCGTCGCCGCCGAACAGCCACGGAATCTTCTTGCAGAGGATCTCCATGACCTTGCCGCACGCGGAGCGCGTCGCGATCGGCTTGTCGAATGCCGGCATGTCCGCGTCCCAACCGGCGGGTAGCTCGCCCTGGATCGCGAGCTCGAGCTGCGCGGCGAGCACGGGATGCGCGGCCTTGTACGCCGCGAAGCGCTGGTCCCAGGCCGCGTGGACCTGTGCGCCACGCTTGCCGGGCTCGGCCATGTGCGCGCGAACCTCGTCGGGCACGTAGAACTTGGCCTCGGGATCCCAGCCCAGGAACTGCTTGGTGGCGGCGACCTCGGCCTCGCCGAGCGGCGAGCCGTGCGCCTTGCTGGTGCCGTGCTTGGCAGGTGAGCCGTAGCCGATCGTCGTGTTGACGATGATGATCGACGGGCGATGGAGCTCCGCCTTCGCGTTCTCGATCGCGACCTCGATCGCGCCGAGGTCGGTGTCGCCGTTCGGCACGTGCTGGACGTGCCAGCCGTAGGCGTCGAACCGCTTGTCGACGTCCTCGTTCATGATCAGCTTGAGCGGGCCATCGAGCGTGACGTGGTTCGCGTCGTACATCCAGATCAGCTTGCCGAGCTTCAAGTGGCCCGCGAGCGAAGCGGCCTCGGCGGACACGCCTTCCATGATGTCGCCGTCGGACACCAGCGTGTACGTGTGGTGATCGATGATCTCGTGCCCCGGGCGGTTGAACGTGGTCGCGAGGTAGCGCTCTGCGAGCGCGAACCCGACGGAGTTTCCCGCGCCCTGGCCCAGCGGCCCGGTGGTTGCCTCGACGCCCGGCGTGAGGTGCCACTCCGGGTGGCCCGGCGTGATCGAATCCCACTGCCGGAACTGCTTGAGGTCGTCGAGCGAGACCTCGTAGCCATGCAGGTGGAGCAGGCTGTACAGCAACATCGAGCCGTGCCCCGCCGAGAGCACGAAGCGATCGCGATCGAACCAGGCCGGCGCGCTCGGATCGTGCTTGAGGTGGGTCTGCCACAGTGTGTACGCCATCGGCGCGCAACCCAGTGGCAGGCCGGGGTGTCCGGAATCTGCTTTCTGGATCGCGTCGATCGAGAGCGTCCGAATGGTATTGATCGCGAGCGTCGGGAGGTCGGTACTCATCGTCGAGCGGACCCTATCACGGTGCCGAGGTCTGCTACGATGCGGCGCCATGCGGAGCGGTTTGCTGGTTCTACTGATCGCGTGTGGCGGGCGCCCCTCGCCACGCCCCACCCCACCCGCCGCGCCGGTCACGGCTTCGGCCACGCGCACCACCGCGCCCAGCGCGCCGGACGCGCTCGTCGCCCCGGTCGCGAGCACGTTCACCGTGCCCGATGCCCACGAGGTCGAGTGGTTCGCGCCGGCATGGAAGAAGGTCGGGCTCGGCCAGACCATCTCGTTCGGCACGTCGGCGATCGATCAGGATCTCGACGAGACCCGCGTCGAGGTCACGCGGATGCCGGCCTCGGCGCGGGTCGATCCGATCACCCAGACCGTGGTGTGGACCCCCGCGAGCGCGGACCTGCCGAAGGCCGAGTTCGAGGTCACGATCACCCAACCCGAGCGCCACAAGCAGGTCACCAAGACGTTCTCGATCGACGTCGTCAAGGCCGCGCAGCCTGTGCCGGTCGCCGCCCCGCTCGCACCGATCGTGGAGACCCTGCTGCTCGTCCATGATCCGAAGCGGCTCGCGGAGGTCAACAAGCAGTGGCCGCTCGATCGCCTGCTCGAGCTCGGCGCGCAGACGTTCACGCTGCAGATGCCCGGGCCGCAGCGCGCGCAGCTCCGCACGCCGCTCACCGGCCAGCTCGCGTACGAGCAGCTGCTGACCGGCCTCGCGCAGACCAACCAGAACCCCCGGCTCGATCCGAAGTCGCCGCAGTTCGACCGCGCGGCGTTCGGCGACCCGAAGGCGTGGCACATCGTGGCGTTCCGGCCACGCATCGACAAGGCCTGGACCGAGCTGCGCGTGGTCTACAAGGCGCCCTCGGTCGAGCCCGTCTACGCGATGTTCCGGCTGCGCCCGGTCGTCGAGTACGTCCCCGCGTTGCCGCGGCCCGACGAGGAGCGCGACGCGAACAACAAGATCTTCCTCGGCATGGTCGCGAAGGATCTGATGAAGCACGGCGGGCCGAATCCGGCGTTCGTCAAGGACGTGGCCGCGCACGGCAAGGCGGTCGCGCAGCTGATGACCGACGTGATGCTGTTCGACGACACCCACGGCCACGCAACGTCGAAGCCCTATCGTCACGGCTTCGAGATCGGCATCGCGACCGAGGCGCGGATGGGCGGCGGCTCGGCGCGCAACGCGGACGGCAGCTACAAGAGCGGCGATGGCTGGGGCTGGGCGGCGATGAAGCCGTTCCGCACCAAGGACGGCGCGACCCAGGCCTATGTCGACGTCGCGATCCCGGGGTTCTGGACCGACACCCAGCCGAGCAAGGACGGCAAGACCTGGGAAGCGAAGTGCGCGCAGAAGTTCAACCCCGCCGATCCGAAGCATGATCCGGGCTACGAGATCTTGTGCCGCAAGACGATGGGCCTGGTCGACCTACCGGAGCCGACGCACGGCACGGTGATCCAGAGCAAGGTCGACGCGAACAACCTGTTCGCCGAGTACAAGCTGCGCTCGATGACGACGACGATGGCGCTCGAGGACGGCCGCCGCGATCTCGGTGAAGAGAACGGCATGACCTGCTCGCAGTGCCACATCCGCAACTTCGGCATGCACGACTATCACGACCGCGCGGCCACCGACCCGAGCGCCGGGGTGCCCAAGGCGGGCAACCACGCGCTCGCGACCACGGACTTCCAGATCGTGCCGACGACCGAGTGGCCGGCGTTCACGCTCGAGTTCCTGAAGCACCAGGAGTGCCGTGGCAAGTTGCTGTACGAGCAATTCATCGGACCCGAGGCCGCCAAGGGACTCACCTGCCCGCTCGAGAAGTGACCAAGCTGCCGCTCGCCGCTGCGCCCAGGCGCGCCGGCGGAGCGGGCGGCTGGACGGCGTTTACCGACCACGGGACCGCACCACGCTGGGTGATCGCCGCGCGCGTC
>JBDTJY010000176.1:0-3295 GCA_039935615.1 Kofleriaceae bacterium
TGTACATGGCGCCCGAACAGATCGCCGGCTCGCTCCCCGACGAGCGCAGCGAGGTGTTCTCGGTCGGCGTCCTCGCGTTCGAGCTCGTGATGGGCAAGCCGCCGTACAGCGCCCAGACCATGGACGCGTTGTTCGAGCAGATCCTCAACGACCAGCCCCTCGTCGCGGATGGCGCGGTCGGCGAGGTGATCGCGAAGGCGCTCGCGAAGGAGCCGACGGATCGCTACGCCTCGATGGCCGCGCTGCGCGATGCCATCGCGGTGCTGCGCGAGCCTCCCACAAAGCGCTGGCCATGGTTCGCGGCGCTCGCCGCGCTCGCCGTCGTCACCACGCTCGCGATCAAGCTGTGGCCGAGCGCGACGCCCACCGTCCGCCCCGGCGACGAGTACGTCACGCGCGCGCTCGAGGAGTACGACGTCTTCTACAACGAGAAGGCGCTGTCGTCGTTACGGTCGGCGCTGCGGATCGCGCCGCAACATCCGCGTGCGAATGCCTACATGATCCTGTTCGGCGGTGCACCGGAGGCGGATCGCACGACGGCGCTCGCGGCGCTGCACGCGGCGGCTGCGGAGGATCGCAGCAAGGATCGCGCGCTGCTCGCCGCCGCGATCGCCTACGCCGAGCGCGGTGCGCCCGCCGCCCGCGAAGCGCTCGTCGGTGCCGGCGCGCCGGACGATCGCGAGCTCGAGTTCTGGGCCGCCGAGCTCGACTATCGCGCCGCGCACTATCAGACCGCGCACGAGCAGTACAAGGCGCTGCTCGCGCAACCCGCGCCGGAGTTCCGCGGCCGGATCTACGACCACGACTCGTCGGTGTTGTTGTATCTCGATCAACCGACCGAGGCGCTCCGGATCGGCACGCTCTATCGCGATGCGTTCCCCGGTGAAGCCGATGCCGTCGGCGTGTATGCGACGACGCTCGCCGCCGCGGGCAAGCTCGACGAGGCGGTCGCCGCCGCCGAGGATGCGCTGCGCTTGAACGAAGGCGAGGACACGCTGGCCGGGCTCGCGAAGGTGCTCGCGATCAAGGCCGAGTCGGCGACGCCGGTCGATACCGCGGTGCTCGATCGCGCGCTCGAGCTCTATCAGCGGTCGCTCGATCGCGCGGGCCCGACGCGCCGGCCGATCCGCCGCGCCGCGCTCGGCTATCTCCAATGGATCCGCGGTGACCTCGACGCGTCGATCGTGACGACGACGCCCTGCCTCCCCGGTGGTGCCGACGCCGCCGCGCGCGAGCGTGCGATGTGCCTGTTCGTCGCCGGTGTGGTCGCCCCCGATCGCGTGCCCGTCGTCGCGCAGGAGCTCGAGAAGCTCGCGGCCGAAGCCACGCCGACCCATCCCGCCTACGGTGCGCCGGCCGCGCTCGCGAAGCTGGTGCGTGCGCGTGCGAGCTTCTTCGGTGGTGCGTGCCTGGTGCCGGTGAAGCCCATGGTGCCGCCGAAGGATCTCGACGAGGACGTCTACACCGTGAAGACCGACTTCTACGGCGCGTATCACGTGCCGCTGTTCGCGACCTATGCGGTGTGCGAGCACGCGGCGCTGCTGCGAGCGCGCGGCGATGCGGTCGGTGCGGCGGCGCTGCTGCAAGCGGTCGCCGACAAGGCGCCGGGCCGCGCCTGGCTCGAAACCAGGTAACCGTGGAACTGCCAGAATCGGCGGTTATACGTATCGTGGCAATATGACTGAACGTGTGTATAGTATCAGAGTCGCAGCGTAGTTTGCGGGTGTCCCATACCGCCGATGTCAGACTTGTATAGTGACCGGAGCCTCCAGATGAGCCAGCAGCACGCGCTGAACTTCGGATCGCACCAGCCCTCGTTGTTCGCGTCGATCTCGCCGCTTGTCGAGCTCGGCGCCTACGAGGCGTTGTGGGCGCGTCGAGGTATGAGCGTAAAGAAGCTCGCCACGTTGTTCCGCGACCACCCAAACGTACTGCCGTCTGCGCTCGTTCCCAGCAACGAAGCCACGGAGATGGCGCGGCAGGTGCTCGCGCAACTTCATGCCGGTGGCGTCGAGCGGTTCGGCGTTCGCATCCATCGAGCGTTCGAATATCCGTCCAAGCTTCGCGACGCGAAGGATCCGATCGAGCTGCTCTACTTTCAGGGCGTATGGGAGCTGGTCGAGACGCCGAGTGTCGCGGTCGTCGGTACGCGCAATCCCACCGACGAGGGGCGCGCGCGCGCCCGTAAGCTCGCTCGCTCGCTCGTCGAAGACGGACGGACGGTGGTGGCCGGTCTCGCAATGGGTATCGACACCGAAGCGCACACCGCGGCGATCGAGGCCGGCGGCAAGACGATCGCCGTGATCGGTACGCCGCTCGGCCAGTATTACCCGCCCGAGAATCGCGAGCTGCAGGATCGTCTCGGTCGAGAGTTCCTCGTCATCAGCCAGGTGCCGGTGTTCCGCTACTCGCAACAGTCGTCGCACTTCAATCGATTGTTCTTCCCCGAGCGGAACCTCACGATGTCGGCGCTGACCGAAGCTACCGTGATCGTCGAGGCCGGCGAGACCTCGGGTTCGCTGATCCAGGCGCGAGCCGCGATCGAGCAGGGGCGGAAACTGTTCATCCTGGAGAGCTGCTTCAATCGTGGGCTGAAGTGGCCGGAGAAATTGCTGGAGCGTGGCGCGATCCGCGTTCGCGACTACGCCGACATCCAAGGAGTCCTCGTACGTGCGCCTTCAGCAGATCGATGAGCTGCTTCGGCCTCAGCACTCGTTCATTCGCGCCGAGGACAACTGCTACTTCCTCCGCGAGTACACCGCCGGCGCGGGCTACGGCCATGGCGAAACGAACAACATCATCTCGAATCTGAAGAAGAGGCTCGATCGGCGTGACAAGCCGGAGTGGCGATACAAGGAGAGCGCGATCCGGCAGGCCGGACGCGAGCTCCGAGCCGCCCTCGGCGATGCGGTGTTGCAGCAAACCACGATCGTGCCCATGCCGCCGTCGCTGTGCAAAGCGAATCCGAACTATGACGATCGGATGCTTCGCATCGTGCACGGTATGAGGGTCTCGCGTGCGACGTCCGCGAACTGATCGTGCAGCTGAACGACATGCCAGCCGCGCACGACACCGACGAACGCCCTAAACCGGCCGATTGGTACGCCGCATATTCCATCGACGAGACGCTGACCGATCGCGCACTCACCGACGTTCTGGTGATCGATGACGTCTTGACCGCGGGTGCGCACTTCGCGGGTTTGAAACGTCGCTTGTTGGAGCGCTTCCCGGGCGCTGGCCTCTATGGCGTGTTCTACGCACGTCGGGCTGTACAACAAGACCCGTCGGAATGACG
>JBDTJY010000177.1:0-18994 GCA_039935615.1 Kofleriaceae bacterium
GCAAGCCGAGCGACGCCATCTCGGCGAGGTTCGCGCCCTTGCCGCCGAGCGAGGCCTTGTCCTTCGCGCGGCCCTCTGCCTTGCCGCCGCCAAATGCTTTGACGAATGTCATTGGGAACCTCCGAGCTTGCGGAAATCGGCAATGTCCGCGTACGGGCCCAGCAGCGACAACAACATCCCCAGCCGGTTGTCGCGAAGCTTCGCGTCGGGATCCATCACCATGACGCCGCCCTTGTCGAAGAACGCGGCGACGACCGGGCGGAGTTGTTCGAGCGACTCGAACACCGCGCCGTAGTTCGCCTGCGCGCGCGGCGCGGCCTCGCGGGCCTGGGCGGCCTGGATCGCCGCGTAGAGGTCCTGCTCGGCCGGATTGTCGGCCGCAAACAGCGACGGATCGACCGTCGACTTGATCACGATGTTCTTCGCACGCGCATCGTCGAGGATGTTCGCGACGCGCTTGAACAC
This sequence comes from Kofleriaceae bacterium, assembly GCA_039935615.1. Classification (GTDB taxonomy): domain Bacteria; phylum Myxococcota_A; class Polyangia; order Haliangiales; family Haliangiaceae; genus JABFXX01. The sequence goes on from JBDTJY010000177.1 coordinate 466, forward strand.
CTCGCGCGCTTGCTTCGAGATCCTCGCGAGCGCACGGGCTCGCGCGAGGGCATCGCTCGGATCGGCGAAGCCTTGCGCGAGCGCCGCGGTCGCATCTTGGACCGGCACGCCGGCCTCGACGAAGATGCCCTGCAGGCGCTGGCGGAAATACTCTTCGAGCTTCGTCGGATCGACGAGGTGCACGCCCTGTGTCGCGAGCACCTCGCGCGACGTCGCGAACAGCTTCAGCCACGACAGCTCGGGACGCGCGAGCAGGATCTGCCAGATCCCGATCGCCGCACGGCGCAGCCCGAACGGATCGGCCGAGCCGCTCGGCTCGAGTCCGACGGCGAAGCAACCGACGATCGTGTCCATCTTGTCGGCGAGCGAGACCAGCGCCGCATCGTGCGTGCGCGGCAGCTCCGCACCTTGGCCCTTCGGCCACCAGTGCTGCTCGATCGCATCGCCGACCGCGTCGCCGAGCTCGTGGAACTTCGCGTAGTGCTTTCCCATCGTGCCCTGGAGCTCGGGGAATTCACCGACGGCCTTCGACGCGAGGTCGGCCTTGCAGTACGTCGCGGCGGTCAGCGCGGCCGGCGAACCACCGGCGGCGGTCACGATCGCGACGACGCGGCGGACCTTGTCGCCGATCGTCTTCGCGCGGTCACCGAGCTTGGCCTGGAACACCACGCCCTCGAGCGTCTGGTTCCAGTCGGCGAACGAGTGCTCTTTGTCTTTGCCGAAGAAGAACCGCGCATCGCTCAACCGCGACGCGAGCACCTTCTCGTTGCCCTCGGCGACGACCTTCGGCTCCTTCACGATCGTCGCCGCGAGCGTCGCGAACTTGTTCGCGAGCCGACCGTCGGCGGTCTCGAACGCGAAGTAGCGCTGATGCAGCCGCATCGCGGTCACGATCATCTCCTCGGGGACCTCGAGGAACTCGGGCTTGAAGCTGCCGGTGACGCCGACCGGATATTCGCCGAGGTGGATCACCTCGCCGACCAGCGCTTCGTCGCGGCGCATCACGAGCCCGTTCTCGCGAGCGAGTCGCGCGAGCTCTTCGCGGACCCGATCGGCGCGCTCGTCGAGATCGACGAGGACCTTGAGGTCGCGCAGGCCACCGACGTACGCCCCGGCGTTCGCGATGTCGTGCATGCCCGCCGACAAGAACCGATGGCCACCGGTCTTGCGACCCGCGGTCTGGCCCGCCCACTCGAACGTCACGACCTCGCCGCCGAACAGCGCGAGTAACCACTGGACCGGGCGGACGAACTTGGTCTCGCTCCAGCCCCAGCGCATCGACTTGGGCCACACGAGGCCCTCGGCGAGCTCCTTCAGCATCGTCGGCAACAGCGAGCGCGTCGCTTCACCGGCGACGTGGCGTTGCGCGACCGCATAGAGGCCCTTCTTGCCGGCGACCTCTTGTTTGGTCAGCGACTCGGGCGCGACGCCGTTCTTCGTCGCGAAGCCCTGCCCCGCCTTGGTCACCGTGCCGTCCGCGGCGAACGCAGCGCCGACCGGCGGACCGACGACCTGCTCGTCGAGATCCGGCTGGCGATCCGCGACCGACTGCACGACGAACGCGATCCGGCGCGGCGTGCCGAACACCTTGATCGTGCCGTGCGCCACCCGTTGTGCGTCGAGCTTGGCCTTGATCTGCGCCGGCAACGCGGCGAGCGCGTTCGACAGCATCTTCGCCGGAATCTCTTCGCAGCCGATCTCGAACAGGAGATCAGCGGACATTCGGCAGCTCCTGCGCGTGCGGAACGACGGCACGCGCCGCGGCGAGCCCGGCGGCGTTGACGGCGCGCGTGACGTCGGTGTCCTTGTCGAGCTCCGCGGCGAACGCAGCTCGTGCCTTCGCGCCGATCGGCTGGGGCAGTAGCGGGAAGCCGAGTCGCGCGCGCGATTGCACGTACGTGATCGCGCACGCCTTCGCCATCGTGCGAACGCGTTGGATGTAGCTCGCGCGCTCGGTCACGCTGATCGCGCCGCACGCATCGAGCGAGTTGAACTGGTGGCTCGACTTCATGCAGAACTCGTAGGCCGGCAGGACCAACGGGCCAGCGCTGCGCGCGAGCAACCGCTTGCACTCGCCCTCGTACGCATCGAACAACCGAAATGCGAGCGCCTTGTCGAGCTCCTCGAACTGGTACGTCGAGTACTCGACCTCCCACGGATGGCGGATCTGGCCGTACGTGGTGTGCTTGTCCCACTTCACGTCGAACATGTTCGGGACGTTCTGGATGTACATCGCGAGCCGCTCGACGCCGTACGTGAGCTCCGCGGTCACCGGCAACAGATCGAGACCGCCGGCTTGTTGGAAGTAGGTGAACTGCGTCACCTCCATGCCATCGCACCAGACTTCCCAGCCGAGGCCCCACGCGCCGAGCGTCGGCGATTCCCAATCGTCCTCGACGAAGCGAATGTCGTGGACCCCGGGATCGAGCCCGATCGCGCGCAGCGAGTCCAAGTAGAGGTCTTGAACGTGGAGCGGTGACGGCTTGAGGCCGACTTGAAACTGGTAGTACGCGCCGGCGCGGTTCGGATTGTCGCCGTAGCGACCATCCGACGGGCGGCGACAGAACTGCGCGAACGCGGCGTTCCATGGCTCGGGCCCGAGGACGCGCAAGAACGTCGCGGGATGGAACGTGCCCGCGCCGACCTCGACGTCGACCGGTTGCTCGATCACGCAGCCTCGGTCCGCCCAAAACGTTTGGAGCGTGAAGATGAGGTCCTGCAGGTACATGACGCGCCGAGACCCTACCGTTACGGGATCTGGACGTCAAGCCGCTGCAGTGAGCTAAGTAGGCCAGAATACTTGACGATCTGCGTTCGTGGACGGTAGTTTGGTGAGCATGGTCCGGGACAGTCTGCGGCTCGTGGTGGTTGCGCTGGTCACGCTCGGCTCCGGTTGCTCGCTGATCCTCGACTTCTCCGATCAAGCCGGCGTCCACGATGCGTCGCTCGACGGTCCGTACACCCAGGATCAGTGCAACTACAAAGAGCCGAACGACACGCTCGAGACCGCGGCGGTGATCGACCCGACGGTCGACATGGGGCCCGCGGCGATCTGCAAGGTCGCGACCGGCGAGGACGACGACTACTACAAGTTCACCGTCGCGGCCGGCATCACGAAGGCCACGCTGAACCTGATCGACGCGCCCGGTGGCGGTGACCTCGATCTCAAGCTCTACGATTCGACCGGCAACGTCGTCGGGCAGTCGCGGAACTTCAGCGCTACCGAGACGCTGATCTGTCCCGCGGTGTCGCCCGCGTGCCCGGCGCTGTCCGCGGGCGACTACGTCCTCGAGATCCTGCCCGGCTCGCCGGTCAACCTCAACAACTACACGTTCTCCGTCACGCTCGAGTAGTCAGAACACGTACTCGACGGTGTAACCGACGCGCTCGATCGCGTGAGGTTTGACGACGAGCTTCTCGCGGACGACATCGCCGGTCGCCGTCGGGCGTTTCGGCCATGCGCGGAGCAGCTTGCGATGCCGCGACCGTCGCACGTGCTCTTCGACCCAGACCTCGCGCGGCGCATCGCTCTGGTTCGCGACCGAGAGCAACAAGCGCTCGGCGAGACCGCTATCACTCTCGCTCGGACCGGCGCTCGGATCGGTGAAGCGCAGCCGCGTGCCGATGAGCTGCGTGTCGACCCACAGCGGCAGGCGCAGCGTGTCGTCATCGTCCTCGGAGGTGCCGCGCACGCCGGCGGCCAGCTCGACATCGTGCGGCAGCTCGTCGGGGAGCTCGACGTGCGCGCTCACCGGCCCCGGTGCGAGCGTGGTGTGCGGCAGCTCGAGCCACACCCACACGCCGTGCGACGACTCGGAGTTCCACGCCGCATCGGCGACATCGACCTGCGGAGTCACGACCGCACCGTCGTAGATCCGACGCACGCGTGCCGCGGTCTCGCGCGCCGGCGTCGAGAGGATCGCGATCGAGCCGTCGAGCGCGACCGCGCCGCGCGTGACCTCGGTCGGCGGGCGCTGACCACCCGGCACACCGTCGTAGACGATCACGTCGGCGTGCTCGTGCCACGCCGGCGTGGCGATCGCGAACCGGGTGACCAGCTTCGCGCGATCGGGCGTGGTCACGGTGAGCGCGTGCTGGACGCGGTAGTCGAGCTTGGTCGACACGTAGAGGATGCGCACGAGGTGGCGGCCCGGGGTACCGCCGACGGTGCACACGACCGTCGCATCGACGCGGGCCATCGCCTCGGGCTCGGGCTTCGCGATCTGCTTCTTGATCTGCTCCGCACGCAGCCGGCGCAACATGATCTCGCGCGCGAGCGACTGCTGATCGCTCACGGGCACGGGCACGACCACGGCGGGCGGAGGTTGCGCGACGATCGGCGCCGCGGGTTTCGGCGGAGGTTCCGGCAACGCCTCGCGCACGCAGCGCTCGATCGCGAGCGTGCCACCGGACAGCGGCTCGATCACGAGCGAGGCGAGCGACGCGCCCGGTTCGATGTGCTCGAGCACGAGCTGGTTGCCGGCGAGCTCGACCCAGCGCCGATCGTCGACGACGCCGTACGACGACTCGGGCGTGCCGAGGCTGTACAGCGAGATCGAGATGCCGGCGACGGCAGGTGGGTGCGGCCCGGTCGGGTGATGAGCCGTGCAAGCGGCGAGCAGGAACAGCGCTCGCTTCACTCTTCCACCGCGACGGTATCGCCGACGAGCGCCGCCGCTTCCCGCGGTTCGGCACGACCGGTGAGCACCGCGGCGACACCGGCCAACACCGGCACGCGCACGCGCAGCTTCGCCGCGAGCTCCGCGCCCGCGATCGCGGCACGTGCGCCCTCGGTGCGTTGCGTGTCGGCGGTGACGATGCCCTCGGCGAGGCGACGACCGAGCTCGTAGTCGGCGGAGCGCTCGGTCGCGCGCACGAGCAAGTTGCCGAGCCCGGCGAGGCCCGCGAACGTCCGCGCTTCTGCCCCCATCGCCATGCCCAGTCGCGAGGCCTCGGCGACGGCGCGCGTGATCAACACGGCGCGCGGTCCGACGCCCATCTTGAGGCCATCGCACAGCCCGAGCGCGACCGTGTATGCGCCGGACAGCGCGGACGCGAGCTCGACGCCGGCGAGATCCTTCGACGAGTACACGCGAAGCACCGGCGGCGCGTTGAGCAGGCGGCGGCCTTCACTCACGACCTCGTCGAACGCCGAGGCGACCACCATCGACGCGTACTCGCCGGCGACGAGATCCGCGGGGAGCGCGGGGCCGGCGAGCGCGCCGAGCTTCAGCGTCGGCAGGCCGACCGCGATCACCTCGGAGACGCGCACGTTACCCGGCGCGGCGAGCGCACCTATCGCGTGGACGACGATGTGACTTCCGTCGAGAAAGTTGCCGAGCTCGGCGGAGCGCTCGCGCACGTTGGTCGAGCTCACCGCCATCACGATGAACCGCGCCTCCGCGGCGAGCACGCGCGGATCGGTGGTCGCGCTGAGCGGTGCCGGCAACGGCGCATCGGGGAGCCGCGGGCAGCGTCGCTCGGTCTCGATCGCCTGGACGATCTCGGGGTCATGCGACCATACAATGACGCGGCGATGCGCCCGCGCCAGGACGGATCCGAGCGCGGTGCCGAAGCGGCCGGCGCCGACGATGCCGACGGTATCGGCCCTCACGCGGCGGTCTCGGGGGGGATATGTGCGGTGCGGTTTTGATAGTAGTAGAGCAGCTTCAGGTCATCGACCTGGAGCGTCTCGCCGCGGTCCGCGACCGCGACGCGGGTGTGAAACGTCGACAGCGCTTTGACCCCATCGGCGAGCTTGTCCTCGGTCGATTGCTCGAGGAAGCCCGGATGCTCCGCGCCGAACGCGGGGTTCTCTGCGATCCGCGCGCGCAACCGATCGATCGCGGCGAGCGCTTCGCCGCGCGGGACCGCGAGTTGCGCGGGGGCGAGCCGCAGCAGGCGATAGATGTCGCGCGTGTCGTTGCGGGCCGCGAGCGCGTCGAACAACACGCGCGCGACGACGTGGGTCGAGTGAAACACCGACAGCTTCGGGTAGACCGCCGCGAGCCGGCGACCGAGCACCCGCGTGTACTCGGCGTCGCGCTGGTCGTCGTCGGAGACTTCTCCGTCGGCGCCGCGGACGAACGAGGCCGGATCGACGTGGCGACCCGCGCGATCGATCGATTCACCGTCGTCGGTGATGTCGTTGCCGAACACGTCGAACGGCCGGCCGAAGCGCACGACCACCGAGCCCTCGTGAGCGAGGATCTTGCGGAAAAACTCCACGATCCGGCCGACCCGCGAGAATTCGTCGTCGGTGATGATGTAGCGATTCTTGCCGGTCTCCGCGAGGTAGTCGTCGATCAGCGTCTCGGCCTCGAGGACGAGACGATAGTTGATCGTCGCCGGCACGATGTAGATCCGCTTGTTCGGCTTGCCTTCGCGAACGAGGTTCTTGTACGCGGTCACCGAGGTGCCGAGCAGCCCGAGCTTGAGGTGCTTCTCGATGATGTTCGAGCGGCAGCGCGTGCCGCCGGGGAAGAACAGCGAGTGATAGCCGTGCTCGAGGAGCACGGTCGAGTACTCCTTCAGCACGTCTTTATAGAGCTCGAACCGCAACCGGCGATCGACGCGGTACGCGCCTAGGTTGCGCATGAAGAACGAGATGAACGGATTCGTGAACAGATTCTTGCCGGCGCCGTAGGTCGTCGGCGGCAGGCCCGCGCGCAGCAGGCCGAACCCGATCGCCGGCGAGTCCATGTTCGACGAGTGGGTCGGCGTCACGATCAACGTGCCGCGCTCCGCACAGGTGTGCGCGAGCTGGATCTCGCCATCGGGCTGGATCCGCTGATCGAGGTTCTTCAACACGCCCAGGCCCTGCCGAAACGAGGTCATCGGCGAGAACAGGGTGTTGAGGATCGACGGACCGATCCCGGTCGCGAAGCGATAGACCCGCGGGTCGAAGTTGCCGACGATATCGCGACCGTAATAGCGCACGAGATCGCGGAGCTCGGCTTCCTTGTCGCCGTCGTTCATCGCCATCAGGCGGCGCGAGAGGTCCTTCCAACGGTCGAGCGCGCCGTGCTTCTGGCGCGACGCCTCGAGCCGCTTGATCTCCGAAAACGCCACGTCATTGATCACGTATTCGAGGGACGCATCGCCACCCCGCCGAGCCTCGGTCACCCGCCGAGCGACCACCCGGCGTTCGACCTCGGCGAGCAGCCGCTCGCGGTCCGCGTTGAAGTGTTCGAGCCGGTTTTCGGCCTCTTGAACCGGCCGGGCTTCACGTGCTCGCGCCCCCATACAGATCCTGTAACACGCCCTTGCACACACGCCGTGTGGTATGGTCTGAATCACGTAGGTGCAGGCTCTAGCCGTAGAGCCCGCGCCTGAGTAGGAGACGTGGTCCAGTTGACCAAGCGTCCATCCAGTACCAAGACTACGACGAAGAAAAAGGCGGAGGCGTCCGAGAAGAAGACGACGCTCAAACCCCGTCGCGCGCCCGCTAAAAAAGCGGTGAAGGCGATCGTCGTCGACAAAAAAGCCCCGAAAGAGGCAGCTATCAAGTCAGTTCCGAAACACACGGCTCCGAAAGCGGCGTTCACGCTCGATGGGCCGATCCCGCCCGAGGGCGCGAAGCTACCCAAGCGCGTCGGCGCGCTCCTCGGACTCGCGCAACAAACGCTCGGCATCAAGTCGTTCCGCGCAGGTCAGGCCGAGGCGTTCGATCACTTGCTCGCCGGTGAGAACCTGCTCGCCGTCATGCCGACCGGCAGTGGCAAGTCCCTGCTCTACCAACTCACGTCGTTGGTCGTGCCCGGCATCACCGTCGTCGTCAGCCCGCTGATCGCGCTGATCAAGGATCAGCTCGACAAGATGACGTCGAAGGGGCTCGCCGCGGCGAAGATCGATTCGACGCTCACGGTCAAGCAGCGCCGCGAGGTCAACGAGCTCGTCAAGGCGCCCGGCGGCAAGCTCCTGCTGACGACGCCGGAGCGGATGGCCGATCCGGACTTCCGCGTGTTCTTGAAGGACGCGTGTGGCGGCGTCGGCGTGTCGCGGTTCGTCGTCGACGAAGCGCACTGCGTCTCGCAATGGGGCCACGATTTCCGGCCGGCGTACCTGTCGCTGCGCAAGGCGATCGAAGACCTCGGCAATCCGCCGGTGCTCGCGACCACCGCGACCGCGCCACCGCACGTTCGCGACGACATCCTGTTCCAGCTCGGGATCGAGGGCGCGACGATCGTCACGACGACGTTCGATCGCCCGAACCTGCACTACGAAGTCATCAACTTCTCCGACGAAGACGAGAAGATGAAGACGCTGGTGACGCTGCTGAAGAAGCTGCCGAAGCCGGGCATCGTGTACTGCGCGACCGTCAAGAAGGTCGAGGAGCTCTACGAGGGCCTGACCCGCCACGGCGTCGCCGTCGGCAAATATCACGGCCGCATGAACAAGGGCGAACGCGACCGATCGCAGAACGAGTTCATGGCGTCGTCCGAGCTGATCATGATCGCGACGAACGCGTTCGGGCTCGGCGTCGACAAAGCGAACATCCGCAACGTGATGCACTATCACGTGCCGGGCTCGCTCGAGGCATACGCGCAAGAGGCCGGTCGCGGTGGTCGCGATTTCAAGCCGGCGCGCTGCGTGCTGCTGTTCTCTCCCGACGACGTCGCGATCCAGGAGTACTTCCTCTCCGGCACGTATCCGACGAAGCGTCAGGTCCGCCAGGTGTTCGATACGCTGACCGTGTTCACCAAGGCGGTCGGCACGCCGACCGAGCACGATGCCGCGCCGACGGTATTGAACGTCGCGCTCGGATCGAGCGTCGGCCAGCAGCGCACGCGCACCGTGCTGTCGCTGCTCAAGGACGAAGGCTTCATCATCGAGAAAGACGGCGGCACGTACTACGTCGCCGATCCGCCGCCCGAGTACGACCTCGTGATGGATCGCGCGCGCCAGTACGAAGCGCGCCGGATCGCCGATCGCCAGCGCCTCGACGCGCTGCTGTCGTACGTGAAGGCGACCGACTGTCGCAATCGCGTCATCCTCGAATACCTCGGCGAGCCCGAGCCGCCGAAGTGCGGGCGCTGCGACAACTGCCTGCGCTCGAAGGATGCGATCGCCGCCGCCGCCGCCGAGGCCGCGCGGTTCGGTGCGTCGCTGACGCGCGCGCTCGACGACGATCAGGTCGAGCACGTGAAGCCCAAGCGCGAGATCAAAGCGCGCATGGTGCGGATCGATCAGCCGGCCCCGCAACCGGTGATCGCCGAAGGCTCTGCGCCCGTCGCCGCGCCGAGCACGGTGTTGCGCCGCGCCAAGCCCGGCGCCGAACCGCCGAAGCCTGTCGCCGCTGCCCCGACCGCTCCGGCCGTGATGACGCGGAAGAAGCCGGGTGCGGTGGTCGAACCGGTGCCTGCGATCGATGCGAAGGGCAAGCAGCCGCAACCGCCGCAGGACGACCTCGACGACGATGATCTCGACGACGACGACGACGAGGATGATGACGATCTCGAGGACGGCGAAGTCGATGACGAGGCGGACGACGCCGACGATGATGACGACGACGACGACGACGACGACGATGACGATGACGATGACGACGATGACGATGACGACGATTACGAAGTAATCGACAAGACCGCCGCCGAGCTCGCCGAAGAAGGCATCGAGGGTAGCGGCGAGATCACGGTGCTCGCGCGCAAGCGCGTCCCGAAGGTGGCGAAGCAGCGACCCGCACGCACCGATGATGTCGCTGCCAGCTCCGCGAGTGCCGCGGAAGCGCGGCGTCGCCGGAGACGCCGCCGTCGCAAGCGTCGCGCGATGCTGCCGCCGAAGAGCGCGTTCTCGACGCCGGTGTTGTCGACCGCGTCCGGCGAGGCGCAACCGCGGCGCGGTGGCGGCGGACCGGTGATCGAATACGTACGCGGTCCGATGCGGATCGCGATGGCGCCGGTGGCGTCGGCGAATCCGAACGATGCAGGCGTCAGCGGGCGCGGCGCGCGGCGCGGCAAGAAGCAGCGCCGCTGGGATCGTCCGAACGGCGGTGGCGGTGGTGCGCCGCGTCGCTTCGATGGTCCGAACAACTTCAACGCCGGTGGTGGGAACGGTCAGCCGCAGGGCGCCGGCCCGGCCGCCGTCGGACCGAACGGCGAGCCGCGCCGGCGTCGCCGTCGGCGTCGTCGTCGTGGCGGACAGCCTGGCGCTCCGATGGAGAACGGCAACGGCGGTCCGATGCACGCCGGCAACGCCGGCAACGGCGGCAACGCCGGCAACGCCGGCAACGGCGCCGGATCGAACGGCAACGGCAACGGCGACCTCGGTCCGCCCGTGAGCTTCTTCGAGCCGAACAGCGGCGCGCAGCGCGAGCCGTTGCCGCTCGGCCCCGATGGTCAGCCGCTGCGCAAGCGCCGGCGTCGTCGTCGCCGTGGTCGTGGTGGTCGCAATCGCGAGATGCGTGGACCGAACGATGCCGGTGGTGGCTCTGGTGGCTCTGGTGGCGATGAAACGAGTGACGCGCCGAGTGGCGGTGGCGACGGCGGTGGCGACGATAGCGGCGGCGGTTCGTTCAGCGACGGCGAATAACCGCCCTTGGCGTTCGTCACTCGACCACGTACCCTCCAGAGGTGCTCGACTGGCTCGGTTCCGTTCAGATCCGCAAGCGATCAGCGAGCCGCGTCGAGCTGAACCTGACACGCGCGACCGGCTGGACGGGTTGGGGCGTTGCGGGCATCGGCGCGCGGATCGCGTGGATCGGCCCGATGTGGGCGCTGATCGCCGGCGGCGTGTTGCTGGCGAGCGGTGCGTTGCTCGGGACCCTGCGTCGTAAGCTGATCTTCGATCGCGAAGACGGCCTGCTGCGGGTCGAACAAACGATCTTCGGCATCCGAAGGCGAGCGGCGATACCGTTATTTCATCTCCGAGCCGTCGTGGTGTCGGCTCGACGTGGTGGGATGTATGTCGCGTACGTCGAACGACGGATCGGTGGAACGATCCACCTCGACGAAGCGCGCAAGCCCGGGCCGCTGCTCGCGCTGGCCGAGGCGGTCGCCGATGTCGCCGAACTGCGGCTCGTGTACGACGCGACCACTCGCATGGCAGCTTCCGACTAGCTGGGGTTGGCAACGCTCGAACGGTCGGGATACCGTTCCGCCGTGCGCAGTCTCTGGTTGATCACGCTCGTGCTAGTCGGCGGTTGCAAGGACGACGGCTCGGCGGGAACGACCGAGAAATTGAAGGACACCGAACCGACGAAGAAGCTCGCCGGCGTGTATCCGGAGAAGTTTCAGTGCCAGAGCATCTTGAAGCTCGACCAGGTCGGCCAGTTGCTCGGCGGCACGCCGCACGAGCTCGAGTCCGCCAGCGCCGTGCCCCGCGGCATCGCGCATCCGTGCAACTACGAGGTCACGGTCAACGGCGCCGCGGAGTACTGGACGTTCGACTTCGACTGCCGCGACGGTGCGAAGCAGCGCGCCGACAAGTTGTTCGAGCAGTACAAGACCGGCAGCTCGGACAACATCGACCAGTATGACGCGATCGCGGACGCCGGCGGCGTGAAGGCGAACGACGCGGGGACCTCGATCTCGCGTCCCGAGCCGGCCGTCGAGGTCGATGTCGGCGCGAAGGGCCTCGACCATCACGGTCAAGGGCTGATCTTTGTCGACGACGATGCGCCTTGCTACGTCCGCATCGTCGGCCCCGACGCCGCTCGCCGACTCGCGTTCGCGCAAGCGATCGCGAAGAACCTGACGTTCGCGAACGCGCCGATGACACCTCGTCCGATGCCGTAAGCGTGCCCTCCCGTGAGTGAACGCAGCGAGACCAGCGCGCTGCTCACCCTGGCCATCCCGCTGGCCGCGCAACAGGTCGGCAACCAGCTCATGGGCATGGTCGATGCCGGCATGCTCGGTCGCTACAGCGATGCCGCGCTCGCGGGCGCCGGCGTCGGCAACAATCTGCTGTTCGCGATCACCTCGGTCGGCCTCGGCATCGTGATGGGGATGGATACGGTCGTGCCGCAAGCGCTCGGCGCCGGCCGGATCGACGATGCGCGCCGCGCCGTCGGTGCCGGGATCCGGCTCGCGATCCTCGTCGGCTTGATCGCGACCCTGTTGGTGTTCGCGATGCCGCTGTTGATGGATCTCGTCGGCGTGCAAGCCGACGTGCTGCACGAGGCGAAGTCGTACATCTATCTGCGCGCGATCGGCATCGTGCCGTTCCTGATCACGATCGCGCTGCGCTCGTTCCTCGCCGCGCACCATCGCACGCGTCCGCTCGTGATCGCCGTGATCATCGGCAACGTCGTCAACGCGGTGCTCGACTACGTGCTGATCTTTCACGCCGGGATGGGCGTGATCGGTGCGGCCCTCGCGACCACGGTCGTGCAACTCCTCACGATGGGGCTCTATCTCGTCGCGGCGCGGTCGCTCTATCCCGGCGAGCCGGCACCCGCGTCGACGTCGCAGGATCTCAAGGTCATCCTGCACTACGGCGGTCCGGTCGGCGGACAGATCTTCGCGGAGGTCGGCATCTTCGGCGTGGCGACGGTGATCGCCGCGCACCTCGGCGAGTTGGAGTCGGCGTCGCACGCGATCGCGCTCAACATCGCGAGCTTCACGTTCTCGTTCGCGATGGGCGTCGCCGCGGCGACGTCGGTCCAGGTCGGCAACGCGGTCGGCGCGAACAACCTCGCGCTCGCGCGGTCGCGCGGCCTGCTCGGCGTGCGCGTCGGGCTCGCGGTCATGGCCGGGTGCGCGCTGGTGTTCCTGCTCGTGCCCGAGGTGATCGCGCGCGCGTTCACCAACGACTCGGTCGTGGTGGTCGCGACCGTGCCGCTGCTTCACATCGCGGCGCTGTTCCAGCTCTCCGACGGCACCCAGGCGATCGCCGCGGGCGCGCTGCGCGGGCTCGGCCACACGAGCCAGACCCTGTGGGGAAACCTGATCGGCCACTACGCGGTCGCGCTCCCGCTGATCCTCGTGCTGTGCTTCGGCGTCGACCGCGGCGTCGTCGGTGTGTGGTGGGGCTTGTCGGCGGGCCTGACCGTCACCGGTGCGTATCTCGTCGCGATGTTCCTGCGCGGCTCGCGTGCGCGCTAGGCGGCCTCCGGCCCTCGCTATGCTGTTCGGCCGCTCGCTCCGGGCTAGAAGTAGCTCTGAAAGCCGGCGAGGAAGTGCGGTGCGAACGCGCCGCTGCCCGGCGTCGCCTGGAGCGGGAACGCGAGATCGAAGCGGAACAGCTCGCGCGAGGTCTGCGGGATCAGCGCGCGCAGTCCGAACCCGACGTCGTTGTAGAGGCTCATGTGCTGCAGCGATTCCGCGACACCACCGACTTCGTAGAACGCGACGGCGCCGACCCGAAACACCCACCACGGCACGGGAAGGGTGCGCATCTCGAGCTGGCCGATCGCACGCCGGCTCGAGTTGTTGCGCGACGAGCGGAACTGGTTGACGTTGTAGCCGCGCAGTCCGCTGTCGGAGCCGATCACGTAGTAGCTGTTCTGCGTGTCGTGCCAGCGGGTGTCGACCTCGGCCTGGGCGATCAGCCGAAACCAATCGAACGTCGGCGTCGCGACGCGAAGCTGGGCGGTCGCGCTGTTGTCGATCGTGTTCCAGCCGTGCAACCCGTCGCTCTGAAACCGCATCGACCCGCTCGCCGACGGATGAATGAAGCCGTCCCCCGCGAGCGGCCACACGTAGCCGACCGCGAGGCTCGGACGGGTGAAGTTGAGATCACCGCCGAGCGCGGTCAGTCCCTGGGCGACCGACGCCGAGAAGCTCGGGCCGAGGCTCGCGTCCTCGGCGAGCTCGTAGGTGCCGACGTTGCGTACGGTCTCGTAGCGCGGTTCGAAGAACGTGTATCCGATGTACGGCTGCGAGATCGTCTCGCTGCGTGGGAACACGTCGGCCGCGAATTGCGCGAGCGTCGCGGGGTCGACGTTCTGGTATTGCGGCAGCACCGACGCGCGAAAGCTCGACAGGGTGTAGCCGAAATTGACCTGATGCTTGTACGCGTGGCCCCACTGGCGCACGCCGCTGACGCTGAACGAGGTGCTCTTCGAGCGATACTCGTACGGCAGTCCCGAATTCGGATCGGTGTAGAGCTCGTACGGATCGCTCATCGTCGTGCGCGGATCGAAGCCCGTGAACGAGCGAGAGATCGCGTTCGAGTACGCGAACGACGTGCCCCATCCCCACTCGCTCGCGAGCGACCACAGCGGGAGCCCGACCGAGACCGTGGCATCGGCGCCTTCGGAGTGCAGCGTGTGCGCGTCTTGCAGGCCCATCGGATCGACCGCGATCGGCGTGAACGTGTTCGTCGTCGGATCGAACATCTTGCCGGCTTGCCGCGTGATGATCTCGGCGGCGCGCACGCTGACGCTGATGTGCTTGCCGAGGAAGTCCTTGTCGATGAAGTACGGACCGACCGCGATCGCCCCGCCGTCCATCACGACCGAAGCCGCGACGATGTCGCGCGAGCCCAAGAAGTTGTTCTCCGACAGCGAGAACGACAGGTTGGTCAACGCACCTTGCTGGAACGTGTACTGCGTGTTGAGCCGCAGGCTCCAGATGTCGCGCGTGACGACCAAGAGCTTGACGTTACCCGGCACGCTCGAGCGCACCGGCAGCAACGCGACGACCGACGTGTACAGCGGATCGTGGAGGCGGCGCGCACTCTCCTCGACGCGCGCCTGGTCCCAGACCTCGCCGGCCTGGATCGTGAGCTCCTCGCGCACGCGATGTTCGCGCGTCGTGTAGTGGAAGTTGTTGAAGAACTGGAGCCAATTGTCCTCGGCGAACACGTCCTCGTTCTCGACGACGACCTCTTGGATCTGCTTGCCCCACGGCTCTGGATCGACCTCGAGTCCGCGGCGGAGCAGCGTGCGGATGATGCTGCGCTTCTCGAGCGAGGAGAACGTCGCGACCCAATCGCAGTGCGCGTCGTGAGCGGCGCACACGAGCCCGGCGGCGTGGCGCTGCTCGAGCGTGCTCTTCGGATCGATCGTGACCTTCGGGCCGAGACCGAAGCCGAAGTGTGCGCGCGACGCGGTCGGGGGCGCAGGCGACGACGGTCCGGGCAGCGGGGTCGCGCCTGGCGATGGCTGGGTCGTCGGCGATGGCGGATGAACCGGCGGCGGGTCAGCCGGCGCAGGTGGGGCCGGCGCAGCTGGGGCCGGCGCAGGTGGTGGGGCTGGCGACGGCGCGGGTTGCGCCGCGGCAAGGCGCGCTGCCGCGACACAGGCGATCACCGTAAAACTGCGCACCGAATCCGCACAGTACACGACCGCTAGGGTGCGATGCCCGTCGTCACGCGGGGGTTCTTGCCCAGGTCGTTGACGAGCGTCACATCGCGGAAGCCGGCGCGCTCGAACCGCGCTCGCACGGTGTCGGCCTGATCGTAACCGTGCTCGACGACGAGTGCGCCGCCGGGCACGAGATGGTCGCGGGCCGCGACGCAGATCCGATCGTAGAACGCGAGGCCATCGGCGCCGCCGTCGAGCGCCATCAGCGGCTCGTGGCGAACCTCGGCAGACAGCGTCGCGATCACGGCGCTCGGGATGTACGGCGGGTTCGAGACGATCAGATCGAAGCGCTCGCCCGCGACCGGCGCCCACAGATCGCCCTCGCGGACCTCGATCCGGCCGACGAAGTGGTTCTTCTCGACATTCGCGCGCGCCACCGCGGCGGCGGCCGGCGACAGCTCGGTCGCGATCACCGTCGCGGCTGGCAGCTCCTTCGCGAGCGCGAGCGCGATCGCGCCCGAGCCGGTGCACAGATCGAGGACGCGGCACGGCGCACTCCGATCGGCGCGAAACACGCGCGCGACCTCGATCACCGTCTCGGTATCGGGCCGCGGCACGAGCACCGACGACTCGATCACGAGCGGCATGCCCCAGAACTCGTGCTCGTGCATGATGTACGCGACCGGTTCGCCGGCGAGCCGCCGCTTGATCAGCTCGCGATAGCTCGCGAGCTCGGTCTCGCCGAGCGGCTGGTCGAAGTTCATGTAGAGCTGGGTCCGCGAGCACTGCAGTGCGTAGGCGAGCAGGAGCTGGGCCTCGAGCCGCGCCGACGAGATGCCCTGATCGGCGAACCGCTTCGCCGTCCAGTCGAGCACGCCGAGCGTGGTCCAGGTTTGGGTCACCATCGCCGTATATCACCCGTGCCTCGATCAGGTCACGAACACGAGGTCGCCGTGATTGATCCCGGTCGGTCCGGTGACGACGAGCGCACCGGCGGCCGCGAGCGCGGAGCCGGCATCGCAGCGCTCGAGCGCGCGCCGCGGATCGATCCCGGCGGTCTCGATCGCCCCCCACGTCGTGCCGTCGACGTACGCGCCGGCCGGCGCGGGTCGCGCACGCGGCGCCGGACCATCCATGCCGTCGCTACCGATCACGAAGGCGATCCGCGCGCTGCCGCGCAGCTCGCGCGCGAGCTCGAGCGCGAAGTGCTGCGCCCTGCCCCCTTCGCCGTGATCCGCGGGCAACGCGATCGTCGGCTCGCCCCAGGCGATCACGGGCACCGCGCCATTGGTCGCGCGCAGCGTCGCGACCGCGGCGTGGATCGAGGACGTCAGCGGATCCCACAGCGTCTCGAACCGGGTGTTCACGCGCCGCAGGGCATCGCCGAACGCGATCGCGAACTGGCGGATCGGCAGCACGATGTCGCAGCGGTCCTCGGGCCGGCGCCGCGAGCACGTCGGGCCCGAGCCGATCACGTACGGATCGTCGTCGACGACATCGCTCGCGACCAGCGTGGTGATCGGCGCGGCGCAGCCGTCGGCGAGCTTGCCGCCCTTGAGTTGCGACCGCTCGGTGCGCGCCGCGTTCAAGACCTGGATCGTCGCGCCGCTCGCGGCGATCGCCTGGATCTCGGCGACGAATTGGTCGAGTGAGAGTCCGGCGACCGGACGTTCGACCAGGGACGACGCGCCTCCCGAGATCAGCGCGAGCACGCGATCCGTCGGGCCCGCGGTCGCGACCAGATCGCACACCGCGTCGCCGGCGGTGAGGCTGCGTGCGTCGGGGACCGGATGGCTCGATTCGATCGCATACCAACCCTCGGGCAACGGCTTGCCGTCGAGCGCGTGGGTCACGCACACGCCGCGCGTCACCGGTCCGGCGCCCCGTGCCATCGCCTGCGCGGCCTTGCCGATCGCGAGCCCGTAGATCGCATCACCTCGCACCGCCATGCGCTGCACGCGCTCGCGGACGCGGCGCTCGGGGTCACACCGCGCGATCGCGACGCGCAGGCTCGTCTCGCAGAACGCGCGATCGATCTTCACCACGCCGCGAGCACGCGGTTGATCCGATCGATCCCTTCGTCGAGCCGGACCTCGTCGACGCCGGTGAAGCACAGCCGCGCGTGCGCTTTGCACGCATCTCCGAACGCGCTGCCGGGTGCGAGCAACACGCCTTGCGCGGCGATCTTCTCGAGCACGGGCATGCAGTCGTCGCGGCTCCACGACGAGAAATCGACCCACAGATAGGCACCGCCCGGCGGCGTCGCGGCCGGTGCGGTCAGCCGCGCACCCGCACGATCGCGAGCTCCACGATAGCGATCACGCGCCGCGGCCAGGAACAGCGGCTCCTGCATCGCGCGATAGGCGGCGACCTGCATCGCGACCGGCACGTTGTACACGCTGTGGTTGACGAGCTTGCGCAGCGCTGCGATCACAGGCTCGGGGCCGAGCGCGTAGCCGACGCGCAGCCCGGCCTGGGCGTAGCTCTTCGCGAACGAGAACGTCGTGATCGTGCGCTCGGGGGCGTGCGACGCGATCGAGATGTGCGGCTGATCGTAGACGTAGTCTTCGTAGACCTCGTCCGAGATCAGCCACAGATCGTGCGCCCGTGCGATCCGGACGAGCTCCGCGACCTGAGCACGATCGAGCATCGCGCCGTCGGGATTGTTCGGGCTGGCGACGTAGATCGCCGACGTCTTCGCCGTGACCGCTGCCTCGACGTTCGCGACGCCGACGACCTCGACCGGCGTGACCGCGTGGCCGATCGCGATGCCCTTGATCAGCGGCCAGTGCGGCGTCACGAGGATGAGCTCGTCGCCCGGATCGCACACCGCCTGGACCGCGCAGTGCAACGCGTGCGTGGTGCCGACCGTGACCTGGGCGTTCGCGGCGGTGACATCGAACCCGTTCTTCGAACGCGCCTTCGCGACGATCGCCGCGACCAGCGGCTCCCACCCGGCCGGCGTGCCGTACGTGTAGATCTCCGCCGCGGGCATCGCGGTCCACTCGATCGCGTCGAGCGCGTGGGCCGGCGCGAGGTGCGTGTCGCCGATCTGGAGCGGGATGAAGTCGCCCGGAAAGGTCGCGAGGTGCTCGCGCAGCCGCGCGAAGATCGAAGCGGGTACGGCGTTTCCGGAGGTCGATACCGAGGGGAACCTCGACACGCCCCGAACGTACATCAGAACGCAGATCTTGGTACGTTCGGACCGAATGTCGATGACGTCGCCAGCGCCGGCGCGGCGCCTGCCGCTGCGGTTCGAGCTGATCCTCGTCGTGATCCTGGCGTTCGGCGCGCTCGCGCCGGGAATCTGGAAGTACTCGCTCGTCGACCCGTGGGAGACCC
>JBDTJY010000178.1:0-75752 GCA_039935615.1 Kofleriaceae bacterium
ACGCGCTCAAGGACGAGTCGCAGGAGATCTGCTTCGTCCCCGACGGCAACTACGCCGGCTTCGTCAGCACGAGCGCGCTGCGCCGCGGCCGAGCGTTGCCGATGGCCGGCGCGATCGTCGATCACGACGGCACCGTGCTCGGGCGCCACGACGGCACCCACAAGTTCACCGTCGGCCAGCACCGCGGCCTCGGCAACCTCGTCACGCCGCCCGATGCGAGCGGCAAGGCGCGGATCCCCGACAAGCGCTACGTCACCGCGCTCGATCCGGTGAAGGGCGAGGTCCACGTCGGTCCGCGCGAGGCCGCGGAGCGGCGCGAGCTCCAGGTCCGCGACCTGCGCTGGCTGTCGCCGCCGCGCGCCGCGCTCGCCGGGACCGTCCAGGTTCGTCATCGCGGCCAGCCGATCGACGTCGCGGCGACGATCGATGGCACGACCGCGACACTCGAGCTCGCCGAAGCGACGGTCGCAGCGCCCGGGCAGGCCGCGGTGTTCTACGACGGTGATCGCGTGCTCGCGGGCGGCTGGGTCGTCTAGCTTCCGAGCAGCGCTTTGCACTCGGCCCGCGCGGCGTACGCGGTGCGCCATGCTGGATCGTCGAGGGCCGCGAGCTTGCGCTGGACCTCGGCCTTGCCGCGCGCACGCACGGTCGCCGCGCGATCGTTGGCGCCGGCGAGCTTCAGCACCTCGAGGCAGTTCACGTAGACCTCTTCCTCGGAGCCCTCGAGGTGACGCTGTTGATCGAACAGCACGAGCGCGCGATGGACGAGGTCGCCGGCTTCGCCGAGCGCCGCTTTGCCGCGCGCGCGGGTCAGCGCGACGGCGTGCCGCGCGAGGCCTTGGATCTCGTAGCCGACGAGCGTCGCGGCGCGCGCGACCGCGATGCCGCGCGCTGCATCGGCCGCGGCGCCGCTCAGCGAGCCGAGCTGGAGATAGACACCGGCGCGCGAGATCAGCGCGTTCGCCTCGAGGTAACGCGCGCCGATCGCGGACGCCTCGGCGATCGCGTCGTCGAGAGTCGCGAGCCCCTCTTTGCCGCGGCGCACGTCGCAGACGCCAGCGTAGATCAGACAATCCGCGCGACTCCAGCGCGAACCAGCGCGCGCGAGCAGCTCGAGCGCCTTGTCGAACGTGCCGGCGGCGGCATCGTAGAGGCCGACCTCGAGCAAGATGATGCCGGCCACGCTGAGCGCGTCACCCTCGCGCGCGCGATCGCCGTAGCGCCGGCACAGCTCGAGCGAACGCTGCGCCGACTGCATCGCGACCTGATAGTTGCCGAGGCACATCTCGATGATCGCGACGTGGTTCTGGACCACGCGCTCGAGCCACGGGTCGCCGGCCTTGTCGATCCGGCTGATCACCGGCTTGTAGGCTTCGCGCGCGGCCTCGTAGTGCGCGCGCATCAGGTGAATCCGGCCGCGGCCGACCATCGCCTGCATCGCTTCGGCGATCGCGCCGGCCTTCGCGAACACGCCGCGCGATTTCTCGACGACGTGCAGCGCCTCCTCGAACCGGCCGAGCCGCTCGAGGATCTCGCCGCGCACGCGCAGCGCCTCGCCGACGTGACGCGCATCACCGGCGGCGCGCCCGAGATCCTCGGCGAGCACCGTCGCGACCTGAGCGCCCGCGTAGTCGCCGGTGCGCAACAAACGATGCGCGCGCCGGATCGCGACATCGGCGAGCCGCCGCGGATCGCCCTCACACATCCGCTGCAGCTCGTCGAGATCGCCGGCATCCGACGTGAGGTCGCCGCGCAGCCGGTTCGCGAGCTCGCGGCCCGCGAGCGCCTCGCGCCGCCGCGTCAGCGAGGGAGCGGTCGGCGGTTGGTCGCCGAGCTGGCGATCGAGCGCGA
Organism: Kofleriaceae bacterium; assembly: GCA_039935615.1. Lineage (GTDB taxonomy): Bacteria > Myxococcota_A > Polyangia > Haliangiales > Haliangiaceae > JABFXX01. The sequence continues at coordinate 1,852 of JBDTJY010000178.1, forward strand.
GCGTGCGCGTGAAGTGGCCGACCGCCGCATCGGCATCCGACGCGGTCATCGCGAGGCGGCCGGCGCGCAACCAGAACGCGGAGGCCGCGGCGAGCTCCCCACCGTGCTCGAGGTGCTCCGCGATCGTCGCGGGTGGCTCTTCGCGACCGGCAAAGAACCGGCCCGCGAGCAGCCGTCCGACCCGCGCGTGCGATTCGCGCTGGGCGCGGCGGGGCAGGCCCTCGTAGATCACCTCGCGCACGAGGCCGCGCGCGAACACGAGCTCGCCCTCGGTCGAATTCGCGGAGGTCTCCGTGCGCGCGAGCACGCCGGCCTCGACCAGCTCGTCGAGCGCGCTCGGCCCGTGGGTCTCCTCGGCCTCGCCGAGGAGCTCCTCGACGATGCGCGCGCGCACCGTGCCCCCCATCACCGACGCGAGCCGCAGCGCCGCCTTCGCGCGGGCCGTCAGGCGATCGACGCGCGCGGCGACCACGTCGCGCGCACTCGCCGGAATCTCGCCACCGTCATCGCCGCCTTCGCGCACCGCCTGTGCGAGCTCCTCGACGAACAGCGGATTGCCACCGCCTCGCGCGATCACGGCGGCGATGTTGAGCGGTGTCGACACATCGCCGAGTCGATCCGCGATCAGCGCGCGGAGCTCCGCGCCGACCAGATCTCCGACCTCGACCATCGCGTCGACCGTCGGAGGCGCCGCGCCTTCGGGTCGCGCCGTCAGGATCAGCAGCTCGGGGCCGGTGGTCGGCATCACGAGCGTGTGGCGCAGGACCTCCAACGACGGACCGTCGCCGAGGTGGACGTCTTCGATCACGGTGATCAGCGGTCGCTTCGGATCGGTCATCGCCTCGCGAAACACCGCGAGTCCGGCGGCGATCCGCGGCCGCAGATCCGCGACCTCGGGTGCACCGACCCCGACGCCATCGCGGAGCTCGATCGCGCGATCGAGATCCGTCACGATCTCTCGCGCGCGCTCGTCGGGGACGTGGTTCTCCTTGAGCACGTGCTGCACGTGCTGGAGGAACCACGCACGCGCGGCACGGCCCCGCGCCGGCGCGATGCCGAGCGACGCCTGATAGTGATCGATCAACAGCGCGAACGGCGAGTGGCGGGTCGCCGGGTTCGCCGCCGTGAGGATCGTCCGCGTGCCCTCGGTGCGCCGCGCGATCAGCTCCGCGACCAATCGGCTCTTGCCGGTGCCGGCGGCGCCGACGATCAACACGCCGTACCGGCGATCATCGGCGAGCGCGCGATCGAGCCAGCGCACGAGCTCGTCGAGCTGCGCGCCGCGGCCGACGAACTTGCCGCGCCGCTCGAGCCGCGCACGATCGCGCTCCTCGAACCGGCGCGGTCCGACGACCTCGATCACGCGACGCGAGCTGCGCGAGCGCGCCTGCTGCGGCAACTCACGCAGCGTGTAGAGGTCGCTCGTCACGCGGCCCGCGACGCCGACGAACCACGGCCGATCCGGCGCGGCCTCGCGCGCGAGCGCACGCGCCTCTTCGATCGCATCGGGCGGGAGCTTCGCGGCGCCCTCGGGCGTCGTCGTGCTCGCGACGTTCGTACGCGCGCCGATCCGCAGTTGCGGCGTGCCGGCGTCACCGGTGTGCCGCTCCTTCGCCATCGCCGCCGAATCGAGCGCCCACCCCATCGCGACTGCGACGTCATCCTCGCCGGCGACCTCGAGCCCGAACGCGACGACCAGCGCCTCGGGCTCGAGTGCGAGCACCACGCCGCCGCGCTGATATGCGAGCTCGCCGAGTGCGCGCGTGATCGGGCGCAGCGTCTCGGTCGGCGCTCCCGACAACAGGCCGACGACCACGACCGTGCGGCGCCGTTCGACCGGTGCGCCGGTCGCCAGCACGCCGAGGTCATCGTCGATCACGAGTGGCTCGTCGGCGGCGACGACGAGCTCGTCTTCATCGGCCTCGCCCTCGACGATCAGATCGTCGAAGCTGGTCTCGGCCATCGGCGACGAGGCGTGCTGGGTCGCCTCGTCATCGTCGAATCGCATGCTCGCGGGGTTCGCACCCGGGCCCATCACCAGCGTCGCGTACGACGCGCGTTCGGCGGGCTTGTCGTCCGGCAGCGGCAACGACACGGTCGGCTCGCGCTCCGGCAACACGTCGACCAGTCGCCCCCCGCCGGCCGAGGTCGACTCGTGTCCCCACTGCATGGCCTGTGCAGAGGTGCTCGTCGGCTCGAGCAGCTGCGAGCGCTGCGCCGTACTCTGCGTCGGATCGCGATCGCCGAACCTCTGCGCCGTCGGGTGCGTCGTCGGCGCGCGGCCCCACGGCTTCGCCACGGACGCCGTGCCGTCGTGCTCGAAGCCGACGAACGGCGAGCCGGTCGAGGTCCGCGCCGGTGGCTCGGACGGACGATCCGCGAACCCCGGCGTGCCCTCGCCGAGGTCGCTCGGAGGCGCGACGGGCACCGCCGCCATCAGCGACTGCGTGACCTCGCGGACGCTCGGCGGCACCGACGTGCTCGCGCGCTGCACGCTCAGCGAGTTGCTCTGGATCGACGGCAGCGCGGTGAGCGAATCACCGGCTTCCTCGATCGCGGCGAGCCAGGCGGCGAGCCCGTGTGCGCCACCTTGCATCGAGGTCCGCGCACACGCCACCAACAGATCCGCCGTGGTGCCGCGATCCTCGGGCTCGCGCGACAACGCCTTCTGGATCGCGTCGACGATCTCCTTCGCCACGTCGGGGTTGAGCCGATCGATCCGCGGCGGCACGGTGCGCCGCACCGCCTCGAGGATCGCCTTGAGATCCGGACCGCGATACAGCGGCAGGCCGGTGAACAACTCCCACGCGATGATCCCGAGCGCGAACACGTCGGCGGCCGAGGTCGGCGGCTCGCCGAGCGTCTGCTCGGGCGCCATGTAGCGCGGCTTACCGCGCAAGCGCCGGCGCTCGAGCGCACTCGCGAACGTCGCGCGCGTGATCCCGAAGTCGAGGATCTTGACGTAGCCGTCGCTCGACAGCATCACGTTCGACGGCGAGACATCGCAGTGCACGATGTTGAGCGCGGTGCCGTAGAGGTCGGTCTTGCGATGCGCGTAGTCGAGTCCGCCGGCGACCTCCGCGATGATGTACGCCGCGACCGGAATCGGACAGGGCAGGTCGCGCGCCACCGCCTGCGCCGTCGCGGTGCGCAGATCGCGCCCTTCGATCAGCTCCATCGCGAGGAACAGCTCGCCGTCGGCTTTGCCGAAGTCGAACACCTGGACGATGTTGCGATGCGTGAGCTCGACCGCGATCCGCGCCTCGTCGATGAAGCTGCGGATGAACCGACCCTCGCGCGCCGAGTGCGGCAGGATCCGCTTCAGCGCCTGGATCTTCTCGAACCCGGCGATTCCGACGGTCTTGACCTTATAGACCTCGGCCATGCCGCCCTGCGCGAGCTTCTCGAGGACGTGATACTTCCCGAAACGCTCGCGCAGCGCTTCCACGGCGGCGAGGGTATCATGGCGCGTGGCTGATTACTCCGCGCTGGAGGCCGTCCTCGGCTACCACTTCCAGGATCGCGCGCTGCTCGAGCGAGCGCTGCGTCACGCGAGCTGGTGCAACGAGCAGCAAGGCGAGCGGGGCGAGGACAACGAGCGCCTCGAGTTTCTCGGCGATGCGGTGCTCGATCTGGTCGTCGGCCATCGCCTGATGATCCGCTATCCGCAGTTACGCGAGGGCGAGCTCAGCGTGACCCGCGCGCAGGTGGTCTCCGAGACCGGCCTGTCCGACGTCGCCGGGCAGCTCGGCATCGGCGAGTGGTTGATGCTCGGCAAGGGCGAAGAGAAATCCGGAGGCCGGACCAAACCGTCGATCCTCGCCGATGCGTTCGAGGCGATCGTCGCCTCGGTCTATCTCGACAGCGGGTTCGAGGCCGCCGACGCGATGGTCTATCGCCTGCTCGCGCAGCGGATCGAGACCGTCGAGTTCAAGGGCTTCTACGACTTCAAGACGCGCCTGCAGGAGACCGCACAAGCGCGGATGAAGGCGACGCCGACCTATCAAGTCGTGCAGGAGCTCGGCCCTGATCACGACAAGCGGTTCGTCGTCGCGGTGCAGATCAACAACGACGAGTGGGCGCGCGCCGTCGGCAAGTCGAAGAAAGAAGCCGAGCAGATGGCCGCGGCCGAGGCGCACTTTCGGCTCGAGGGCTCCGACGTGGGGATTCGCCCGAAGCGCTGAGGCTACTTCACGGCCGGGCCGCCGACGGTGGCCTTGGTCTCGAGCGCCTTCACGATCTCGATCGCCTTCTCGGTCACCGCGTCGGCGATCTTGCCGCTGCACATCTTGTCGTCCCAGACCAGCTTGTCGTTCGCGGTCCACTCGGTGTGCTTCACCGACATCGCCATGCACTTGATCTTCGCGGTGGTGAACTTCCACGTCGCCTTCGCGAGCGCGGCCTTCACGGTCTTGAAGTCGTCCTTGTCGAGGCAGGCCGCGCGCTCGTTCGTGACCTTGTTGGTATCCGGATCTTCCTCGAACGAGCTGTAGCCGCCACTCGGCCAGATCACGAACCCGCCTGTGATCGCCGGCGGTGGCGTGTCGTTGGAGACCACCGGGACCTTGCGCTCGCCGAGGTGGCGCAGCGCGACCAACGGCTGGCCCTTGTTCTCGCAGACCTTGGGCGCCGCGAACGCCGTCGATCCCGATATCACGAGCGCGAGCACGGTCTTCATGCCGACAGCCTAGCGCCGCGTCCGCACGAGTGCGAGCACGTCATCGCGACTCGGCATCGCAGCCCACGGCCCGAGGCCCTGCAGCGACAGCGAGGCGGCGGCGGCGGCGAGCTCGATGCAGCGCGCGAACGGCAATTCGCTGAGCAGCGCCGCGGCGAACGCACCGTGAAACACCGAACCCGCGCCGTACGCGTCGAGCACGTCGCTTGGAAACGCCGGGCATTGGATGATCTGATCGCCGTGCCGTCCGATCGCGCCTTTGGCGCCGAGCGTGATCACGACGGCGCGCGGACCGAGCGCGATGATCTCCTCGAGCGCATCGGTGAGCTCGCCGCGCGGAGCGAGCTCCGACGCCGCGCGCTCCGACGCGATCAAGATGTCGCTCGCACCGATCAGCTCGCTCGTGCCATCGCGCAGCTCGCCGACATCGAAGATCACCGGAATCTTGTGTGCGCGTGCACGTTCGGCGGTGCGCAGTTGATCGATCGACGACGTGCCGTCGATCAACAGCGCCGACGCGTCGGCGATCGCGGCCTCGGCATCGAACGCGACCGGCGTACCGAGGTCGCCGGCGTAGCGCGCCCGCAGCGAGCCATCCGCGGCGGTCGTCACGATCTCGCACGCGGAGGTCCCGACCGCTCGCAGCAGCTCGGTCTCGATCCCAGCCTCGCGGAGCGCGGTGCGCGCGAGCTGGCCCAAGAGGTCCGCGCCGTGGGTGCCGACCGCGCGGGCTCGACAGCCGAGCTTCAACGCGGCGCGCAAGGCGACCGCCACACCCGGGGCAGGAGCGGGCGCCAGCGCCGCGAGCTCCGCCGCCGGGGCGTTACTTTGCGGCAAATTCGGAGCGAGCCCGGAGATCGCGACCCCGACGCGCCCGAGGCCCACGACGAGAGGCGCTTTCACACCTCCATTCTACCTATAGCCCCCGTGAAAGTTGTTGCGGTAACGGACGTTTATAGTGTTAGGTCGGCAACGTTGTGAGCGGAACGAATCCCGGGCAACGGTCTCCGACTGACGGTGGTCAGAGTGGTCAATCGGTTGGGGAACCAGTGACCGAAACAGCCCTCGATATTCCAACGCCTGCCTTAGCCGAACCACGCACGCGCGTGTCCGCGACGCTCACCGACGATGCCCAACTGATCGCCGCGTGCCGCCGAGGCGAAGCGCGCGCGATGGAGATGCTGTATCACCAGTTCAAGCGCCGCGTGTTCGGCATGGCCCATCGCATCGTCGGACCGAACGATGCTGAAGAGGTCGCGCAAGAAGTGTTCGTGCGCGTGTTCCGCGGGCTCGCTGCATTCCGCGGCGACTCCGCACTGTCGACGTGGATCTACCGGCTGACCGTCAACGCCTCGCTCTCGCACCTCGCGCGCCGCGGGCGCCGCCAGGAGGTCGGTGACGACACGCTCGCCGACGTCGCGGCCGCCCCCGAAGTCTCGCGCGATCCTGCGCTCGCTTCGCGGATCGAGCGCGCGCTCGTCGAGCTGCCGCCCGGTTATCGCGCGATCCTCGTGCTCCACGACGTCGAGGGCCTGTCGCACGAAGAGTGCGCGGCGATCCTCGAGTGTCGCGTCGGCACCTGCAAATCTCAGCTCCACAAGGCGCGCGCGCGTATGCGCGAGCTGCTCGGTCCGATCGGAGTTGACCGCTCGTGAATTGCGATGATGTCCGCCCGCAGTTGACGTCGTACCTCGACGGCGAGCTCGAGGGCGATCGCGGCAGCGCCGTGCGCGGCCACCTGCGCGAGTGCGATGCGTGTCGCGCGGCCTCGAACGACGAAGCCACCTTGCGCGATGGCCTGCGCGCGCTGCCGTCGCTCGACGTGCCATCGACGCTGTGGGCCGGCGTGCAGCGCCAGCTCGCGGATGCCGAAGTCGCTGATGCGCACACGCCACGCTGGCGGCGCGTCGCACGGCGCTGGGCCGCGGCGTTCAAGCCGCAGGAATGGATGACGCCGCGGTTCGCACTCGCGAGCGGCGCGCTCGCCGTGATCGTGTGCGTGTGGGCGTGGCGCTATACGCATCAACCCGCGGAGCTCCCCGCGTCGCAGGCGAACTTGATGGGCACGATCGCGCGCGGCGTGTTCGTCGCCCCGCCGCATACGCCCGCCGCAAATCCCAACGACGTCGCGGCCGAGATCGCGGCGGTGCCGAAGCAGATGTCCGACGACTACGCGCAGGCGGCGCAAGAGCTCGTCGCGCTCGCGGCGACGTCGCGCTCGCAGTGGCCCGACGATCGCAAGCAGGTGTTCGACGCGAAGCTCGCCGAGCTGCAGCGCGCGGTCGATGGCGCGACCGAAGGCCGCCCGCGCCAGAAGGCGTATCGCGCGCTGATCCGCTACCTGCAACGCGTGACCACGCGCGACGAGGTTGCCTTCGCGGATGTGGGGGGCATGTGAAGCTCGCCGTCCTCACCAGGCTCGTCTCCGCGCTCGGGCTCCTCGCCGCGCCGGCGCTCGCCGATCCGAGCCCCACGCCGGACCACGACGTCGTCGAGAAATCGCGCCTCGAGGTCAAGCCGGCGGGGCACGCGTTCAAGCAGCTCGCGATCGATAACCCTCTCGGCGATGTTCGCGTCGAGGGCTACGACGGCACCTCGATCCAGATCGAGACCCACAAGCACGCGCCCGACGACGACACGCTCGATCGCCTGCGGATCGCGCTGGTGCCCGATCCGGACGGCACCGTGCGGATCGCGACCTCGGTCGACAACGGCAAAGAATTTCGTCAGGTCTCGCGCGATGCCGTGCGCATCGACATCGTGATCCGCGCGCCGCGCAGCGCTCGCGTCGACGCCGCGACCTCGGCCGGCAAGCTCGAGATCGAAAACCTCGACGCCGGCGGCGAGCTCGACAGCGCGTCGGGCTCGATCACGGTGAAGAACGTCTCGGGCACGCTCCAGACGCACAGCCTCTCGGGCTTCACGTCGCTGACCCAGGTGTTCGGCTCGGTCGACGCCGCGACGCTGTCGTCGAACGTCGATCTCGATTCGATCAACGGCGACAAGCTGTTCGCCTCGGCGAACAAGGGCAGCATCGCCGGGCGCCGCGTGCGCTCGCGCGATATCGAGCTCACGACGACCGAGGGCAAGATCGTCCTCGAGGGTGAGATGGCGTTGCACGGCCATCTCGTGGTGTCGAGCCTGCACGGCGACATCGACGTTCGGCTGCGCCGTCACGGTGCGGTCAACGTGCGCGCGCGCGGCGGTAAAGTCGACCTCGGGCAGCCGGCGAACCTCGTCGAACGGACCGCTGGCTGGACGGTGGCGACGCTCGGTCGCTCCAGCGATCCCTCGGCGTCCGTCGAGCTCCAGTCGAAGTACGGCATCGTGTCGCTCGCCGTGATCCAATAGTCGGGGTACGCTGGCGCGGTCGTGGAAGACCCGGTTCCGGTGCGTGTACGTGAATACGCCGAGCAGGCGGTCGAGTACGTGCGTCGTGCGATCGGCCTCAAGCTCGAATACGACAGCGACACGCTGCCGCTGCTCGATCACTACCTGCGCTCGGTCCAGGGCAGCGCGCCCGAGACCATGCGGCTCGTGATCACCACGGCCGGGGCATATTTCGGCGAGGTCGTGCGGCGCCGGCTCGGCGGCCGCTGGGAGACCATCGGCGACGAGGCCGAGTGGCGGGTCGTGCTGCCGACCGGGCTCAACTTCTCGCCGCTCGGGTTTGCTGCCTCGGCGATCGCCCAGTCCGAGGTCGAGGACTTCGACTCCGAGTTCGAGGCACCGGCGCGGATGCGGCCATACGTCGAGCAGACGCTCGGCCGGATGGGCGAAGTGCCCGTCGTGGAGTACTACGGTCTGTGCAACCGGCTCGATACCCTCGAGCACGTGCACGAGGTGCTGGTCGCGGTCGCCGCCCAGATGATGGGCGAGGCTGCCGAGCCCGATCCAGAGGCGGTCGATCCGGAGGCGGCCGACGATATTCCGGTGCCGGTGGCGGACGAGCCTTCGGGCGGCGTGAATTGAGTCGAACGAGCTAGTCCTCTGCTCGATTCCCCCCGTGGGGGAATTGAATCTTTCGTGTTATGCCTGCGCGCATGGCTAGGGGTCATGCGCGTGCGCCATCGCAAAACGCTTATCGCGGTTCGATCGGCCGCACGCAGACGGCAACGGTGCATGTCACCGGACCGACGGGAGATCTCGTCGTCGCGACGGTCTACACCACCGTCGATGCGGTCAGCGACCCCGAGCTCGTCGAGCGCCTGCACTCGGCAGATCCAGCGCGCGCACTGAACACGATCGAGAGCGTCCAGCTCGCGGTGCCGATCGTCTATCACGATCCGGCGGCGGAGCTGATGGTGCTCGTCCTCGGTGAGGCGCATCGCCACCGCGAGATCGAAGAGCGGATCAAGTTACTCGAGCGGTTCCGCGCCTGCGACTCGGCGATTCCGGGCTACGCGAAAGACTTCGCGGTCGTGTTCGGCAGCGCCGGGCTGCGCGCGTTCCTCGAGGAGCGCGCGCACGAGGCGCTGACCGCGGCGCGCTCGCAGGACTCGGTCAAGGACATCGAGAAGAAGCGCGGCGAGCTCGCCGCACGCGAGGACGAAATCGCGCGCGGTCGCAGCGACCTCGATCGCAGCCGCGCGCAGATCGAACACGCGAAGGCGCAGCTCGACCAAGCGCACAAGCAGCTCGAGCAGGCCCGCGGTCAGCTCGAGCGCGAGCGCGGCGAGCATCAGCGCGCCCAGACCGAGCTCGATCGGCTGCGCGCGGAGCAGCGCGCGCGCGTGATCGCATCGGTGCAGGTACCGGTAGTGGCGCAGAACAGCGACGCGACCACGATCGGTGCGGCGCCCGAGCCGCCGGGTCCGCTCGAGCTCCCGGACCCGCCGGAGCACTACGAAAACGTGACGTCGCCGGTGCAGTTGGCGGACCTGCAGGAGCTCGCGCCTTCGCGCAGCGTGGGCAACACCGAAATCTCGACCGAGATCCAGATGGCCTTCGAGGCCGCCACCTCCGGTGCGTCGATTCAACACCACGCCGAGCCCCACGCCGCGAAGCCGAGCAACGGCAGCAACGGCCACCCTCCGATCGCTGCGCCGCTCGGTGCCGTCGAGTGGACCGAGGAAGAGACCACGGGCACCGCGATCATCCCGCCGGGCTCGGATCCGCTGACCACCGACACGCAGGATCTCGGGCCGGCGCAGCACGACAACTGGCTCGACTTCGCGGCGACCGGCACCGAGTCGGTGTTCGAGGTCGCGAACGGCAACGTGCGCCTCGCGCTGCTCGTCAACGAGCAACAGGCGCGCGGTCTCGGCGGCGTGCTCGACGTCCGGCTGTTGCTCCATCGCGTCAACACCTACCCGATGATCTCGCTCGTGATCGGTCCTCCGGCCGCGCTGCGCGTGCCGAGTCCGACGCAGCTCGTGACCGTCGCGCTCGACATCGGCATCGAGACCGATCGCATGGTGCTCGGCGCGCTCGCGAAGCGGTTCGCGCTCGATGTCGTCGTGATCTTCCACGGTGCGCCGATCCGCTCGGCGCGGATCGCAGCTCCGCTGGCCGACAACGCGGCCTACATCCTGCGCGCGGCCGACGACCACCTGCGTGGCATCACCGCCGATGGCGAGATCGAGCCGTCGTTCCAGACCGCGCGGGATCTAGTGACGGCGGCCGACTACGACCTGATCGGCGCGACCCACGCCGAAGCCAACGAGTTCCGCGACGAGAAGCTCGCGCAGCTCCAGACCGCACAGCAACTGCGCCGCGCGATCGCGATCGCCCGCCGGTTCGCCCGGCCGTCGCGCGAGGACTACCTGATCTGTGCGCGTGGCTTTCCGCTCACGCGCTGGCGCGAGCTGCGCCGCCACGTGCTCGAGAGTGCGGTCACGTGGGGCATCTGGATGGGACCCGAGCTCGCGCAGGTCGCGGTGTCCGAGGGGCTCGCCCGGTCGCGTCGCGATCTGATCCTGAAGCTCGACGCCGGCTTCGACGAGCTGCGCCGCCATCCGACCGCGTTCGACATCGATGCGGATGCCGCCGACGACAACACCAAGGCGATCGCCGAAGAGGCGAGGGCCCTCGGCGTCGAGGTCCGCAAGAAGACCAACGGCGCGATCGTCAGCGAGGACGTGCCGATGGTGTCGGGCTCGATCGACGGCACGCCGTCGAATGGACTGCCGCAGGGCACGCCCGTCGAGACGCTGATCGCGATGCTCGACGAGAAGGCGACGCGCGTCGCCGCGGCGAACGAGCTGTGCGAGCGCGGCCCCGAGGTCGCCCTGATCGCCGCGCCGGCCGTGATCTCGGCGGTCAAGAAGATGTCGCGCGCCGAGGCGGTCCGGATCCTCGGCAAGTGCGTCAAGTTCGGCCCGGCGGCGGCGCCCCCCCTGATGGAGGGGCTCGGCTCGTCGAAGGCGTTCCTGCGCCATGGCTGCGCCCTCGCGCTGGCCCTGTTGCGGACCGACGAAGGTACGTACGCCGTCATCGAGGCGCTGATCACCGAGCCGACGGAAGTCTGGCGCGAGGTTGCGCGCGCGTTGGGACAGGTCGGACCCGCCGCGCTGATGCCGCTCGCCAGCCACACCGGGCGGCTCGGTGATCGGATGACGCCGCAGATCCAGGAGCGCGTCGCCTGGGCGATGGCACATGTCGGTGTTCGGGGCGGGCGCGGTGCGCTCGACCAGATGGCGGCAGGCCAGAGCGTGATGGCGCCGATCGCGCGTCAGGCGCTCGCGCTGCTCGAAACCGCGGCTCGCGACGAGGTTCGCGTCCGCCCTGGGCCGCAACAGATCAAGGATGTAACGGTCAATCGTGCGTTCTCGCGACGATTCTTCGAGGCGCTCGATGCGTCTCCGGAAATCGCCCAAGCCGCGCTTCACGACCTGGACGCCTCTGGACCCATGGAAATGCTCGACGACAGCGATCTCATCGTTGAAGAAGAAGACGAAGCTGAGCTCGACGAGTCGGATCTGATCCAGACGTAGGTATTTCAGGTAGTATCGACAGCCGGGATGCGCATCGGGATTTTCTCCGACGTCCACGCGAACATCGAAGCGATGACCGCGGTGTTGGATGCGTTCAAATCGGAACGCATCGACAAGTACGTCTGTATCGGAGATGTCGTCGGCTACGGCGCGTCGCCGAACGAGTGTTGCGACCTCGTCCGCAAGACCGCCGCGTTCACGATCCTCGGCAACCACGATGCCGCGGTCGCCGGCCGGATGGACTACTCGTACTACTACGACGCCGCGCGCCAGGCGCTCGACCTCCACGCGCGCCAGTTGCGCCCGGAGAATCGCGATTGGCTGGAGAGCCTGCCGTACGAGGTTCGCGATGGCGACATCACGTTCTGCCACGGCTCGCCGATCAACCTCGAAGAGTTCGAGTACATCTTCTCGGTCGAGCAAGCGGCGCGCTGCCTCGACATCTGGGATGACCTCGGCATGGTCACCTTCATCGGCCACTCGCACCTGTGCAAGTCGTTCGCGTTGACGCGCGAGGAAGTGTTCGAGGTCGTCGCGACCAAGTTCGTGATCCGCCCCGAGCACCGCTACATCATCTCGGTCGGCTCGGTCGGCCAGCCGCGCGACTACGACAACCGCGCGAGCTACACGATCTACGACACCGTCGAGAAGACCTTCGAGTTCAAGCGCGTCGCGTACGACATCGATGCGGCGGCGCAGAAGATCTTCGCGGCCGAGCTCGAGCGCAATTTCGGCAATCGCCTGTTCCTCGGCGTCTGATCTACTACAGGTCGCCCTTGAGGGCGGCGGCGGCGAAGTGCAGCGGGAGCTCCTTCGCGTGGTCGAGCTGCGCGCGATCGATCGCGCCGTCGCGTAGCATCGCGTGGAGGATCACGTCGACCCGCACGGCGCTGTCGGCGTCGATGCCGCCGGCGTGGCGCACGCGGCGCGACATCGTGCGCGGCTCCGAGGTCAGCGCGGCGAGGAACGCGGCCTGATGGAGATCGAGCGCCGAGGCCGGCACGCCGAACCAGTGGTGCGCCGCCGCGCCGATGCCAAAGATGTGCGGCCCGAGCTCGATGATGTTGAGGTAGCGCTCGAGGATCGTCTTCTTGTCGAGGCGTGCCTCGAGCCGCCACGTCAGGATCGCCTCCTGGATCTTGCGATCGAGGCTGCGGCGCTGCGCGAGGAACGCGTTCTTGACGAGCTGCTGGCTGATCGTCGAGCCGCCCCGCGCGAGCTTCTTGTCGCGTAGATCGATCTCGAGGCTCTTGCCGATCTGGGTCGTGTCGAAGCCGTGGTGATCGTAGAACCGCCCGTCCTCGGCGGACACGAACGCGGCCGGGAGATAACCGGGCAGCGCGCGGAGCTCGGCCCAGTTCGGGAGGCCCTTGCCGACCTTCGCGTGGCTGCCGTCGGCGAACGCCTGATCGCTCGGCCCCGCGAGCGTCGACGCATCGGCGGCGGGAGGTTCGGCGGTGACGGTGCAACGGTTGTCGAGATCGAGCTCGAGGTCGACGCCTTCGCCGGCGGGCTTCGCGAGATCGAGCCCGAGGTGGGCGCGACCGCCGAAGCTGCCGGTCATCGCCATGCCGTCGAGCGGGCCGCGGAGCTCCGGAGGCAACGACGCGAGCAGGTCGGCGCACGGCGCGGTCTCGAGCGCGACGTCGAGGTTCGCCGTGGTCGGCTGACCGCGCCGGATCGTGCCGGTCGCGGTCCAGTGCGCGGCGCCGATGTCGAGCGCGAGGCGATCCGCGGTAACGGCATCGGGGGCGAGCGTCAGCGTGCCGCGCAGCGTGCCGGCGATCGCGATCGGTGCGGTGCCGATCAGGTGGTGCTCGAGGCGCGCGCCGTCGAGCGAGCCGTCGATCACGAGCGCGGTCGTCGCGCCGGTGCGGCGGATCGTCAGCGCGCCACTCGCGTGTGCGTCGTCGAGGATCACGCCGTGGGGAGCGAGCGTCGCGAACGCGCGGAGCGGCAGATGCTCGCCGCGCAGCGTGACAGCGAGCTCGCCATCGGGCGTCGGTGGCGCGATCTCGATCGCGAGGTGACGGGGCAGGCCGCCGTCGTCGAGTGCCGCGCGGAGCTCGAGCGAGCCACCCGCAGCCAGCCGGCCGAGCGAGACATCGCGCAACGGGATCGTCGCGCGCGACGACGACAGCTCGCCGGAGCCGGCGACCGCGAGCACGCGGCCGAACTTGACGTGGGGCAGCGCGACCTCGGCACTCGAGCGCTCGAGCGCGAGCTCGCCATGCAGCTCGTGCTCGCCGTGGCCGAGCGTGCCCTTGATGTGGAGCGGGCCGGTGATCACGCGAACGCCGCCCTCGTCGGGGACGAGCTCGACACCCTCGGCGGTGACATCACCGAGACCGGAGATGTGCGCGGCCAACGTCCCCGAGCTGACGACGATCCGCCGCAACCGCGGACCGCCGTGCGACGCATGGCCGGACTTCGCGAGCCGACGGACGACGCGCGCGAGGTCGCTGTCGCCGGTGCGATCGACCTCGACGGCGACGTGCGGGTTCGCGACGCGAATCTCGTCGGCGCCGAGTTGGCCCGAGAGCAGCGAGTCGAGCGCGACCGAGGCTTCGATCGAATCGGCGGCGAACAGCTCGCCGAGCCGAACCTCGGAGAGCCGGATCCTCGCGGTGAGGTCAGCGTCGACCGTGCCGATCGTCGCGCTCACGCCGGCGGCGGTACCGAGATGATCGGCGAGCGCCGAGGTCTTGGCGTGAACGAACATCGCCGCGCCGATCGGCACGCCGACCGCGAGTAACGCAGTGGTCGCGAAGATCGCAGGATCGCGGCGAAGTCGCATCAGTGCGCGACAGCCTCGACGAGCAGCTCTTCACGGCGCTCGTCGCCGACGAACGACCGCTGGACGATCCGGCGCTCGCCTCGGCCGCGCCGCGATCCGAGCTGAGCGCTCGCGAGCATCAGCTCGCACAGCTCGCCGAACGAGATGCCCGCGGCATCCGCGATCTTCGGCAGCAGGCTCGTCGGCGTCAGCCCGGGCACCGTGTTGACCTCGAGCACGAACTCGTTGCCCGAGTCCGAGACCATCATGTCGACGCGGGTCGCGCCTCGGCAGTCGAGTGCGACGTGGGCCCGCAGCGCTTGCGCGAGCACGCCGCGATAGCGCTCCGGCGACAGCCGCGGCGGGACGAAGTACTCGGTCGCGCCCTTGGTGTATTTGTTCTGGTAGTCGTAGAAGCCCGCGCGCGGCGCGATCTCGCACGCACCGAGGGCGCGGTTATCGAGGATCGCGACCGAGACCTCTTTGCCACTGATGAAGCGCTCGACCAGGATCTCGTCGTCGAAGCACAGCGCGCGCTCGACGGCGGCGGCGAACTCCGACTCGGCGTGACAGATCGTGACACCGACCGAGCTGCCTTCGCGGATCGGCTTGACGACACACGGAAACCCGAAGTCGCCGTGGATGCCTGCGAGATCCGCGGTATCGGCGGAGGTCAGCGAGTAGTAGGCGGGCGTCGGCAAGTTGTGGAGCCGGAACAGCTCCTTGGCCTTGCCCTTGTGCATCGCGAGCGCCGACGCCATCACGTCGGAGCCGGTGTACGGGATGCCGAGCAGCTCGAGCAGGCCCTGGATGCAGCCGTCCTCGCCCATCCTGCCGTGGAGCGCGATGAACGCGACATCCGGCGATTCCTGACGGAGCGCCACGTCGACGTCGCGGTCGACGTAGATCGGGACCGCGTGATGCCCTCGCTCGCGAAGGGCGGCCAGGACGGCCTCCCCGGTACGCAACGACACCTCGCGCTCGCTCGACAGACCCCCGAGCAACACACCGATCTTGCGGGACTGCATCAGATGACTCCTTCGGAGAGAGAACGCCGCACGATCACAGCCTGTTCCCTCCTGCAAACGACCCTACGAGGCTCGGATTCACAGGGCAAATTTCCGACCACCAGCCGGCATTGACGGTTCTTCCCGGAGCGGGGTACGACCCCTGTCAGATGAGCAAGAAGAAGAGTGCCGGCGACGCGTCCGAACCGGCTACCGCTTCGAAGAAGAAGCCGGCAGCACCCGCCGCGAAGAAGGTGGCCCCGGCCAAGAAGGCAGCGGCGAAGCCCGCAGCCAAGCCGGTGGCGAAGAAACCCGCACGCGCCAAGCGCGACACGCAGGTCGAGAAGGTCCCGGTCGAGTCGATCGAGGTCCTCGGCGAAGGCGAAGCGCTCAACGACGTGATCGATGCCGAGATCGTTTCGGAGACGCCGATCGAGGTGATCGAAGTGGCGCTCACCGACGAGGAAAAAGAGCTCTCGGCGATCTACGGCGAGGACGTCTCGGGCCAGCCCGCGACCGCGCACCAGGAGTTCTCCGATCAGAAGACCCGCGATGAAGACCGGCCGATGATGCCGGAGATCAACGCGCGCGAAGAGCGCAAGGCGCAGTGGCAAGAGCGCCGCGATCGCCGCAAGCAGCGCCGCGACGATCGGCAATTCCGTGGCGGCGGTCAGCCGCAACAGCAGGGCCAGCAGGGCGGCGGTCGCCCGGAAGGTGGCGGTCGCCCGGAAGGTGGCGGTCGCTCCGAAGGCGGTCGTCCGCACGAGCAACAGCGGCTGTTCAACCAGGGCGGCGGCCAGCAGCCGCAGAACGGTCACAACGGGCACGGCGCCCCGAATCCGAATCCGAATCCGAATCCGAATCCGCAGCCGCGCGAGTCGCGCCCGAACATCCAGATGCCGATCACGGCGGTCGATCACGACGTGCTCGCGCGCGTCGGGACGCCGCTCGGCGACGCGGCCGCGGCGGTGTTCGCGCAGCTTCGCAACGGCCAACCGCTGCCGGTTCGCCAGCTCGCGCAGATGATGCGCAAGCGCAACCTCGTCACCCAGGAGCCGGATCAACTGTGGCCGCAGCTCAAGGCCGAGCTGCTCGGCGACGAGCGCAGTTATCGCACGCTCGGTCTGCGGCCGCGCATCGTCTATCGCGGTCGCGATCTGTTCGCGCCGGGTCCGGTGACGATGAGCATGACCGCCGAGGTCGAAGCGGCGATGGCGACCTCGCTGTCGAAGCTCGCAGGCGCGACGCATCGCGCGTTGGCGGGTCGGATCCAGCGCGCGAGCGCGGCCGGGTTCGAGCGGCTGATCCACGCGTACCTCGTCGCGGCCGGCTATCGCGAGATCGATTGGATCAAGCGGGTCGGTGGCATCAGCTACGCGACGGCGCAAGCGCCGGGCCTCGCGCGCACGGTGCTCATCAGCTCGCGCTCCGGTGATCAACCGATCGATCGCCGTGGCATCGGCGAGCTGCGCGTCGGCGTCGAAGCGAAGGACCTCGTCGCGGGTATCTTGTTCGCGCCGTGCGAGTTGTCGGCAGACGCCGAGCAAGAGCTCGAGCGATCGGGGCGTTCGATCTCCGTGATGTGCGGTGATCTCCTGGTCGCGGCGCTGATCGCGAACGGCGTCGGCGTCGTCAGCGCGGCCGCTCCCGTGCACTATCTCGACGACCAGCTGCTCGACGAGCTGCTGGCCGGATAGTGATATAAGTCCCCATGGCTCGGATCGTCGTCCTCTACAACACCGACTACGACGCCGAGCAGGCGACCTTGACCGGGCCCGACGTGACGTCGGTGCGTGATTCCGCGAAGGCGATCACGCGCGCGCTCGCCGAGTGCGGTCACACGGTCGAGCTCACGGGTGTCCACGGGGTCGAGGTCTACTCGGTGCTCGCGCACGTGCGCGCGGCGAAGTACGACCTGCTGTTCAACCTCTGCGAGTCGATGGACAACAACTCGCTCAACGAACCGACGTTCGCGGGTCTCCTCGATCTGTTCGGCATCCGCTACACGGGCGCCGACCTGTTGGCGCTCGCCTCGTGCCTGCACAAGCAACGCACCAAGGACATCTTGCTGGCCCACGGCGTCTCGACACCGCCGTATCGCTATCTGATCGACGTCGCGGCGCTCGCCGATCCGGCGCTCGACGCGCTCGACTATCCGTGGTTCGTCAAGCTCGCGCACGAGGACGCCTCGCTCGGCATCACCGAAGCGAATGTCGTCCGCGACGTCGCCCAGCTGCGCGCGCGCGGTCGCGAGCTGATCACCGAGTTCAAGCAGGCCGTGATCGCCGAGCGATATGTCGAGGGCCGCGAGATCAACGTGACCGTGATGGGCAACGGCCCCGACGCGCGGACGCTACCGCTCCACGAGATCGACTTCGCGGCGATGCCCTCGGATCGACCCCACATCGTGAGCTACGCCGCGAAGTGGGAAGAGAATCACGTCGACTACGTCGGCACCAAGCCGGTGCCACTGCGCGCGGCGACGCCCGAGCTCGTGGCGGCGGTCGAGGCGGTGGCGCTCGCGGCGTATCGCGCGGTCGACCTCCGCGACTACGGGCGCGTCGATCTGCGCGTCGACGCCGGCGGCCAGCCCTGGGTGATCGACGTCAATCCCAACCCCGATATCTCGCCCGACGCCGGCGTCACCCGTGCGGCGGCGTCGGCCGGGATGTCGTATCCGCAGCTCGTCGGCGAGATCGCTCGGATCGCGCTCGCGCGCTGATCAGGCGAGCGGCCAGCGCAGCCACGCGACGGTGCGTGCGAACGGCGTCGCGTGGGTGCGTGCATCGCGGTAGACCGCGGCCGCACTCGAGGTCATGTCGGCGAGGTCGTCGTGATCGATGCCGACGCCGTGGCGAGCGCGCTCGAGGATCGTCGCGCATCGATCGAGGCCCGGTAGATCGACGCGCTTCGCGAGCGCGCCCGGCGATTCGTGCGCACTGGTTCGCCAGCCGCCGTCGCGCAGGCCGATCAACGCGAGCTGCCACGCGTTCGAGATCCGCTGATCGACGGTCTCGTTCCAGAACGGTCGCTCGAGGTGGCGCAGCGCGATCGCGCGGCGCACCGGACGCAGCGCGAGCGCGATCAGCTGGCCGAGCAGCAGCGTGCCGAGGAGGATCGCGGCCCAGCGCAGCACGACACCCGGGTTCTGTGACGGGGTGCGGACCTCGGGCGCGGGTTCGGCGGCGAGCTCCGGAGCCTCGAGCTTCGACGGGGCCGCGTGCGGCGGCGTCGGTGGCGTCGCTGCCGGTGGCGTGACGATGGGAGCCGGCGGTGCCACGATCGGCGGCGCGATCGGCGGGGGAGGTACCGGCGCGACGTGCGGCGTCGGTCGCGGCGCCGGGGGCGGAGGAGGCGGCGACGTGCGTACCGGCGGCGTGTGGAGGTGGGAAGGCACGTGTGGCTGCTCGCTCGCGGCCGGCGGGAGCTGCGGCGCGTACTGCGTCGGTGCGGGCGGAACGTAGGGCGCGGGCGGGATGTACGGTGCCTGGGTGATCGCCGTGTCGGGATACCCGGTGGCATCGCCGCCTGCGGCGACCAGGCCGCCACCGCCGCCTCGGTACGCATGGGGGTAGGCCGGTTCCTGGAACGTCGACTCGTAGTCACCGCCGGTGTACGCGACCATCGGCTCGGGCGGGATCTGGATCTCCGGTCCATCGATGCCGCCACCATTGCCGGCGCACACACGGCAGCCGACCTCGTGCTCGGGCGCGCCGATCTGCTCGTGACCGCGGCCGAGATCGAAGTACTCCTTCAAGCGCCCGCGCGTCGCCGGCGCGATCGCGTGATGCGGACAGCACGGCACGCCGAACTGGGGCTGGTTCGATGCTACCTGGAAGTGACCGCCGTCGAACGTCTCGGCCTTCCACATCCGCGGCGCCAACCACATCGTCGCGGCGAAGCCGAGCGCGCTCATCGCGACGGCCCACGCGATCCGTGGCAGCTTTGCGCTCGCGCCTTCGTGCAGCAGCACCGGCGGTTTGGTCACCGCGAGCGGCGTCAGCGACACCGAGCGCCACAGCGCGATCCGGCGCTCCTCGCGCACGCGCAGGTAGACCACGAACATCAGCGCGAGCGCGCCGAGCAACAACAGGCCAGTGGCATCGGGCACCGCGCTCGGGCCGGTACCGTCGAGGATCGACAGCATCCAGATCATCGCCGGGAACCAGAACGCGAGCAGCGATGTGCGATCGCCGAGCACCCAGTACCCGCACAGCGCGGCCGGCACGTACGCCATCCACACGGGATGCAGCGCGATCGAATCGGGCAACTGCGGGATCCACAACATCCCGCCGCCGACGATCACGAGCAGCAGCAACCAGCCGTGCGCGCGGCGCAGCGCGAGCGTCTGGCCGACGAGCGTGCCGACGAACGTGCCGAGCCACACCGGCGCGAGCACCGCGAGCGCGTCGCTGCGGATCGCCGTGTAGATCGTGATCCCGAACGCGAGCAGCGCCCAGTACACCGCGAGGACCTTGATCGTCGAGACGCGAGTCACGGGATCACCTCCAGCTCGACCTTGTCGTGGTGCGGCTTCGCGACGTGGTCACCGGAGAACTTCGACCAGTCGATCCAGCACATCACCTGACTGAACACGGCGCGGTCCTGCCAGCGCGTCGCGGCGCGCAGGCGCTCGTAGGAGCGGCGGTCGCGGCGATTCTCGGGCGAGCCGAGCGGATAGCGATGGCACGTCGCGTGGTCGAGCGGCAGATCGGGCTCGAACGAGGTCCACGCGGCCTCGGGCACGACGACCCAACCGATCGCGTCGTTCGCGATCCGTCTCGGTCGCGCCGAGACGATCACCTGCCGCTCGCGCCGACCGCCGACGAGGCGGTCGAGGGGCAGCGCGGTCTGCCAGCCGATCCGCGCACCGAACCGCTGCGCCGGTTGCGCCGAGCGCGCGTGCAGCTTGCGCTCGCGCATCACCGTCGCGTCGCCTTCGCGGACCGCCGCCGCGAGCGTCACGCGCGTGCCCTGCGCGGCGAGTGCCTTGCCGATGCCGAGCCACACGCGCACGAGCACGTCGAGCATCTCGTCGGGCGCATAGCAGGTGAGGACGTCGGTGCCGGACAGCTCGGAGTCGAGCACGAGTCGCACCGCTGGATCGGCGGGCGGGACTTCGTCCGGCAGCCGCACGATCAGTTGATCGTGCTGGAGCGAGCGGACCCAGTGGATCCGCCGCGCGTCGTCGCCGGGCGCGTACTCTTTGATCCGGAACGTGCCCTCGGTCGGCATCTGCGTCGCCGGGATCGACAGCGCCGCGTCGCCGCCGGGGCCGAGCAGGCGCTGCACGTGATCGACCTGGACCGGCTTGGGCACCACCACGAATTCGGCGGCGCCGCGATGGACCGCCGCGGTGCGGGTGAGTCCGAGCGCATCGCCGAACCACAGCGCGAGCGGCGGCGCTCGATGCTCGCCGCGCAGCGCGGGGCCGAGGTCGCTCTCGAGCTTGGCCTCGCCGCCGAGCTCGCTCGCCTCGACGACGTAGCGCGAGATCGCGCCGTGGCGTTGCGGCCGGCCGAGGATGAACAGGCGCATCCCCGGTGGGATCGCGAGGTCGCGCAGCGTGATCTCTTCGCGCAGCGGATCGCCTTCGGTCGCGAGCGCCGGCAACACCGCGCGCTCCACCGCCGCGCGCCGCCACGGCCGGTTGCCGGCGGCGACGATCGCCGTCCACAGCACGGAGATCGAGACCGTGCCGACGCCCATCACGCCGAGCACGCTCAGGCTCGCCCAGCCGGTCCACACCGAGCCGAGCAGGGCGGCCAGCCCGCCCCACATCATCGCGGCGCCGCTCGCCGTCAGCAGATCGATCCGGTCCCACGCCGACGGTGCGTCGCGCGACTGGAGTTGCGCGTGCATCGCGAGCGTGAACCGCACGACCAACGCGGCCGCGACGATCAACCACAACACCGACAGCGCGACGCCGGTGGCATAACCGACGCGGCTACCTTGCTGGTCGGTCGCGACGATCGGCACGATCAGCGCGGGCGCGATCAGCGCAAGCAACCTCCAGGTCCTGCCGGCGATCATCGCGCACCCGTGATCGCCACGTTGCGGAGCTTCTCGCGCACCGTCGCGGCATCGGTCCACATCCGGTGGCGCAACACGTCGGGCGCGACGTCGAGCAGATCCTCCACGGTCACGAACTCGCGCGCGGCGAGCATCGCGCGCGCCTGCGCGGCGCGGACCCACGCGAGCGTCGCGCGCGGACTGATCGTCGCGCCTTCCTCGGTGGTCCGCCGGAGCTTGGTGATGTAGTCGACGACCGTGCGCTTGAGCTCCGGCGTGACGTGGATCAGCGGCACGGTCTCGCGCCAGGTGATCAGATCGCCGGCCGAGATCACGGGCCGCACGGCGTCGAGCGGCGGCGTCGCGCCGAGGTGATAGTCGAGCACCTTGACCTCGTCGTCGGGGCTCGGGTAGCCGATCTCGAGCATGATCATGAACCGATCGATCTGCGCCGCGGGCAGCGCGTACGTGCCCTGGTGATCGAGCGGGTTCATCGTCGCGAGCACCTGGAACGGCTCGGCGAGCTGATGGGTCACGCCGTCGACGGTCACGCAGCGCTCCTCCATCACCTCGAGCAGCGCCGACTGGGTCTTCGGCGTCGCCCGATTGATCTCGTCGGCGAGCAGGATGTGGGTGAACACCGGCCCGGGCCGGAACCGGAACTCGCGATCCTTGACGTCGAACACGTTGGTGCCGGTGATGTCCATCGGCAGGAGGTCCGGCGTGAACTGGATCCGCCCGAAGCTCGCGTGGATCGCCGCGGCGATCGACTTGCACAGCTGGGTCTTGCCGACGCCGGGCACGTCGACGAGCAGCACGTGGCCGCGCGCCGCCATCGCGGTCAGCACGCGCTCGATCACGTCGCGCTTGCCGACGATCACCGACTCGACGGCGGCGACCACCGCCTGATACTGCGCGCGGATCCGCTCGACCCGTACGCGCAGCGGCGAACGCTCGACCGGTGCGATCTGCGGAGCGACTTCTTCCTGGCGATAGGGGCTCATCTGGATCTCCTCGTCGTCGTCATCGTCATGACCGTCTCGGTGGTGCCTCGGGAGGGTGCCGATCAACCAGCGCAACACCGCCGGTGCTTCCCGCGGTGGCACCGCGGCTTCGGTCGCGTGGTGCCACAACTGTGCGTACGCATCGGCGAGCCGGCGCCGGATCGGTTCGTCGCCGGCGAGCTCGTACAGCAACTCGAGCAGCGGCGCGTGGAGCTCGGTCGGGATCGCGGGCGCGAGCCGCTCGGGCGTCTCCGCCACGAAGTCGTGATCGGCGAGCGCGGGCCGGCCGAACGCCGCGAGCGCCTCGTTCGCGCGCGCGAGCTCCGCGGGCGTCATCGCGCCGGGCGCGAGCAAGACACCCGCGATCACACGCGCGATCAAGCGCCGGTCTTCTGCCACCGGAGAGCTCACGGTCTCACCAGCATGAAATGGCGTCGGTCCACGTGCCATTGGAAAATCGGCAACACCGAACGGTTGCAACTTATTTGGGCGATTCGCGTGCCATCTTGGCAGCCCGCTCGCTCCCGTCGCTCAATCGTCGTCGGGATCGTCGGCTTCGCCCGACAAGCGTCGCAGCTTCTTCTGGAGCCCGAAGCGCGACAGCCCGAGCAACCGCGCCGCGACCGTCTGGTTCTGTTTCGCGCGGGTCATCGCGGCGGTGATGTAGGCCTGTTCGGTCGCGATGATCGCGGGCTTGAGCCGGAGGTCCTCGCCGAGCTGCGGCTTGGCCGGCTCGGGCCGCGCACCCGCGGCGGCGATCGCCTCGGGCAGGTCCGGAAGATCCAACACGTCGCCGCCCATCGCGACCCCGCGCGCGAGCGCGTTCTCGAGCTCGCGCACGTTGCCGGGCCAGCGATGTTGGCCGAGCGCGCGCAACGCCGCGCGCGTGAGCCGAGCCGGTGGCTTCCCCGGCGCGAACCGCTGCAACAGGCTGTCGACGAGCAGCGGAATGTCGCCGTCGCGCTCGCGCAGCGGCGGCACGAGGATCGTGATCACCTCGAGCCGGAATCGCAGATCCTCGCGGAACACGCCGTTGGTGACGAGCTCGGCGAGCGGCCGCTGCGCCGCGGCGATGATGCGGACATCGACCTGCCGGGTCTTCGCCTCGCCGACCCGGCGGATCACGCCGTCCTGAAGGACGCGCAACAGCTTCGCCTGCATCGCCATGCTGGTGTCGGCGATCTCGTCGAGGAACAACGTGCCGCCATCGGCGACCTCGAACATGCCGCGGCGATCACGATCCGCGCCGGTGAACGCACCGCGGACGTGGCCGAACAGCTCGCTCTCGAGCAACGGCTCGGGCACGGCGCTGCAGTTGATCGCGACGAACGCGGCGGACTTGCGCGGACCATGATCGTGCAGCGCGCGCGCGACCAACTCCTTGCCGGTGCCGCTCTCGCCGACGATCACGACGGGCAACGCGACTGCGGCAGCGCGATCGAGCATGTCGAGCATCTTCACCATCGCGGGCGAGCGACCGACGATCCGCTCGTAGCGATGGCGCAACCGATCGCGATCCGGGAGCTCGGCCTTGACGCGCACGAGCTCGGCATCGCGCTCTTCGAGATCGGCGGCGAGCCGATGGTTGAGCTCGTCGACCTCGACGGTGGTGCGGCGCAGGCGCTCGGTCAGCCGCGCATTCTCGATCGCGATCGCCGCGATCTCGGCGAGCTCGCCGAGGACGCTCGCCGCGTCGTCGTCGAACGCCCCCCCGCGCAGGCGATGGTCGACGTAGATACAGCCGGTGACCGCGCCGCGCTGGCGCAGCGGGACCGCCAGCACCGAGCGCAGCCGCAGCGCCGCGACCGAGGCGGCGACCGCGAACCGCTCGTCGACGCCAGCGTCGACCGTGATCACGGCCTCGCCACTCTGCGCCGCCTGCTCCGCGATCGAGCGGCTGACCGAGCGATCGTTGGCCTCGAGATCCGCCATCGCGAAGTTGCGCGACACGACGGGCCGCAGCTCGCCGTCGTCCTGACGCAGCAACAGGAAGCCGCGCTCGGCGGCGGTCAGCTCGATCGCGGTGTCGATCACCTCGTCGAGGATGCGCTCGACATCGGCCTCGCTGTTGAGCCGGCGCGACAGCGCGAGCAAGCGCCGCAACAGCGCCGAGCTCGCATCGTTGCGCACCGGCGCGGGGAGCGTCGCCGCCGTCACGCTGAAGCTGGCGTCGGGGTCGCGCTCGAGCGCCGCGCGAAACGCCGGCGCCGCCGCCGCGACGATCGCGGCGTGGGCGGCGCGCGCTCGCTCGGTCTCCTGCGCGGCGAGCGACGGATTGCCGGCGCGCTGCGCGAGCGCGGCCGCGACGGCGTGCGCGCGGAACGCTCGCTCGATTCGATCCGCATCGTGGGCGCGGCGCGCGACGCCGGCGGTCGTCTGCGCGAGCGCGGCGAAGTCGCCGTGCGCGGTCGCCAGCGCGAGCCGGCCGCAGGCGATCGCCCAGCGATCGCGATCGTCGTCGCTGGCGCACAGGTCGCTGATCTCGGGGAGCGCGCGATCGGGCTCGTGACCCGCCTCGGCGAGCGCGATGTACGCGCTGATCTGCGCGTGGGCATCGTCGCGTTCGTTGCCGATCGCGAGCGCCTCGCGATACGCGCGTTCGGCTCCGGTGTCGTCGCCGAGGCGGCGGCGCGCGTCGCCGAGCACGAGCAGCGCGAACGCGCGCAGGTGCGGAGCGCCCGCGGCCTGCGCGAGCCCTTGCTCGGCCGCATTGCGTGCCTCCGCCGCTTGCCCGACCGCGAGCAGCGCGTTGCCGCGATTGAGATCCGCCGCGATCCGTTCGGTCGTCGCCGCGAGATCCGCGAACACGCGACTCGCGGCGGCGAGCCGGGGCAGGGCCTCACTCGCACGCCCGCGCTCGGCGAGCACGGTGCCGAGGTTGAGCTCCGCCACCGCGGCCGCGTGGATCTCGCCGACCTCGCCGAGCCGCTTCGCCGCCTCGCGATAGCGATCGCTCGCGAGGCCGAGTTGGCCGCGCTGTTGCGCGACCATGCCGCGCAACGACAGCGCGCGCCCGATCGCCGCGTCCTCACCGGCGGCGGTCGCGGTGACCTCGAGCGCGGCGAACGCGCGGTCGGCGTCGTCGAGCTCGCCGAGATAGAACGCGGCGAGCCCGGCCGCTTCGGCACGCAGACCCGCGAGCGGGCCGCTCGCATTCGCGACGACGCGCGCCTCGTCATAGCGCGATCGGGTCACGAGCAGCCGCGCGTACGCGCCGGCGATCTCGACGTGCTGCGGGTGCGCCGCGTGCAGCAAGGCGAGCGCCACTTCGGCCGCGTCGAGGTCGCCGGCGCGCTGGCTCGTGCGCGCGACCAGCAGCCGCGCTTCGATCGGATCCGCACCCGCGATCTCGGCGTGGTGCGCGAGCTCCAGGGCCTCGCGATACGCGCCGAGGCTCGCCGCCCCGCGCGCCGCGATCAAACACGCGCGCGCGATCTGCGCGGGCGTCGCGACGCGTCGTGGGTCGACGCGCGTCGTGGTCCGCGAGCGCACCGGCTCGAGGTCCGACTCCGCAGGGCCGGTGAGCGGTGGCGTGAGGGCGAGCGCGTCGAGGTCGCTTCCAATCGGCAGCGTCGGCGCGAGCGTGTCGACCGGCGCGGTCCGCGTTCGCGACACCCCGATCGTCTGGCTCGAAGCGCGGGTGCTCGCGACCAGCAGCGCCACCGTGCGCGCGCGATCACCTCGGCCGCGCGCGAGGAGCTCGTCGGCGACGACGCAGGCGCGCTCCGCGAGCGCGTCATCGATCTCGACATGCGCGAGCAGCGCGGCTTGCGCATCGAGGCCGAGCAACGCCGGTCGTGCGAGCGCGAGTTGCGCGATCTCGCGGAGCTCGCCGGCCGCGATCCGTTCGACCGCTTGCACCGTCGCGCGATCGAGCGCCAGCTCGTCGCCGAACGCGCCCCGCGCGCCGTCGCGGCGGGCGAGCCCGGCGCGCTCGAGCTCGAGTGCTTCGCCGAAGCCGATCGTGCCCGCGAGCAACGCGAGCACGTTCGCGAGCGGTGCTCGGCCACCGAACGCGGCCACCGCGAACGCGAGGCGACGGGCGGACGGTGAGATCGCGGCGAGCTGGCGCGCACGAACATCGGCGAGGCCCGTGGTCGAGCGGGTCGCCCATTCGACCGCGAACGGATCGAGCTCGTCGGCGAGCGCACGCACGAGCTCGATCGCGGTCTGCGCGGCGCCCCCGCAGACCGCGAGCAGCGCTTCGGCCCACGCGTGCGGTGGCGGGCGGCCGAGCATCGTCGTCGCGACTGCGGTCACGCCGGCGAGGTCGAGCACGGGGACGCGGCGAACGTCCGCGCCGTCGCGTGCGCCGCGAGCCTCGACGGCGTCGTCGGGCGCGACGATCGCGATCGCCGAGAATCCACCGGGCGTGCGCACGAGCGCGGCGATGCATGCGGCCGCGCGCGGATCACCTGCGAGCTCGAGTACGACGATCGCGTCACGACCGCGGATCGCGCGTGCGACCCGATCGATCCAACCGGCGAGCAGCGCCGTCGGCGGTACGCCGAGCTCGGTCGCGACATCGTCGAGCGAGCCGGCGACGAA
The DNA here is from genome assembly GCA_039935615.1 of Kofleriaceae bacterium. GTDB lineage: Bacteria > Myxococcota_A > Polyangia > Haliangiales > Haliangiaceae > JABFXX01. Next base: position 28,812 of record JBDTJY010000178.1, read on the forward strand.
GCTGATCGTGTCGCTGTGCTGCGCGGCGCGCTCGAGTTGCCAGCGTCGTGCGGCACTCTCGACGAGGATCCGGGCACCGGACCCGACGTCGCCGACCACGACGTGGACCCGCGATCCGTGCAACCCACGCGCGAGGTCCGCGATCCACTGCGCGGCGCCCGGCCACGACGTGCGATCCGGAGGTGCCGCGATCGCCGGTCGCGCTCGCCGCGCCAGCTCCGGTGCGATCACCGCCGCGAGCTCGTCGAGCTCGTCGAGCACCGCGAGCGCAGATGCCGGCCGGCGCTCGGCCTCGCGCGCGTACAACCGATCGATCAGATCGGCGAGCGGTGCGGGCAGCGGCAACACTGGATGCGGCGTCGTCAGGATCGCGTGTGCGAGCGAGCCGAGCGTGGTGCCGGCGAACGGATTGGCGCCGAGCACCAACCGCGCGACCGTCGCTCCGAGACTGTAGAGATCGCCGCGCGCGTCGACGTGTCCCGCGAGCGCCTCCGGTGCCATGAACGCCGGCGTGCCGCGCGCACCGACGCCGGTCGCGAGGCCGAGATCGATCAACATCGCGCGATCGCCGGCGAGCAAGATGTTCTGCGGCGCGACGTCGCCGTGCACGAGGCCGTTCGCGTGAACCACCGCGAGCGCACCCGCGAGGTCGGCGAGCAGCGACCAGATCGTCGCCGGATCGGTCCAGGCGCGCCCATCGCTCGGGCCGCCCGCGATCCATTCGGTGATGAAGTACGGCGCGCCGGCCGGCACGTCGGCCACCGGTTCGGTCGTGCGACCGACCTCGAACACGCGCGGCAACGACGGATGCTCGAGCCGCGCGAGTTGCTCGAACTCCGCGAGCAGCATCGCCTCGGCGGCACCGGTCGCGATCGCGATCTTGAGCGCGCGTGGCTCGCCGGTGCGAGCATCGACGATCTTGAGGACTCGCCCGAACGAGCCTCTCGCGATCAATTCGCCCTCGAACTGCACCGGTCTTGCTATGTCAACTTGATTGGCACCCCCTGTCAACGAGATTGGCTCCCCCGGTCGTCGTCGGGGAGACGCGGCGCTGCCAACGTTCTGTATGTTATTGTGACCGCGTGCCGGACGACGAGCGGACACGGCGCCGTCTCGGCGACGCGACGAGGTCACGCATCGACGACCTGGCCTCGGGCTGGTCGATCGAAGGCCCCGCGACCCCGGCGGTGGACCCGCCCGCGGACACGTCCGACACGGTCGACGATGACCATCCCCCCGAGCCGCCGGCCCCTGCAGCGCAGCCGACGGGGCGCAAGCGACCGCGCACGATGCCGCCACCACCGCCGGGCTCGACCGCACGTAGGGCGCTCGAGGAGGCGATCGTCGAGACCAAGAGCAGCGAAGTGCCGCGCCTCCAACTCGGCAATGTCGTCACGCCACCGCCGGCCATCACACCCGCAAAGGAGCGTGTGCTCGCGACGATGCCCGCGCCCGCGACGAAGAAGCCGCCGACCCGGCCGCCGCCGATTCCGCTGCGCCCCAAGCCCGCATCGACCCCGCCGCGGATGCCGAACCTCGAGCACACGCCACCGGTGATCATCGACGCGGCGCTGATCGAAGAGCATCCGTCGATCGCGACCGACCTCGCGGCCGGGAAATCCGGTGCGCTGCGAGCGGTGGTGCAAGCGCGGAATCCGAACCTCACCGGCCCGGTGCCGATCGGCGAGTTCGATAGCGGGATCCATCCCATCGAGGACGAGAAGCTTCGGGTCGCGCACGCCCACGCGACGCAACTCCATCCCACGGCCGATGCGTTGCTCGGCATCCCGGCGCAACCGCTCACCGTCGTCAAGGAGACGCCGATCGCGGTGCTGCTCGACGAGACCGCGGCGCGGATCAAGATCGACACGGCGAGGCCGACCCACGATCCGTCGACCACGCGGTTCGAGCGCGGCGATCCGACCCGTGAAGGCCGTGACGACGCGACCGAGATCCAGGCGCCGTCGGATCACGAGTCGGATCACAAGTCGGGTCGTGGCGGCACGCTGCGCGCGGCGGCGATGCTGCGGCGCCAGCGGGGCGCGATGGGCGACGTGCGCTACGTCTTCACGGCGCTGCTCGGACTTCGCGCGGCGAAGAAAGAGCTCGCCACGCTCGAGGATCGCCAGGTCTTGCGCCAGACCTCGCGCAAGCGCCACCTCGTCACGCTCGGTCGGACCGCGGTCACCGCCGACGCGCTCGATCACCCCACGCTCGGGAAGAGTCGCGAACAACTCCAGATCGTCGAGGACGAACGCAGCAAACACGCGGGTGCGGTCGCCGCTTCGGATGCCGAGCTCGAGCGCGTGCGCCGCGATCGCGAAGCGAAGGCCAAGACGTTCGCGGCCGACACGGTGAAGACGTCGCAAGAGCTTGCCGAGCTGGCGAAGAAGCTCGAGCCGCTCGAGAAAGCAGCCGCGCTCGTGCGCAAGCGCGGTGCGACCCTGCGCGACCAGCTTCGCCAGATCGCGAAGAAGGTCGCCGACACCGAGGCGCTGCTGAGCTCGATCAAGGGCGAGAAGATGGATCGCGCCAACATCCAGGCCGACATCGCGACGCTCAAAGCGGATCAGAAGGCGATCCGGCGCGACGAACCGGTGATCGCCGCCGAGATGGACGCGCTCGAGCCGCGGATCGCCGCGATCGTCGCCGCGCGGACCGACGCCGAAACGGCGCAGGCCGACCGGGTGCGCGCCGAGACCGAGGACCAGCGCCGCACGACCGAGCTCTACGAAGCGATCGGTGCCAAGCGCAAGGTCGTCGAGCGCGCCGCCGCCGAAGCCGAGGCCGCGCGCGACACGGTGCTGTTCGATCTCGGCGAGCGGCTGTACGTCGATCGCCCGGCGATCCTCGGCGCGCAGATGTCACCGATCGATCAGATCGATCTCGAGTACGGCGAGAGTGCGCGCCGGATCAACGAGCTCCGCGAGGTGATGTCCAACATCGACCGGTGGAAGCTCGCGCGCGGCGCCGGCATGATCGTCCTGGTGCTCGCGGTCGCCGGCGCGATCGTCGCCTGGCTGCTCGTCATGCTCGGTTAGGGCAACAGGTGGTCGATCTTGTCGATCGCGGCCAGCACCATCACCACGCGCGCGGCCCCCAGCAGGCAGCCGATCGCCCCGATCGTCACGGCCGCGGCACCCACCAGACGCGCTGCGCCGGGCAGGTCGCGGCGCCCGAACCGCTGCAGCCCGCACCCGATGGCCGCGATCGACAGCCCCAGCGCGGCGTACAGGCCCGGTGAGGGCAGGCCAGCGGCCACCATCGCGGCGAATGCCAAGGCGAGTGCGAGCCGGCCCACACGGTCACGCTAGCGGCGCGGCACGTGAGGGGCGAGTTTTATGCTAGTCATCGCCCCCATGGACGACGTTCGTGCCGGCTTCTGCGCGATCGTCGGCTTGCCCAACGTGGGCAAGTCGACGTTGCTGAACCGGCTACTTGGACGCCGCCTCGTCGCGGTGTCCTCGAAACCGCAGACCACCCGCGACCGGATCCTCGGGATCCACACGATCCCGCTCGACGGCGGCCGCGCCCAGATCGCGTACGTCGACACGCCGGGCATGCAGGACGGCCACGGCCCGCTGCGCCGCTACATGCGCGATGCCGCGCTCCAGGCGACCGCGGAGGCCGATGTGGTGCTGATGCTCGTCGACGCGACCTATCGCAACGGTCGGTTGCCCGAGCGGATGACCGAGCCCGATGCGATCGCGCTCGATCACGCGAGCAAGGCGCACCCGATCATCGTCGCGCTCAACAAGATCGATCGGGTCGAGAAGCCCGAGTTGCTGCCGGTGCTCGAGGCGTGGGGCAAGCACATGCCGGGCGCCGACATCGTCCCGATCTCGGCGCAGACCGGCGAAGGCTGCGACGACCTCGAGAAGGTGATCGCGCGCGCGCTGCCGGTCGCGCCGATGCTGTTTCCCGAGGACGCGTACACCGATCGCTCGCCGCAGTTCATCGCGCAGGAGATCATCCGCGAGCAGCTCTATCACCAGCTCGGCAAGGAGCTGCCGTACGCCTCGGCGGTGCTGGTCGAGGAGTGGACCGAGCGCAAGGGTGAGCTCGCGATCGGCGCCGTGATCGTCGTCGAGCGCGAGTCGCAAAAGCCGATCGTCGTCGGCAAGGGCGGCACGCGGATCCGCGAGCTCGGCATCGCCGCCCGCGCCGCGCTCGCCGAGTCGTTCGGCAAGCCGGTGCACCTGTCGCTGTTCGTCAAGGTCCAAGAAGAGTGGAGCCGCACCGAAAACGAGATGCGCAAGCTCGGCTATACCGGAGTGACCAAGTGACGCCGCTGATCGCTATCGTCGGACGCCCGAACGTCGGCAAGTCGACGCTGTTCAACCGGCTGGTCGGCGGGCGCCCGGCGCTCGTCCACGACACGCCGCACCTCACCCGCGATCGTCGCTACGGCGAGGCCGACTATTTCGGTGCGCCGCTGCGCGTCGTCGACACCGGCGGCCTCGATCCCGAGGCGCTGCGCGAGGTGATCGGCGCCGGTATCCACCGCCAGGCGATGGTCGCGATCGGTGAAGCCGACGCGATCGTGCTGGTCGTCGACGGGCGCGCCGGCGTGTCCGCGATCGACAAGGAGCTCGCCGCGAAGCTGCGGGTCACCGGCAAGCCGCTGTTCCTCGCGATCAACAAGATCGATCACCCGACCAACGACCACATGGTCCACGATTTTCACGAGCTCGGGCTCAGCGAAATCTACCCGGTCTCGGCGTCCCACGGTCGCGGCATCGACGCGCTGCTCGAGGCGGTGACGCAGGCCACCGGATCGGTCCGGCCGCCGGACGAAGATGCGCCTGCCAAGCCGGGGGACGACGACTACGATCCGTTGATCGACGGGCCGCCGCCCGAGGACGAAGCGCCCGAGCCCGAGCCCGGCCCGAACGATCCACCGGCGAAGCTGCGGGTCGCGTTTGTCGGTCGGCCGAACGCCGGCAAGTCGTCGCTGACGAATCGCTTGCTCGGCGAGGAGCGCTCGCTCGTTCACCATGAAGCCGGCACCACGACCGATCCGGTCGACGCCGAGTTCTCGATCGGCGGTCGCGACTACATCCTGATCGACACCGCCGGCATTCGCCGCAAGGCGCGGATCGACGCCGACATCGAGCGGATCGCCGTGTCGATGGCGCTCGGCCAGATCGCACGCGCCGATGTCGCGGTCCTCGTGATCGACGCCGACCTCGGCCCGTCCGAGCAAGACGCGCGGATCGCGAGCAAGATCGAAGAGGCCGGCCGCGCGATCGTGATCGCGCTCAACAAATCGGATCTGATCACCGGCGATGCGAAGAAGGCAAAGCTCCGCGATCTGTCCGAGGAGACGTTCCACTTCCTGACCTGGGCGCCGTCGACGATGATCTCCGCGCAGCGCGGCGATGGCGTCGATCGCTTGCTCGATCTCGTCGAGCGCGCCGCCGCCGAGCATCGCAAGCGCATCCCGACCGCGCAGCTCAATCGGTTCTTCGCCGAGGTCATCCAGGAGATGCCGCCGCCGCTGTTCCGCGGCAAGGCCGTGAAGGTCCACTACATCACGCAAGCCGCGAGCAAGCCGCCGACGTTCATCCTGTGGGCGAGCTCGCTCGACGGTCTGTCGCCGAGCTACAAGCGCTTCATCTCGAACCGGCTGCGCGAGGCCTACGGCTTCCGCGGGACGCCGATCCGGATCTTCGTGAAGACCCGGAAGGACCGTCACAAAGAAGACTAGAAGAAACCCCAGCGGGTCGTGCCGCGGAAGCCGATCGTGGTGACCGTGATGTCGCCCGCGAACGAGGCGATGCGGAGCTCGACGCCGTACGAGTGATCCCGCGCGCGCAGCCAGTCGGCGCCGCCGCCGATCACGACCGCGAATTCATCGCCCGAGCCGTGCTGGTCGATCGGGCCGCCGCCCGACAGGATGCCGCCGATGCCGGCGAACGCGTACGGCACGACGGTGTAGATGTCGAACCGGTACACGAAGCCGACGTCGCCGAACGTCGCGTACGAGCTCGGGCTCTGCATCTTCTTGGGGTCGTCGCCGCCGTGGAAGTAGGCGCCGCCGAACTCGCCTCGCAGCGAGAAATCGCTACCGAACGTGCGCTCGTAGCTCAGCGAGAGCGAGCCGCCGCCGTCGGGCGTGATGTCGGGCGGGACCGCTGAACCGACTTTCTTGCCGGGGGTCGAGAACGAGGCCCACGACAGGCCGACCGAGAGCGCACGCTCGCCTTCGGCGTGGGCCGACTGCGCCGCGACGATCACGGGCAACACTGCGAGGGCACGCGAGGTCCAAGCCACCAAACCCCTGAATTGTGCTACATCGCGGTTCGCCGTGGCCTCCAAGGACGACAAAAAACAAACTGACGCGCCGGCGTCCAAAGCGACCCCGAAGTTTGATCCGAAGCCGGTCAACGTGGGAGGCGACTCGTTCATCGACCGCGTCTACCCGTACCGGAAGAAGATCGGCGGGTTCGTGGTGCTGGGCTTCGCCGTGTGGGCCGTGATCGCGGTCGTGATCCACTTCCGCGACTCCGGTCGCGAGAAGAAGACCGACCAGCTGGCGCTCGTGCTCGATGTCGCCGACCGCAAGGTCGTCGATCCGAGCGCACCGCCCGAGGCGAACCCGGCGCTCAAAGACCACGACCCGACGTTCGCCACGGCGCAGGAGCGCGCGACCGCCATCCTCGACGCGCTCGTCAAGCACCCCACCGAGGTTGCCGGGCCGACCTATCGCGCCTCGTTGCTGGTCCAAGCGGGCAAGCTCGACGAAGCGATGACCGAATACAAGCAGGCCGAGCACAAGCAGGGCATCGACGGCGTCCTCGCCCGCGAAGGCCTCGGCCTCGTCGAGGAGATGAAGGCCGCGACCGAGAAGGATCAGGCCGCCGTGCAGAAAGGCTTCGAAGCCGCCCTCGCCACGTTCGCCGCGATGCAGCCCGACGACAAGGGCCCGCGCTACGCCTACTCGCTCTATCACCAAGCCCGCCTCCTCGGCCTGCTCAACAAGACTGCCGACGCGAAAGCCATGTACGAGAAAGCCAAAGCAGCGGCGAAAGACTCGAGCGAGCTCGCCCCGCTGATCGAACAGCGCCTCGCGTCGCTCGGAACCTGACCGAACTATGAAGCTCGCCCTCGCTGCGTTATTGCTCTCGGCCGCGTGCGGTCGCCCCTGGGACCCCAAGCACGCCGATGCGATGAGCGCCGAAGGCATCGAGCCGCTCGCCGAGGACCGGCTTTCGCTCAAGTGGAAGTTCGTCACCTCCGATCGCTCGACGGAGATCGCGCCGCAGGAGTTCGCCGCCGTCGCGGTGTCGGGCGAGAATGCCTACGTCGGCTCGGCCGGTGGCCGGTTCTTCTCGCTGAAGATCGCGACCGGTGACGTTCGCTGGAAGAAGCAGCTCGGCTCGGTCGCGTGCGCGCCGTTGATCAGCGGCGGCGTACTCTACGTCGGCACCAACGACGGCTTCCTGGTCGCGCTCGACGCCTCGACCGGCAAAGAGAAGTGGCGCTATCAGGGCCGTGGCCCGATCGAGCAAACGCCGACCCTGGCCGGCGACTTGATCGTGTTCGCGAACGAGGCCGATCAGGTGATCGCCGTCGACGCGATGACCGGCAAGTACAAGTGGCAATACAAGGCGGAGACGCCCGAGGAGTACACGCTGCGCGGACACGCCGGCGTCGTCCTCGACGGCGAGCTGCTCTACACCGGGTTCTCGAACGGCACGCTCGTCGCGCTGCGCAAGGAGACCGGCTCGATCGCGTGGTCGACCTCGCTCAAGGCCGATGCCGAGCGCTTCATGGACGTCGACGCGACGCCGATCGTGCTCGGCCAGGTGCTGTACGCATCGTCGTCGTCGGGCGGCGTCTACGCGATCGACAAGGCGACCGGCCTCGTGAAGTGGCGCGTGCCGTTCTACGACGTCGCGCTGCCGAGCTCGACCGGTAACGTCGGTGGGCTCGCGACCGATGGCAAAGCCGTCTACGTCTCGGTCGCCGACCTCGGCACCTATGCGATCGATCTCGACGGCAACGTGCTGTGGCGGGTCGGCGCACGTGGCGGCGGCGAGCCCGGTGCGCCGGTCGTGTTCGACGACATGCTCGTGTACTCGCTCGCCGACGACGGCCTGTTCCTCGCGGAGCGCCGCACCGGCAAGACGCTCGAGTACTTCGATCCCGGCGATGGCATCTCGGCGCAACCGACGCTCACCAGCGATGGCCGGTTGTTCGTGATGTCGAACCGCGGCGTGCTCTACAACTTCGACATCGACGACTAAAGCGACGACTAAAGCGACGACTAAAGCGGATCGCAGAACGGCAGAGCAGGGCGTGCGATCAGATAGCCCTGGAGGTAGTCGCAACCGAGCTCGACGAGCACCCGGGCCTCGGCCTCGGTCTCGACGCCCTCGCCGATGATCTTCGTTCCTTGCTCGCGGCACAGCTCGGTCACCGAGCGCACGAGCCGCTGCTTCATCGCGTGTTGATCGATATCGCGGACGAGCGACATGTCGAGCTTCACGTAGTCACAGTCGAGCGGCGTGAACGTGCCCATCCGCGCGTGGCCACCGCCGAGATCATCGATCGCGATCTTGAAGCCGAGCTCGCGCAGCTCGGCGACGCGATAGCGGACGTCGGCCTGACCTTCGAGCGACGTGCGCTCGGTGATCTCGAGGACGACGCGACTCGCGACCTTCGACAGCGGCGAGAACGGCGAGGTCAGTTGCTTGTCGAACAGATCGAGCAAGTGGAGGTTGATGAACACCAGGCCGCGCTCGACCGGCGCCTCCGCGATCACCTTCGCCGATTGCGCGCGCACCGCACGACCGAGTGCCGGGATGCGCTCGAGCCGCTCGGCGGCATCGAGGATCGCACCGGGGTGCGGCAGCGATTTATCGCGCGAGCGCAGCAGCGCTTCGTAGCCGAAGCGCGCGCGATTCGATGCGTGCACGATCGGTTGAAAATGCATCGTCAGCGCGGCGAGACATTTTCCGAGCGCGACCTCGAGCTCCGCGAGCTCTTGCGTGATCGCGTTCGCTTCCTCGACGCGCGCATTCTTCGACGTGCCGTGCGGAAACCGACTCGGCGATTCGTCGACCGCCGCGGTGGTCACCGGAGCCGGAGCTGACGCAGCCTTCGGTACAAATGGACGCCCCTCCGACACGATGTTCCCACTCTACGGCCGGGACCCACCGAAAGCGATGTAGGTCCCACGGCCTTAACAGAGACGGCGCAGGTGTTCTCGAAACTGGGACACGACGAGCGAGGCGGGGTGACCATCGAGCTCGGACGCCAGCAAGTCGTCGACGATCGGCAGCTCGATCGTGACTCGATACAGCATCAGGCATGCACGGCTCGACAGCGGTGCGAACCGCGCCTCGCCAGACAGCACCACGTTCGAGGACCGCGGCGTCGTCCACCCAACGGTGTAGTTGCTCGGCGAGTACGTGTACTCGAGCGTATAGCCAAGTGATCCGCGCTCGAGCTTGCGGGTGAACTGGACCCGATTCGCGCGCCCGTTGTCGTGGCGATCGAGCACGCGGGCGGTCTGGACCAGCGGCAGCCACCGCGGGATTTCGACCGCGTCCGCGAAGATCTCGAAGGCCGCTCCCGCGCCGAGCGAGAGGGTCGTGGAAACTTCGCTGGCGTGCGGGAAGGTCTCGGTCGGGAAAGCGATCGCGGTAGCCATGACTGCAGCTCCTTGAAAGACGTGCGGACCTACAGCAACCCCGATACCAACTGCCAACCACGTGGTTTCGGCTAGTTGCGCCTGGGTGGCAAGTCCGCCACCGGCTAGCTCGGCTTCCGCTAACGAGCGTGCGCAGGTGGGGGCTGGCAACTCGGGCACGACCAGGTCCAGCGCGGCGGATCACCGAGCTGATACGCGGTGATCGACGCAGCGCAGCGCGGGCACGGTCTTCCGGTGCGCGTATACGCCGCGAAATCACGCACGCCTTCGACGCTGCGCTGCATGAGCTCGCGCGCCGTCTCGTAGAGCTGAACGAGCGTGTGTCGCGGGATGGCCGCGACGCGCGTCCGTGGGTCGATCCGGCACGCGAACAGCGACTCGGTCTTCCAGATGTTTCCCAGCCCGACGACCACACGTTGGTCGAGGAGCACGTCGGCGATCATGCGCGAGTCGTGCAACGCGGCTCGCTCGGCCGCTTGCCGGCTATCGAAGTCGCCGGCAAGGACATCCGGCCCTAGCTGACCGATCGCCATGCCGCGTAATGCTGCACGTCGCGGAACGATCTCGACCGTCGGGCAGGTTTGCCACAAGCACAGATCGGTCGCGGTCGCGAGCACGAGGCTGGCCCGACCGGGCGACGTCCGCGCGAGGCGCGCTTCACCATCGGCGCGCGTGAAGCTGTAGAACCGCCCGTTCATGCCCTGGTGCACGCGGATCTGCGTCGCGTCATCGAGGTCGATCGCGAGGTGCTTGCCGTGCGCGTCGACGTGGGTCACGGTCCGGCCGTCGAGGTTGCGCACGAGGCCTTGTGTGGTCGCGCGGACGATCGTCTGACCGACGAGCGGCGCGAGCTTGTTCGCGACGCGCCGGATCGCGTCGCCCTCAGGCATCGGGATCTTCGTCGTCGGTGGGTTCGGGCGCCGGCTCGGACTGCGGCGCCGCGGGCGAGATGCCGCGCACGACGAGGCCGCGATAGTCGACGCGCGCGCCGGCGGCGAGCAGGCCCTTCGCCCACGGCGATTGCCCCGCCGGTTGGCCATCGATCAGCTCGATCGTGAGCTCTCGCCGGCGCTGCTTCCACGCGAGCTGCGGCGTGCCGACCGCGAGCGCGAGCTCGATGGTGGCCGGATCGGCGCCCATCGCGGTCGAGATCCGTTTGCCCTTTGGTTCGATCCACAGCGCGAGCGCACCGTCGATCATCACGACCGTGCCGCCGACCCGGCGCGCCGGTTTCGCATCGGGATCCGCGAGCTGCGGCCACGGCAGGACGCTGCCCCAGGCGTTCGCCGGATCGACCGCGGCGAGCAGGTCGACGCGTGGTGCGGTGCCACGCGGGACCTCGCGCAGGCGATCGATCGCACCGGGCCACGCGAACTGCGCACCCTCGAGACTCTCGACAAAGTAGCCGCGGCGCACCGTGCCGGAGTCCTCCATCGCGCGATAGACGTCGCCGATCGCAGAGAACCCGCCGGGCACGTCGTCGGCGCGCGCGCCTTGTCGGCTCGCGATGCCCCAGCGCTCGAGCACGCCGGTCGCCTGCGCATGCAAGCGCGCGGTCGCGGTCGGTGCCGCGCCGAGGGATTCGACGAGCGACCAGCGCCCGCCGAACGTCGCGTGGGCATTCGCGCGCCGCGCACTCGGTGCCGCGAGCGAGCGCAGCGGCGCGAACGTGTCGTTGGTGAGCATCCCGGCCCACACGAGGTCCCAGATCGCGGCGGTGAGCTCGGCGCGCGGCGCGCGGGTGACTTGCTCGAGCCCGACGACGAACGACGCACCGGCGGCGCGGAGGTGCGCGATCAACTGATCGTGGAGCGGACCATGATTCGGAATCGGCTGCGGCTCGGGTGCGAGCTCGCGCGCGCGATCGCGGCGCAGCAGGATCACCCGGCCATCCTTGGTGCCGAGCGCGCCGGCGCCGACCCACACGAGGTCGCCCGCGGCGCCGAGCTCGTCGAGCATCCGCGGGTGATAGTCGAGGATCCGCGCCGGCAAGATCCGTTGCTCGAGCTCGGTGAACGACAGCGCGACGCCCTCGAGCCGCACGACCGCATCGTGAACGGCGAGGGCACCGCGCCGCGGTTGATCGAGACCATGCCAGCGCGGCAGGAACGCGGCGTACGCGGTCGCATCGACCGGCGCGACCTGCGCGCGCAGCTTCGCGAGCGTGCGCCGCCGGAGTTGGCGCAGCACCTCCGGATCGCAGCTATCGATCACGATGCCGCCCGGGCGCAGGTCACCGCGCACGAGCTGGGTCCGGGCTTCGAGCAGCGCGAGGATCGGTTCGATCATCGCCGCGGCCATGCCCCAGCGTGCGGCAGGACCCTCGGCGGTGAACGGGCCGTGGGTCCGCGCGTAGCGAGCGACCAGCGAGATCAGCGGATCGACCGCACGCTCGAGCAGCGCGGCGGGGAGTCCCTGCGGCAGCGCGACGCCGAGGCCATCGCGATAGCGCGCGGCATCTTCGGCGGCGACGTAGCGCTCGAAGCCGGCGATCCGGACCGCCGCGAGCCGGCGGCGCTCGACGAGCTCCGCGATCACGGTCGGGACGTCGACGTCCGGCGTCGAGCGCGCCGCGATCTCCCGCGCATCGAGATCGCCGACGCGGCGCACGAGATCGTGGACCTCGTCGAGCGAGCGCGCCTGGCGCTCCGGGACGAGCTGCTGGAGCTCGGCCTCGATCTCGGCGAGCACGTCGGCATCGAGCAGATCGCGGAGCGCACCGCCGCCGATCAGCTCGCGCAAGAGGTCGCGATCGAGCGTCAGCGCCTGGGCCTTGCGCTCGGCGAGCGGCGCGTCGCCCTGATAGAGGAACGCGGCGACGTAGTCGAACACCAGCGAGCGCGCGAACGGCGACGCGGCCTCGGTGACCGCCGGCTCGATCCGGATCGCGCGCGAGCGGACATCGCGCAACACGGTCAGCAGCGCCGGCAGATCGAACACGTCGCGCAAGACCTCGCGATAGGTCTCGAGCGTGATCGGGAACGCGGGGAACCGCAGCGCGACGCCCATCAGTTGCTGGGCCTTCAAGCGCTGCGCCCACAGCGGCGTGCGTTTCCCGGGGCGGCGGCGCGGCAGCAACAACGCGCGCGCCGCGTTCTCGCGAAAGTGGCTCGCGAACACGCTCGACCGCGCGAGCTCGTCGACGAGGATCCGCTCGACGTCATCGGGATCCGGCAGCAGCTGGTCATCCGTCGGCATCAGGTCGCCGTCGGCGAAGCGCAGCGCGATGCCGTCGTCGGTCCACAGCGGGTGGACCGGGTAGCCGAGGTCGCGCTCGAGCTGGTGCGCGAGGATCAGCGCCCATGGTGCGTGGACGCGTCCGCCGAACGGCGACAGCAGGCACACGCGGACGTCGCCGAGCTCGTCGCGGAACCGCTCGATCGTGATCGCGCGATCGGTCGGCATCGCGTGGGTCGAGGCGCGCTGATCGATCAGATACTGGGTGAGGTTCTGCGCGGCGAGCGGATCGAGCCTGTAGTCGGTCGCGAGCCACGCCTTCGCGGCTTCGACCGACGCCGCGAGCCGGCCGTCGAGCTCGCGGCAGAACGCACCGAGCGCCCGCCCGAGCTCGACCGGGCGCCCCGGGCCATCGGCGCGCCAGAACGGCATCTTGCCGGGCTCGCCGGGCGCGGGCATGACGATCACGCGATCGCGCGTGATGTCCTCGATCCGCCACGTCGTCGCGCCGAGGATGAACGTCTCGCCCTTGCGGCTCTCGGCCACCATCTCCTCGTCGAGCTCGCCGACCTTTGGACCGTGCGCGCCGAGGTGTACGCCGTAGAGCCCGCGATCCGGAATCGTACCGCCCGACAGCACCGACAACAGGCGCGCGCCCTTGCGGCCGATCAACACGTCGGCCTGGCGGTCCCAGGTCAGGCGCGGGCGGAGCTCGGCGAACTCGTCGCTCGGATAGCGACCGGCGAGCATGTCGAGCACGCCGGTCAGCGCGCCGCGCGCGAGATCGCGATAGCTCGCGGCGCGGCGGATCACGCGTTCGAGCTCGGCGACCGGCCACGGGTCGGCGCCGACCATCGCGACGATCTGCTGCGCGAGCACGTCGAGCGCGCTATCCGGCACACGGATCGCCTCGACGTCGCCGTCGAGCATGCCGCGCGCGACGACGGTCGCCTCGAGGAGGTCGCCGCGGAACTTCGGAAAGATCCGGCCGATGCTCGTGCCACCGACCTGGTGACCGGCGCGACCGATGCGCTGGAGCCCGCGCGACACCGCACCGGGAGACTCGACCTGGAGCACCAGATCGACCGCGCCCATGTCGATGCCGAGCTCGAGCGAGCTGGTCGCGGTGATCGCGCGCAGCCGGCCGGCCTTCAACGCTTCTTCGATCTCGAGCCGCTGCAGCCGCGCGATCGAGCCGTGATGCGCGCGCACGAGCTCGACGTCCTGCAACACCACGCCGCGCGCGACCGCGAGCTCGCTCAACTGTTGCGACACGCGCTCTGCGAGCCGCCGCGAGTTGACGAACACGATCGTCGAGCGGTGCGCGAGGATGAGGTCGAGGAGCTGCGGATAGATCAGCGGCCACATGCCGCCGCCGTCCTTGCCCGGCGTGCCCGGGTGATCCATGTCGGGCGCCGGCACGATGATCTGGAGGTCGAGTGACGGCTTCGCGCTCGCGTCGACGATCTCGACCGCGCGGTCCCCTCCCAGGTATTTAGCCACCTCGATAAGTGGACGTTGAGTCGCCGACAGGCCGATGCGCTGCGGTTCGGGGTTGCCGGAGCTCGTGACCAGGTGCGCGAGGCGCTCGAGCGTCAGCGCGAGGTGGATGCCGCGCTTGGTCGGCGCGAGCGCGTGGATCTCGTCGACGATGATCGTGTCGACCGTGCGCAGCCGTTCGCGCGACTGGCCCGCGAGCAACAGATACAGCGACTCCGGCGTGGTGATCAGGATCTGGCCGGGATGTTTGCGCTGGCGCTCGCGCTCCTTGGGCGAGGTATCGCCGGTGCGCACGTCGACCGTGATCTGGCCACCGGCACCGAGCGCCTGCAGTCCGACGAGCGGCGCTCGCAGGTTGCGCTCGACGTCGTACGCGAGCGCCTTGATCGGCGAGACGTAGACGACGCGCGTCGCGCCATCACCGGGATCCTGGACCAAGCGATCGAGGCACCACAGGAACGCGGCGAGCGTCTTGCCGCTGCCGGTCGGCGCGAGCATCAGCGTGTGGCGACCGCTGGCGATGCTGTCCCAGCCGCGGGTCTGCACCGGCGTCGGCGCGGCAAAGCTGCGCGCGAACCAGGTCCGCGTCGCTTCGCCGAACGGGGCCGTCACCGTAGAGCTATAGCAAGCTCAGGTGTGGGGCGTGGCGAGCAGTCGCTTCAAACCTGACACCACGCTGTCGACATCGAGGATCGGCGTTGCTTCGTGCGGCGGCAGGATCGGCATCGTCCAGTGGCCGCGCGGCACCAACGTCGGCATCTGCGAGGTCCAGCTCGGATCCGGCAGGTAGAGCTCGCCGCGGCGATCGCCGTGAACGACGCACGTCGGGCTCGGGCCCATCGGCTCGGGCTCGAGCGTCATCGCGACCGGCCGCGGCCCGAGCATCACGACCAGCGCGAACAGGCTCGCCGACGCCACGATCGGCGGGCGCGGACTGAGCGCGAAGCGGGCCATCGAGCCGGCAACCGCCGGCGCGGCCCCTGGCATTCCTCAGTCGGCTCTTTTCCCGAGCGCGACGCCGATCAGCATCGGGATGAAGATCATCCCGAGCGTGACCCCGAGCAGCAGCAGCGGGTTCGTGTTGATCGCGTCGTGGACCAGGTCGACGAACGCGGTCACTTTGGTCTTGGTCGCGAGCGCGTCGATCACGACGCCCGCAGCCACGCCGAGCCCGAGGGCCACCACGGCGCCGATCGCGAGCGGCAGCGCGCGCAGCGGCCTGGTCAGCACGCGCAGGATCGGGATCAGGATGCCGGTGGCGGCCAGGTAGAACGGGAAGAACATGCCGGCCGAGAACATCGCGAACCACAGGGCGCGCTGCGCGGGCGGAAACGCCAGCGGCGGGGTCGGATCGATCGGACCGATCGAGAAGTGCAGGGTCTGCAGGACGACGCAGGCCACGTACATGAAACCGAACGTGAAGGCGAGCTTGACCGGCTTGGACCGGATCCGCATCCACAGCGGCAGGCCCGCCAGGGTCGGCCCGTGATCGAGCCGGCCTTCGAAGTAGCCCGACAACACGATCAGCGGGAACTGCGAGAGCATGATCGCGAGCTGGCCGGCCTCGGGGATCTTCGCCGCGACCAGATCGAACCGCGTGGCGACCGCGGCGGCGTGAACCAGCGCGACCAGCACGAAGTACGGCGCGACCGACTCGGGTCGGAGCCCCGTGGTGGGATTGCGGGCCATTCGATCAGCGTAACCGCACAGGCGACCGTGGATCCGCCAACTGTGTGGAATCCCGCCCTCGGCGACACCTGCGAGTTGACATAATACTGATTCTGCGACGCGACCTGGATGGGACGGCCGGGGTCGGTTTCGCTCCGCCCGGTCATCCGGCATCAGCCCCAGATCAACCGGCGATCGGTTCGTTCGGGAGCTCGTTCGAGTCGTCGGGACCGCGCGGAAACCGCGCCGCGAGCTCCGCGGCCACGAGCTCGATCGCGCGCACGACACCAGCCGTGAGATCGCCGGACTTCGCACCGGCTTCGATCTCGGCGGCCGCGCCATCCCACAACGCTTGACCAGCGGCCGCGTGGATCGTGGCATCGCCCAACACGGTCGCGTGCCGGCGCCGCGGACAGACAAAGATCAACACGCCGGTATGACCGCGCGTTCGGCCCACGCCCAGCCGATCGAACGCGCGCTTCGCGACCCGCTCGACGTTGCCCCAGAACCACGGCGACACCGCGACCACGATCTCGCCCGACGTCGTCCGCTCGCCGGCTTCCACGGCGGCGCGCACCCGATCGTGATCGATGTACTTACGTAAGCGGCGGGTCATGACCCTCGGGGGCTTCGGCGTCTTCACCATCGGGCGCTCGCTCCACCGCCACCCGAGCTGCCGCCGCCGCCCGAGAATCCGCCGCCACCGCCGCCGCCCGACGAGAATCCGCCGCCACCGCCACCGCCCGCGAACGCCTGGATGATGTCGAGCAACAGCCAGATGACACTCGGGTGTGTGATCGCGAACGCGAGAAACGCGATGCCGCCGATCACGATCAACACGATCTGCCACCACGACAATCCGCTCGAGGCGTCGTCCTTCGTTGCCTCGAGCTCGGCGCCGCCGTTCGCGTCGAGCTTCTGGAGGATCGCATCGACGCCCTTCTGGATCGCCGCATCGGCGTGGCCGGCCCGCATCTCGGGCACCACGATCTCGGTCAGGATGTGCGACGCGCCGAGATCCGCGAGCTGGCCCTCGAGCCCGTAGCCGACCTCGATCCGGACGTCGTGGGTCGCCGGAAACACGAACATCGCGACGCCATCGTCGGCGTGCTTGCGGCCGATGCCCCACGCCTTGAACACGCGCGCCGCGAAGTCGTCGATCGGTTCGATGTCCTCGGCCGGCGCGCCGATCCACACGATCACCTGGTGCCGCGTGCGCGCCTCGTAACTCTCGAGCTCTGCGTCGATCGCACCGCGCGCGGTCTCCGACAAGAAGCCGACGTTGTCGGTGACCCACCGCGTGGGCACCGGCGGCGCCGGCGCGGCGCTCGCGATCGCGCCGCGGACGACCAGCGCGAGGATGAACAGCGCGCGCAGCACGGCGCGCCTCGCCTAGAACTTCACCGTCGGTGCGATGTCGGCGCCGGCCTTCGACTGGAAGTAGGCCTTCTCGCCGAATTGCGAGAAGAAGCCGGCCGTCAGCACGGTCGGAAAGCTGTCGCGCACGACGTTGAACGCCTTCGCCGTGTCGTTGAAGCGATCGCGCTCGACGTTGATGCGATTCTCGGTCTGCTCGAGCGTGACGCGGAGATCCGCGAACCCCTGCTGCGACTTGAGATCGGGATACTTCTCGGCGACGGCCAGCAACCGGCCGAGCGATTGGCCGAGCTGGTTCTGCGCATCTTCGAACGCCTTGAGCTTCGCCGGATCCTTGAGGTCATCCGAGCTCAGCGTGATCTTGGTCGCCGCGCTGCGGGCGTCGATCACGCTGGTCAGGATGTCCTTCTCGCTCACCGCCGCGGCCTTGACGTCCTCGACGAGGTTCGGGATCAGATCTGCCCGTCGCTCGTAGGCGGTCTCGACCTTGGCCCACTGGCCCTTCACGTCCTGGTTGAGGCTGACCAGCTTGTTGTAGGTGTGGATGCACGATCCGAACATGATGATCAGGACGAGGACGATCGCGCCGAGCACGATCCACTTCTTGGGAAAATTCATCGCGCCACCCTCTGCCCGAGATGTGTGATCTCGTCGGCCGTAAGTCCACTCGACGCCTCGATCGTCACTGTCGCAGCGCGACCGGTCCCGACCTCGACGGCGTTCACCTCGAGGATGCCGTCGGCATCCATCGTGAAGCTGACCTCGACCTTGGTCCGGCCCCGCACGGCCGGCTCGAGGTCGCCCAGCACGAACCGGCCGATCCGCCGGTTGCGCGACGCGAGCTCGTGCTCGCCCTGATGAATCTCGATCGCGACGAACGTCTGATTGTCCTCGGTCGTCGCGAACACCTTCTTCGCGCGCGTCGGGATGCTCGTGTTCGCGTGGATCACGACCGACATCCGATCGCCGGCGACCTTGACGCCCATGTTGTGCGGCGTCACGTCGAGCAGCACGACCTCTTGGAGCTCGCCCCCCATGATCCCCGAGTGCACCGCGGCGCCCATCGCCACGATCTCGTCGGGGTTGACGCCCTTCGAGCCCGGCTTGCCGAAGATCTTCTCGGCGCGTTCCTGCACCGCGGGCATCCGCGTCATGCCGCCGACGAGGATCACCTGATCGATATCCGCCGGGGTGCAGTGCGCATCGGCGAGTGCCTTCGTGCACGGCGCTTCGAGCTTGTCGAGCAACGCACGGCACGCGCGCTCGAGCTGGCCGCGCTCGAGCTCGCGCATCAGGTGGACCGGGCCCTGCGTTCCGGCCGCGATGAACGGCAGGTTGATATCCGTGGTCATCGCCGACGACAGCTCGATCTTCGCGCGCTCCGCCGCTTCCTTGAGGCGCTGCAGCGCGACCGAATCCGAGCGCAGGTCGATGTTGTTCTGCTGCTGAAACTCGTCGGCGAGCAGGTCGATGATCAACCGATCGAAGTCATCACCACCGAGCGCGGTGTCGCCGTACGTCGACAGCACCTCGAACACGCCGTTCTCGATCGCGAGGATCGAGATATCGAACGTGCCACCGCCGAGATCGAACACCGCGAGCCGCTGGTTCGCGGTGTGATGCAGCCCGTACGCGAGCGCCGCGGCGGTCGGCTCGTTGAGGATCTGGCGGACCGTGAGCCCGGCGATCTTGCCGGCGTCCTTGGTCGCCTGGCGCTGGGCGTCGTCGAAGTACGCCGGCACGGTGACGACCGCCTCGGTCACGGTCTGCCCGAGGTAATCCTCGGCGACGCGCTTCATCTTCGCGAGCACGTGCGCCGAGATCTCCTGCGGCGAGCGCGGCGTCCCGGCGATATCGACCCAGGCATCGCCATTCTTCGCGGCGACGACCTTGTACGGCAGCCGGCTCGCGAGCGTCTGGACCTCCTTGTCCTGGGCCTTGCGACCGATCAGCCGCTTCGCGCCGAACACGGTGCGCTGCGGATTCGTGACCATCTGGCGCTTCGAGGCCGCACCGACGACGACCTCGCCGTCGGCGTTCCACGAGGCCATCGACGGCGTGGTTCTCCCGCCTTCTTGGTTGTGGATGACCACCGGTTCCCCACCCTCGAGCACCGCGACGCACGAATTGGTGGTTCCGAGGTCGATTCCGATGACTCGGCCCATCGCTCCGACGGACTATAGCCCGCGCCGCGCAGTTGTGGGGGCTAGCGGCGGCGAAGCAGCTCGGCCAGCGCCGACTTTGCCTGCTGGAGATCTGGGTCGAGCTGGAGCGCGCGCTGGAATTCTTGGGCCGCGTCCTCGCCGCGACTCGCCGCCTGCGCCTCGCGCCCGCGCGTGTACGCGATCAGCGCGCGGTATCGTTTCGACGTCGGCACGCGTGCCGCGAGCCCGTTGAGCAACGCCTTCGCCGCGCCCCAGTTCTTCGCGGCGAGTGCATCGAGCACGAGCTGGAGCTCGGCGCGTTCGTCGAACATGGCCGTCGGCTTCGCGAGCGGCTGCCACGGGCCGGTTCCGCGATGGGTCTCGGGGTCGATGGTGACCGGTTTCGGTGGGCCGCCGAGGTTCGGCGTCGACGCGCGCGACGTGGATTGCGGCGTGGTCGGGCGTTGCGGCGGCGTTCCCGGTCGCACCGGCGTGGTCTGGGGCGTCGTCTGAGGTGGCGTCCCGGGACGAGCGGCGGTCACGCGCACGCCGAACGGCGGCGTCGTGCCGGTCATGCCGACGCCGTGTCTCGTCGGCGTGAGCGTGCGCGGAATCGCCGGCATCGGTTGTTGCGGCGACGTCCCCACGGCGCGCGGCGCGCCCGGTCGCGCGGTCTTGTTCGTGCCCTCGGCGCTCAACACCGGCATGACCTGGCTCTGATTGGCACGCGCACCGCCGCGCAACGGCACGCCCAAGCTGCGCAGCAGGGTCTCGTGGGCGGCCTTGATCCCGAGGAAGACTTCGTTCGAGAGCCGCTGCAGCTCGGTCGACATCCGCCCGAACCGCGCGGGATGGAACTGCTTCGTCAGCGACAGGAACGCGGCGCGCACGCCCTCCGGAGTCGCACCGCTGGTTTGGACACCGAGCGCCTCGTGAGGACCGTGAGAGAGACGCACCTGCATCTGCGTCAACACGGCTTTTGCTTGAACTTCGTCGTCCGCCACGACCTGTGGATCGTAGCGCGAACACGAGGATTTTCGCTACTACGGCTTCTCGTAGCCTCACTTCTTCGAGCGTGGCTGTTGCGGCGGCGCCTGGGTCGGTAGGCCGGCCTGGCGGTTGTCGGCCTGATTCGGGGCCTGGTCTACAGCCTGATTGGGGGCCTGGACGTCGACCGGCTGTGGGGTCGCTTGCGGTTTCGAGACGATCTGCGCCTTCGAATACGTTTGATCGGCGGCGGCGTCGTCCTGCTTCTTCTTCGCGCCATTCGCGTCTTTCGCGCCGAGGGTGTCGAACGGGACGACCGATCTCTGCGTCGTCGCCGCCTTCTTGGTGTTCGCCGACGTCGGCGTCGGGAATTTCGGGACCGGCCGGGTCTTGACCAGCTTGCTCGGAGGTCTCTGCGGCCCACCCGCGGGCGCCGTAATCTCGACGCTGTCGTGCGCCGCGTCGACCCGGATCATCCGTTCGGCCGCGACCGCTTGCGAGCGCGGGACGCATTGGCCGTTGATGAAGTCGATCGTGACCTTCGGGCGATAGAGCTCGAGCACGTCGTTCGCGGCATCGTAGCGATACTCGACGTGCGTCGTGATGTGGCAGCTCTTGTCGTCGGGCGCGCGCGGATCGACGACCTCGTCGTCGACGGCAAACGCGACCCCGGTGTCAGCCGCGACGAAGCCGTACTGCTTGAACAGCTCGCGATGACCGTTGACCTCGCTGACCTTCGAGACCGCGACGCGATCGCCGTAGCGCTCGAACGCGCGGAGCTCGCCGGCCGGCAGCTTCCACACTCCCTCGAAGCGCGTGACCGTGCCGAGGTTGACGGCGAGCTGCGAATCCGCGGCGCCGGCATCGAACCGGCGATGACTCGCGAGGTAGCCGGGCTTCGCGACCGTCAGGTCGACGTGCGCGTGCGGCGCGACGTGGAGCTTGCACGGCGTGGCACCGGCGACCTTGCCGTCGAGGGTAACCAGTGCCTGATCCGGGGTCGACGTCACGTCGATCGCGATCGACCCGGCGGCCACGGCGATCGCCGGATCCGTCGGCGCGCGAGGAGGATTTCGATCGGTCGTCCACATCACGCCGGCGATGCCGAGGCCGAGGGTGCCGACGCCGATCGCGCCGAACAGCCAACGCCGCGGTTTGTGATCGTTGGACTCGATCGCGGCGCGGCCGCTCGCGGTGCCGGCTGCCACGCGCAGCGCCGCGACCAGCTCCTTGCCGGTCGCGAACCGGGCCTCGGGATCCTTCGCGAGCGCGCGCTGCATCACGCCGTCGACCGCGGGGCTCGTGCTGCCGCGCATCGACAGCGCCGGAATCTTCGCGCGGAAGTGCTGCTCCATCATCGCGGGCACGCTCGACGCCGCGAATGGGAGATCACCCGACAGCAACTCGAACGCGATCACGCCGAGCGCGTAGCGATCCGAGGCCGGCCCCGCACCGTCGGTGCTCCACTGCTCCGGCGCCATGTACGCGGGCGTGCCGAGCCAGGTGCCCTGCCCCGTCAACGTGCCGTTGCCCGGCTTCGACTCGCTCGTGAACAGCTTCGCGATGCCGAAATCCAACACGAACACGCGCTGCGACTCCGCGACCATGATGTTGTCGGGTTTGAGATCGCGATGCACGACCCCGCGCTCGTGCGCCGCGTCGAGGGCGTCGGCGATCTGATCGAGGATCGCGAGCGCGTCCGTGACCTCGAGGGCGCCGTCGACGAGGCGCGCCCGCAGCGATTCGCCGGCGACCAGATCCATCACCAGATACAGCCGGCCATCGTCGAGCCGGCCGTACGCGAACACGTCGATCACGTTCGGGTGATCGACCTGATTGACGGCACGGGCCTCGCGCGTGAAGCGCTCCGCCGCTTCTTCGGAGCTCGCGAGCTCGCGGCGCAGCACCTTGATCGCGACCTTCTTGCCGATCACCGGGTGATGACCGCCGTAGACCTCGCCCATCGCGCCCGCACCGAGAAATCTATCGAGCATGTACTCGCCGACGACGGTGCCCTCGGGCAAGCGCGTTCCGGCGATCACCGGCAGCTCCGACGCCGCACTCAGCGTCGGGCTGTGGGCGAGTGGGCCGTCGCTCCTCATCCGGATCATCGTAACAGCGAGACACCAGCCATGCCCTCATCATTGCGGCGGGCGCGCCGACGACGACGACGACGACGACGACCGGCAGCGGTTTCTCGCTCTCGACATGGGCGGCGGTCTGGTCCACCATCGCGGATGCGTGTCCGTGATAGCGCCTGCCCCTCGTCCCGAGCCTGCTCGCCGACTCGTCGTCCGTCGCGACACGATGATGGTCGAAGGCCACGCGCTGCACGACGTCGAGCTCGCCGGCTACGCGGTCGGTCCCGAGCTCGGCACGGCGCCGATCACGGTGATCGTCGGCGGTATCACCGCCTCGCCGTTTCCGTTTGGCTCGGGCGACGACAAGAACGACGCGTGGTGGCCCGCACTGGTGCCGCTCGTCGACGGGACGACCGTGCTCGCGCTGGCGTGGCCGGGCAACGGTTCGACGTGGCGCGACTTCGAGACCGCGCCCCTCGCGCCGCTGTCCGCGCACGGCCTCGCCGATCTGATCGCGGCGTGGCTCGACGGCATCGGCGTCACCACCGCCGTGACCTATGTCGGCGCCAGCCTCGGTGGGCTGGTCGGCATCGCGCTCGCGGTGCGCCATCCCGAACGGGTCGCGAAGCTGGTCACGATCAGCGCCGGCCTGCGTCCCGATGGCTGGGGCACCGCCACTCGCCACCTCCAGCGCGAGCTCGTGCGCGATGGCCAACGCAACGGCGATGTCGTCACGGGCATGGTCCGCGCGCGCCAGCTCGGCATGCTGACGTATCGCGGTCGCGACGAGCTCGACACCCGGTTCGGCACGCTCGCGCCGGGCCTCGTGCATCCACCGGTCGCGGCGTATCTCGATCATCACGGCCAGCGCTTCGCCGAGCGGTTTCCGGTGCGCACGTTCCTGTTGTTGAGCGAGGCGATCGATCGCACGCAGGTCGGTGCGGACCTCGCGCGCGTGACCGCGGACGTCGCGGTGGTCGGCGTGCCCGGCGATCTGCTGTTCCCGTACGCGCTCCAGCACGAGCTGTTTCGCGAGCTCCAGGCCGCGGGCGCGTCGGCGTCGCTGTGGAAGCTCGACTCGGAGTTCGGTCACGACGCGTTTCTCGCCGATCAGGACAAGCTCGCAGGCCTGCTCGATCAGAGCGGCGTGTTCGGGGCGCGAGCGGCGCGCGCGTCGTACGTCGGCGTCGGCGCGCGACCGTTGCGCGAGATCCGGATCGGCATGATCGGCTGCGGGGTCGTCGGCGGTGGCGTCTTGGAGCTGCTGCACCGGCAAGAGGCTCAGCTCGCCGAGCGCTACGCGGTGCGGTTTCGCGTCACGAAGCTCGCGGTGCGCGACCCGAACAAGGATCGCGGCCCGCTCGCGGCCGGGATTCCGGTGACGACGGTCGCCGGCGAGCTCGTCGCGGATCCGAACGTCGACGTGATCGTCGAGGTCGCGGGCGGCGATGCCGTCGAGCCCGCCCTCACCGCCGCCCTCGCCGCCGGCAAGCCGGTGGTCACCGCGAACAAGGCGCTGCTCGCGCGGCGGCTCGCCGCCCTCGCCACGCTCGCCCAGCGCTCCGAGACGCCGCTGTTGTGCGAAGCGGCCGCGGCCGCGGCGCTGCCGATCATCCGCCATCTCTCGCATCGCGCCGACGAGATCGAATCGCTCCAGGCGATCGTCAACGGCACGTGCAACTTCATCATCACGCGGCTCGAGCAGGACGAGCACACGCTCGAGCGCGCGATCGCGGAGGCCCAGCGGCTCGGCTTTGCCGAAGCGGATCCGTCCGCCGACATCGACGGCCATGATGCCGCCGCGAAGCTCTCGATCCTCGCGTATCGCGCGTTCGGGGCGTGGATCCCGCCGGACCAACTCGCGGTGCGCGGCATTCGCGAGCTACTGCCAGCCGATTGCGACCTCGCCGAGCTGATGGGGTTCCGGATCCGCTTGATCGCGCATGCCGCGCGCGCGGGGACGGCGTTGCACGCGGCGGTCGAGCCCGTGCTGCTGCCGGAGTGGCACCTGCTCGCCTCCATCGAGGAAGAGTACAACGCGGTGTACATGAAGACCGCCGCGTCCGGCGATCTGTCGCTGTTCGGCAAGGGCGCCGGCGCGTTGCCGACCGCGTCGGCGGTGCTCGGCGATCTGATCGATCTCGCGCAGGACAACTCCGCGCAATGGCCCGAGCCGCGCACGATCACCGTGCTGCCGGCGGCGCCGCGTCGCCACTACGTGCGGCTCAGCGCCGAGCCCCATCCCGGGCTCGTGCGCCGCGTCGAGACGATCGTGCGTCACGCCGGGCTCGCGGTGCAGAATCGCGCGTCGCGCGGCGAGCCGACGCTCACGCATCACGGCTTTCTGATCTCCCCTTCGGATGACGCGATGATCGGCGCGGTGGTCGCGCAGCTCGCGGAGCTCGGGCGCGTCGAGACGGCGCTACTCCTCGGAGTCGTCGAGTGATCGCGGACTACCTCGATCCCGCGCAAGCGCCGGTCGAGCCACCGAGCCGCGCGCAGATGGCCGCCGCGACCCGCGAGCTCCACGACGCGATCGATCGCAACGCGCCGTGGTTGCACGCCGAGCGCCGCACGATCCAGCGCGACCTGCACGGCTCGGCCGAGGTCGTCGCGTGGCAGGAGGCCAAGGTCGGCTTCATGCTGCGTGGCGATGGCGCGTGGTCGGAGCTGCCCCATCTCTACGCGCGCTACGGCACGCCCGGCACCGCCGAGTTGATCGCGAAGCTGCGCGAGCTCGAGGGCGCGCGCTGCGCGATGGTCGTCGATTGCGGGATGCAGGCGGTCGCCCTCGTCGCGGATCAGCTCGTGCAGCGCGGCTCCCACGGCATCGTGATGCGGCAGGTCTACAACAAGACCCGCACGTTCTTCGAAGCGAGCGCGAAGCGCGTCGGCGCCACGATCACGCTCGTCGACGACGGTGATCACGCCGCGATCGCGGCCGCGTTGACGCCGCAGACCGGCTTCATCTTCGCCGAGACATTCACGAACCCGCTGGTCCGCGCGCAGAACATTGCCGCGCTGGTCGCACTCGCGCGGCGGGTGCCCGGATGCCGGCTCGTGATCGACTCGACGATCGCGACGCCGTGGGCGTTCGCGACGCCGCTCGTCGCACGCGGCGTCGCGGTCGTAGTCGGCAGCCTGACCAAGGCGCTCGGCGGCCAGGACACCGCGCTCGGCGGTTACATCGCGACCGACGACGCCGACCTCGCGAATCAGATCATGGATACGATCGCGCTGCGCGGTGGCATTCTCGACGACGAACGCGCCTGCCGGGTCACGGCGAACCTCGCGGCCGCGAAGGATCATCACGCGCAGCGCTGCGCGACCGCGGCGAAGGTCGCGGCGTTTCTCGCGCGCCATCCGCGGATCGAGGGCGTGTTTCACCCGAGCCTCGCGAGCCATCCCGATGCCGCCGTGATCGCGCGCGACTACACGCGCACCGGATCGCTGTTGAGCTTTCGGGTGCGCGGCGTCGACGAGCTCGGCCATCGCGCGCTCGCGGACACGTTGGTCGCCACCGGCATCCCGCGGTACGCGCTGTCGTTCGATGGCCTCGTGACCAAGGTCAACCATCACCGCACGGTGTCGGAGTACTTCACCCCTCGAGACACCGTCGAGCGGCTCGGCATCGAGCGGCTGATCCGGATCGGCATCGGGCTCGAGGCCGCCGACGACTTGATCGCGTGCCTCAACTGGGCGCTGCATCGCCAGAGTTGAGCTCGGCGCGTCGGCTACAGCAGGCGGCCGAGCCGCGGATTGTTCGCGCGCTTCCACAACAGGCCGTCGAGCACGTAGTGCGTGAGCTGCGGCACCGCGAGCAGCGGCGCGATCACGATCGCGGCGGCGCCGACGTGGAGACCGCCGCCGAACAGCCCACCGTGGTCGTGCCAGATCGTGCGATCCCACAGCATCTCCTCGACGTAGGCAACCAGCCATAGGGTCGCGACGAACACGACGAGCCCGCGCGTCTTCAACATCCGTGCGGTCGTGCCACCGCGCGACGCCGGCTCGCGTGAGGCCGCCCGCGCATAGAGATAGACGAGCACCATGTACGGGACGCCGTGCGTGAACACGTTCGTCACCGTGAACGCGTAGTCGCTGTTGGTCGCGACGATGCCGACGTACCAGCACGCCGCCGTGGTCGCGACGATCAAGTGCTTGCCCCACGAGATCGATCGCCGGGTCGCGACCTGCCACACGGCGCGCGCGACGTACGCGGCGAGCGCGATCGCGTAGGCGACGCCGACGATCGTCGCGAGCGAGTGCGGCGCGCCGGCGATGAAGTCGCCGTCCTTCATCCAGCTGAACGCGCGTGGCAACCGGGCGTGCCACCACGCGAGCGGATACAGCGTCGCGAGATACACCGTCGCGCCGTCGACGAGCCGGCCGAATCGAGCGCGCTCGCCGTTGCGCGCGCGATACATCATGACCCAGCCGTACTGCTGGCGAATGAAGTGAAATACCGCGAGGTACGCGATCGCGGTCCAGAACGCGCCGTCGCCCCGCCACGCGTAGAGCGCGACGCCGAGCGCGAAGCACGCGAGCGGCACGCCGGCGTAGGTGCCGGGCCGCCGCCGCCACTCCGCTGGATCGAGATACACGATGAACGCGGTCGACCACACGTGCGCGACATCGACGAGGACCACGCCGACGACGAACGTGGCCGTGCCCGACTCGTGGGCCGGCATCAGCGCGACCAGCGTCAACGCGACCAGCGCGGTGCCGCCGAATACGGCGAGATCGATCGGCGCGGAGAACAGCCACTTCACGCGACCTCGCGGGCGGCGCGCAGGCCGTGATCGAACGCCTCCTCGAACAGCGCGATGCCGGAGAGATCGGTGTGCGCGAAGTGGACGCGACCGTGCGCCGCGATCCGCGCGAGCCGCTCGGGCGCGCACGTCGCACCGACGCGAGGGCGGATCATGCCGTGGCCCCAGAACGCGACGTCGATGTGATCGATCTTCGAGCGCACGTCGGGGTGCGCGCGCTCGAGGTCCGCGATGATCGTCTCGGCCCACTCGGCGTAGCCGGCCCCCGCGAGCCGCTTGCGCACGGAGGTCGGATCCGCGTCGCTGAACGGGTAGTACCAGGTCCACACGGTCGGCCCGCGATCGCGACCTCGCTGGTGGGTCGCGCACACGTAGCCGAGGCTCGGGCTCTCGCGAAACACGTTGTCCCATGCCGGCGGTGCGCCGTGCCCGCGCTCGATCGGACGGTCATGGAGGTGGACGTTCGCGACGACCCACGCGCCGTAGTCCGCGGTGCCCAGCGAGCTCCCTCGCCGGGACGCGACGATCCGGTTCGCGACGAAGCTCGGCGTCGCCACGATCACCGAGCGCGCGTGGATCCCGAACGCGCCGTCCGGGCCGATCGCCTGGATCGTGCCGTCGTCGGTGATGTCGAGCACGGCGACGCCCTTCTCGATCCGAGCGGTCTTCGCGAGCTGGTTGACCAGCGCGCCGTTGCCGTTCGGCCACGTCACGACGGTCTGCGCCGCGAGGCCGGGACCACGCTGGCGGGCGGCGAAGTAGAAGATGCCGGCCCACGCGCTGGTCTCCGCCGCGGTCAACGCGTAGTCATCGCGACACGCGTAGTCGCACAGCCAGCGCAGGCGCGGCGAGGTCAGCTTGCGCTGATCGAGCCACGCCGCGAACGAGATCG
Source organism: Kofleriaceae bacterium (assembly GCA_039935615.1). Classification (GTDB taxonomy): domain Bacteria; phylum Myxococcota_A; class Polyangia; order Haliangiales; family Haliangiaceae; genus JABFXX01. The sequence continues at coordinate 57,071 of JBDTJY010000178.1, forward strand.
TGTCGAGCCCGGTCACCGCCGGATCGTCGCTGCCGTGCGAGCGTGGGATCGCGAACGCGCGCCGGCCCTGCCCGTCGCGCCATGCCGACCAGCGATCGATCTCGGCGCGAAACTTCGCGAGGTCCGTGCGATCGGACGCGCTCGACCCAGCCTCGAGGTACAGGCCTTCCCACCAGCGGCCGAGGTGCCACACGCGCTCCTCGGGCTCGCGGCAGCGCAACGCCTCGTCGACGATCGGCGTGCCGTCGGGCGCGTGCCCTTCGATCGCACCCATCTCGTCGAGCAACGTGGTGAGCTCGACCTGCTCGAGCTGCGGCGCGACGATGTAGTGCGCGCCCCACGGATACGGCGTCACCGAGGATTCACCGCCGCGCGCGGTGCCACCGGCGACATCGTCGAGCTCGAGCACGACGACGTCCTTGACGCCGCGGCGACGGAGCTCCCACGCCGCCCCCAGGCCCGCGACCCCGCCACCGACGATCACCACGTCGTGCGTGCGCCACTGCGTCGGCGGCACCGGATGGCCATCGCGGATCAGCGCGTGCGCGCGGGCCATCCCCGGTTCGATCAACGTGCCCGGCGGCGTCGCGCGAGTCGCCGTGCGGCACGCGTAGGCGAGCGGCGCGCCGAGCATCATCGCGACGAAGTCGCGACGGCCTATTCCCACTTGCGCCACTCGCGCTCGTAGTAACGCACGAGCGCTTGGTTATCGAGCTGGTTGATCTCGACCGGCAACGGCTTCATGTCGACCGGGATGTCGAACATCGCGACGAGCGCTTCGTCGTTGAGGAACCGCAGCGGCAGCTTCGGGACGTGGGTCGGCGGCTCGAACGGCGCGCGCCGCGCGAGCGCATAGCCCCACACGCCGAACGACGGCACGGTGACTTGATACGGCTGCACGGAGAACCCCGCCGAGCGCATCGTCTCGATGATGCACCAATACGACTTGCGCGCGAACAGCGGCGACGTCGCCTGGACGACCGCGGCGCCGGCCGGCGACAGGTGGGCGAGCACGCGCTTGTAGAACAGCCGGGTGTAGAGCTTGCCGAGCGCGAACGTGTTGGGATCGGGAAAATCGACCACGATGACGTCGTAGAGCCCGGGATTGCCGTCGAGCCAGACCATCGCGTCGTCGTTGATCACCGTGACGCGGTGATCACTGAACGAGTGATGGTTGAGCTCGGCGAGCGCCGGGAACCGCTTCGACAGATTGGTCATCGCCGGATCGAGGTCGACCAACGTGATCGTCTCGATCGAGGGATGCTCGAGGAGCTCGCGCAGCGCGAGCCCGTCGCCACCGCCGAGGACGAGCACCTTCTTCGGTGGTGCATCCGCCGTCATCATCGCCGGATGGACGAGCGCTTCGTGGTAGCGATACTCGTCCGCCGACGAGAACTGGAGATTCCCGTTGAGGAACAGCTGGAACCCGGCGCGACCGCGCGTCACGACGATCCGCTGGTACGGCGTGGTCTCGGTGAACACGACCGGATCGGCGTACATCTCGTCCTCGGCCCACGTCGTGAATCGATCGGCCATCGCGACGCCGACGATCAGACCCGCAAGTACGACCACCGCGCGGACGCGCAACCCGAGGATCGATTTGCCGAGCCGCGGAGCGAGCAGCCACGTCCCCCACAGCGCGACCACCGCGTTCGCGCAGCCCATCGCGAGCGAGCTCCGCACGAGCCCGAGCTTCGGCACGAGCACGAGCGGAAACATCAGCGAGGCGGCGAGCGCGCCGATGTAGTCGAACGTCAACACGCGCGAGATCAGATCCTTGAACTCGACCTGGCCCTCGAGCAGGCGCATCAGGATCGGCAGCTCGAGCCCGACCAACACGCCGATGCTCGCGACGAACCCGAGCAACACGATCTGGAAGTGCACGACCGTGCCGAAGCACAGGAACAGCACCGGCGCCGAGACGCCGCCGACGATCGCGACCGCGAGCTCGATCTCGAGGAACCGCCGCGCGAGGTTGCCGCCTTCACTGTCACTGTCGAGCCGGCGCGACAGCCAGGCGCCGACGCCCATCGCCGAGAGATAGAGCCCGATCACGAGCGAGAACTGCGTGACCGAATCGCCGAGCAGATAGCTGCCCAGCGTGCCCGCGAGCAGCTCGTACACCAGACCGCAGATCGCGACGACGAACACGTTGAGGTACAACGCGTTCGCGTGGATCTCCGCGCTAGCTGTGGATGGCGGCGGAGATGATGAGGGCGATGCCAATCAAGACTCCTGCGACGATCACACCGAGCGCGACGTTCTGATCCTCTTCGATCTCCTTCTTCATGGAGAACGGAGCGATCTTCGTCATGATCCAGAAGGCGACGCCGAACACGGCGAGCCCGATGCCGGCGAACACCGCCGACGACACAACATTATCGGTCATATCCGAGAGCTTCATCACTTACCTCCGTGGTAGCCGCTGTGCCAGAAGTGGTAGGAGCGATAGCCGCCCGGCGACGCTCGCACGGATTTCGGGACTTCTTCGCGATCCGGCTCGCCGGGCTCGCGCTGCGTGAACGCCATCGCGCCGTATCCGCCGATCAGGAGCACCGAGAACACGATCATCACGGTCGCGATCATCGGGCGCTTCGGCCGAGGCACGGGTGGCCGATCGAGCGGTCTGTCAGTCATCGCTGTTCCCCTCCTTCATCGCCTTCAAGACGAACGCGATCGCGATGAACACGCCGACGAACGCGAGGATCAGGATCGTGACCGGCGTGACCGGCGCCTTGCCCGCGTTGCTGTTGTCCCAGCGCTTCTTCTCGTGGAAGTACGAGACCAGACCGACGACCAGGAGCGGCAGCCCGAGCAGCAGCATCGCCCAGGCGAGCCACTTGCCGCGGAACACGCCCTGCTTGAGTGTGACGTGGATCGGCATCAGCCCGGGCGTGCCGTGTTGCGCCTCGAGCCGCAGCACGTAGGTCCCGGCGGGTTGTGGGCCGAACGTCGTCGACGATTGGTGAGTGCCCTCGGACCACGAGTCGCCATCGTCGATGCCGGCGTAGTACTCCATCGACGCCTCGGCGCTGATCACCGCGCCGGTCGACTGCTCGACGAGATCCGCGGCGATGTAGATCCAATCGTTCGAGAGACCCCGGGCATCGAACGAGAGCTCGATGTTGCGCCCGCCGGCGATCTGGATCGGATCCGAAAAGAAGATCGAATCGGCCGGCGCGGTCGTCAACTCGTTCGCGGCGTCTGCAGAGCCCGAGCCCGCTCCCGGCAACGTGGCGAGGTATTGCGCGTGGGTCGGCAGCGTGCACGTGCCATCGAACGCCTGATGCGCACCGGCGAGCGCGGACGTGCACGCATCGGTGAGGACCTGCGGCTCGCTCGCCACGAACAGCGCGTCGAACATCGCCCGGAACGAATCGCGCTGCGACTGCGGTGCGGCCTTGCACGCGGTCGCCGACGCGATCACCGCTTCGAGCTCGGCGCACACCGGGATCAATTTCGGATCGCTCAGCGTCACGCCCGGTGGCGTGGGCAGCGGCGCGAGCACCGGGCCCGGCCCGCCGCCGAGCGAGACCTCCTGGGACAGCTTTTGTTCGTTCTTCGCGGTCATCGCGAACACGAGGCCGATCACGATCAGCGCCATGAACGCGATCGCCATCACCGCCGACGCGCTCCGCCACGCATCGACCTGGTTCGGTGCGATGCCGACCGGCGAGCCGAGCCCCAGCTCCTTGTCGCCGAACGCGTGCTGGACCTCGTGCTCGGTCAGGTAGGTCGAGAGCGACCAGTTCTCTTCGTTGTCGGTGAACTCGCGCGACACCATCGCCGGCGGCGCGATGAAGTCCTCCGAGCTGACCTGCTCGCCGGCCTGGACCTGCCAGTAGAATTCGCCGAGCACCTGATCGACGCGCAGCGTCGCGAGCTGGTAGCGGGCGAGCTGGACGTTGTCGTAGAGCACGCCGTTGTTCGAGAGCTCGACCGCGCCGGTCGCGATCGGCTGGACGTAGCTCCAATGTCCGTCGGATTGCACGAGCCAGCGAAACCCGAGACCGGGCGCGTGCAGCAGATACTCGTCGAACGGCCACCAATCGCCCTCGATCAGCGCGCTGCGCTGGACGTAGCCGATCACGGTGACCTCACCCTCGCTGAACGTGCCCTGCGACCCGAGCGGGATCCTCGGCGACGCTCTCTGCGCGAGCTTGCCGAGGATCGCGAGCGCGCCGCTGCTGGTATCGAGCAGCGTGTTGCAGTGTTCGCAGACCACGCGCAGCGACTCGCCGGGCGCGCGCACGGTCACCGGTGCCGAGCACGAAGGGCACCTCAGTGCGGTCGCCGTGAGCGTGCGGTCCTGCGACGGGCCGACCTCGCCGCCGGTGAGCTGGAGCTCTTCGAGTGCGACCTGCTTGCCGACATACAACTTCGGCGGCTCGCCGTCGTCGCCGAAATCGATCGTCGCGAACGTGCCCTCGCCATCCGAGAGATCCGCGTAGCGAAACGTCTCGTTCGGCACGAGCTTGAACGGCAGCTCGCCGCGCGCACTCGCGTAGGTCGCGGACGTGACCTCGCCGACCGTCATCGGTTTGGTGGTGCCGCCGATCGGCACGTCGATCTTGTCGCCGACCGCCACCGAGCTCGGCGCGGAGATCCACGGCTCCTCGTAGGTCAGGTAGTAGCGGCCCTGCGCTTCGGCGAGCCAGCCCCACTGGCCGCCGTCGAGCTTCGCGTACCACTCCTGCCAGATGCCGCCCGCCTCGTGGCGAATCTGCGCCATGCCGACGAGCAAGAAGCTCTCGTGGCCCTGATGGCCCTCGGCGAATAACTTCAGCGGCGAATCGATCGGGACGAGATCCGCGACCTTGCCGAGCGAGTCGACGCCGCGATCGGTGCGCTGCACGGCGAAGTTACAGCTCGCGCACACTCGCACGAACGAGTCGTCATACCGAAACTCGATCGGCGCACCGCAGTTCGGGCACGTCGTCCTCACGTCCTGCCAGGTTAATGCGGCGAGGTTGCCCACATCCCGGTCACGCGCACAAAAACGTCGGGATCGCCGAAACTGCTCTCGTCGTGGCGCACCGCGAGCTCGATCGTGGCCCAGCGCAGCGCCTGGTAGCGGACACCCCACGAGAACGCGAGCTGCTCGGTTGGCCTCGCGGCGAACACCGGCTGCCAGGACAGATCCGCGAGCAGCGTCGTTTTCGGGATCGCCGGCGGCCGCAGCTCGAATCCGGCGAGCGGGCGAACCACGATCGGTCGCTTGTCGACGACCGCCTCGAGCGAGCCACCGAGGTGCAGCGACACGAACGCGATCCGGCGGCTCGCGACGACATAGGTCGAGGTCGCTCGATCGGTGCCGATCGTCGCACGCACGCCGAGGACGATCGCGGGTTGCCCTACGAACCACGCGTCTTCGGGCGCGCCCATCCGAAACGCCGCGGTCTCGCGCTCGACCGGCAACCCGTTGCCGTCGCGCGCAGCACCATCGGCGATCGCGAGCTCGACCTCGCCGAGCCCACCGAGCCCGATGCCGGCCTCGAGATCCAACCCGCCGTGACGATCGAGCGCCCCACTCGCGATCACATCGCCCGCGGCGGGCAGCTCCGCGGTCGGCACGGTCAGCACGCGATCGTGGACCGGGCTCGCCGAGGCGAGGCCGCTCGTGATCGCGATGACGAGGGTGATCGCGTGCCGCACCGGTCACTTCAGATCGTCGACGAGGTGGCGTAGCGCCCAGGTCGTAAAGGTGATCTGGCCGAAGATCTGCGCGTCGAGCAGGTTCGCCGACGCGATGTCGGGGACGCGCACGCCCGACTCGAGCGCCATCCAATCCGCGACCTGATAGCGCACGCCCCACGCGAGCTCGGGCCGCAACTGGATCTGATCCTTGCCGGTGCAGCCGTAGCAGAACTCCGGCGCCCACCCGAGATCGACGAGGATCTCGGCATGCGCGATCGGTTGGACCTGCAGACCGCCGAACGCGCGGATCTGATCGCCGACGGCGTAGACCCCGTGATCGTGAAACGCGGCGTTCGTACCGCTGCCGGTCAGCGACGCATCCCAGAACGCGCCGCCGACATGGATTGCCGCGTGTGAGCCGAGGTGCTTCGACGCCACGAGCGTGAGCTCCGCGAGCCGCGTCGAGTGCTCGTCGACGTTGCGCTCGAACGACTTGCGAAACCCGAGCACGATGCCGGGCTGGTTGTCGAACAGGCGATCCTCGGCGACGCCCATGCGAAACGTCGCCGTGATGTACGGCTGGATCGCCTTGGGCGCGTCGGTCGCGAGCACGTGCGCGCGGACCTGATCGGTCGACGAGATCCCGAACTCGGCGACGTCGCCGAGCCCGACGCGGTTGTCGCTGCTGACGCCGCCACCCGTATCGACCCCGGTGCGCGAGTACAGCACCGCCGCCGGCAACAGCCAGCCGGTCGGCGTCGACCACACCTGTGGCATCGCGACCTTCGGATCCGGGGGGCCCGGCTTCGACGCTGGGGGCGCCGGGGGCGCCGGCGCCTTCTCGATCGGCGTCGGGTTCGGCACCGGTTCGCCGACGATCGTCTCGTTGTCGACCTCGGCTGGAGGCGGCGGCGGCGGCGTTGGCGTCGCCGCCGGATCCTTGTATGGATCCGCGGGCTGGCCATGGGCGAGCGCTGCGGCGCCGATGATCGTCGTGACTAGAAACGTCTTCTTCATAGCGATTCTCCTCATTCGCAAAACGCGCCGATCGCGCGACAAGCCAACGCACCCCACGGCACGAACACCTCGGCACCCAGCCGGATGTCCCACTCCCCGACCACGTCGCGCGGTCCATCCCCGGCCCGCGCGACGTTGTCGTTCGCGACCTGATAGCCGAGGCTGCCGTCGAGGACGACACTCGGCACGATCTGCCAGCGCAGGCCGAGCCGCGCGAGCACGCCGTAGCGGATCGCCGCCGCTTCGCCGCCGTTCGCCATCCACATGAACTGCGGCACCTCGGCGATCTCGGCGACCACGCGCGACTCCTCGTTCACCGCGAGCTCGAGTCCACCCGCCGGCAACACCAACGTGCGCGCCAGGTCGACCTCGGGCTGCGCCGGGTCGCCGGTCAGCGTGAAGTGCGACGGCGACACCCGCACGCCGCCGTGCAACGTCAACCACGGTGCGACGCGCTCGCGCGCGACGAAGTAGAAGTCGGTGACCTTCTCTTCGATCACCGCGGCGCCGAACTGCTCGTCGCGCGGCACGCCGATCCGCACCGCGATGCCGAGCTTCGGCACCCAGGCGTGCTCGGGAATCGGCAACTCGAGCTGCACGCCGGCCGCCGGCACCGGGGCGTTTACCCCCGACACGCTGATCGCGCTGGTATGGCGATACTCGAGCTGCGCGAGGTCGCCGAAGCCCGCCGCGATCACGCCGGCCGACGTCAGGACGCCGGGCTGCTGCAGCAGGCTGCCGTCAAGCGACAGGCTCAACATGTACGCGCCGATCACGTCGGCGGTCGGCATCGTGAACAGGCGCGACGACGAGAACGGACCATGGAAGATGTGCGCGATCGTCGCGTCCGGGTCGCGCCGGTCGTCCGCGTGCGCCGTCGCGGCGAGCAACAGCAGGACGGCGAAGACACGGTGCATGCTCCCTTGTCGCGGTTGCGCGCGTGAGGACCACAGGGTTGCGGAGTTAGATCCGCGTGATCAGCGCCATCTCTGGCATCCTCGGGGGTGATCGTGGAAGGCGTGGGTGCAGCTCGATCTCGCAAGATGTTGCGTGCGCAACTCGGTGCGGGTGCGACCGAGGAAGAATCGCGCGCGCGCCTCCAGCACCGGCTGACCACGCTCTACAAGGTCATGTTCTGGGCGAACGCCGCGCTGCTCGCGTTCCTGCAGCTGATGTATCGAACGACCGCCACGTACGAGCCGAAGAACGATCCGTGGATCTTCCTCATCGCGACCGTGGCGATCGCGAGCATGGCGCTGGTGTGGCGAGTCCAGCTCGTCGGTCGCGCGCGCTCGTTCGCCGTGCTGCACGGCATCGACACGTTCTTCACGCTTGGCTCCGGCGTGGTGTTCAGCGTCGCGGCGCTGCTCGCCTATGACTTCCAGCCGTCGGCGTACACCTGCCTGATCTATCAATGCTTCGCGCTGTTGACCCGCGCGCTCCTCGTGCCGAGCACCGGTCGACGAACCGCGGTGCTCGGTGCAGCGTCGTTCCTCCCGATGACCGCGGTCGGGCTCGTGCTCGCGATCGAAGTCCCGCTCGAGGTCCGCGGTCCGGTGTATGTCGCGGGCTATGTGGTCGTCGCCGCGGTGACGGTGCTGTTGGCGGCCGCCGGCTCGTCGATCATCTATGGCCTGCGCCGCGAGGTCGATGCCGCGGTGCAACTCGGTCGCTACAAGCTGGAGCGCCTGATCGGCAAGGGCGGCCTCGGCGAGGTCTACCTCGCGCATCACGTGATGCTGCGCCGGCCGACCGCGATCAAGGTGCTGCGGCCCGATCGGGTCGGCGCCGACGACATCGCGCGGTTCGTTCGCGAGGTCCAGGCGACGAGCCAGCTCACCCATCCGAATACGGTCGCGGTGTTCGACTACGGTCCGACGATCGACGGCGACTCGTTCTACTACGCGATGGAGTACCTCGGTGGCGGCCTCGACCTCGAGCAGCTCGTGCTGCGCGACGGTCCGCTGCCGGCGCAACGCATCGTCGCGATCATCATGCAGGCGTGCGGCGCGCTACAGGAAGCGCACGAGCACGGCATCGTCCACCGCGACATCACCCCGACGAACATCATGCTGTGCGAGCGCGGTGGCATGCCCGACGTCGTGAAGGTCCTCGACTTCGGGCTCGCCCAGTTGTTCACCGCCGAGATCGGCGAGTCGCAACAGATCGTCCACGGCACGCCGCACTACATGGCGCCCGAGACGATCAGCGACGGCAAGGCCGGTCCGGCCGCCGATCTCTACGCGCTCGGCTGCGTCGCGTACTTCCTGCTCACCGGCAAGACCGTGTTCGACGGCAAGACCGCGCTCGATGTCTGCATGAAGCACGTCACCGACGCGCCGCCGCGGCCGTCGACGATGACGGTCACACCGGTCCCGCCCGAGCTCGAGGCCGTGATCATGACGTGCCTCGCGAAGCGGCCCGCTGATCGCTATGCGAGCGCGACCGAGCTCGCCGGTGCGCTGACGGCGCTCGCGTTCGCCGATTGGAACGACGACCTCGCGCGCGCATGGTGGCACGATCGCGCGCTCGGCGACGACAGCGCGGCCGCGTCGGTGTCGCGCGTGATCACGGTCGATGTCTCGCATCGCGAGGAGCTCGCGTCGTGAGCGCGGCCGATCGCGACGAGAAGACCCGCGCCGATCTGCAGGATCGGCTCGCGGTCCTGTTCAAGGTCATGTTCTGGAGCCTCGTCGCGCTCGTGGTCTTCGTGTGGGGGCAATACGCCAGCTACGAACCGAAGATTCCGGAGTCGCGTCGCAACATCGTGTACGCCGGCGCCGCGGTCGGCCTCGGCGCGATGGCCGTGATCTGGCGCGCGTTGCTCGTCGGTCGCACGCTGTCGCTGCGTGCGCTGCACCGGCTCGACTTCGTCTACTCGACGGGCATCGGTGTCGCGTTCGGTGCGAGCGCGTATCTCCAGAAGGATCTGCGCGCGTCGGGCTACATGGCGCTGGTCTACACCACGTTCACCGTGTTCGCGCGTGCCCTGTTGGTGCCGAGCAGTGCCCGTCGCACGTTCACGACCAGCCTGCTGACGTTCGTGCCGATGTCGGTCTCGGCACTCGCGGTGTCGCTGACGACCGAGCAGGAACTCACGCCGACGGCGTTCTTCTGCGGCTACCAACTGCTCAGCCTGGTCGCGGTCGTGCTCGCGACCGCCGGCTCGTCGGTGATCTACGGCTTGCGCAGCCAGGTCAGCGTCGCGGCGCAACTCGGCCAGTACAAGCTCGAGCGCGTGATCTCGAAAGGCGGCATGGGCACGGTCTATCGCGCCCACCACACCCTGCTCCGCCGCGAGACCGCGATCAAGCTCGTGCAGGTCGCGAACACCGAGACGCTCGAGCACTTCGAACAAGAGGTCCAGGCGATGAGCGAGCTCACGCATCCCAACACCGTGGTGGTCTACGACTACGGGCGCAGCCTCGACGGCCAGTTCTACTACGCGATGGAGTACCTGCCTGGCGTCGACCTCCACAACTTCGTGAGGCGCTACCACGCGCTGCCGAGCGGTCGCGTCGCGCGCTTGCTCGCGCAGGTCTGCGGCGCGCTCCAGGAAGCCCACGAGCGCAAGCTGATCCATCGCGATATCAAGCCCGCGAACATCATCGTGTGCGAACGCGGCGGCGTGCCCGATGTCGCGAAGGTCGTCGACTTCGGACTCGTCAAGGATGTCGGCAAGACGACGAGCACGACGCAGACGATCAAGGGCACGGTCGGCTTCATCGCACCCGAGGTCGTGACCGATCCGGACCTCGTCGGACCCGCGGTCGATATCTACGCGGTCGGTTGCGTCGCGTACTACCTGGTCACCGGACGCAACGTGTTCACAGCGACGACGCCGATGGAGCAGTTGCGGCTTCACGTGAAGGCCGAGCCGACGCCGCCGTCGCAGCTCGTCCCCGCGATCGCGCCGGAGCTCGAGCGCATCATCCTGCGCTGCCTCGCGAAGCAACCGAGCGATCGGTTCGCCAGCGCGCGCGAGCTCGCGGTCGCGTTGCGCGCGGTGCCGACCGGCGACTGGACCGATGCGATGGCGCGCGCATGGTGGCGCGATCGCCGCGAGGTCGAAGCGCACGAGGCCTCGTTGAGCGCGAACCCGACGCGGACGATCACCGTCGACATCGGCCGCCGCACGTGAGATTCGCGTGATCGGAGTGGCCGGACGACGGGAAGGCGTTAGACCTTCGGCATGAGCTACGCGATCGCGATCATCCTCGCACTCGTGATCATCGCGGTGGCGATCGACATGGTGCGCCGCATGCCGCCGCGCGAGCGACGCCCGGACGATCAACAGGCGACGACGCAGAAGATCATCGTCGATCTGGACCGACGCTGACCGGGCACGCGAGGTAGTAACCGCGCCCCGGTGCGACGGCGAGCACGTTCGCGACGCCGCGCTCCTCGAGCGTCGCGCGCAACCGCCGCACGACCTGGCGCACGTTCTCTTCGTTCGCGTACTTCGACTGGAACGGCAGATCGCGTGCGAGCTGCTTGGTCGCGACGCACCCTCGCACCGCCGACGGCGAGCTCGCCTCTTCGACCGCGCGATTGCACAGCGCGCGCAGGAACTGATACTCGAGCGGCGACAGCGTGGTCTCGTTCCACGCGGTCGTCCCGAGCGCTCGCGACAGCAACGCGCCTCCGGCCGCCTGGTCGGCGGTGCCGACGACACAAAGCTCGACGGTGCCGCTCGCGAAGTTGAAGCGCACGAGCCCGCCGCCCGCGCTCTCGGTCGCGAACGACGGCGGCGCCGACGGTTCGTGTTGGACATCGGCAAGGAACCACAGCGCGACATCGCCGACCTTGATCACGACGCGCGCGGGTAGCCCGGCGCGGCCTTGGACGCGCGCGCCATCGACGAACGTTCCGTTGCGGCTGCCGAGATCGCGGATCGTCCAACCGGCCCCGTCCTTGAACACGATCTCGGCGTGCTCGCGCGACACCGAGCTCGCGAGCACGACCAGCTCGCCATCCTGGGTGCGGCCGATACCGGTCTTGCCGGCCACCGCGTGGCCGGTCCCGAAGCCATCGACGAGCCACGCGAGTGCCTCGGTGGTGTCCACCGTCGAGCGAACGTGCTCCGCGATCAAGCCTTCGCAGATCGGAACGTCATGCGCGCACGCGCGACACAGACTTCCGAGCTCCGCGGCCCCACCACAGCAGACACAACCCATCCACCCGACGTTAGCGCGGGCCGGCGTCGGCAACCATGCCGGTCGCCAGGCTGTTCGCGGTCAGGCCGGGCTTCGACGGGTTGCCGGCCTTGAACCAACCGAAGCTGACATCGCCGGTCGTGTTCCCTGACTTGTCCATGTCGGTCTGGTTCGCGAACCAGTTGTTGTACGTGAGGTCGACACTCTGTCCCGCGTAGAACATGATCCCGTACGCCGACGTCGAGAGGTTCGAGTGGCTGACCGTGACCATCGGGTTGCCGCCCTCGACGTGCATGTCGCAGTGCGTGGTATCGGTCTGGCCGTCGGGCAAGCCGATCCACGAGTACTGCATGTCGACCTCGCCGCCGCTCAGCACGAGCAGGTCGTGCGAGTGCTGCGAGAACTCGCTGTCGCGGGCCATCAGCTTGCCCGTCCCGCTGATCGAGAAGCCGCCGCCTTTGGACTCGACGTACGTCATGTTGACGGTGCCGCTCGCCAGGTTCCAGTTGCCCCAGAACCGGCTCGCGGTGCCCGGTCCGATCGTGACGACGTTGTTCTTCGCGCCGTTGACGTCGACGGTGCCGAGGACCGTGAACCCCGTGGTCGGATCCATCTGGATCACGGTGCCCGGATCGACGGTGAGCGTGACGCCGGCGGCGATCGTGATCGCCTTGTGGACTTTGACGAGCCCGGTCCACGTGGTGTCGGCCGTGACGTCGGCGTTGACGTCGGTCGTCATCGTCGGCAGCGTGGCATCGGGCGAGTTGTTGCCGCCGTCACCGGTGGCGGCGTCGTCCTTCTTGCACGCCACAAGAGCCGAAACCGCGAGCACGACCACCAGGAGGCGTTTCATGCGGAAGACTGTATCATCCCGCTCGTGTTCTCCACGACGTTCCTGGGTCACCAGGGCTGGATGTTCCAGACCGCGAAGGCCGCGATCCTCGTCGATCCGCTGCTGTGTGAAGACTTCGGTCACGCCCACGCGCTCGGCTATCGCGTGTTCCCACCGCGGGTCTGGCAACCCGAGAATATGCCGATCCTCGACGCCGTCTTGCTCACGCACGAGCACGACGACCACTTCGATCTGCCGTCGCTCGCGAAGCTCGAGCGCGCGATTCCGATCTATCTGTCGTCGCGATCGTCGTCCGCGGCACGGCGGATCCTCGAGCAGATGGGATTCACTGTTCATCCGTTTGTCCCCGGAGCATCGATCAAGATCGCCGATCTGGAAGTGACGGCGTTCACGGGAGACCACGCGTCGATCGACTGCGGGGACGAGTGGGACACCCTGCCCTTCCTCGTACGATCGACCGAGGGTCACGGATCGTTCTTCTCGATGGTCGACATCACGATCACGCAGACTCACGTCGAGTGGGTCGCGGCGAAGGTGATGAAGCCCGGGTTGATCAGCTGGACGAACAACGCGATGGATTGGAGTCACACGGCGGACTTCCTGAGCGAGCGCGTCGAGGGAACGCAGCAAGCGTTCGTCCATTGGGGTGTCGGCCACAAGTTGATCACGACCGTGTGGGGCCAACCAGCGGCGATGATCATGTGCGCGGGCGGCTTCGCGTTCGAGGGCGACAAGGCGTGGCTCAATCACAAGGTGTTCTGCGTCGACCCCGATCAGGTCGTCGCGAACATCACGAAGCTCTACCCGAAGGAGAAGTTCTTCTCGGGAATCCCGGGCCAGACGTTCCACATGAAGGCGAACAAGCTCGCCTCGGTCGAGGCCACCACACCGTGGCTCGGCACCACGCCGCGCGCGAGCTGGCCGTCGCGCGCGAAGGCGAACGTCGAGATTCCGGACTTCGAACCGGCGACCGGCAAGCGCGAGCTCGACGCTGGAGACCACGCGCGACTCGCCGCGCGGCTCGATGATCTCGCGGGCTCGATGGTCGGCAACGGGACGTTTCGCAGCTTGCACTCGTTGCTCGCGACCGAGACCGCGGATCGCTTGCCGACGTTCGCGATCGTCGTGCGCGATGGGGAGCGCCGCGCGGCATTCGAGTACGTGCCCACCGAGTGCCGCTTCATCGCGACCGACCGGCCCGATACCGCCTACCTCGCCGGCATCGAGGTGTGGGCGAGCGATCTGCTCGCGGTGTTCGACGGTGCGCTCGGTCCGATCGGGCTGACGTTCGGCCGCGCGCGGCTGTGGAACGCGTTGCCCGAGCGATTCTCGTTCCAGATCTTCCCCGAGCTCCATCGGATGAGTCATCCACTGCGCCAACCCGCCGCGTACTTGAAGACGTACGAGCGGCTGTGGGCCGCGGCGCGCGACACCGTGCCGATCTACAAAGCGCGCAGTTAGTAGAACCAGCGATTGCCGCAGACCGTGGCGCGATAGGTGGCGGCCATGCTGCCTTCGAAGCCGCCGATCCACAGCCAGTACTTCGTGCTCGGCTTGACCGCGAACATCTGGAGCTCCGGTCCGGTGTTGCTCGACACGTTGCTCGCGACCACCGGCAACATCGTGCTCGCTTCGAACACGAGGTAGTCGAGATCCGAGGCGGCGCCATCCCAGTCGAGACGGACGGCGAGCTCGTTCGAGTCTTCGCCGGTCGTGATCTCGTAGGTATCGCGGTCGAGATACTGATCGGTCCGCGCCTGGGTATCGAGCGCACCGGTGATGCTGACGCTGGCGCCCGGATCGATCGACAGCGACGTCACCTCGGGTGCGGTCGAGGCCATCGCGGTGAACGATGGATCCTTCGTGAAGTCGACTGCCACGGTATCGTTCGCGCCGCCGACATCGTTGGTCTCGGTGTAGCTCGCGGCGCCGGTGGTCGCGTCGCATGCCGGCATCGGCGAGATCCGCACGCGATACGGAATCGAATCGCCCTGGAGCTCGCCGTTCGCGTCGCCGACGACCACCATGTCGTAGTCGCCGGCCGGCAGCGTGACGATGAACGCGCCGTGATCGGTCATCGCTGGCTTCGCTTCGGCGAGCAGCACCGGCAGCGTCGACGTGTCGAAGAAGCGCACCGTGACGCCGCTCAGGATCTCGACGCCGTTGCCGACGAACACGTCGACCAACAGAGGTGTGGCGACCGTCACGGTGATCCGATAACGGTCGTCATCGGCCGACTGGGTGGTCGACGTGAAGTGCAGCTGGTCGAACGCACCGCAGATGTGCGAGGCGCCCGTTCCGACGGAGAGCCCGGTCATCTCGGCCGTCGTGCCGTTCGTGGCGTCGTCGGCTTCGGTGTAGTCGCACGGCGAGCCGTTGTCACCGCACGCGGCGAACAGCGGCAGGGACAGGACGATCGATGTGAGCGTTGCGCGAATGCGCGTACGGTACCGTAAAACACGCTAGAGTCACGTCCGCCGATGCTGAGACATGCACTCTGGATCGCAACTCTGATCGGTTGCGTCGATGCGACCCACGATGTCGATCAAGCCGCGAATCGGCCTCGTTCCGACCCGCCGCCCGCGCCGCGCACGTGGCGACCGATCGAGAACCAGCCATCGATGAACACGACGCCGTTCTTCCCGTCGCAGGGCTCGTTGTTGACGGACGGCACCGTCCTGTTCAACGACCCCAACAGCAGCGATTGGTGGAAGCTGATCCCCGACGAGCTCGGGAGCTACGAGCACGGCACGTGGAAGAAATTGGCAAGCACGCCGGGCTACGGGCCGCTGTATTTCGGATCGGCCACGTTGCCCGATGGTCGGTTCATCGCCGAAGGCGGCGAGTACAACCTCGGCAGCGGCACCGGTGTGTGGACGACCAAGGGCGCGATCTACGACCCGGTCACGGACAAATGGGTCTCGATGTCGCCGCCATCGGGGTGGACCACGATCGGCGATGCGTCCGGCATCGTGATCGCCGACGGCACCTACTTGCAGTCGGATTGTTGCAGCGAGGTCGGGCTCGCCGCGCTCGATCCGGCGAGCCTGACGTGGAACACGCCGATCGGCACGGGCAAGGCCGACATCCACGACGAAGAGAGCTGGGCGATGATGTGGGACGGTCGCTTCGTCACGGTCGACGCGAACAACCGGGCGGATCTCGATCGCTCCGAGATCTACGATCCGGCGACCAAGACCTGGACCGGTCATGGGGATGTGCCGGTGCACATCGCCGATACGCTGTCGAACAACGGCGGCTCGCACGAGGTCGGTCCCGAGATCCTGCGTCCCGACGGCAAGGTCGTCGCGATCGGCGGCACCGGTCACAACGCGCTCTACGATCCAGTCGCGGACCTGTGGACCGCGCTGCCCGATCTGCCGGCGGGCAATCAGTCCGCCGATGGCCCCGGTGTGATGCTGCCGAACGGCGACATCTTGCTCGCGGTCAGCCCGGGCGTGTTCCAGACTCCGGTGTCGTTCTTCGAGCTGCACGACACCACGTTCACGGCGGTCCCCAACTCGACGAACGCCGCGAGCAACACGTCGTATCAGAACTTCTTCCTGATGCTCCCGAGCGGCGAGGTCATGCTGAGCGATCAGAACGGCAGCATCGAGCTCTACACGCCGGCGCCGGGCGTCGTCCCCAACGGGATTCCTGCGATCCTCGCGGCCCCAGAGCTGATCGGCGATGGCCCGGAGGCGCCGACCGGCTCGACGATCACGATGTACCGCGGCCGGTCGTACTCCCTGCCCGTCTACCGCATGAACGGCATCTCGCAGGGCGCGTACTACGGCGATGACGCACAGATGTCGACGAACTTCCCGATCGTCCGCGTGACGAACAACACCAGCGGACGCGTCGCGTTCTTGCGCACCTACGACCACTCGAACCGCTCGATCTCGCCGGACTCGAGCGGCGTGACCAAGCTCGACGTGCCCTCGACTGCCGATCCGGGGCTGTCGTCGCTCGTCGTGATCGCGAACGGCATCGCCTCCGCGCCGATCACGGTCAACGTCAAGTAGGTGTGCCAAGCTGGAGGTGGTGGCGAACCCCTTCCTGGCTGCGAAGCAGAGGCCGCTGGTGGTCGGTCACCGCGGCGTGCCTCGCCTGCACCAGGAAAATACGCTCGCGGGGTTTCGCCGCGCGGTCGAGCTCGGCATCCCCGCGGTCGAGCTCGATGTTCGCCTCACGCGCGATGGCCACGCGGTCGTGTTTCACGATCCGGATCTCTATCGCCTCACCGGCAATCCGCGCATGGTCAGCGACCTGACGTGGGACGAGCTCTCGAAGGTGCGCCTGCGCCGAGACGTGCGCGCCGGCATCGATGCGCACGGCGACGCGGTCGTCCAGCACTATCCGACCACCGAGGCGATCCCGCTGTTCGCCGAGGTGCTCGCCGAGATCGCGAGTCGCGTCGTGATCAACGTCGAGCTCAAGCTCGACGTCGAGCGCTGGTGGCCGATCGAGATCGGTGCCGTCGCGGCCCGCGAGATCCGCGACGCCGGCGCCGAGGATCGCGTGATCGTCACCTCGTTCGACGTTCGCAAGTTGCGCGAAGCGAGGCGCAGTCACCCTGGCCTCGCGCTCGGGTTCTGCTTCGACGACTCGATGCTGAACTTCGCGAGCGGCCTGCTCGATCGCCTGCCGCCGATCCGCGCGCGGCTCGGGTTTCACGATCACCATCCGAACCATCACGCGCGCCGACTGCTCAACCGGATCCTCGATTCCCACGTGATCGCGCGCTTCGTCGACACCCGGGTGGTCGGCGCCGATCACACGCTGGTCGGGGCGGACACCGTCGCGCTGCTCCACAAGCGCGGCGTCGCGATCGGCACCCATACGATCTTTCCGATCGGCTCGACCACGGGCAAGCCGCTCGCGGCGAGTGCGTCGACCGAACGCGAGGTCGCACGCCTGGTCGAGCTCGGTGTCGATTGGATCGAATCCGACGATCCGGAACGACTTCAAGCAGTCATGGCGCGCGGGACTCGGTGATCAGCCGCACCGTATCGAGCGAGACCGCGCCGTAGCCCTTGACCATCACCATCGTCGGCGATGTCTGCGATTCGACGACGCCGGCCTCCCAGCGCGACGAGGTCATCGCGTCGTACTCCGAATCCGCGAACTTCTTCTCGGAGGTCTCGCTCGAGAACCAGATCACCGCGGTGCCGGCGGCGACCGACCCGCTGCCCGCGATCTGGGTCTTGTAGACCTTCCCGGGCGTCTCCGTGGGTTCGCCGCGCCACGTGAACCACTGCTTCTCGAACTCGAACACCGGCAACGCGCGGAACAGCCTGCCCGCGACGATGTTGGCGACCGAGAACCACACGCCGTCGCGCAGACAGTGATCGTGCGCGGCGTCGCACTCGACGCCGCGGCCCATGAACACCGGACCGCCGGGGCCGTGAACCCGACCGTCGTCGTTGCGATGCGCCGGCGATCCGTCGCCGCCGATGACGTGGGCGCTTCCGCTCCCACTGCCGGATCCGACGTGCGGGCCGCTGTTCTGCGGGCCGCTGACGCCGCTGCCGAGCGCGACGACGCCGGCATCCTCTTTCAGCTTGGTGACGGAGTGACCGCTCGCTGGAGGCGCCGCCGAACCCGAGCCCGAGCCGGTTTGCGAGGACGCTTCCTGCTTCTTGCGAAGCTTGTCGCAGCCGGAGCCGGCAGCCAACGATGCACACACTAGGAGCACAGACCAACGCATCGCGAACATCCTAGCAGCGTCGGTTCCCGTTCGGGCGGACCTGCGTGTCACGAAGCTGTTCGTCGTCGGTCGTTGGTGGGGGCGACGCGCGCCAGCGGTTGAAGCCGGATCCGAAGGTGAAGCAAAGGCAAAGCTGCGCGCGGTTCGAAACTCAGACCCTTCGCCAGCTTTCGGCTGATCAGTCGATTCATTGACACGCGTTGCTCGGCCGCCGATGTCGACACGATGATCGCGTTCACACCGATTCGGGGGTAATCGGGCGAATCGTGATCCCAGCAGGAATCGAACCTGCGACCTACGCTTTAGGAA
>JBDTJY010000179.1:0-8344 GCA_039935615.1 Kofleriaceae bacterium
AGCTTCGACGCTGCCGAGCAGCCATCGTCGCCGGAGCCACCTGACCCTCCGGAGCCGTTACCTCCATCGCCGTTTCCAAAGTCGTCGCCGCGGCCGCTCGGGCCGCACGCAACAAGCACAGTAATTCCCAGGAGAAGAGGGAGGACGGTCCGCTTCATTGCCGCGAACGTACCAGAGGTGGGCACGTTTCCGCGTGTGCAAAATGTTGCGCTAGGTTTCGATCCGGCCAATGCGGCGAAATGCCACCGCAAGCCAGAGGGCCGAGAGGACGGCCAGCGCGACCCCACCACTGATGGGGGACGAGGACTCGAAGCCGGCCAGGGTCCGGGTCGCGTGCGTCACGCTGAGCCACTGGATCGAGGCGGGGATGAAGCCGATCGAGAGGTCGACGATGAGGATGTAGATGATCGCGAACGCCATGCCGCGCTTCGGCGCGAGCGTGGCGATCCCGGCGGAGACGATCGAGACGGTGAGGGCACCCGCGGCGAGCGCGACGATCGTCATCGGTGGCGGAGCCTCGTGGAGCGCCAGCTCGATCGAGACGACCCAGCTCGCGACGAGGATCGCCATCACGAACGGCGCGAGCGCGAGCAGCTTGCCGGCGAGGATCGCCCAGCGAGGGATCGGCCGGGACCACAGGTAGGTCGCGGTGCGATCCTCGAGCTCTTCCCCGATCGCGGGTGCCGCGAACAGCGGCGGCAGGATCGCGAGGACGAAGATCTCGACGCCGAACGTGAGCTCGAGCGCGGTCGAGGGTTGGCGGGCGATGACCGCGGCGAGGGCGAGCGGCAGCGCCGCGATCACGAGGCTGACCCACATCAGCTTGCCGCGGATCAGGCGGACCAGCGTGAGTCGAGCGAGCGCCGACAGCGCCGCCCCGATCGATGGAACTTCGCTCGCCATCAGCCACCTCCCGCGCGCGTCAGATAGTCGAAGACGGCACCGAGGTTGTTGTCGGGCGACGTCAGTTGGTGGACGTGGACGCCGGCCGCGAGCACCGCGTCGGCGACCTCGGCGTAGCAGCGATCCGGATCGCGGGTCTCGAGCAACACGGCGTTGCGCTCGAAGCCGACGCGCGCGATGTGCTCCGAGCCCGCGAGCGCACTGCCGATCACGTGCGGCTTGTCGCACTCGATGCGAATGCGATGCGGCTGCTTGTCGATCAGTTGACGGATCGCGTAGACGTTGCCCTCGGCGAGCACCTGGCCGCGGTAGATCACGAGGATCTCCGAGGTCAGCGCCTCGATCTCGTAGAGCACGTGGCTCGACACGACGATCGTCGTGCCGTTGTCGCCGAGCTTCTTGATCCGCTCCACGATGTCGGCGCGGGCGACCGGATCGACGCCGGTCAGCGGCTCGTCGAGCAGCAGGAGGTCGGGCTGGTGCGCGATCGCGGTCGCGAGCTTGACGCGCTGGCGCATGCCCTTCGAGAACCCGCGGACGCGGCGATGCATCGCCTTGGTCATGCCCATCTCGTGGAGGGCGACCTCGGCGGCGTTGTTCGCGTCGCGTCGCGGCACGCCGGCGAGCTCCGCCATGAAGGACACGAGCTCGACCGCCGTCAGCTCGTCCCAGGTCTTCTCGTGCTCGGGCGCGTAGCCGATCCGGCGGCGCACGGCGACGTCGTCGAACGGATCGGCACCGAACACCGAGAGCGTGCCGCGCGACGGCCTGAGCAGGCCGGCGGTCATCTTGATCAGCGTCGACTTACCGGCGCCGTTCGGCCCGAGCAGCCCGACGATCCCGCCGCCGAGCGACCACGTGATGTCGGAGATCCCGAGGACGTTGCCGGGATACCACTTGCTACACGCCTTCGCTTCGATCGCGGCGCTCACGCCGCACCGCCCACGCCGGAGCGCTGTGCATGGTTGAGCTGCACGATGATGATCGTGATCGCGACGCCGATCTGCGCGACCAGCGACACCAAACACGCGGTGGTCGAGAGCCCGAGCAGGTTCATGCTCATCAGCGGATCGTGCGGGATGTCCGGCATCGCGCCGGTGATCACCTTGATCGAGGTCGCGATGTCGAGTGCGCCGACCGGCCAGTGCATCACCACGCCGATGCCGATCGCGATCGGACCGGCGATCAAGTACCAGGCGGCCCATGCACCGAGCGCGTAGCGACGATTCGGGATCATGGCCGAGAAGCACAGCGGGACCGCGGTGTACGCGACCGTCGCGAGCGCCCCGGCGGCGATCGTCTCGAGCAGCAACCACAGCTGGCTCACGAGGTGCGAGCTGTCCTCGTAACCGCCGAGCCCGACGCGCATCGCGGCGACCACGAAAGGTCCGCCGACCATGATGATGCCGACGAGGATGCCGTAGCCCGCGAGCTTGCCGAACAGGTAGTCGACCGGCCGGGTCGAGCGAGCGAAATAGAACACGAACGCGCCACTCTGCATGTCGCCGGCGATGATCGAAGCGCCGAGTCGCAGCGACAGGATGAACGCGATCTTGCCGAACCAATCGAACGACAGCGGCAGCGCCATGTCGGCGAGGCGCTCGGTGACACCGCGACCGAGGTGCCACTGCTTGTCGGTCGCGATGAAGATGAACGCCGCCGCGATGACGACGACCATGATCGCCGCGCCGAGCCACGCCTTGTACAGCCAGAAGCCCTTCATCGAGCTCGCGACCTGGTGGCGCATGATCACGCGCCAGCGTCGCGATGCGTCCTGGCGCGCGCCGACGTAGCGCTTGTAGCCGAGGTCATGGATCGCAGATTCGCTCATGGCGTCACCTCTGGTTTCGGTGCCTCTGGTTCGGCACCGAGCACGCGCAGGAACGCGGCCTCGACGCTGTCGCGCCGGACCTCGATGCCGCGAACTTGTAGGCCGGCGTCGCGCGCGCGCCGGAACACGAGCTCGGTGGTCGCGTGCTTCGGCAGATCGACGTCGAGCTGGATCAGCGACTTGACCGTGCACGTCGCGCCCTCGGTGGTCAGCACGTCGGCGAGCTTCTGCGCATCCGCCTTGACCTCGATGGTGAGCTCGGTGTCGTCGCCGCGCGCGCCGCGGAGCTCGTCGATCGTGCCGACGAACTTCACCGTCCCGTGATGCATGATCACCGCGTGGTCGCAGACCCGGTCGACATCGGGCAACAGGTGCGTCGACAAGATGATCGAGCAGCCGCGCCGGCCGGGTAGGTCGACGATGAGGTCCAGCATCTCGTCGCGCGCGCGCGGGTCGAGACCGTTGGTCGGCTCGTCGAGGAAGAGCAATTCCGGATCGTGGACGAGCGCCTGCGCGAGCTTCACGCGCTGCTTCATGCCGGTCGAGTAACCGTCGACCGGTTGATAGCGTTTGTCCTCGAGGCCGGCGTAATACAGCGCCGCGTGCGCGCGCTGCATCGCCTCGGTGCGCGGCAGCCCCGAGAGCTCGCCGGCATACGTGCACAGCTCGACCGCGGTCATGCCGGTGAGAAACGCTTCTTGCTCCGGCATGTAGCCGACGCGATCGCGGATCAGCGAGCCGTCGACCGCCGACGACAGGCCGAGGACCTTCGCGGTGCCCTCGTACGGGATGAGGCCGAGCAAGCACTTGAGCAGCGTCGACTTGCCGGCGCCGTTGGGCCCGAGCAGGCCGATGATGTTGCCCGAGATCGTCGCGTTGACGTCGGTCAGCGCCTTGATCGAGCCGAAGCTCTTCGCCACGTGTACGAGCTCGATGACACTCACGGCAACACCTCCAACGTCACGGGGACGACACCTGCGTCGATCATGTCGAGCTGCTTCGCGGCCGCCTCCGACAAGTCGATGATCCGCGACTTGTTGCCGAACGGCCCGCGGTCGTTGATGCGCACGACCACGGTCCTGCCGTTGCGCTCGTTGGTCACGCGCACCATCGTACCCATGCGCAGCGTGCGATGCGCGGCGGTGAGCGCATGCTTGTCGAAGCGCTCGCCCGACGCGGTCATCTGCGACTCGTCATAGAACGTCGCGAGCCCGTGCCGAGCATAGTCGACGTTGGTGTGCGGCTCGTGGTGAGGCTCCTGCACGCGCGCCTGCTTGCCGCCGCCACACGCGACCATCACGACACAGGCGACGGCGAGCCACCTCACCGCGTGCAGTTCGCGCCGATGGATTTACCGGCTTTGTCGAGGGCAGCTTTGCGCAGCGACGCGCCCGTCGGGCCGTCGCCGAGCTTCGCGCGGAACTTCGCGGCGTGACCGGGACCGGTGATGTCGCGCAGGTACGCCTCGCGCTCGAACGTATCGGAGTGTTCGTGCGTGTGGCACTGGGTCGCGCACAGCGTCTCGGGCGGCGACAACTGCACCGCCGACGGAGTCTCCTCGCCGCCCTTCGCGACGTGGATCGAGCCCGGGCCGTGGCAGGTCTCGCACTGCACGTCGCGCAGCGGTTCGTTGTGCGCGAGGTTCGATCCGCCCGGCTTCTGCCAGCCGGTGACGTGACAACCGATGCAGTCGTAGTCGAACTGCTGGCCGCGATCGACGAGCGTCTTCCACGCCGTCGCGTGCACGGTCTTCTGCCAGAACTTGGTCTCGGCATCGTGGCAGTCACTGCACGCGGCCGAGCCGACGTAGGTCGCTTGGCCTTTCGGCGCGGCCTCGATCGCCATCCCGACGGCGGCCTTGACGTTCGCCGCACCGGCCGCGGCGTAGAACGCGGTGACCAGATCCTGTGTCGGCTTCGAGCACGCGAGCAGCTTTCCGATCTTCACCTGATCGAGCGTGAAGTAACTGCCGGTCACGGGCGCGACGAGGGGATGGCTCTTCAGTTGCTCGATCTGCGCCTGGACCGCCGCGCGCTCGTTGCGCTTCGCCGTGACGAAGCCCTGATCCGCGGTCTTGTCCGCGGCGAACCGCGCGAGCTCGGCATCGCGCGCCGCGAGCTGCTTGTCGAGCTGCGCGATCTTCGCGTTCGCCGCGGCCGGGCCGACCGCATCGACGAGCGGGCCCGGGCCCCGCAGCGTGACGTCGAGCCGGCTGACGATCTGTCCGCGATTGCCGGGGATCACGAGCCAGCCGCCGTCGAGCTTGGTCGGCTCGATGTCGATCGCATCGGGCTCCGGCGCGTTCTGGCCGAGCCCCGCGACCGCGAGATCGATGCCGCCGATCGCCTTCGCGAGCTTGATCGCCTCGGTCTTGGTCGAGGCTTGCACGAGCGCGATCACGACCTGTGCGCCGTCGGCCCGGAGTTGCTGCACCGCGGCCTTGCCCGCCGCGACCGGATCCGAGACCTGAACCTTGAACGTGTCCTCGGCGATCACGCCGAACACGCCGACCTTCGCGCTACCGACCTGGACGATCGCCGGCGGCTTGGTCGCGTAGGTATCGGTGACGTTCGATTCGACCCGCGCGAACCGCTCTTTGCCCGGGCCCTTCGCCGAATCGGCCGGCCCCAGGCCGACCGCGGCGACGTTCAGCTCCTTCGTATAGATGGCGGCGAGCAGGTCGGCCTTGAGCTCTTCCTGGGCGTCGAGGTGCGCCGGCACCGGGTTCTGCGAGTAAAGGAGGGACCCCGCATCGACCACGATCACGGGCCCGGCCTTGCGCGCATCCTCTATAAGTTGGGTCGTGCGCGAGATATCTCCGAGTGGATCGGACGTGCAACCGCACGGGCCAATCTGGCCGCGGACCTCGGCGAGCGCGAACACGGTAAAGGTCGGCTTGCCCCGAATTGCGCTGCCAGCGCTACCGTTTGCGCCACTGGGGCCACCGTTTGGGGTCGTGAGGTCCCCCTTGTTGCAACACGCCGTGGCCACGACCACGGCCAAGACCAGGCTGCTACCGGCCAACCGCCGAAACATGCAGCGCATATAGCACGTTGACACTGCGTGCATGTCTCGGTAGATATTGCCGCTTCCGAAACTCCAGTTCGAGGAACTAATGGCCGTAGCGATCCGCATGTCACGTCAGGGCAAGAAGAAGTCGCCGTTTTATCGCATCGTCGCCGCTGACAAGCGGAAGGCACGCGACGGCAAGTTCATCGAGCTCCTGGGCACCTACCACCCGATCACCAAAGCTCTGAAGCTCGACCACGAGAAGTACGCGAAGTGGCTCAAGGTCGGCGCGAAGCCGAGCGGGACCTTGAAGGCGATCGTTCATCGCACTGTTCGCGCCGCCGCGAAGGCCGCGTAATCGTGGCGCAGGATCCGGATCTCGCCGAGCTCCTCCGCTATCTCGCGGTGAACCTCGTCGACAAGCCCGATGAAGTTCACGTCGAGCTCGTCGAAGAGCGTGCGGCGAACGTCTACGAGCTCGAGGTCGCCGAGTCCGATCTCGGTAAAGTGATCGGTCGCGGCGGCAAGACCGCTCGCGCCCTGCGCACGGTCGTCCAGGCCGTGGCGCCGAATTCGCGCAAGCGGACGCTCGTCGAGATCCTCGAATAACAGGGGTCTCCTGATGCCGGGCATCGCGCGCATCGAGATCGGTGGCGTCGCGAGGGCGCACGGGATCAAAGGCGAGATCGTGATCTTCACGCACGATCCCGACTCCGCCACGCTCGGCGGCGTCGACACGATCTTCATCGGTGGCGTCGAGCGCAAGATCTCCAACGCGCGCGATACGCACCGCGGTTGGTTGGTCGTGGTCGAGGGCGTCTTCACGCGCAACGACGCCGAGCTGCTCCAGGGCAAGTCCGTCGAGGTGATGCGCGAGCAGCTCGACCTCGACGAGGACGACATCCTGCTCGCCGACATGCTCGGCTGCACGGTCCGCCTGCCGGACGGCACGTCGTGGGGCGTGATCGATTCGATCACGACCGGCGATTTCCAGGACCTGATCGTGATCCACGACGGTGAGGTCGAGCGCCTGCTACCGCTCGTCGATCAATTCGTGACCCAGATCGATCTCGACGCGCGCGTCGTCCACATCGATCCACCCGAGGGTCTCCCGACCGCCGCGGTGTCGCGACGCCGATGAAGTTCACGGTCATCACGATCCTGCCCGAGCTGATCGAGCCGGCGCTCGCGGCCGGCGTGGTCGGGCGCGCGAAGCAGGCCGGCACGATCACGGTGACGTCGATCAACCCGCGCGACTTCACGCACGACAAGCACCGCACCGTCGACGACACGCCGTACGGCGGCGGCCCCGGCATGGTGATGAAGCCCGAGCCGCTGCTCGCCGCGATCGCGCAAGCGGGGCAGGGCCATCGCATCTTGCTGTCCCCCGGGGGCGCGCCGCTCACGCAACGCCGCGTCCAGGAGCTCGCGAAGCTCGAGCACCTCGTGCTCGTGTGCGGGCGCTACGAGGGCGTCGATCAACGCGTGATCGATCTCGCGATCGACGAGGAGCTCTCGCTCGGTGACTACGTGCTGTCGGGCGGCGAGCTCGGCGCGCTGACGATCATCGATGCGGTCGCGCGCCTCGTGCCGGGCGTGCTCGGCGAGCCGACCTCCGCCGACGACGAATCGTTCTCCGCCGGGCTGCTCGAGTATCCGCAGTACACCCGGCCCGCGGAGCTCGCGGCGCCGGATGGTGCTCGTGGTGTGCCGCCGGTGCTCGCCGGCGGGAACCACGCGGTGATCGCCGCGTGGCGCCGCGTGCAATCGATGCAGCGCACCGCCGCGCGCCGCCCGGATCTGTGGAAGCGGTTTCGCCCGACCAAGGCCGATCTCAAGGCGTTCCCGCCGCTCGCCGCGCGCACGCACCTCGCGCTCGTCCACCATCCCGTCGTCGATCGCGCCGGCACGGTGATCACGACCGCGCTGACCAACTTCGACATTCACGACCTCGCGCGCTCGTCGATGACGTACGGCCTCGCCGCGCTCCACCTGATCACGCCGGTGACCTCGCAGCGCGACAAGGCCGAGCACATCGCGCGGCTCTGGATGGGCGACGATCAAGGCGAGCATCGCGCGCGCGCACTCGAGCTCGTGCGCACCGCCGACTCGATCGAGACCGTGATCGCCGCGCTCACCGCCGAGTCCGGTCGCGCGCCCGTGGTGGTCGCGACCTCCGCCAAGGCGAGCTCGTTCCCCGATTTGGCGCGCCGCCACCCGGCCGACCTGGTCGCCGAGGCCTCGCAAGATCCTTCGCCGCTCCTGGTCCTGCTCGGGAGTGGCTGGGGATTGGCCGATCACCTAATTCCGTCTGTATCTCGCGTTCTTACGCCGATCGAAGGCGCCTCGGACTGGAACCATCTGTCGGTTCGCTCGGCCGGCGCGGTCCTGCTCGACCGACTCTTCGGCCGAGTACCTTGACGCGCATGGCCTTTCTCCCGTAGAAACCCTCCTCCAATCGGCCTGTTAAAGGCCATTCCCAACGGAAGTCGCCATGAGTGCCCAGCGGATTCTCGACTCGATCGATAAGAGCCAACGTCGTCAGGCGACCCTGCCCGAGTTCCGTCCCGGTGACTCGATCAAAGTCTGGGCGAAGATTCG